>NZ_JACBOT010000030.1 GCF_021532275.1 Brevibacterium sp. UCMA 11754
CGCATCGAGCGTCGTGCTCACCCTCGACGGCTATCAGATGGCACGCAAAGGTCGAGCGGGAGCAGCCTTGGCGATCTCCGCCCTGGCGTCCTTCTTCGCTGCGATCATCTCGCTCATCGGCCTCATGGCCTTGGCCCAACCGATCGCACATTTCGCGCTCAACTTCGGACCTGCGGAGAATCTCGCGATCATATTGTTGGGTATGGCCACGATCGTGTCCTTTGCCGCGAGAACATTCTGCGCGGCATCACAATGGCCGCAGCAGGACTCCTCGTGTCGATGGTCGGTGTGGCATCCGGGTTCTCCACAGCACGGTTCACCTTCGGCAGCGTGAACCTGCTCTCCGGGCTCGATTTCGTTGCCGTGATGATCGGAATCTTCGCCGTCGGTGAGGTTCTCCACCAGATCCGCCGAGGCGGTGAGAAACCCATCCGTGCACGTTTCAAGGATCTGCTGGTGACGAAGGAGGAGCTGACCCGCTCCGCCCCTGCGGCCACGCGCGGCACCGTCTTGGGCTTTGCCGTCGTGTCCTTCCCGGCGCCGGAGCCACTCTGGCCACATTCCTCGCCTACGGCGTGGAGAAGCAGGTGAGCAAGTTCAAGCATCTCATCGGGAAGGGTGCCCGGAGGCTGTGGCGTCCCCGGAGGCTGCGAACAACGCTGCCGCCAATGCGAGCTTCATCCCCACTCTCGCACTCGGCATTCCCGGCAGCGGAACGACTGCGGTGCTGCTGGGTGCCTTCGTCATCTTCGGACTCCAGCCCGGTCCTCTGCTCTTTCAACAGGAACCTGACCTGGTGTGGGGTCTGCTGGTGAGCTTCTTCTTCGGCAACCTCATCCTGCTGGTGCTCAACCTGCCGCTGGCTCCGGTCTTCGCTCAGATTCTCAGGATTCCGTACGTCTTCCTCTACCCCATCGTGCTCATGATGAGCTTCGTCGGTGCCTTCGCTCTGGGAAACAACACATTCACACTGTGGATCGTGTTCTTTGCCGGGCTGCTCGGTTACTTCATGAAGCGTTTCGACTTCCCGGCGGCGCCATTCGTGCTCGGCCTGGTGCTGGGCCCACTGTTGGAGAAGTACCTGGTCCAAACCTCAGCGATGGGCGATGGGAACCTCTTCATCATGTTCCAGCGTCCGTTTTCGCTCATTCTCACGGTCGCGGCCCTCATCGCCCTCGCCTACCCATTGGTGACCGCGGTGATCCGTAACCTCAGAACACGGAAGGCTGGCGCGAAGGCGAAGGAGAATGTCGCTTCGTAGCCATCATCCAGTTCAAAATCAACCGGTGGATTCGTCAGCTCAGATGACGAATCCACTGCGTATGCCACAATTTTGCAGCTCCAGACTTCCTGATCGGACACCGGCTGAATATTTTGGACCCACGACTCAGCGAGGCCAATAGAGGACACAACATTCGGCGCAGTGTACGGACTGTCCTAGTGTGTCGTAATGTTAACTTCATACCCGAACACACATTCAGCCGTTGTGACAACGAGGAAAGTCTCATGCAGAAACCTCTCAAGCGACGCGGCATGTCCGATGACGTCGCTGACCGAATACGCGAATCGATTCTTGACGGCAGTCTCTCCCCAGGCGAACGCATCAACGAAGTCGAGTTGGCAAAGGTTCTGTCTGTGAGCCGTGGGCCGGTAAGGGACGCCATCACGATCTTGCGGCAGGAGGGGCTGTTGCAGGGTGAGTGGCATCGTGGTTCCTTCGTCACCGAGTTCGAAGAGCACGATCTCGAGGAAATCTACTCCGTCCGCTTTGCCATCGAGCTTGTCGCCATTCGCGCGCTCATCGCCAATCGAACTGATGACGATCTCTTACTCATCGAGTCACATGCAAAAGCTGTTGACGACGCTGTTCGACGAGGCAACCAGCGTGAGATGCTGAGTGCAGACATTGCGTTCCATGATGCAATCTATGAACGTTCAGGCAACCGTCGGCTCGAATTGGTATGGCTGAGTCTGCGGTCCCAGATTGCACTGCTCCTAGGGACAAGACAACGCAATCATGACGACTATCGCACTCGAATCAGCTCGGAGCACTGGGAACTGTTTACGGCAATCCGGGACCGCAATGGAGAGGCTGCTGAAGGCCTTGTGCGCGATCACATCAGAACCGCGTTCGAGCGCCTCCGAACCGATCTCGGCGCCGATGAGGAGCCGGCTTCACTCGTCGAAATCCATTTCGACTCGCCATCGACGGCACCCTTCTTGTGATGCATCGACGCTGGTTTCCGGTGCACGGCGACATGCCCACAGGTAGTCGTGTAGTGCAACTGGGCGGCGAGCCGCAAGATCGATTCTCACCTGTGGGACTCATAGATTGTTGGCACATGTTTCAGGATGCCGTTCTGCAGAGCAGCCACGATTGAAACCGCTGGCCGAGGATGACGGGATCCATGAGCAGAAGCGGAGTCGAGGCAGCATTGCCAGGTTCGATTCGGGCATGAAGGAACCACGGGCCCGCCTCATTTCTCGATGCGGTCAGGGCTGCCGCAAGTTCGGCCTCGCCCTCGGGCCGAAGCACCCTGAGCCCCGCGGCTTCAGCGATCGCGCCAAGGTCGAGGTCGCGTGCCTGAGTTGGGATTCCTGCGGTTGAGGCGTAGACGCCATTGTCGAGAACAATGATTACCAGGTTCTCCTGTCGGAGATAGCCCGCGGTCAGTGCAGCTCCAGGATTCATCAGCATCGAGCCGTCTCCTTCAATGACAAAGCATCGCGCTTCCGAGTTGGCTTGGATGCACTGTGCTATCCCGTTCCCCACTGAAATCGCGAGGCCCATGGCGTCGAGAAGATAGAGATGGTTGTCGCGGTCATCAATTGAGGCCAGTTCTCTGCTTGTCGCCGCACAGGTGGCAACAACGGGTTCATTGGCTGTGGATTCGATGATGGTGCGGAGTGCATCGATGCGTTTCATGCTTTGGCCTTTTCATCGGTGTGGTCGAAGAATTCCATGAGGACGACGACGGGGCGATACGTCATCTGAGAATGCTTGCCGGCTTCCACGATCGTCGCTGCCCAATCGTCTGCAGCGTTGCGGCGGTCCAGTGAGAAGACAGGGATGTTCGTCGAGCGGAGCAGTTCCGGCACCGGTGCTGAAATATTGTGGATCATCGAGTTGTACTCGCCCAGGCCGCCACGGGTATTGGCGATGATCAGGAGAGGAAGATGGTACGAGACCGCGAAAGTCGTCAGGGCCGTGAGCGCGTTGCCGAAGCCATTGTCTTGCATGACGATTACCCCGAATTTTCCGGCAAGGGGATAGGCACCGACAATGCCGATGGCTTCCTCTTCACGAGAGACGGGGAAGATGAGAGGCAAGGTACCCTCCTCTTCGGCTGAGAGCAGCCCATTGATGATCGGCGCTATGCTGGCGCTTGGTACGTATGCGACACCGTCGGGCTCCAGCCGGGTGATGGCATCGATTACCGAGCGGTGCCGCTCGTGGGTGATGGTTGTCATCGGTTTGTCTCTCCTTGTTTCGTTGTCAATGCGTGCGTGATTCTGGTGAGGCCTTCGCGTAGGTCGTCGACGTGACAGGCGTAGGAGATTCTCAGGGCATACGTGCCGCCTTCGGGGTCGAACGCCGTGCCAGGGATAACCGCAACGTTGTCCTCGCTCAACAGGCGCAGCGCAAGTTCGTCAGCAGGTTCGGCAATAGCCGGGTCATAGGTGAGGTAGAGGTAGAAGGCACCATCAGGGCGAGTGACATGGACGCCAGGTATGCCGGTCAACAGTTCCAGTCCGACGTTCCTGCGACGTTCGAATTCAGCCCGCATGCCCTCGGCCTCCTCTCGGGCACTGCGAAGAGCCGTCGCAGCCGCTGGCTGCAGGAACGCTGGAGGGCAGACAGTGGTGAATTGGCGGACGCGGAGCGCGGGAGTGATGAGTTCGCGCGGTCCGGCCAGCCATCCCAGTCGCCATCCGTCCATGGCGAATGCTTTGGCGAAGCCGCCGATGCTCAGCGTTCGGTCGCGTAGGTCCGGAAGGGCGGCTGGTGAATGGTGGACAGCATCGCCGTATATGAGGTCAGCATAGATTTCGTCTGAGAGAAGCAGCGCGTCGGTTCCTTTGAGTACGTCATTGAGCATATTGAGTTCGTCCTCGCCGACCACGGTTCCGCTTGGATTGTTCGGAGTGCAAATGACAACCATTCGCGTCGCTGACGTCACGTGCGCAGCGATGGCCTCGACATCGAGGTTGTAGTTGTCTTCGGCATCGAGTTCAACAGGTATCGGTGTCGCTCCTGCAAGGCGCACGCATTCTCGATAATGGGCCCAGGCCGGTACTGGAATGATCACTTCGTCACCAGGGTCGCAGAAGGCCATGATGGCAAGAAAGACGGCTTCATTCGCCCCGATTGTGACGAGGACTTCTCCGTCGGCTTCGTAGTGCAAAAGGCGACGCTGGGCAAGGTCGTCAGCAATAGCTGAGCGCAGATCAAGAGTCCCAGCATTCGGCCCATAGTGGACATCGCCTCGATTGAGCGCGGTTATCGCGCTCTCCTTCACCGTCGCCGGAGTATCGAAGTCTGGTCTCCCGATTTCGAAGTGGTAGACCTTTTCACCGTCAGCCTCTAACTCAGCCGCCTTGTCAAAGATGGCTCTGATTGGTGAGGGACGTATCTCACTTAGTCGCGAGGCGGGTCGAAACCCTCTCTCGCTCGTGGAAGTAGCCATTGACGACCTCTTTCTTGACTCTTGTGGACTTGAGGATGGAGCAATTCGGTCCCTGTGCCCAGACCCCGATGTCTCATCGATGTATGAATGTTAACATTCATACAGATCGCAGATTCGCCTGTAAACTGATCGCCCCGTTGAGCGAACGAGAAGCGCATAGACCTCCTCGCCAACTTCGCCGACACCAGTACCGTCACACTGAGAAGGAGTACACATTGAATATCTCGTCTGTTCTGATCATCGGAGCGACCGGCAGCATGGGCCGCCTGGTTGCTGCCGAAGCTCTCCGGCAGGGCTATCGCACACTGGCACTTGTTCGTACCCCGTCTCGAGCTTCTGTACTGCCGGAGGGGGTAGAGCCTGTTCGGGGTGATCTCACCGATCGCGAGAGTATGCGTGCGGCTCTCGAGGGCGCGGACGCGGTGATTTTCGCGCATGGCGCTGAGGGGAGCGAGGAGACGATCCGGCAAGTCGAATACAACGGTGTTCGCAACGTGCTGGACCTGATCGCTCATAGTGAGGTGCGGATCGTGCTGACGACCGGAGTCGGTGTCACTGCACGAACCAGTTGGTACAACACCTCACACATAGCCGATTGGAAACGACGTGCTGAGCGCTTGGTCCGCTCCAGCGGCCAGCCATACACCATCGTGCGACCCGGCTGGTTCGATGAGAACGGCCCGGACGAGCAGCAGCTCGTCCTCCGCCAGGATGACCGCCAGTATGCAGGTGGCCCTTCTGATGGAACAGTCTCCCGCGAACAGCCTCGCCCAGGTGCTCGTCTCGGCTGTGACGGCACCGGAAGCAGCAGGCAAGACCTTCGAACTCGTTGCGGAGCACGGTCCTGCGACGATCGATCTCAATGCGCTCTTCGATGGCGCACTTGCGGATACCCCGCACGGCCTCGACAGCGTCGGCGACAGAGCCGATATGCCTCTCGAGGACGAGCCCGCAGATGTCGTCGAGGACCTCCGCCGCCTCAGCGACACGACACAGGAATGAAAAAGAATGTTTGAAGGGTGGGATGTTCTGGTGTGATGTCGAGCTACCTGGTTCAGCGCTGCACGAAACCAGGAGCTCCACGCTCATGTTGCTCTAAGTACACGCGCACTTCTCACATGGCGCGCCCGATCATCGATGCAGGCGCGCCCGCCTCTGTCCTCGCGACCGGCAATCGCTTCGCTCGAGCGGAATATTCGACGCTGGCCGCCCCACCTGTCAGCAGTTGGGACAGGGTCATGCCCTGCACCTCGGCCAGATCATTCGCCTGGGTTCTGCACGAGTAGCCATCGGCCAGGAAGATCGAGTTCTCCGGTGCGTCACGCAGTCCCGGCAGCAGCGCGTTCTCGGCCACAGCGACGGAGACTTCGTAGTGACCGGCCTCCATTCCGAAGTTGCCTGCCAGCCCGCAGCACCCTGCCAGTTCGCGAATGGTGGCCCCGGTGCGTTCGAGGATCTTTCGATCCGCGGCGAAGCCCATGACCGAATGCTGATGGCAGTGCGGCTGGACGACGATGGTCCGGCCGGACAGATCGGGCACGTCGATGTCCGACTCCACCAGCACCTCGGCGATGGTGGAGGTGCGCGCCGCGATCAGGCTGGCCCGTGTGTCATCGGGGAACAGATCCTTCAGGTCGCTACGCAGTACGGCTGTGCAGCTCGGCTCGATGCCGACGATGGGGACCCCCTTCTGCGCATACGGGACCAGCACCTCCATGGTGTGGGTCAGCCGGGCCCGTGCCGCATCAAGCTGACCGGTGGAGATCAGAGTCAGGCCGCAGCATGCCTGTGACTCCGGCAGCAGGACCTCGAATCCGGCGGCCTCCAGCACTGCGACGGTCGCTCGGGCCCCGGCATCCGAGAGGTACTCAGAGAATGAGTCCGCCCAGAGCAGGACCTGCGGCCGGTGTCCGCGTTGCACCGTTGAGCTGCGCACATAGTGTTCTCCCACCAGTTCGTCGCGGGCCTGGGCCTCCGTGACGTTCTTCTTCGCCCAGCGGGAGAAGCGCTGAGTGTTGAAGCTGACCATGCCGCGCCGGGTGTCCATCCCGCCACCTGCCAGCACGAGTTTGGCCAACGGCCTCAGCGACAGTGCCGCGTTCGCGATTGCACTGACGCCCGGAACCGCGGTCAGGGCCTTGCCCCAGATGGGCAGCCAACCCAGCGAGTAATGCGAGAGCGGTCGGACCTTTCCCTTGTACGTGCGGTGGAGGACTTCCGACTTGTATTGGGCCATGTCGACACCGCAGGGCAGTCGCTGCCACACGCCTTGCAGCTCAGGCACAGGTCCAGCGATTCGTGCACGGCTGCGGAGTTCCAGTCGTTGATGAGGCCGCCGTTGGTGACCTCCTGAAGCACGCGGGCGCGTCCCCGAGTGCTGTCCTTCTCATCGCGCGTGGCCAGATAGGACGGGCACATGAAACCACCGGAACCAGTGGTATCCGCACGGCACTTGCCGACCCCCACACAGCGGTGCACCGCATCGGTGAAGCTTCCCTTGTCATGGGAGAAGGAGAACCCGCCTGCCGCCTGGATCGAGATCGCCTGCGGCCGGCGCAGATCCTGGTCGAGTGGCAGCGGATCGACGATGACGCGCGGGGTTGAGCAGCGCCTCCGGGTCGAAAAGGCGCTTGACCTGTTCCAATGCGGTGACGGCTTCGGTGGAGTGCTGCAGAGCCAGCAGTTCGGAGCGGGCGCGACCGTCACCGTGTTCACCGGAGGCAGATCCTCCGAACTTGGTGACCAGGCGACCGGCGTCCATGAGGAAGCTGCGGAAGATCTCGGTGCCCCCGGCTGGTCGAAGGGGAAGTTCGTGCGCATGTGCACGCACCCGTCGCCGAAATGGCCATAGGGCAGTCCGACGACCCCGTAGCTGTTCATCAGCTCGTCCTGCTCACGCAGGTAGTCGCCGAGGACGTCCGGGGGAACCGCGGCATCTTCCCATCCTGTCCAGGCCGGGTCGCCCTTCTCGGTGCGGCCGGCCAGTCCCCCGGCGTCGGCCCGGATGCCCCACAGAGTCGAGGCCTCTGGGCCGGCGGGAATGATCCGGTAGGAATCTGTGCCCGAATCGTCGGCGATGACCTGGGCGTTCGCAACAGCCTCGGCGGCGGTGGCTCCGGCGACCTCGATGAGCAGCCACCCGGAACCAGCGGGCAGTTCCGGTACCGCGTCCTTGCCCTTGTGGGCGCGGACCATGTCCATGAGGCGGGAGTCGATGCCTTCGACGGCAAGTGGTCCGTGGGGCAGGACTCGTGGGACCGCGTCGGCGGCGACGAACATGTCCGGGTAGCCCAGGGCCAGGACGGTCGGTGAGTTCGGCACGTCCCCGAGGGACACCACGGCTTCCATCGTCGTCGTCAGAGTGCCCTCGCTGCCGACGAGGAACCGCGCGAGATTGGGCCCGTTCTCCGGCAGCAGGTGTTCCAGCGCATAGGCCGAGGCCTGTCGGCTGAAGCGGCCGAATTCGGTGCGGATGACGCCGAGGTGGCTCGACGCAAGATCGGACAGCCCGGGTACTGGGTCGAGTCCTTCTCCAGCGGTGAAGCGTCGTCCCAGCCCATCGATGACGTCGAGTTCGACGACGTTGTCAACGGTGCGTCCCGCGGAGATCGCGTGTGGTCCGCAGGAGTTGTGTGCCGATCATGCCCGCGATCGTGGCCCGGTTCTTCGTCGACGGATCGGGTCGGAAGCGCAGACCGTGCGGGGCACCGGCCTTCTGCAGATCGCTCATGAGAACACCGGGCTCAACACGTGCGGTCTTGGCGACGGGGTCGATGTCGAGGACCCGATTGAGGTGCCGGGAGAAGTCGATGACGACTCCGGTTCCGATGGCATTGCCTGCCTGAGACGTGCCTCCACGCGGGAGGTGATCGGCACGCTATGGGACCGTGCCACGTCGAGGATGGCAGCGCACATCGGCCGTCGTCGTCGGGAAGACGACGGCCCGCGCGGCACGCGGTAGTTCGAGGCGTCGACCGCGTATTCGGCTCGCCTGCGCGCCGAGGTGTCGACCGTGCCTGCAATGCTGTGGGTCAGGTCTGCGATGAAGTCGCCCATTGTCTTCTCACCAATCGATCGTGCGGAGGCTGACTCATTGAGTGAAGCGTTGCTGTGCAGGTGGGGCCGCCCCTCACGTGTCCCGGGATGTCGAGCACGGCCTCCACGCCCGAAGGATCGACCTTGATGCCTGCCAGCTGCAGGCCCATCTGCACGCCGGAGAGGGTTCCGGCCAGAGTCAGATCGCTGAGATCGCCGAGGTGGCCGATCCGGAAGATCTTTCCCTTGAGTTTCGACAGTCCCGCCCCAGAGACATGTTGAACCTCTCAAGGATGATTCCCCTCATTTCGTCGGCGTCGAAGCCCTCGGGCATGAGCACGGCGGTGAGGACGGTGAGTGTTCGTTCTCGTTCGTGCACAGCACCTCGAGCCCCACGCTTCTACCGCTGCCCGGGTTGCCTCGCCGAAGCGGATATGGCGGGCGAAGACGTTGTCCATTCCCTCCTCGTTGAGAATGCGCAGAGCTTCCTTGAGTCCGTAGAGGAGGTTCGTGTTCGGGTGTAGGGGGTCTGTCCGTTCTTCCCGGATGCAGCATCTCGGTCCAGTTCCAGAAGGACTTGGGCAGAGTTGAGCGTTCGTGAGCTTCGAGAGCCTTGGCGCTGACAGCGTTGAAGGACATTCCCGGTGGCAGCATCAGCCCCTTCTG
>NZ_JACBOT010000031.1 GCF_021532275.1 Brevibacterium sp. UCMA 11754
GCTGAATCGCGGGCCTCCTCCAGCTTGTCGCCCAGACGTTCGTCCCCTCGGCGACGCGTTCCCTCGCGGTCGAAGAGACGGGGACGGTGTAGGAGTAGTCGGGGATCGGATCGTAGAGCCAGGCCGAGGAGCCGATCGACGCCCAGATCGACGAGGTCGAGCCGGCAGTCCGCGGACGCGGCGTCATCGGTGTAGTTGGCCACGATGCCGTTCTCGTCGGCCACGGCGTAGGCCGCTCCCGGGCCCTCGGCGGCGACGCAGGATTTCCCCTGCTCTCGGACGAGGCGGGCGAGCATCCCGTAGTCCACCGAGTAGCCGGAATCGACGTTCGACTCCTTGATGGACTCGAAGTCCTCGATCGTCGCGGTGGCCGTGCCGTCAGCGGAAGCCTCGGCGAGATCTTCATCACTTGATCTCTGTGCCTCGGCGCCTGATTTCGTGGCGTCATCCGCATCATCCAGCGCCTTCTTACGACACCGTCGCTGGTCGACGGGGCACTCAGAGGGGGACAGGTGGCCCTGTTGCCTTCCTGTTCCGGATCGGTGGGTGGACCCGCCTGAGCGCGGGCGCCGGCGCCCATGGACAGCCAGCCGGGCCGGGGCAGGTGGCCGAGCCTATGGTGCGCACATTGAGGTTGGCAGCCGCACCCTCGGAGAAGAGCTTATAGAGGTTGGGTGTGCGCACAGGATCGATATCGTTGATGGTCAGACCGGGTATGCCATAGACGATGGTCTTGCCGGCGGGCCCCTGTGAGCCTTCCGAATCCTCACCCGATGTTCCGGTGTTTCCCGATGCTGCGGTGGCTGACGATGCTGTGGTGCTCGCGGCCGATGCGGAGGGTGATTCGGTGGCCGATGACTCCTGGGCAGCGGCGGCCGGTGTGAGTGCCGGTCCGAGGGCGAGGACCAAGAGCCCGAGAACTGATCCCAGCACCAGGAGTCTGAATGCGGGAAGGCGCGTGGGCACGAGGGATGGAGGCGGCACACCTCAATAGTATCGGCTCAGCTTTCCACCCGCTCTGGCACAGGCCTGAGCGTTTGCTCCGCGGGAGAGAATGCATGTATATTTGATTGTCGTTGTGTGTGTCCGTCGTGCTCCCTTACATAGCCTCATGCGTTGCAGGCCCGTAGGTGAGGGACGACTTCGATGGACAGACCCGATTCAAGACAACGAGTGCCCTGACTCATCAGACTCACGACCGGATGAGTCATCAGCACTACACCAAGAGATACGAAAAGAAGGCTACTTTTGCGTACGTTCACACCCAAGCCCGGCGATATTGAGCGCCAGTGGCACGTCATTGACGCCACTGACCAGGTGCTCGGTCGTCTTGCTGCCCAGGTTGCACGCCTGTTGCGCGGCAAGCACAAGACCACCTTTGCTCCTCATATCGACACCGGTGACTTCGTCATCATCATCAATGCAGACAAGGTCGCATTGACCGGTGCGAAGCTCGATCAGAAGCGCGCTTACCACCACTCGGGTTACCCGGGCGGTCTGAAGAGCGTCAACTACGCCGAGCTTCTCGCCACCAATCCCGAGCGCGCAGTCGAAAAGGCTGTCGGCGGTATGGTTCCGAAGACTCGTCTCGGACGTGCCCAGATGCAGAAGCTGAAGGTGTACCAGGGTGGAGAGCACCCACACGCCGCTCAGAATCCGCAGCCGTACGAACTCAGCCAGGTCGCGCAGTAAAGCGCGCCCCAGCTCTAGACATACCGAGGAGAACCGTGGCTGAAGAAACCACCACTGCGACAGAATCTGTCGAAGAACCAACCGTCACCGAATACACGTCTGAGACCCCTGAGTCAGCTGGCCTGGGCGAGCAGACCGCTGGTGGACGCGGACAGTCCCTGACCGCTCCCGGCAGCGCAGTCGGACGTCGCAAGCAGGCAATTGCTCGCGTCCGCCTGATCCCCGGATCCGGTGAATGGACCATCAACGGACGCACTCTCGAAGAGTACTTCCCGAACAAGCTGCACCAGCAGCTCGTCAACGAGCCCTTCCGCCTGCTCGACCTCGAAGGACGTTTCGACGTCATCGTGCGCATCGGCGGCGGCGGACCTTCCGGCCAGGCCGGAGCCGTTCGTCTGGGCATCGCCCGTTCGCTCAACCAGATCGACGAAGAGTCGAACCGTGCTGAGCTGAAGAAGGCAGGCTACCTGCGCCGCGACGCACGCGTCCCCGAGCGCAAGAAGGCCGGTCTCAAGAAGGCACGTAAGGCACCTCAGTTCTCGAAGCGCTGATTCTGCTGTCAGGACTGCGCCTGGTCTGCCGCTGAAGCGCAGCCCCCGACAGTTCAGCTCGAAGAACACCGCACTGCGGCCCCGAACCGGATTCGGGGCCGCATTTCGTGCATTCACCTGCCTGACGCCCCGCTCCCGCCAAGACAGGGGCGACACATCTCGTACCGATTTCGGCCGTAGTGCGGTCCGGCGCCACCGCCTCGGCGGCGCTATGGACTAATATCGACGAGAAATTGAGGAAAGGACTTTCCATGACACGACTCTTCGGCACCGACGGTGTCCGTGGACTTGCCAACCGCGACATCTCCGCCCGGCTGGCACTCCAAACTCTCCGTTGCAGGCTCGCGGGTTCTGACCCGCGGTTGGCCCGAAGGCAAGCGCCCCTTCGCCGTCGTCGGCCGCGACACTCGAGTCTCCGGTGAGTTTCCTCTCCGCTGCAATCTCCGCGGGCATCGCCTCCGCCGGAGTCGACGTGCTCGACGCGGGAATGCTGCCCACCCCCGGCATCGCCAGCGTCGTAGCGGACACCGGTGCCGCCTTCGGCGTCGTCATCTCCGCCTCCCACAATCCGATGCCGGACAACGGCATCAAGTTCTTCGCAGCAGGCGGGACGAAGCTCGATGACTCCTCCGTCGAGGACTCGATCCTTGCGATCCTCGACGAGGACTGGGTCCGTCCCACCGGCGCCGAGGTGGGTCGCATTTCCCGTTATCCCGCCGCTGCCGACGAATACACGGAGAAGCTCGTGCGGTCCCTCGACGCCGAGGGCACACGTCCCCCGGTCCGGCTCAAGGTCGTCGTCGACTGCGCTCACGGTGCCGCGTCCATCGTCGGGCCCGCTGCCCTGCGCCAGGCCGGTGCCGAAGTCATCGTCTCCGCCGCCGAGCCCGATGGCTTCAACATCAACGACGGAGTCGGCTCCACTCACCTCGAACCGCTCCAGCGTCTCGTCGTCGAAACCCAGTCCGATCTGGGTGTGGCCTTCGACGGTGACGCCGACCGATGCCTGGCCGTGGACTCACTGGGCCGTGTCATCAACGGTGACCAGCTCATGGGCATTCTGGCGATCGGCCTCAAGGAACTCGGCGAGCTGAAGGGCAACACGCTCGTGACGACCGTGATGTCGAACATCGGCCTCAGACACGCGATGGATAAGTACTCTATTGAGACCGTCCAAACCGCCGTCGGTGACCGCTACGTCCTCGAACGCATGCTGGCAGACGACTTCGTCCTCGGAGGGGAGCAGTCCGGGCACGTGCTCATGCTCGACCACGGTACGACCGGCGACGGCGTGCAGACGGCTCTGCACCTGATGAAGCGCATGGCCGATTCGAAGCGTACGCTGGCCGACCTGGCTGCCGAGATCCCTCAGCTGCCCCAAGCGCTCGTCAACGTCAAGGGCGTCGACAAACACGGTGTCGACCACCCGAAGGTCATGGCCGAAGTCAACGCCGTCGAGGCCGAACTCGAAGGCTCGGGTCGTGTGTTGCTGCGGGCCTCGGGCACCGAGGCGCTGATCCGCGTCATGGTCGAAGCAGAGACCGAAGACATCGCCCAGGCCCAGGCTGAACGTCTGGCCTCCAACGTCAGGGACAACCTGGGGCTGTAGGAACTCCGAGAAGCAGCAGAGGCCGCAGTCGCATACAGCGCTGCGGCCTCTGTCGTGCCCGAGCTTCGTTCGCTGCGGCGCAGCTCAGCTCGCGGCGAACTGGGTGGCGTAGAGCTCAGCGTAGCGACCGCCCAGGGCCAGCAGCTCGGCGTGAGAACCCGACTCGATGCGACCGGCCTCGACGACGAGGATCGTGTCGGCCTGGCGGATCGTGGAGAGCCTGTGCGCGATGACCATTGCGGTGCGGCCGCTCATGGCCCGAGACAGCGCCTGCTGGACTGCCGCCTCATTCGTCGAGTCCAAGGCGGAGGTCGCCTCATCGAGGACGACGACCTCTGGGGCGGCCAACAGCATCCGAGCGATCGTCAGACGCTGACGCTCACCACCGGAGAGTCTGTAGCCGCGCTCACCGACGATCGTGTCCAGGCCATCGGGCAGCGAGGCGATGACGTCGTGGAGCTGCGCGCCGTCGATGGCCTCATACAGTTCGGCATCCGTGGCCCCCGGCTTCGCCAAGGACAGGTTCGCCCGGATGGATTCGTGGAACACGTGCCCGTCCTGAGTGACCACGCCGACGGTGCTGCGCAGCGTCTGGGCCGACAGCTCGCGCACGTCGACCCACCCGATCGTGATCGACCCGGAGGTGACGTCGTAGAGACGGGGGAGCAGCGAGGCGATCGTCGACTTCCCAGCGCCCGAGGAGCCGACCAGGGCGACGGTATGCCCAGCTGGGATCGTGAAGTTCAGGGCGTGCAGGACCTCGTCGCCGCCTCTGGTGTCGAGCACAGAGACGTCCTCGAGGCTGGCGAGGCTGACCTGTTCGGCGCTGGGGTAGGCGAAGTCGACGTTAGAGAACGTCACGTCAAGACCGCCGGAGGGCAGTGACTTCGGTGCCTTGGGTTCCTTGATGAGGGGGACCAAGTCGAGGACCTCGAATACGCGCTGGAAGCTGACGACGGCGCTCATGATGTCCAGGCGAGCGTTGGCCAGCATGGTCAGCGCGTATAGAGCCGGGTCAGGAGCAGTGCGAGGGTGACGACCTGGCCGGCGTTGAGATTGCCCACGACCGCCTGGGCACCCGCCGATGCCGTAGACGAGGGCCAAGGCGAGGGCGGAGACGAGCGTCAGCGAAGACACGAACGTCGACTGCAGCATGGCCACCTTGACGCCGATGTCGCGGACCTGAGCGGCACGGTCGGAGAACTCCTCGTTCTCGGTCTTGGGGTTGCCGAAAGAGAACGAGGGTTCTCCGACGTGCCGCTCAGGTCCCGCGACATCGCGTCAGGTGCCATGCTGCAGTCGACGTTCGTGTCTTCGCTGACGCTCGTCTCCGCCCTCGCCTTGGCCCTCGTCTACGGCATCGGCGGTGCCCAGGCGGTCGTGGGCAATCTCAACGCCGGCCAGGTCGTCACCCTCGCACTGCTCCTGACCCGGCTCTATACGCCGCTGACCATGCTGGCCAACGCTCGCCTGGCATCATGAGCGCCGTCGTCAGCTTCCAGCGCGTATTCGAGGTCCTCGACTTGGTCCCCCTCATCAAGGAACCCAAGGCACCGAAGTCACTGCCCTCCGGCGGTCTTGACGTGACGTTCTCTAACGTCGACTTCGCCTACCCCAGCGCCGAACAGGTCAGCCTCGCCAGCCTCGAGGACGTCTCTGTGCTCGACACCAGAGGCGGCGACGAGGTCCTGCACGCCCTGAACTTCACGATCCCAGCTGGGCATACCGTCGCCCTGGTCGGCTCCTCGGGCGCTGGGAAGTCGACGATCGCCTCGCTGCTCCCCCGTCTCTACGACGTCACCTCCGGGTCGATCACGATCGGTGGGGTCGACGTGCGCGAGCTGTCGGCCCAGACGCTGCGCAGCACCGTCGGCGTGGTCACTCAGGACGGGCACGTGTTCCACGAATCCATCCGGGCGAACCTGTCCTTGGCGAAGCCGGGGGCCACGGATGCCGAACTGTATGAGGCCATCGACGGCGCGCAGCTCCACGACGTCATCGCCTCGCTGCCCGATGGCCTGGACACGATCGTCGGTGAGCGCGGCTACAGACTCTCCGGTGGTGAGCGTCAGCGTCTGACGATCGCTCGGATGCTGTTGGCCGCCCCAGAGGTCGTCGTCCTCGATGAGGCGACCTCCGCCTTGGACTCGACGAATGAGGCGGCAGTCCAGCAGGCGCTGTCTCGGGCCATGAGCGGCCGCACCGCAATGGTCATCGCGCACAGGCTCTCCACGATCCGCCAGGCCGACACGATCCTCGTCGTCGAGGCCGGTCGCATCGTCGAGTCGGGTTCTCACACCGAGCTGCTGGCCCTGGGCGGTCGCTACGCTGAGCTCTACGCCACCCAGTTCGCCGCGAGCTGAGCTGCGCCGCAGCGAACGAAGCTCGGGCACGACAGAGGCCGCAGCGCTGTATGCGACTGCGGCCTCTGCTGCTTCTCGGAGTTCCTACAGCCCCAGGTTGTCCCTGACGTTGGAGGCCAGACGTTCAGCCTGGGCCTGGGCGATGTCTTCGGTCTCTGCTTCGACCATGACGCGGATCAGCGCCTCGGTGCCCGAGGCCCGCAGCAACACACGACCCGAGCCTTCGAGTTCGGCCTCGACGGCGTTGACTTCGGCCATGACCTTCGGGTGGTCGACACCGTGTTTGTCGACGCCCTTGACGTTGACGAGCGCTTGGGGCAGCTGAGGGATCTCGGCAGCCAGGTCGGCCAGCGTACGCTTCGAATCGGCCATGCGCTTCATCAGGTGCAGAGCCGTCTGCACGCCGTCGCCGGTCGTACCGTGGTCGAGCATGAGCACGTGCCCGGACTGCTCCCCTCCGAGGACGAAGTCGTCTGCCAGCATGCGTTCGAGGACGTAGCGGTCACCGACGGCGGTTTGGACGGTCTCAATAGAGTACTTATCCATCGCGTGTCTGAGGCCGATGTTCGACATCACGGTCGTCACGAGCGTGTTGCCCTTCAGCTCGCCGAGTTCCTTGAGGCCGATCGCCAGAATGCCCATGAGCTGGTCACCGTTGATGACACGGCCCAGTGAGTCCACGGCCAGGCATCGGTCGGCGTCACCGTCGAAGGCCACACCCAGATCGGACTGGGTTTCGACGACGAGACGCTGGAGCGGTTCGAGGTGAGTGGAGCCGACTCCGTCGTTGATGTTGAAGCCATCGGGCTCGGCGGCGGAGACGATGACTTCGGCACCGGCCTGGCGCAGGGCAGCGGGCCCGACGATGGACGCGGCACCGTGAGCGCAGTCGACGACGACCTTGAGCCCGGACAGGGGACGTGTGCCCTCGGCGTCGAGGGACCGCACGAGCTTCTCCGTGTATTCGTCGGCAGCGGCGGGATAACGGGAAATGCGACCCACCTCGGCGCCGGTGGGACGGACCCAGTCCTCGTCGAGGATCGCAAGGATCGAGTCCTCGACGGAGTCATCGAGCTTCGTCCCGCCTGCTGCGAAGAACTTGATGCCGTTGTCCGGCATCGGATTGTGGGAGGCGGAGATGACGACGCCGAAGGCGGCACCGGTGTCCGCTACGACGCTGGCGATGCCGGGGGTGGGCAGCATTCCCGCGTCGAGCACGTCGACTCCGGCGGAGGCGATGCCCGCGGAGATTGCAGCGGAGAGGAACTCACCGGAGACTCGAGTGTCGCGGCCGACGACGGCGAAGGGGCGCTTGCCTTCGGGCCAACCGCGGGTCAGAACCCGCGAGCCTGCAACGGAGAGTTGGAGTGCCAGCCGGGCGGAGATGTCGCGGTTGGCAAGTCCACGGACACCGTCGGTGCCGAAGAGTCGTGTCATGGAAAGTCCTTTCCTCAATTTCTCGTCGATATTAGTCCATAGCGCCGCCGAGGCGGTGGCGCCGGACCGCACTACGGCCGAAATCGGTACGAGATGTGTCGCCCCTGTCTTGGCGGGAGCGGGGCGTCAGGCAGGTGAATGCACGAAATGCGGCCCCGAATCCGGTTCGGGGCCGCAGTGCGGTGTTCTTCGAGCTGAACTGTCGGGGGCTGCGCTTCAGCGGCAGACCAGGCGCAGTCCTGACAGCAGAATCAGCGCTTCGAGAACTGAGGTGCCTTACGTGCCTTCTTGAGACCGGCCTTCTTGCGCTCGGGGACGCGTGCGTCGCGGCGCAGGTAGCCTGCCTTCTTCAGCTCAGCACGGTTCGACTCTTCGTCGATCTGGTTGAGCGAACGGGCGATGCCCAGACGAACGGCTCCGGCCTGGCCGGAAGGTCCGCCGCCGCCGATGCGCACGATGACGTCGAAACGTCCTTCGAGGTCGAGCAGGCGGAAGGGCTCGTTGACGAGCTGCTGGTGCAGCTTGTTCGGGAAGTACTCTTCGAGAGTGCGTCCGTTGATGGTCCATTCACCGGATCCGGGGATCAGGCGGACGCGAGCAATTGCCTGCTTGCGACGTCCGACTGCGCTGCCGGGAGCGGTCAGGGACTGTCCGCGTCCACCAGCGGTCTGCTCGCCCAGGCCAGCTGACTCAGGGGTCTCAGACGTGTATTCGGTGACGGTTGGTTCTTCGACAGATTCTGTCGCAGTGGTGGTTTCTTCAGCCACGGTTCTCCTCGGTATGTCTAGAGCTGGGGCGCGCTTTACTGCGCGACCTGGCTGAGTTCGTACGGCTGCGGATTCTGAGCGGCGTGTGGGTGCTCTCCACCCTGGTACACCTTCAGCTTCTGCATCTGGGCACGTCCGAGACGAGTCTTCGGAACCATACCGCCGACAGCCTTTTCGACTGCGCGCTCGGGATTGGTGGCGAGAAGCTCGGCGTAGTTGACGCTCTTCAGACCGCCCGGGTAACCCGAGTGGTGGTAAGCGCGCTTCTGATCGAGCTTCGCACCGGTCAATGCGACCTTGTCTGCATTGATGATGATGACGAAGTCACCGGTGTCGATATGAGGAGCAAAGGTGGTCTTGTGCTTGCCGCGCAACAGGCGTGCAACCTGGGCAGCAAGACGACCGAGCACCTGGTCAGTGGCGTCAATGACGTGCCACTGGCGCTCAATATCGCCGGGCTTGGGTGTGAACGTACGCAAAAGTAGCCTTCTTTTCGTATCTCTTGGTGTAGTGCTGATGACTCATCCGGTCGTGAGTCTGATGAGTCAGGGCACTCGTTGTCTTGAATCGGGTCTGTCCATCGAAGTCGTCCCCTCACCTACGGGCCTGCAACGCATGAGGCTATGTAAGGGAGCACGACGGACACACACAACGACAATCAAATATACATGCATTCTCTCCCGCGGAGCAAACGCTCAGGCCTGTGCCAGAGCGGGTGGAAAGCTGAGCCGATACTATTGAGGTGTGCCGCCTCCATCCCTCGTGCCCACGCGCCTTCCCGCATTCAGACTCCTGGTGCTGGGATCAGTTCTCGGGCTCTTGGTCCTCGCCCTCGGACCGGCACTCACACCGGCCGCCGCTGCCCAGGAGTCATCGGCCACCGAATCACCCTCCGCATCGGCCGCGAGCACCACAGCATCGTCAGCCACCGCAGCATCGGGAAACACCGGAACATCGGGTGAGGATTCGGAAGGCTCACAGGGGCCCGCCGGCAAGACCATCGTCTATGGCATACCCGGTCTGACCATCAACGATATCGATCCTGTGCGCACACCCAACCTCTATAAGCTCTTCTCCGAGGGTGCGGCTGCCAACCTCAATGTGCGCACCATAGGCTCGGCCACCTGCCCCGGCTCCGGCTGGCTGTCCATGGGCGCCGGCGCCCGCGCTCAGGCGGGTCCACCCACCGATCCGGAACAGGAAGGCAACAGGGCCACCTGTCCCCCTCTGAGTGCCCCGTCGACCAGCGACGGTGTCGTAAAGAAGGCGCTGGATGATGCGGATGACGCCACGAAATCAGGCGCCGAGGCACAGAGATCAAGTGATGAAGATCTCGCCGAGGCTTCCGCTGACGGCACGGCCACCGCGACGATCGAGGACTTCGAGTCCATCAAGGAGTCGAACGTCGATTCCGGCTACTCGGTGGACTACGGGATGCTCGCCCGCCTCGTCCGAGAGCAGGGGAAATCCTGCGTCGCCGCCGAGGGCCCGGGAGCGGCCTACGCCGTGGCCGACGAGAACGGCATCGTGGCCAACTACACCGATGACGCCGCGTCCGCGGACTGCCGGCTCGACCTCGTCGATCTGGGCTCGATCGGCTCCTCGGCCTGGCTCTACGATCCGATCCCCGACTACTCCTACACCGTCCCCGTCTTCTTCGACCGCGAGGAACGCGTCGCCGAGGCGGACGAACGTCTGGGCGACAAGCTGGAGGAGGCCCGCGATTCAGCGACACCGGGAAGCGAAGAGCCCACGATCATGGTCGCCGGCCTCGGCGACAGTTCGAGTCTGCCGCAGCTGCGTGCATTCATCGCCTCCGGTCCCGGCTACGAACCAGGCAGCCTGTCCTCGGCCAGCACCCGCACCCCCGGTCTCCTGCAGCTCACGGACATCGCCCCGGGAATCCTCGACCAGTTCGGCGTCTCCTCCCCCAGCGGCATCTCCTTCGACAACACACCCACCGATGACGACCCGCAGGAACGCATCGACGACCTCGTGTCCGAGTCGCAGAAGGCGACGTCGATCTACCAGCACCTGTCGACGTTCTCCCTGCTCCTCGACATCACCTTCTATCTGCTGTTCATCCTGTGCGGGGTCCTCCTGAGCCGGAATCTCCTCGGTCGCCGAGGTGGTGCGACGATCGCCCCGACCGTGCACAGATTCCTCGCCTGGGCCTCACTCGCGGTGGCGACCCTGCCGATGAGCGCATTCATGGCCGGCCTGTTCCCGTGGGCCAGACTCCCGCACCCCGGGTTCGGCCTCAGCGTCTCGATCGCAGTCTCGGCCGCGCTGCTCTTCGGTGCCTCACTGCTTCCGCCGTGGGGTCGGACCTGGCGCGGACGGGTGGCCGCACTCTCGCTGCTGAGCTTCCTCATCCTCTCCGCAGACCTCATCACCGGTTCGCATCTGCAGGGGAACTCGCTGCTGGGCTACAACCCGATCGTCGGCGGCCGCTACTACGGCCTGGGCAATCAGGGTGCGGCGATCTTCATCGTCAGTCTCTTCATCTTCCTGGGGCTTGCGATCTCCTGGCTGCGGGCCAAGGGGCATCGTCGGATGGTGTTCATCCTTCCCCTCGTCCTCGGATTGCTTGCGGTGTTCGTGTCCGGAAATCCGTCCTGGGGAGCGAAGTTCGGCGGCACGATCGCCACCCTGGCCGGCCTTCTCGTGCTGCTGGCTCTCGTCAGCCGCATCCGCCTCTCCATCTTCCGCCTCATGCTCATCGGGCTGGCCTCCTTGGCCGTGCTGCTGGGCATCGCGTTCCTCGACTGGCTGCGTGAGCCGGGGGCAAGGTCACACTTCGGGAATTTCTTCGACCAGATCGTCACCGGTGAGGCCCTCCAAGTGGTCGGGCGGAAACTCGGCGCCAATCTCCACATCATGCAGATCAACCCGGCGTTGGCGATCGTGACTCCCCTCGCGGTCATCGCCATCCTGTTCTTCCTGCGCTATCTGCTCCACTTCCCCAGCATCGCTGCCACCAGTCGCGCCGGTCTTCTGGCGAACAAGTGGAGGGGACGCCTGCCGCAGGTCTTCCGGGACCAGGACGTCCACTTCGGCTTCCTCGCCGCAGTCACAGGCATGGCCGTGGGGCTGGTGCTCACGGACTCCGGCATCGCCGTGCCTTCGACAGGTGCCATGGTGCTCCTGCCCTACCTGCTGGCACTGAGCGCCGAACACGCGAAAGAGGACGTCGGAGTGAAGTCTGTCGCCGGTAAGAAGGCGGATCGAACATGAGAACACCCTCGCTGTCCGTGCGCATGTTGCTCGGCCTCTTCGTCATCGCCTTACTCGTCCTCGGGATGCCGCAGGTCTCTCAAGCCGCGCCGACTCGGGGCATGGATGGACAGAGCGCATCGGAAGCGGAAGCCGCCTCGGCGGGCAAGGGTCCCATCTTCATCGGCGTCTCCGGTTTCAGCTTCGAGGACCTCGATCCACGCACCACTCCGAATCTGTGGAGGATGATGCAGACCGCGCAGATCGGCACCATCACTCCCCGCAGCGTACGGGCGACCAGCTGCCCCGTCGACGGTTGGCTCGGCGTGGGTTCGGGACGGCGGGCCGCCGACGAACCCCGTGAACAGTGCCGCGAACCGGCTCCGCCGCTCGACGGCTGGGTCTCCGACTGGGACGTCTATGCCCAGGTCGCCAGAAGCGACAACTACGACGCCGGCCTCGGCGATCTGGCGGAGTCGGTGCCCGACATCGCTGCCTTCGGGCCCGGTGCCGCGATCGCGGCAGCCGACCACAGGGGCAAACTCGACGATTGGTCACCGATCGGCGACGACTTGGCCCAGAAGGCGAATCGGGCCTCACAGAACGGTGAACTCACACTCGTCGACCTCGGCGACACCACCTCGGACGGTTACTCCCTCAAGGCACTTGACAGTCACGTCGGAGAGATTCTGGCAGCCGCCGGCTGGGTCGACGGTGACGACCCCGAACGTCTGACCGCAGGCACCTCGCCGATCATCTTCTCGTCGATCGCCGACGGTTCGGGCAAGAGCTCATCGATGCAGTCGACCATGATGCTGCGCCCCGGCGGGACTGCCGGACTGCTGAGCTCTTCATCGACTCGCCAACCCGGCCTCATCCAGGTCCCCGATATCGCACCGACGCTCGTCGAGCTCAGCGATGGGCAGGCCATGCGGAACGCGGCCGGCGCCCCGATGGCCAACCAGAACGCAGACAGCAGCTGGGAATCGCGCTTCCAGGCCGTTCTCGACCGTCAGGTGGCGGTGAAGACCCAGAACGAACTGTCCACCTGGTTCTTCCCCGTCGTCGCCTCCCTCATGGTCGGCCTGCTGGTCCTGGCCTGGTTCCTACGCAAGAACCATCGCGCCCTCGTCCATTCCGGAGCCTACCGGTTGGGCATCGTCTTCGCGGCAATGCCGGTGTCGACCTATCTGGTCAACACCGTGCCCTGGGAGAGAGCGACCAACCCTGATATTGCGATGCTGGGAGCCTTGGCCGGCTGGTCACTGATACTCGGGGCCATCGCCCTGCTGGGCCCGTGGCGCGGGTACAAACTCGGGCCCGTGCTCTTCGTCAGCGTCGTCACGGTCCTCGTCCTCGCCTACGACGTCATCACCGGTTCTCAGCTCCAGATGTCAACACTGCTGGGCGAACCGCTGCTCATCGCATCGAGGTTCTACGGCATCGGCAATTCCGCACTCGCGCTCTACTGCTGTGCTCTGCTGCTGGCCGTGGCCGGCTTCGCATCGCTGACGACGAGACCGATCATGCGCATCCTCATCGTCACCGTGCCGATCCTCGTCTCGAGCGTCCTCCTGGCAGCCCCGGGACTGGGCACGAAGTTCGGGTCCGTCCCGACGCTGATCATCGGCGTCGCCTACCTCGTCCTCGCGGCCGCAGGAATCCGATTCTCGCTCAAACGCATGGGACTGACCGTGGGCATCGCAGGCTTCGTCATGCTGGCGGTCCTGTTCATCGACTGGCTGCGTCCCGCCGATCAGCGCACCCACTTCGGCCGCTTCTTCGATTCCATCATCAGCGGCGAGGCCCTGAGCGTGCTGGCCCGCAAGATCGGCATGAATATCGACATCCTGACCCAGTCGTGGATGACGCTGGTCCTGCCGCTCATCATCATCGGCGTGTTCTGGCTGGCACTGGAACCGCAGCGTTTCTCACTGCAGGGAATGACCGACGCCTACCATCGGATCCCACTGCTGCGAGCGGGCGTGATCAGCCTCGCCATCCTGCTGGGCGTCGGCACGATCATCAACGACTCGGGAATCGTCGTCCCGGCCGTGGGCATCCTCTTCCTCGTCCCCGTCCTCGTCCACCTCGAAACCTTCGAGACGAAGCAGACGGCAGACAGCGACGACCAGACGGAACAATCCAGCATCTGATTCACACGGTGTTCTTGCGCCGACGCACTACGGTCACAGCCATGCTGCCTGCAACGATGAGTGCGAGTGCCGCAGCCACGAGGTTCATGGCTTCGAAGCCGGTGCGAGGCAGGTCCCCGCCGTCCTTCGAACCGTCGGCTTCGACTCCACTGCCATCCGCATTCGCCGAGGTGGCGCCGGAGACGTCCGCGTTCGCTCCGTCGGCATTCGCTCCCGATCCCGATCCGTCGTCACCACCGGCACCACCGTCGGCGCTGGCGTTGGAGTTGGAGTTGGCATCCGATCCTGCAACGTCAGAGGTGCCATCAACACCGCCATCATCGCCGGCCGCAGCATTCGCCTCATCGCCGATCTGTGCCGTGGCCTCGAATTCGTGGCTGACCGGTAGCGGGTTGTCATCCCACCACTCGCCCTCGCCGGCCTTGAGACCCACCTCGACGGTGACCTCACCGGAGGCATCATCGGGTGCGGTGACATTGATGGCGACGTCGCTGGCACCGGCTGGGATCGATTCCAAGGACATCGTCTTCGCCGCAGCGTCGACCTTCACCTCGGGGGCCTTCGCCGTCTCCGACTTCGCTGCCTTCTGGGCTCGGGCCGATTGCGAGTCAGCGGCGCTGACGGTGTATCCCTCGGGCAGGTCAACGGTCACGTCCACCGGTCCTGGGACCTCCGCCTCGGCGGTGGTGTTGAGGACGAAGTCCTTGCTCTCACCTGGCTCGATGCCATTGTCGGGGGCAGCGAGATCGACTGTGAGGTCACCGTTGTCGATGACGTCCTTCGTCAGATCGGCCTGGCGTTCGTCGTTGTCCGGCGAGACCTTCTCGTTCTCGTCAGTAGTCTTCTCGAAGTAGTCGATCCAGGTCTCGAAGTCAGTGAGTCCGGAGAGTTCGAAGTCACCCTCGGCGAAGGAGGAGAAGTTGTCTCCTCCGGCGGCGAGGAAGCTCAGCGTCGCAACCCTGTACTCCTTATCCGGGTCGAGCTTCTTGCCATCGACCTCGACCGACTTCACGTGCTCACCCTCGGCCGCATCGGAGTCGTAGACGACTTCGAGCTCGTCGGAGATCCCGAGGTGGAGGAACGGCCGCGAGGCATCTGCTGGCTGCCACTGCTCTTCGAACAGTCCGATGACATCGGAGCCCTGCATCGTCACGACGCCATGATCGTTGGCGAAGGGCAGGACCGAGCTGAGTTCAGCGGCCGTGACTTCGCACTTGTCCTCGGTGTTGTAGATGTCATCGCATCTGAGATCCGTGCGCAGTCCGCCCGGGTTCGTGATGCCGAAGTCGGCCTCGTCGAGCTGTGTGCCTTCGACTCCGTCCTTGAGGGCGTCAGCGACCAGGTTGCCCAGGGTGCTCTCCGCACCGCGGTCCTCTTCGCCGTCCTTCGTGGCGCGGGTGATGTCCTCGCTGATCTCACCTGCAACGACAGAGCCTGGGACCTTCGCCTTCTCGTCGGCGTCCGCGATGATCTTCGCGACTTCATCGACGACGGGCGAATCGTAGCTCTTCTTCTCCGTTTTGATGAGATCGGAGTTCTCGGTCGTCCAGTTTCCCTCGGCATCTGCTTCGAGCTGGACCTGGCCGACGTATTCGCCGTAGCTGCCGGCCTCGACCACGGGGCGAGTCCGGTCGGGTTCACCGGGCACAGGGGCCTCGAACGAGTACGGCAGGTGGGTGTGGCCGGTGAAGAGCACGTCGACGGACGCATCTGCCTCTGTCACGAGCTTGTCGAACTCGGCGTTCGATGCCTGGGCATCTCCCAGGCTCTTCGTGCTTGAGGCGCCGAGGTGGGCCTCGACGACTGTCATATCCGGCTGTTCGTCAGCGGGCAGAGCCTCGATCTCGCCGGCGACACGGTTGACGGCGTCGGTGGGGTCACCGAACTCGAGATCTGCGATGCCGGCGGGTGAGACCAAGGACTTGGTGTCCTTGGTGACGACGCCGATGACGGCGACCTTCACACCGCCCACATCGATCGTCGTATAGCCGTCGAGCCCGTCGACGACGTCGGTGGTGCCCTTGTCGTAGACGTTGGCGGCAAGGTAAGGGAAGTCCGATTCGGAGGAGACTCTGCCGGTCAGATCGTCGATGCCCTGGTCGAACTCGTGGTTGCCGACGGCCGAAGCCTGGGCGCCGATGGCGTTGAGTACGTCGAGTGTCGGGGCGTCCTGCTGAGAGGAGGAGACGTAGGTGGAGGCTCCGATGTTGTCACCGGCGGAGAGGAACCCGGTTCCGGCTGTGCCTTCCGCAGCTGCATACTTCGCACGCTCTTCCTCGACGACCGAGGCGAGCTCCGTACCGGCCTCGGCGATGCGTCCGTGGAAATCGGTGATGTTGAGCAGCTGGACTTTGGTGCCCTCGGCTGCCGCCTGAGCAGAGGCATCCTTGTCGGCAGTCTTGTCGGCGTCGGCAGTCTTGCCAGCACTGGTACCGGCACCGGCTTCGGCAGCGGACGAGGCTGCATCCGATGAGCCATCTAGTGACGATCTGTCTGAGGATGGGTCGGGAAGGCTGGCCTCGGCGGGTGCTTCCCTGACGGAATCACCTCCGAGGGACGAGGCAACAGCAGGAGCGGCGCCCGGCAGCGTCAACATCGACACTGCCGCTCCTGTTGCCAACATCTTCGTCACAAGTTTCGACATGTGTTCAAGTTCCTTTGGTCATTTCATCCACTGCACAACCACTGTGCCTCGCGAGGATCAAGCAGACTCATCCTGCAGTGCCGAAGAGAACGGGGAGTTACCTACACGTGAATGTACACAGGATTTTCACATCTGGGAAGAGGGATTCTCTCAAAAAGACGACAAGGCACCCCGTCAACATTGATCAGATGCTGAGTATGAGGGGCCACATGCAGAGCATCAGGGGCTAATCCTGAGTGCGACGCGCCATCGTCTGAGCCGCGCGGGAGGCATAGAATTCGGCCTCGGGATAACCCACTCCGGTGAGGACGAGCCCGTGTGCGGGCGTGACGAACATGGGCATATCGGGTTCGATGCCGGTGTCCGCCTCGGCGAGGAGTTCGGCGGGCCGAGTCACCGGCCAAGTGCCGGATCCGACCTTGATCAGCCCGCCCACCAGGGCACGGACCATGTGGTGGCAGAACGCATCGGCACGCAGATCGATCGTGATCACGGCTTCCTGATCCCGGGTGACATCGAGTTCGTGGAGGGTGCGGATGGTCGTCGCACCTGCCCGTGGCTTGCAGAATGGAAGGAAGTCGTGCAGGCCCTGGGCCTCTCGAGCGGCCTCGGCCATCGCCTCGGCGTCGAGTTCACCCTTGTGTCGCAGCGTCATGGGGGTCAGCAGCGGGTCGATGAAGGACCGACGGTCGGCGAGTCTGTACTGGTAAGTCCGCCACAGTGCGGAAAACCGGGCATCGAAGTCCCCCGGGACCTCGGATACGGCATGGATGATGATGTCATCGGTGTCATCGACAGTGAGGACTCCGCGCAGACGCGACAGCAGAGCCGCCTCGGCGGACCGGGAGGCCTTGCCGATGAGCTTCTCGATACCTGCTGTGGGCAGGTCGATGTGGACGGTCTGCCGTCTCGCGTGGACGCCTGAGTCGGTGCGTCCGGCAACGACGGTGGCCACCTCGTCGCCGGTGATCCGGGCCAGCCCAGCCTCGAGCGATGCCTGTACGGTACGCAGGCCGGGTTGCTTCGCCCAGCCGTGGAAGTCGGTGCCGCGGTAGCCGAGGTCGATGCGGAACCGCGTCATGATCCGGCTGGTCGTGTGTGGTCCTGGGCTCCAGACTGTTCTTCAGACTGCGCCTCGGTGTACGACTGCTCAGACTCCACCTCGGTGGAGGGACCCTGAGGTTGGGATTCGGTGAAGGGTTCGCGGGCCTTGAACACATTCTGAAACAGCCTCGACACGGCTCGTTCGCGCTGTCGGTGGTAGAGATCGACGTTCGCGTTGTAGATGCGGGCCCCGGACCGGATGCGTTCGGTCAGCACGTTCAGCTGGCCGTGCAGAAGCGCGATCGTGGTGTCGAGCTCTTCACGGGGGCTCGTCTGCATCGCCAGGGTCGAATCAGAGGCGCTGGCCTTGTCGGTGACCTGGCTGGGAATCTGTGCCGCATCGTCGACGGCTCGGGTCAGCGCGCGTTCCGCGGCCGCACCGCGGGGGCCGAACGGTGCACGCTCGGCCGAGGCAAGCGCAAGTTCGACAGTGCTGAGATCTCGCGTGGTGACCTGCTGCAGGGTCCCGATGTAGGCGGGCACAAGGGCGTGCCGACCGCGGAGTTCGACCAGCAGCTGGCGTTTGGCCTCATCGCAGAGTGAACGGGCCATCGAGAGCTGATTGAACCGCAAGAAGGTGAGGACCAGTGCGAGGACGACGAGGGCGAGGACACATGCCCCGACGATGAACCAGACCAATCTCGCCTCCCCTCTCATTCGCATTCCCGACACTTAAGTTTACGCGGGGTTCAGACCCGTCGCGAACCAGCCGCCGGCTGGTCACCGAAAGCCCCACTATTTCTGCATCACCGCTGATCGCGAGCGACTCCAGATCCGATCGTGCGCGGCGGCAACCCCGATCGAGCGGCCGCAGATCCGACCGAGCGGCCGCAGATCCGACCATGAGCGACTCCAGATCCGACCGTGAGCGGCGATTTCGGCCTTTGGTCGCCGGAGGGACGCCTCGATGTCGCCCGTCCTTCACCCTGAGGGCGTGAACTGAGTTCTGTGAGAGTAGCGATCATTGCAGAGTCCTTCCTCCCCAACATGAATGGGGTCACCCACTCACTCCTTCGCGTCCTCGACCATCTGGCCGACCGCGGCGACGACGTCCTCATCATCGCACCGGGCACACGCCGCGACGGACCCAAGGAGGTCGCCGGAGCCCGCATCATCCGTGTTCCATCGATCGCGCTGCCGAAGTATCGTCGGGTCCGTGTGGCTCCCGGCGGGGTCAGCCGCATCAAACGACTGCTGGAGAACTTCAATCCCGATGTCGTCCACCTCGCCAGCCCCTTCGTGCTCGGCTGGCGCGGCGTCCTGGCCGCTCAGAGCCTCGATCTGCCGACGGTGGCGATCTATCAGACCGAGGTGCCTGCATATGCCGCGCGGTACGGCATGCACGGTATCGAGACCATGCTGTGGTCGCATGTGCGCAACATCCATCAGCACGCCTCCCTGACTCTGGCCCCATCGTCGTACACCCTCGATCAGCTGTCCGGACTCGGAGTCGCCGAGGTGGATCTGTGGGCACGCGGGGTCGACTCCTCCCGCTTCGACCCCAGTCACCGATCAGAGGCCTGGCGCCGGTCCGCAGCTCCCAATGGTGAGAAGATCATCGGCTACGTCGGTCGGCTCGCGGCCGAGAAGCAGGTTGAGGATCTGGCCGTTCTGGACGATGTGCCCGGCTCGAAGCTCGTCATCGTCGGCGACGGCCCGTGGCGGGCTCGGCTCGAACGCTCACTGCCGAATGCGCACTTCGCTGGCTTCCTCGGTGGCGATGCCCTGGCCCAGGCGGTGGCGAGCTTCGATGTCATGGTCGCCCCCGGCGAGCTCGAGACCTTCTGCCAGACCATCCAGGAGGCCATGGCCTCCGAGGTGCCCGTCATCGCCCCCGCTCGAGGCGGCCCGCTGGATCTCGTCGACTCCTCCCACACCGGGTGGCTCTACAACCCGAAGGATCTGAGCGCGATGCGCGGGCATGTCACGGACCTCCTCGGCGATGAGGCGAAGCGTCGGGCGTTCGGTGTCGCCGGACGTCATCAGGTGCTCAGCCGCAGCTGGAAGAGCGTGTGCTCACAGCTCATCGGCCACTATTCGCGGGCGATCGAGAACCCGCACCCCCAGGTTCTGGGCCGCGGCTTCACCGTGCAGACCGGTGCCGATGTCGAGGATTCCTCAAGCTTCTGACCCACTGACCACGTCGGACTCCACGGCGAGAGCTGATCACAGCGTCGAGCGCACACCTTAGCGTCGACAGCGCAGGTTGTAACGTGACCGCTCGGTGCTGATGTGCGCTCTCGATGATGGCGACAGCTCGCGGGTGCTGGTGGCGAGTTCGCGATCAAGGGTGCCAATGACGGCGTTTCAGGTGTGCGCAGTCCATTCGTCGACGGTGAGTACCGTGGCCTGCTTGGGAAAGACCTTCTCCGTGAGCACCCGGTGCACCTCCTCATCTCGATCTGCACAGGCGTCGGAAAGCACCGTCAGGCGGAAGTCGAGGTCTGCGGCTTGCCGGACGGTCGAGAGAACCACTCCGCTCGTGGCGACGCCGGTGAGGATGAGTGTGTCGGCACCGTAGCCGCGCAGGAGCACCTCGAGGTCGCTGCCGGTGAAGGCGCTGATGCGGCGCTTGGTCACGATCGGTTCGCCCTCGTGGCGGCCCAGAGTGTCGTGGATGCTCGTCGATGCGTGGGCCTGGTCGAGATCCCCGTGGGCGGCGATCTGGGCGAACGACGCGGTCTCCGCGAGCTCCGGATGCCCTTCCCGCAGTGCCACGCGCACCCAGATGACAGGGATGCACTTGTCTCTGGCAGCAACGACAGCATCGCGGGCGCGTTCGAGGACGCCGGTCTTGGTGAAGGCCTCATCACCGGCGATGCCGTTCTGGAAGTCCATGGCGAGCAGGACGGGGCGATGGTTCGCAGCCATTGTGTGTCTCCTTCGCGGATCTGCGCGGCAGTCGAAATGCGAACCGACTGCCCTCCTTCGCCGAGGATACTCTTCATCAGGTCAACCGTCCGAGGATGTTCGGTGGATGACCTTCGAGCGCCCGTTCCAGTGGAGTTCAGTCCACGATTCCGCGAGCGTCGAGTGCCCGGCCTGTGTCCTGGGCGTACTTCACCGAGCGCAGGATCGCGGGGACCACTCTGGCCTTGATGCTCGAGTCGAGGCCGCGGGCTCGGGCAGCACGGTCAGCCTCCCCCAGCAGTCCGGAGATATGGGAGATGGCGCGGACCATCAGGCTTGCGGTCAGAGCGATCGTGTCAGGACTGGCGCCGAGGAATCGCAGCGGTGAGACGATCACGGTGAAGGTGTCGAGCAGCTGCGCCACGGTTGTGGTCAATGTCAGCAGCAGCGCGGCCTGCACACAGGCGAAGACGGTGCCGCCGACGGTGAGGCCGGCGCGCAGCGATCCGAAGAAGTACTGCATGGCCACCACGATGATGATCAGCACTGCCGCATAGATCCAGGTCTTGAGGAAGTGGTGCGGTCTCAGCCTGGCAGTGAAGCCGAGGATCACGAGCACGGCGAACATCGACCAGTTGATGACCGGGTCGCGGAAGATCAGTGCGACGACTCCGATCAGGGCGATGACAGCAAGCTTCACCCCTGGAGCGGTTCTGTGCAGCCAACCGGGTGTGTGTGCAACCTTCCCGAACAGCTGCGGTCTTGGCTGAATGCCGGCACGGGACCGGCTGCCCGACCGGAACCGGCTGTCCGACCGGAACCGGCTGCTCATGAGGAGTCGCTCATGATCAGCTCACGGTACATTCGGCTCGCTTCGGCGGGGTTCGAGTCGTGGACGATGCGGCCGGAATCCACGACCAGGGCTCGGTCGGCCAGCCCGGCGAAGTCGAGGTCGTGGGTCGAGAAGATCACGCGCACGCCTCGGCGGGCGACAAGGTCGGAGAGGAGTTTCCGCAGCTTCTCCTTGTTGCGCAGGTCCAGCAGCGTGGTCGGCTCGTCGAGGACCAGGATCTGCGGGTCGACAGCCAGAACGGCGGCCAGAGCCACGAGCTGCCGCTGTCCGCCGGAGAGCTCGTAGACACTGCGTTCAGCCAGGTCAGCGATGCCCAGTTCCTCGAGCACGGCCAGGGCAGCAGCGCGGCGCTCCGCCTTCGGGACGCGTTTGCGCAGGGAGAGTTCGATGTCTTCGAGCGGGGTCGGCATGACCAGCTGCGCGGCAGGGTCGGTGAAGACGAAGCCCACCCGCGAGCGGACCTGCTTCGCCTCCTCAGCCGGATCGAGTCCGTCGATGAGAACTCGGCCGGAGTTGGCTGTGACCAGCCCGTTGAACAGCTGCAGCAGCGTGGATTTCCCGGATCCATTGGCGCCGATGATCGCGACTGTCGGTTCGTCCAGAGTGACGTTGACGTCGGTCAGTATCGGGCGGTAGACATCGCCGGTCGGAGTGTCGTCGAGAACTCCGACCGAGACCTCGGAGAAGGAGATCTGCTCCGTCGCCGGCCCTGCGGAATCGGGTTCTGGCCTGCGTGCGAAGATCACTGTGCCGCAGTGCCTTCGGCCGCACCCTCAACGCCGGTTCCTTCGGAGCCAGCACTACCAGAGCCAACACTTGCAGAGCCAGCACCCGCAGTCCGCGCGCTCGGCACCGACGTCGGGCCACCTCGGCGGCGGAGGACATCGGGGAATGCCCGGTGGATGAGGATCGCGACGGACACGGCGAGGACGTTCTTGATGATGTCGCCGGGCCAGTAGACGAGGTCGGCGACGGCGGCGACACCCAGGGGCAGGTCGGCGTTGATCGACATCCCGAGGATTCCGAGTGGATGATTGAGCAGCAGACTCGAGCCGAGTGCCCCGAGGAACAGCGCGACCCACAGCTTCGTTCCACGGAAGCGACGAATGGCCCAGCGGGCGACGAAGCCTGCGGCCAGGGCGTAGAGCGTGAACGAGGTGATGTAGCCGGCGCTGGGACCGGCGAGCACGCCGATGCCGCCGCTCATGCCGGAGAAGATCGGCAGACCGAGCAGGCCGAGGACGACGTAAAGCAAGACGGCCGCTCCGCCGCGCCACGGTCCCAGCACCAGGCCGCAGAGTGCGATGGCGAAGGTCTGCAGGGTGATCGGCACACCGGCCGGGCCCACCGGCACCGGGGGCATGATTGCGAACGCCGCCAGCAGAGCGGCGAAGACCGCGATCAGCGCGATATCGCCGGCTCTGCCAGCTGAATTCCTCCGCGATCCCCTCGCCGAGGTGGTGCTGCCGGTGTGCGCGTGTGACATGAGTTCTCCGATGGTGAGGTGGCACCCGAGACTTGTTCGGGCACCACCCACCTTAACTGAACACTGTTCAGGAGTTGTAGTCGGGGAACAGAATCATTCCCATTCGATGGTGCCCGGAGGCTTGGAGGTGACGTCGAGGACGACCCTGTTGATGTCGTCGACCTCGTTCGTGATGCGGTTGGAGATGACCGACAGGACATCGTAGGGAACCCGTGTCCAGTCAGCGGTCATCGCGTCTTCGCTGGAGACCGGGCGCAGCACGACCGGGTGGCCATAGGTGCGTCCGTCGCCCTGGACTCCCACGGAGCGGACGTCGGCCAGGAGGACGACAGGGCACTGCCAGATCTCTCCGTCGAGGCCGGCCTTGGTCAGCTCTTCGCGGGCGATGGCATCGGCACGGCGCAGGATGGACAGACGGTCCTCCGTGACCTCGCCGATGATGCGGATTCCCAGTCCGGGGCCGGGGAACGGCTGGCGGGAGACGATGGCATCCGGGACTCCGAGCTCACGGCCGATGGCGCGGACCTCGTCCTTGAACAGGGCGCGCAGGGGTTCGATGAGTTCGAAGGTGATGTCATCGGGCAGCCCGCCCACATTGTGGTGGCTCTTGATGTTCGCAGTCCCGGATCCGCCACCGGATTCGACGACGTCGGGGTAGAGCGTGCCCTGGACCAGGAAGCCGATCTCTTCGCCTTCGTCCTTGGCCTCGAGGACGAGGTCGGCCGCGGCTTGTTCGAACGTGCGGATGAACTCGCGGCCGATGATCTTGCGCTTGGTCTCCGGATCGGTGACGCCGGCGAGTTCGGAGAGGAACTGCTCACGCGCGTCGATGGTGACCAGTCGGACGCCGATCGAGTTCACGTAGTCGTTCTCAACCTGTTCGCGTTCGTTCTCACGCAGGAGACCGTGGTCGACGAAGACGCAGGTGAGCTGGTCGCCGATGGCCTCGTGAACCAGAGCCGCGGCCACGGAGGAGTCGACTCCGCCTGAGAGGGCGCAGATGACCTTCTTCGAACCGGCGCGCTGCCGGATCAGTTCGATCTGCTCGTCGATGACCGAAGCATTGGTCCAGTCGGCGGTGAGACCGGCGACATCGAACAGGAAGTTCTCGAGGATCTGCTGTCCGTACTCGGAGTGAAGGACCTCGGGGTGCCACTGCACACCGGCGAACCTGCGTGCCGCACACTCGAAGGCGGCGACCGGGGTATCCGGGGTCGATGCGAGCACATCGAAATCAGCGGGCGCCTCGGCGACGGAATCTCCGTGAGACATCCAGACCTTGTAGCTGTTCGGGGTCTGGGCCAGCAGCGAACCGGTGCTGGAGACCGTCACCGGGGTCGAACCGTACTCGCGCTTGTCGGTCTTGGCGACCCGTCCGCCGAGGGTGGTCGACATAAGCTGGAAGCCGTAGCAGATGCCCATGGTGGGCACGCCGAGATCGAAGACAGCGGTGTCGAATCCGGGGGCGCCTTCGTCGTTGACGCTCGAGGGTCCGCCCGAGAGCACGATGGCGATCGGATTCTTGGCCGCGAACTCCGCGGCCGGTGCGTCATGGGCGATGATCTCGGAATACAGTCCGGCCTCGCGGATCCGTCGGGCGATGAGCTGCGCGTACTGCGCACCGAAATCGACCACGAGGACAGGAGGCACCTGTGTGCTCTGGGTTTGCGTCATGACCCAATTCTAAACACCGGGCACCCAGTGCCCAACTACTGGCCTCAGCTCTTGGGAGCGACCACCACGGCCGCTGCCAGCTCGGCTTCGACCTGGCGGTTGATTCTGCGTTCGAGGATGAACGACATCACCGGAACCACGCCGGCCAGGGCCAAGACGATGTAGTGGCCCAGCGTCCACCGCATCTGCTGGTTGAGCCAGAAGCAGCCGATGAGGTAGACGACATAGCACCAGCCGTGGCAGATCGCGATCGCGGCGGCCAGGTTGAAGCCGCCGAAGTTCAGCGCCGTCGAGGAATCAGCGGCGATGAGGTACTTGTAGATCATCTCGACGGTGAGGATGAGGAGCATCGTTCCCGTGATGATGGCCATCACGCGATAGAACTTCAGGGCGTTGCGCGCCGAGGTGAAGCGCTTGACACTCCACACATCGCCGTCGTCGAAGTCGGGGCGGGAATCCAGGGACTCGGGTTCTTCGCTCACGCTCAGTTTCCTCCGGTCGGGGTGGTATTGGTCGAATTGGCGTTGGTGTCGGTCGAGTCGTCGGTCGAGTCGTCGCTGCCGCCTGCTGCAGGTCGGCTGCCTGCTTCGGGTCTGCCGCGGCGGCGAGGCTTCTTCGCTCCATGTTTGTGGGCGGGAAGCCCGGTCAGTCCCGACATCACCTCGGGATCGATCGAGGCCTGGCCTGCGGACTTGACGACAACATACTCGACTCGGTTTGTCGGATCCTGAGAATCAGGGTCGCTGCCGAGCCGGCGGCGCACGAAGTCATCGCGCAGCAGCTGCCACCACATATACAGGGCCATGACGGCGAAGATCAGCCATTCGATCGCGTAGCCTGCGGACTGCAGATCGAATCCGCCCTCCTCCCGCGTCGTCGTCGGCGGTACGAAGGACAATCCGTCGGTCGCGATGGAGGCGGCGTCCCCGGTGGCCTCTTCGGGCATGAGGAAGCCCGAATAGGTCAGAAGGTCGGGGAACAGGTTGATCAGCTGTGACGTCGAGACGCTGCGCACCTGCCCCTCGGGCAGCGAGTTGCCGGGCATAGGGCCCTCAACGGGGCCGATCTGTGCCTTCATCTCGACTGGGCCCTCTGCCGCACGGGACTCCATGGCGGTTTCCTCATCGGTGGTGAAGCCGCGCAGAACCGGAATCGCAATGGTCTTGTCAGAGGCATCGGCGCCGGCCGAATCGCCGAGGCGGGCATCATCGGGTGCGAACATCGTCACCACCCAGAAGCCCTTGTCCCCATCGAGGACGCGCCCGGGGACGACGACCTGATCGTCCGGGAGCCAGTGTCCGGACAGGCTCACCCGCTGATCGGCCAGGATGCCCGGCATCGGGGCCTGTGCCTCCATGACGTCATTGAACGGCACGATCTCCTCGACATTCGCCGAATCGACGGCATCGTTCTTGTGCTGAGCCCGGTCGACCTGCCATGCGGAGAGTCCGACGAAGCAGGTGACCAGGATGAACACGAAGAGCAGGGACCCCAACCACTTGGGGGTCAGCGCCAGGCGGAACAGATCAAACCACCGATCCAGGCTGATAGGGCGAGACGGTGACATCCACGCGCTGGAATTCCTTCAGATCGACATAGCCTGTGGTCGCGAGAGCACGGCGCAGGGCACCGGCGAGGTTGAGTTCGCCGATGGCGGTGCGTCCGGGTCCGAACAGAACCTGTTCGAGACTGCCCACGGTTCCCAGCTCCACGCGGTGTCCGCGGGGAAGTTCAGGATGATGCGCCTCGGCGCCCCAATGCATTCCGCGGCCCGGGGCCTCGGTCGACCGGGCCAGCGCGGTGCCGAGCATGACGGCGTCGGCTCCCACGCCGAAGGCCTTGACGATCTCACCGCTGGTGCCCAACCCGCCATCGGCGATGACGTGGACGTAGCGACCGCCGGATTCATCCATGTAGTCACGCCGAGCGGCGTGGATATCGGCGATCGCGGTGGCCATCGGCGCGTGGAGGCCGAGGGTCTTGCGCGTCGTCGCCGCCGCTCCTCCGCCGAAGCCGACGAGGACACCGGCAGCACCGGTGCGCATGAGATGCAGTGCCGCCGTGTAGGTTGCGGCGCCGCCGACGATGACTGGCACGTCGAGTTCGTAGATGAACTGCTTGAGGTTGAGCGGCTCGGACTGCGAGGACACGTGCTCGGCAGAGACCGTGGTGCCGCGGATGACGAAGATGTCGACACCGGCGTCGATGACGGTCTTGTAGAACTGCTGAGTCCGCTGCGGTGTCAGGGCACCGGCGACGGTGACTCCTGCTTCGCGGATCTGTTCGAGTCGAGAGGTGATGAGTTCTGCCTGGATGGGGGCGGAGTAGAGCTCCTGCATCCGTGCGGTCGCCATCTCGGCCGGCAGCTGGGCGATTTCGGCCAGCATCGGAGCGGGATCCTCATAGCGGGTCCACAGACCTTCGAGGTCGAGAACACCCAGGCCACCGTGCTTGCCAAGAGCGATCACGGTCTCCGGGGACATGGCGGAGTCCATGGGTGCACCGATGAATGGGAGATCGAACTTGTAGGCGTCGATCTGCCAGTCCAGCGATACGTCCTCGGGATCTCTGGTGCGCCGAGCAGGGATGACGGCGATATCGTCGAGTGAATAGCCGCGACGACCGCGCTTGCCTTTGCCGATTTCGATTTCAGAACTCACCCGAACAGCTTATCCCACCGCCCTGACGCCGGGGACTCAGCCCACTATGAGGAACGGTGCGTCTCCCTGGGCAGTACGGCCTCTCAGTACAGTCTCTCAGTACGGTCTCTCAGCGGGCCAGGTAGTCGGCCACAACCTCCTCGGTGGCGGTGACGAAGGATCGCACGTGCGGCAGGTGCGCCTCGCGTTCACGCACATGCATGACGATGCGGCGCACGGGCGTGGGATCGGTGAGGCCGACTGCTCTCAGTCCAGGTCGCAGCTGGGCAGACGACAGGCGCGGCAGGACGGTGATGGCCAGGTTCGAGGCGACGAGGGCCAGCGCGGCGAACTCGTCTTCCGAAGCGGCGAAGGTCCGGGGTTCGAATCCGGCCGCGGCGCAGGCGAGGTCGACGACCTTGCTCGTCGGACCGGCCCACAGGTCGTAGTCGACCCACCGTTGGTCTTCGAGGTCTTTGAACGGGACGGATTCGAGCTTCGCGAACCGATGCCTGTCCGAGACCACGACCCGGTAGTCGTCGTCGAAGAGGACCGTGCGCGTCATTCCGGGCAGGTGGACCTCGTCATCCTGTGGAACTTCGCTGCGGATCTCGATCGTGCAGTGGCTGCGGCGGACCTTGGCCGGTTCATTGAGTTGGATGTCGAAGCGCATGTCCGGATGTTCGAGTGCGACCGGTTCGATGATCCCTGGCAGCAGCCCGGCGTTGAAGGAGGTGAATGCTGCGATGCGCATCCGGGGCCGATTCACGGTGCGGAAGCTCTCAACCAAGGTGTCGAGCCTGTTCAGACCTGTAAAGACGTCCGTGGATTCCTCGGCCAGTCGTTTGCCCAGATCCGTGATCTCTATGCCGCGTCCAGACCTGCGATAAAGGGGGACGCCGACGGTCTTCTGCAGGGTGGTGATGTGCTGGCTGACCGTGGCCGATGTGTAGTTGAGGCTCCTGGCTGCGTCGACGACGGAGCCTGTGGCGACGACGGCCCGCCAGATGCGCAGTCGGTTGAGATCCCACATGCGCCCAGACTAGCCGATGATCGTTCGGACGTGCCGAATGGTTGTTAGCAAATGATTGCTTTTCCCAACCTGTTCTCTCGGGGTGTACTGCGGCAGACTTGGGGAAGAGCCCTTCGCGCCCGGGTCAGAACGATTCGTGCGCAGCATCTCGGGCCGTCATCGTGCAGCGTCGCATTTGCCACTCCGACCAGGCCACCTGCCTGGTCGCCGTCCTTGAAGGAGCGCCATGACCGGAGCCGAGCTCATCACCATCGCCGGAGCTGCGACCGTCCTTGCCGTCACCCCCGGCCCCGAGACGATCCTCACCGTTCGTCTCTCAGCCCTGCGCCGCAAGGCCGGGCTGATCTATTCGCTCGGTTCCGCAACCGGCATGACGGTCTGGATGATCGCGGCGCTGACCGGAATCTCCGCGCTGCTCACGACCTTCCCCTCTGCTCTGCTGGTCCTCAAAGTCGTCGGCGGGCTCTACCTGTGCCTGCTCGGCGTGCTGGCTGCCCGGCAGGCTCTGCGGATCCGTACCGAACTGCGTGGAACACCCCCGCGCGGACAGGTCAGCGAGATCGTGGCGGCCACCGATGATCTCGGCGAGCCTGAAACCGCCGAGGTGGGCGCCGAGGTGAGCGCCGAGGTGGGTGCCGGCTCCCATACTGACGCGATCGCTGGCTCCGGGATAAGCACCGAGCCCGGTGCTAAGAAGTCGTGGGGACAGCTGCGGTCGGTCATCTCGTATCGTCGGGGCCTGTTCTCTTCATTGAGCAACCCGAAGGCAGGGCTGTTCTTCCTCGCCGTCATGCCGACCCTGGTGCCATCCTCCGCCGCCGGCATCGACTACCTGCTGCTCATCTCGGTCGTGATCGGGTTGATGCTGGCCTACCAGGTTCTTCTCGCCTTCATCGCCGGCATGGCAGCGGCCGCTCTCCAGAGGAGGAGCACCGACTTCTACATCGAAGCGGTCTCCGCCGCTGTCCTCGTAGTCATGGGCATCGCCGTCATCGCCATCCCGGTGTAGCACCAGCCGACGCCGAGACGGGCGCAACGCAGGCGAACGTATTGCAGGTGAACGTAAAGAGCAGGCGAACCTCTTGCAGACGAACCTGAAGCCGAAGAAGGTGCGGGCCGGGGATAGCACCCCGGCCCGCACCTTCTTCATGTCGTCTGGTCAGCTGGCAGGCGGTACGGGACCGCTGCCACCTGGACCATCGAGTGGACCGTCGTCCCCGGCGCTGGCACCGCCGTGCCCGACGGTTCCGGCCGAACCGTGTCCCGCGGTTCCGGCTCCACCGTGTCCGGTGCTGCCGACTCCGCCGGTTCCGATTCCGCTGTTTCCACTGCCGGAGGTGTTGGCGCTGCCGGAAGTGCTGGCGCTGCCGGACTGGCGATCGGCTCCACCGTCATTGTCGACAGCGGCTTCGACATCGACCTTGTCGAGCATCTTCGCCGCGGCATCGCGACCGCCCAAACCGAAGGCGAGTGCAGCAGCGGCCGCGCCGCCGATGACCACAGCACCGAAGGCCAGGTTGATGATCGAATCGGCCAGTCCCATGTAACGCAGACCCATCGCGATGAAGAGTGCGATGGCCGAGTAACGCAGAACCTTGCTCGCAAGAGAGTTCGTGATGAACTTCCCGATCAGGCCCGCAACCAAGAAGCCTGCAGCGATAATCGCAGCGCCGAAGAGGACGCTGCCGCCGAGGTCGAGGATCTCGTTGAGGATGTTCGTGATCTCGGGGAACCCGAGCATCCGAGTCGCCATAATCGCAAAGAAGATCATGATGGCCACCTGGACGACTTTGGTGATCACGCTCGAGGCGCTGGAGCCCTCGGGAGCGATTCCGAGAGAGCTGACAGCACGGTCTGTGCCGACTCCACGCAAGAGCTCTTCAAGCAGGTTGCCGAGGAACTTCGCGATGACTCCGCCGATGGCCAGCAGGATGCCGGCCGCGATGATGGCAGGAATGGCGTTGAGGAAGAGTTCCAACATCTGCTGTGCCGGCTGCGAGATGGCCGCGATCCCCAGGACCTGGAGTGCCGAAATCGACACCACGATGATGATGATTCCAAAGACGAGGTTGCCCGCGAGCGACGAGATCTTGGCATTCGCCTCAGCGTTCGGGTTCCCGGCACCCTGCTGCGGCTGGCCCGGCTGACCCGGCTGACCCTGATGAGGCTGGTCGTAGGCGGCCTGCTGAGCATTGATGTTGTTGTGCTGCGGTTCGGCTCCCGTCGATGCACCGACGACACCTGTGGCGCGATCTCCCAGCGAGCTGAACTTCGATGTCAGCTTCGTGAGGTCGACGGCGTTGAGCGCAGTCTGGACCAGCTGCTTGGCGATCTTGGCAAAGACGAAGCCGATGAAGAAGATGACCCCGGCACCGATGATGTTCGGCAGGAAGCCGAAGATTCCGTCGAGCAGGCCTTGCAGCGGTGCGAGCACCTGGTTGAGGTTGAACAGCTGCAGAACGGCGATGAGACCGAGCAGCCAGATGATCAGGCTGCCGATCTGCCCGATCGATTTACCGATCTGCTGCCCGTCATTGCCGTCACGCTGCAATGCCGGGACCTTCGCCACCAGTTTTCCGATCGCCCATTTGACGATCGATGCAACTATCCATGTAACGATAAGAATGAGTATCGCCAGTCCCACTTTCGCAAGAACTGACCACAAGTCCGACATTTGCATTTCCGTCATCTCCTTCGGCTGAGGCGAATGAACACTCGAGTTCGGTGCGAATGAACACTCTGATTTTCGCTGTTGCTGGTGTGGAGTCTATTCACATCAGACACTCAGAACAAGGGCAAATGACTGCTTGAAGTCGAATAATGACGCGATCGATAAAGTCGCACAAACCTGCCCACATGGGTATTTCAGGTCCTTAACAATTCTTATATATTCAGATCACGATTCAGCATCGAAGCGATGTCATGATCGAAATGCCCCATTCTGAAACAGAGAATTTGCGGCAGGCCCAAAGAGAATCCATGAATCCTTCCAAAAGGTGAAGCACATGCGAATTCATGGAGAACTAACGAAATCGAGTGGCACATTGTCGATGAGATGCGTTCCCCCGACTGTCGCGGACACGAGCAGCAGCGCCTGCCCACGGAAGCCGGATGCGCAGGGCTGAAAAGTTCGCGCATCGACAAGGCTGAGATAGCCGAGCGTGAGGTCGCCGCGATCGGAGGCGGGGTCGAGCACCAGCTTCGCCGCCCTCTCGACGACCGCTGGAGGCTCAACGCTCGGAGACCAGTCAGCCGCCGCCTTCGCCGCGGCGTCCAGTGCGCGAGGAATCGCCAATGCAGCCGCTCGGTCCGCCGGCGCCAGATATTCGTTGCGGCTCGACATCGCCAGTCCGTCTGCGTCTCGGACGACCGGAAGACCAATCAGCTCGATGTCGAAGTTGAGGTCGGCAATCATGCGCTTGACCAGACAGAACTGCTGGATGTCTTTGAGGCCGAACACCGCCGAGTCCGGTGCCGTCAGGGTGAAGAGCTTGGCCACGACGGTGAGGACCCCGTCGAAGTGCCCGGGCCTCGCCTCGCCTTCGTACACAGCACCCATCCGCCCGGAGGACACAGTGACCTCGGGCGCAGACGGGTACATCTCCCCCAGCGCCGGCGCGAACACGAAGTCCACTCCGGCGGCCTCGCAGACTTCCAAGTCTGCTTCGAAGGGCCGCGGGTATTGGAAGAAGTCCTCGTCGGTGCCGAACTGCAGCGGGTTGACGAAAATGCTGGTCACCACCGAATCACCCGATGCTCGTGCCCTGTCCATCAGCGCCTGATGACCAGAATGCAGGGCACCCATCGTCGGCACCAACGACACGGTGCCCGACTGCCGTTTCCGCCAGGTACGCAGGGCCTGGATTCCACCGACCTCCATCACTCGAAACTCCGCTCGGGCTCGGGGAATTCGCCGCTCTTGACCTCATCGACATAGCGGCCGACAGCATCGGAGAGCACCGAATGCAGGTCGGCATACCGTTTGACGAACCGTGGCGCCTTGCCCGTGCGCAGACCCGCCATATCCTGCCAGACGAGCACCTGGGCATCGCAGTCGGCACCGGCGCCGATCCCCACGGTCGGAATCGTCATCTCCGCCGTCACCTGGGCAGCCAACCCGGCTGGAACCATCTCCATGACCACGGAAAACGCCCCCGCCTCGGCGACGGCACGAGCATCGGCCAGCAGCGCATCACCGGCATCCCCACGACCCTGGACCTTGTACCCGCCGAGGTTGTGCTCGGCTTGGGGCGTGAATCCGATGTGTGCCATCACCGGTATGCCGGCGGTCGTGATCGCCTTGATCCTCGAGGCCACAGCCACTCCCCCTTCGAGCTTGACCGCGTGGACACCGGCTTCCTTCATGAACCGCACTGCCGTCGCGACCGCCTGCTCGTCGGAGATCTCATAGCTGCCGAAGGGCAGGTCCGCGACGATCAGCGCCCGCGAGGTCGCACCGGAGACCGCTCGCGCCAGTGGAATGAGCTCATCGACGGTGACGGGCAGCGTGGTCTCGTGGCCGTAGACATTGTTCGCCGCAGAATCCCCGACCAGCAGCGCCTCGACACCGGCCTGCTCGAACAGTGCGGCCGTGTACTGGTCATAGCTGGTCAGCATCGCCCAGCGCCGGCCCTCGGCCTTGGCCTTGATGAGGTCCAGCGTTCGCACTCGCCGAGGTGGGGCCGCGGCTGCACCGGCAGCTGCAGCCTGGCTGGGGCCGCCTCCGTAAGGCGGAGTCATCTCTGACTGGTCGGACGTGGAGCTCTCAGGCTGTGCCGGTGCGGAACTCTCGGGACGATCTGGTGTCGGATTCTGGGGCAGGGGCATGGGCATCCTCTTCTGTCGGCCTTCGTCTGGGTGGCTGCGCATCGTCAGCGCCGCGTAGGCGCAAGTCGGCGGCAGGCTGTGGCGCCGGCCGAATCACGCGGGTTCACGTTCGGGTCGACTCGGATTGCGAGCCAGTTTCCAGACTAGATCATCGACTCTGGTCCACCGCACGGTGGTGTTTTACATTACGAGCATTGATGATTAAGCTCAAATCTGCGCAAAACTTTTCCAGGGGCGCGATGACCTGTTCCACGGGCGGACCGCTCCACTCTGCGAAGGACGATGATGACCACTACAGCCTCGATCGAGCTCACCCTCAAGGACATCTCCGCGAAGGGTGCGAACGACGATATGTGTTCGACCGACCTCATCGATGCCCCGTGGGACGTCGACGTCAAGCCCGGCTATGGGCCCGGCGCTTCGATGGACGATCCGATTCCCGTCGCAGCCCCACGCCAGGGTCAGATCCCCGCCGAGTACAGGGACGCCTCGGCGGAGGAGCTCAATGACCGGATCATCCGGGCAAAGGAGAGGCTCGGCGACCGGGTCGTCATCCTCGGCCACCACTACCAGCGGGTAGAGGTCGTCGAGCACGCGGACTACATCGGCGACTCGTTCATGCTTGCCAAGGCTGCCCAGAATCATCCCGAGGCTGAGGCGATCGTCTTCTGCGGCGTGCACTTCATGGCCGAGACCGCTGACTTGCTCTCCACACTTGAGCAGTCGGTCATCCTGCCCAACCTCGCTGCGGGCTGCTCGATGGCTGATATGGCCGACATCGACCAGGTCGAGGACTGCTGGGAGCAGCTGATCGAATTGCTGGGCGACGAGCCTGATGCTGACGGCAAGGTGCCCGTCATCCCGGTGACCTACATGAATTCCTCGGCCGCAATCAAGGGATTCTGCGGCCGCAACGGCGGCATCGTGTGCACCTCCTCCAACGCCGAGGTGGTCCTTGAGTGGGCGTTCGAGCGCGGTCAGCGCGTGCTGTTCTTCCCCGACCAGCACCTCGGCCGCAACACCGCTCTGAACATGGGCATCGACATTGAGGCCATGCCGCTGTGGAACCCGGCGCGGCCTCTGGGCAACAACTCCCCCGACGCGATCGAGGGCTCGAAGGTCATCCTGTGGCAGGGGTTCTGTTCGGTGCACAAGCGCTTCACCCCCGCGCAGATCGCCAAGGCACGCGTCGATCACCCGGATGTGCGCGTCATCGTCCACCCCGAATGCCCGCAGGAGACCGTGGCCGCGGCCGATGAGTCCGGATCCACCGCCTACATCACGAAGGCCATCGCCGAGGCGACCGAACCGACCACATTCGCCATCGGCACCGAGATCAACCTCGTCCAACGCCTAGCAGCCGAACATCCCGAGCACACGATCTTCTGCCTCGATCCTGTCGTGTGCCCGTGCTCGACGATGTATCGGATCCACCCCGGCTACATCGCCTGGGTCCTCGAGTCCCTGATCGACGGCAGGGTGATCAACCAGATCTCCGTCGACGCCGAGGTGGCCGATCCCGCTCGTGTGTCCCTTGAGCGAATGCTCGCTGCGAAACCCCGGATCTGAGCGACTCATGGCTCACATCGTCATCATCGGCTCCGGGATCGCGGGACTGACCGCCGCCCTGCGACTGGCAGGTGCACATGACGTCACCGTTGTGACCAAAGACAGTCTGGGCGAGTCGAATACGGCCATGGCTCAAGGTGGGATCGCCGGTGTCCTCGCGGCCGAGGACAGCGTCGAGTCGCACATCGACGACACCCTGATTGCCGGCGTCGGACTCAATGATGAGGCTGCCGTCCGCGTACTGTGCACCGAGGGCCCCGACCGAATCCTCGAACTCGCCGCTACCGGCGTCACCTTCGACACGGATGTCTCCGGGCGCTGGGCCAGGGGCATGGAGGGCGCGCATTCCGTGGCGCGCATCTTCCATTCCGGCGGCGATGCCACCGGCCGAGCGATCACCGATGCCCTAGTCAGGGCCACCCGCGCCGAGGCGGCCGCTGGGAGAATCGCAGTACGTGAGCATTCGATGCTCGTCGATATCGTCACCGAGGCGAACGATCGCGGCAGTGCGTGGGCGGGCTCCGGCCCGCGTGGTCGCCCACCGACGGTCAGCGCGGATGGCCGCGCGGATCGCCGCGCGGTCGATGCCGTTGCTTCTAAGGGAGCCACCGGCGTCAGCCTGCTCCACGACGGTGCGCTCGAAATGGTGGCCGCCGATGCCGTGGTGTTGGCAACGGGTGGCGCTGGGCAGCTCTTCGCACACACGACGAATCCGCTGGCTGCGACCGGTGACGGTCTGGCCGCTTCGATCCGTGCCGGTGCTGACGTTGCCGACCTGGAGTTCTTTCAATTCCATCCGACCGCGCTTGCCGGCGCGGGGTTCCTCATCTCCGAGGCCGTCCGCGGCGCCGGTGCCGTGCTGCTCGACGCACACGGTCACCGCTTCATACCCGACATCGATCTCCGGGCTGAGCTCGCACCACGTGATGTCGTGGCCCTGGCGATCCACCGGACGATGGCGGCACAGAACGGGGAGTTCTGCCATCTCGATGCCAGAGCCATCCCCGAGGTGACCGCTCGTTTCCCGTCCATCACACGCGGTCTTGCAGCCCACGGACTCGACCTCGCCACCGACCTCATCCCCGTCACTCCGGCGGCGCACTACTATATGGGCGGTATCGCCACCGACCTGGACGGCCGAACCTCGGTCGACAGGCTCTTCGCGGTCGGTGAAGTCGCCTGCACCGGTGTGCACGGCGCCAACCGTCTGGCGTCGAACTCTCTGCTCGAAGGTGCGGTGTTCGGAGTCCGCGCGGCTGAGGCGATTATGACGCTGGAGCCGATGCCGGACTTCAGTGGAGGGCCCGGCGATGCTTCCTGTGCCTCTGTGTCTATCTCGCGGGACGAGCTGAGGGATCTCGCGTGGACCCACCTCGGCGTGGAACGAAACGAAACGGGGCTGCGGGCACTGCTCGACCACCTCGGCGATGGTGGCCTGTCCTTGACGGATCGCGAGAGTGGCCCGCTCGGCGAGGGTGGGTCGTCCTTGACGGATCGCGAGAGTGGCCCTGCAGCGGCTGATCGTGAGGGACTCGAGACCGCGAATCTCACTCTCATCGCGCGCCACATTGCGACTCATGCCCTCGCCCGACAGGAGAGCCGAGGTGCCCACACCCGCACCGACTTCCCTGTGTCCAACACCCTGCCGACGCAGCAACGGCCTGCATCCGTTACACCTGCTCCCACCACTTCCCTGTTCCAGGAGGCCGCCTCATGCTGAACGCCACAACCATCGACTCCGCGCTCCGGCTTGCTCTCGACGAGGACGCACCGTGGGGCGACATCACCGGTGAGACGTTCATCCCGGCCACCGTCTCGGCGACGGCGAAGCTGAGCGCACGCGAGGCAGGAGTCCTCGCTGGAATCGATGTATTCGCTCGCGCCTTCACCCTTGTCGACCCGAGCGTCGATGTGGATCTCACCGGCGCCGATGGAGATGCCTTCGCAGCTGGCGACACAGTGGCTACGGTTTCGGGACCGGCACGTGCGGTTCTGCGAGCCGAGCGGATCGCACTGAACTTCTGCCAGCGCATGAGCGGAATCGCGACGCAGACCAGAGCCTTCGTCGATGCGGCGTCGTCGAATACCGCAGGCGCGAACACGGACGGTCGAGGTGTGCGCATCGTCGACACCCGCAAGACCACACCGGGACTACGGGCATTCGAAAAGCATGCGGTGGTCTGCGGCGGTGGGCACAACCACCGGTTCGGACTCTCCGACGCAGTTATGGTCAAAGACAACCACCTCGCTGTTCTCGCTGGTGAGAACGCCGATGTCAGTGCCGCGATCCGGTCGGCTCGGGCTCAGTTGTCGCACACGACGGCGATCGAAGTCGAGGTCGATCGCCTCGAGCAGATCCATGCGGTGCTCGACGGAGGTGCCGACATCATCATGCTCGACAACTTCACCTTGACCGATCTGCGTGCAGGAGTCGAGCTCATCGCCGGACGTGCGATCGTTGAGGCCAGCGGCAACGTCACCCTCGAAACCGTCGCAGGCATCGCCAACACCGGGGTCGACGTCATCTCCTCGGGTGCGCTGACCCACAGTGTCCGTGCGATCGACCTGGGCCTCGACCTGATTCTGGACGCAGGCTGATATGGCGCTCGAATCACCCCTCGATAACGGCGGTGTTCCGCTCTACCTCGACACAGCCTCGGCTGCACCCGTGCGCAGGGAGGCGCTCGAAGCTGCCTGGCCATATCTGACCGGTGCGTTCGGCAACCCGTCGAGCCACCACGAGGTCGGCCGTACCTCGGCAGACGCGCTCAAGGACGCGCGCCGACGTGTGGCGAAGATGCTCGGCATGCGCAGCACCGACATCATCTTCACCAGCGGCGGCACCGAATCCGACAATCTTGCGATCATCGGTATCGCTCTCGGGGCTGGGACCGATGGCGATGCTGGGGCCAGTGGAGATGCTGGGGCCGATGGCGATGATGGCTCCGGTGCGGGGCCGGGTGGTCGGCCACCTCGGCGCCATATCGTGATCTCCGCCCTTGAACATGAGGCGGTGCTCGCCGCGGCGGAATTCCTGGTTCGTCGGCACGGGTTCGAGATCACGGAGGTGCCCGTCGGACCCGATGGCACGATCACGGTCGAAGCCCTTGGTTCGGCTCTGCGCGAGGACACGCTCCTGGTCAGCCTGGGGTACGCGAACAACGAGATCGGCACGGTCGCCGATATTGCAGCCCTCGCCAGGGTTGCTCACGATGCCGGCGCGTTCTTCCACACCGATGCTGTGCAGGCTGCGGGTTGGCTCCCGCTGGACGGACTCGGCGTCGACGCCATGAGCCTGGCCGGGCACAAGGTCGGTGCGCCGAAGGGAATCGGGGTCGCTGCGATTCGCGCACGGATCCCTCTCGAACCCCTCATCCACGGCGGCGGTCAGGAGTCCGGGCGTCGGTCGGGGACAGAGAACGTTGCCCTCGCCGTTGCCTTTGCCACCGCGTTGGAACTCGCCGAGGCGGAGCGGACCGAGACCGCTGGCCGTGTCCAAGCCATCCGAGATGATTTCATCGCCGAGGTTCTGGCCACGGTTCCCGGGGCGTTCCTCACAGGCAGCGAGTCGTTGCGCAGTCCGAATCACGCCTCGTTCTGTTTCTCAGGCACAAGCGGTGAGGCCGTGCTGCTCGAGCTTGAACGCCTGGGCATCACTGCCTCGAGTGGCTCAGCCTGCGCCGTCGGCTCGGACGAGCCATCGCATGTGCTCACCGCGTTGGGCATCGACGATGATCTCGCGAAGACCAGTGTGCGCTTCACCTTCCCGACAGACTTCACCGCCGAAGAGGGGCATCGAGCAGCGCATGCCGTATCTGCGGCGGTGAAGAATTTGGCTCTCAGCTACACCTGAGCAGCTTGAACAATCTGAGCAGCCTAAGCAACCTGAGCAGTCACTCGTTGAAGAGTGTGTCGATGACTTCTTGAGCCACGAACCTCGCATGCAATACCGGTCGCCTGGCCGGATCAATCGACGCAGGAGGCACCCACGCAGGACGCCCATCCTTGAGCATCACTGTCTCCCACTCCGACCGATCCAAAAGATGATGATGGGCAGAACAACTCAACATCATATTATTGACATCAGTCTTACCGTCTTGTGCCCACTCGACAATATGGTGAGCATCGCACCACCCCGGCGGAGCATCACACCCGGGGAACGTACACCCCTGATCACGAGCAGTGAGAACCGCGATCTGCTTCGCGTTCGCGAACCGATTCTCTGTCACCACCTGCATCGTCTTCGCCTTGTCAGAGATGAGTTCGAAGAACACAGCCCCATTCAAACCGTTCCGGACAAGTTCGCTGATCGGGACCGGATTCTCAGTCCCCGTCGCCCCGACACCAGTACCGTTGGCAAGGTCTTCAGCCTTGGCCGTGACCACCAGAGCGTAGGGCGAGCCTTGACCGGTCCGCGTCATATCGATGCGCCCAATGAGAGTCGCGAAGCGTTCGTAGATCCACTCCTGGGCAGACAGTCGCTGCCCTGTCATGTCAACGAGCGTTCCGTCTTCGAGGACACCAGACTCCACACCGGTTCCACCCGCACGTGAACTGCCCTCAACGCTCTTCGCGATCTTGGTTCTCTGCGTCAGCAGCCCATTGAGGACACCACCCGTGACCGGGTCCAGAAGACCACAGATCTCCCAATCACCATTATCACGAGCATGCATAGTCACCTTGTACATGGTCCGATCCGTGGCATCTGTTGGTTCTTGACCATCGGGATCGATATGGGCCAGGATCCGAGCGAAGATCGCCCGCAGGTCACGGACCCGCACGCTCGGTGCCTTGTCGACGAGAGTCGATTCAGCATAATCACGATTGTCCTGGCTGGTGAACGTGGGCAGCTTCGTCAAACAGTCTTTGATGACCCTGGCCTGATCGGCCGAGAGTCTGCCCTCGTTGAAGGCATCAGCAACCATGGGAAACAGTGGTGGCTGCGCTTGCCCGGTCAGAGTGACTCGCCCGCCGAGGCTCTTGGCCATATCGGTCCGACGGTTCGCCTCCCGGGCGGTGATATTCAGCCTGTCTTGGATGAGGGCCTTCGTTGTCTTCGCACCGTAATCAGACGGTGCTCCGACTCGTTCACACACTGCCAGAGCCAGAGTCGATAGGGCCTCGTTGACTCGGCCCAGTGCTTCGAGTCCGTCGATGAGCTTGATCGCATCGGCTGGCCCCATCGGCCGGTCAAAGGTCCGCAGCCCGTCCTTGAGTCCACTGAGCGCGGTGAGACTGGTCGTGACTTCGGGCGCGAAACGCGACAGATCCGTCCACTCTTCACTCGAGAGCAGAGGATGAGGACCAGGGGTACCGGGACCGGGAATAGCCGGACCTGAGTCGTCACCCGAAGTATTGGCGGCTGGAGTGCTGGCAGCCTCGACAGTCCTGCCGTCGTCGGCAGTCCCAGCGACCTCGCCGGTTTCGTTGGCACCGCCAGTTTCGCAGGTTCCGCCAATTTCGCTTGTTTCGCTGGCTTCGCTTGTTTCGCTGGCTTCCGAAACACGTGCCTCTGACTCACCGTGGACATCAGCTTCATCGCGATCATTCGATACCCCTGGTTTACCGGTCGGCACAGCCGCGAGGGATTCGAACTTGCCCGCGAGTGGGTGGCCGGTGAGGTCGAGGTTGGAGTCTTTGAGCTGGTCGAACAGAGACTGCTGCCCCACTGCTGAAGAGGACGGCTCTCCCCCAGAAGACGAAGCATCGGCGGCACCTGAACCCGTCGCGGCATCACTGGGACCGGGGCGTGGGTCACGCTCTTCCGGGTTTCCTGATGTGCGGTCGGGGGTGAGAGTCATGGTACTGAAGTCCATTCGCCAACATCGTCGTTGCTCTTCCCTCAATTATACATTCATTTCACCCAATTGCACCCTTAGTTTCGATTTTAGTTCGGTCATTCTTCAATTCTCGTATTGATTGATGGCTCAAAAATCGGCCAAGACTCACAACACCCCAGGTCAGGACGTAGAATCCCAATCGGTCGAAGTATTATCTCGGCCACATGGTCACTTCCGACTTCGGTGACGATGATCTCGTGGGCATACGTACGTGAGGAACCGAGTGCGGCACGCAGGCCACTTCTTGCAGGGTGGCCCTATCTTTCTCTTCTACCCGGGTGGAAAATGGAGACATGCATTCGATACGGGTGTGAGGAGGCCGTCATGGATCTGCTTATTCTGTTTATCATCGGGGTGTGCTTCGCCACGATTGTTTTCTTCATCGGACGATTTGCCTGTCCGAGACACGACCGCGTGCCCCTGATGGAAGTCGACCATGTTCTCCTGTGGACCACTCTGCGTCGCGGATGGCACGCAATGGGTTCGTTGGGGCCCACGGCCCCGGGCAGAAGCGGGCCGTCAGGAAATCACCCGGCCTGATCTGGCTTAACGGGATCGCCGATCACCGATGCCCGATAACCGGAAACCGGCACCCAGAAACCGACGCCCGGCACCCGATAGCCTTGCAATGTGCCTTCCTCAACGAAACCGGACCCGAGCCGACGCCCTGGAATCGCCGCATTGCTCTTCGCAGTGGCGTCCCTCTTGGTCCTCATCGGTGTCGCTTTCTGGTTCTGGTTCAACGCACCCGACCAGGTGCCGAGCCATTTCGGGGCAAACGGCCAGCCCGACGACTGGTCGCCAAAGAGTGAAGTCTTCGGATGGCTCGTTCCCTTGGGAGTGGGCATCCCAGTGGTGCTCTCCATCCGCTGGATATTTGAGAAGCTGCCGATCGGCCTCGTCAACATTCCTCACAAGGAATACTGGCTGCAACGCGGCGAACGTGTCTATCTCTTCGACTGTCTGATGGAGTTCATGCGAATCACTGCTGGTGCGTGTGCTCTGCTGTTTGCATTGTCTCTGGCGCAGACGCTTAGCGTCGGGATCGGCAGATCGTGGCCGGATGCCCTTCTGGTCCTCCCGACCGGTGTCTTCCTTGCCATCGTCGCAATCGCAATGTGGAATCTCTTCCGCCGTCTCAAGCCCGGCGACAGAGACGACCGCGAACTCAAACCCGAAAGATAGCCCGAAAAGCAGGCCGAAAAATGAACCGAAACGATCTGGCGGGCCGAGCTTTCCACCATAAGATCCGCAGACCCCAGCCAAGCCTCGTCACCGGCGAAGGGTGCTCAGCTCTGCGGCACGAACACTCCTGCGTCCCAGTCCTGCAGCGCATGCGCCGAGGCCCAGAAGTGAAGTTCGTACACACAGGCCTGCTCGAAGGTGGCACGCATCTGTGCGGCCACCTCGGCGGGGGCATTGGTGAGCTCCTGCTCAAGCAGCTGGACAGCCTGCCGGGTCGATTCGTCGAACTCGGGTGAGTCATAGGTCTGCACCCAGGTCCGGTACGGGTGGTCCGCGCTCATCGCTCCCGCCCGCTCGACGAGCACTTTGCCCATGTGGGCGTACACCCAGAAGCACGGGAGCACTCCGGCCACACCTTCGCCGTAGGAGCGGCTGGCGGCGGTGGCCACGAGGTAGGACACATATCCCATGGTCGTCGGTGAGGCTCGGAATCCGGCCCCGCTGTTGACCAGGTCCTCGTGGGCTGCGGCCAAGCGGGAATCGGCGAGCAGCTCTCCGTGCATCTCCTCTTCCACCGAGATCGCTTCGGCGGCGGAGCTGGCCCAGAATCGTGATTCGTCACGGTCGTTGGCACGCGCAGCGAGGAACGACATCGCCTTGGCATAGCCGGTGAGGTAGATGCCGTCCTGGACGATGTAGTTCGTGAACGCCTTCACGTCCAAGCTGCCGTCGGCCAGCTGGCCGAGGAACGGCAGACTCTCGATCTCCTCAACTATTGGCCGCACCCGATCCCACAGCTGAGTGGTCTGAGGTCCTGCGGAAAAGTCTGTCGTCATTGATATCTCCCATGTTCAAGGGACCACAGCGGCCCCGAAGCGTCATTATGCGGTTCCCGGATGGCAAGCTGATCTGGGTTGCAGCTGGTTGTTCTAGCGGCGGACGATGTCGACCTGGTGGTCGACGGGACCGTGTGCGCCCTTCGGATCCAGGCTGACCTGCCAGTTCGCGGCGGACTTCAGCGCCCGGGCCAGATAGTTCAGGGCGTTGTCGACTGCTTTGTGAAGTAGTTCCGAACCCACCTCGTCAACTGCACGTTCACGTTTGAGCACTGCCACCTCGGCGGTGATTGCGGCCGACAATGTGCACCCGGTGCCGTGTGTGTTCGGGGTCGCCACTCGCGGGTGGGTGAACTCGGTGACCGTGCCTTCGGCAGTGACGAGAACGTCGGCGACGTCACCCTCGATCGCGTGCCCGCCCTTGAGCAGCACCGCCCGAGGCCCACGGTCGACAAGCAGTCTGGCCTGGGCCAACATCTCCTGCGGATTCTGCGCCACCGGCTCATCGTCACCGATCAGCAGCGCCGCCTCGGGCAGGTTCGGGGTGATGAGGTCAGAGACCGGCAGCAGTTGGTCACGAACCGCGGCCACGGCATCGACCTCGAGGAGGCGGTGCCCGGAGGTCGCGACCATCACCGGGTCCACGGTGTAGAAGCCCAGCTGGCTTTGGGCCGCGCGCACGACGACGAGTTCCACGAGGGAACGTGAGCCGAGCATCCCCGATTTCGTGGCGTCGACGGGCATATCGCCCAGGACGCTGTCGAGCTGATCCGAGACGAAGTCATCGTCGATTCCGTAGACCCGCGAGACGCCGTGCGTGTTCTGCGCGACCAGAGCCGTGATGGCCGTGGTGCCCAGCACCCCACGGGCCGTGAAAGTTTTGAGGTCGGCGTGGATGCCGGCTCCCCCACTGGGGTCGGTGCCGGCGATGGACAGTGCGATGGGTGGACGCGTGGTCATCGCGCTGCCTCCGCACGTCCGTCACCGAATTCCGCGAGCAGTTCCTCGGCCGCAGCACGCGGATCCTCGGCACGGCAGATGGCAGAGACCACACAGATCCCCACCAGTCCCCGGCCGCGCAGTTCGGAGGCACGAGCGGTGCTGATCCCGCCGATGGCGACCGCCGGAAGTCCTGCTTCACTCACCAGTTCGCCGAGGCGGTCCGGCCCGATCCCATCGGGTGCGTCGGTCTTCGTCGTGGTGTCGTAGACAGGCCCGATTCCGACGAGGTCGATGACGCCCGAGTCCCGGGCGGCTGCGAATTCGGTGCTGTTGGCCGCCGACAGCCCGATGAGCGGTTCGGCGCCGATGAGTTCGCGCACTTGTTCGACCGGAGTGTCCGACTGTCCGACGTGGATGTGGACGTGTGAACCTTCGGCAAGGAGGCGCTGGGCGACGGCGACGCGGTCGTTGAGGACGATGGGCACGCGGCGTTCCGTGCCTGCCGAAGCGGAGTCGACGCTCGCGCTGTCGGCCACCGCGCTGTCGACGGCGGCGATGACCTCGCGGGTCAACGTGTAGAACGCATCGTCGTCGATGTCCTTGTCCCGGACCTGCACGATCCCCACTCCCCCGGCCACAGCTTCGCGGACGGTGTCGGCGACGCTGCGTCCGGATTCTCGGCACTGGGCCGAGTCCGTGACGAGGTAGAGCCGAGTATCGATTCCGGCCAGGCGGGCGTCGATTCCGGCCAGGCGAGAATCCACATCGGGAATCGAGGGGCTCATGACTGTGCTCCGTCGATCGCGTCGGCTTCGATTGTGCCTGCAGCGACTGTGCCTGTTCCGACCGTGCCTACTTCGACCGTGCCTACTTCGACCTGAAGCCTTGCCAGTTCTTCGCCCGTTACCGTGTGCAGCGCGTCAAGGAAGTTCACGGAGAAGCTGCCGGGTCCGCGTGCTCCCTCAGCGGCGGCTTCACCGGCAGCCTTGAAGTGAGCGTGGGCGGCAACGACGGCCTCGAACCTCGCCGAGGCGGTCGTTGCGCCCACGAGGTAGGCGGCGGTGACTGCGCCGAGAGAGCAACCTGTGCCGATGACCAGTGGCATATAGGAATGACCCCCGTCGAGGCGGACGACACGATCGGCGCCGTCGATGTGAGCGACGATCGCGTCCCTTGGTCCTGAGACGGCAACGATCGCACCGGTGGACCGGGCCAGTTCGGCCGCGGCGGGAATCACCGCATCGACTTCGTCAGTGGAATCCACACCTCGCCCGCCCAAACCCATGCCGGCCAAGGCTGCGATCTCGGAGGCGTTTCCGCGGATGGCTGTGGGTGAAGAGTTCGCCGCGCGGCGGATTCGTGTGGTGCGGAAGTCGACGGCTCCGATGCTCACCGGGTCCAGCACCCAGGGCTTGGAGTCTTCGTTGGCTGCGTCGATGGCGGCGTCGGCGGCGAGGAACTGCTGGTTCGTGGCGGTGCCGAAGTTGACCAGCAGTCCACTGGCGATGCGGGTAAACTGTGCGGCATCGGCGTCGTGGTCGAGCATCGCCGGAGCGGCGCCGATGGCCAGGAGCACGTTGGCACTGAATTGCTGCACGACAGTGTTCGTGATGCATTGGATGAGTGGATTATTCGCACGCAGTCGTGCATTGGCAGAACGCAGGTCGAAGTCAACCATGACGATCCCTTCGCTAGTATGGCCCAGATCAGGTTCGATGGGTGTTCTCTCAGCCTCACGCGAATGGCGTCAGGCACCCCATGTCATTGCCCACGACTGTATCAGCTCAGTCCCAGCACCGCCGATGCCGGCGCCCGAGGAGGGCTGAAACAGCGCCCACCGCCCACCGGGAGCGCCGAGCTGGAACCTCGGCCCCGCCTCGGCGAGGGACAGGTTTCATCGACAGCAGAGCTGAGCGTCGAGAGCAGGCTCCAGGGAGTGCGCTCTCGAGGCTCAGCTCTGCTCTCGACGTTTCGCTACCGCATCGAGCGGCGCTAGCTGCGTCTCTCGGCAGCTAACCTCGTCCGACGTAGCGTTGTCCGCGGCGGCTCAGGGCGTCAATGACGACGGCCGTGAGCAGGACGAGCGCGGTGATGATCTGCTGCGCATCGGAGTTGAAGCCGATGAGGTAGAGACCGTTGTTGATAGCACCGACGACCAGGGCACCGAGCACGGCTGCCCAGGCTGTGCCGCGACCGCCGAACAGCGAGGTGCCGCCGATGACCGCGGCGGCGATCGCGTTGAGCAGGTCCTGCGTGCTCACCAGCGTCGATCCCGCGTTTGTCGTCACACCGGTCTTGATGAAGCCGAACAATGCTGCCAGAACACCGGCGGCCATGAATACGCTGATGCGCACCCAGGTGACCCTGATACCTGCGCGCCTGGCGGCTTCGACCTTGCCGCCGACAGCGTAGATCGAACGCCCGTACTTGGTCTTGCGCAGCACCAGGTCGATTCCGATCGCGATGACGATCATGAGGAAGAACGGCATCGCCAGTCCGAAGTCCTGATTGACCAGGATGAGAAAGCCGAAGACGATGGCTGCCAGCAGCACGATGCGCACGATCACCGAGGTCCAGCTCGGGCTGTCGAGTCCCTCGTTGTGACGGCGCAGCTTCGAGTAGATGATCCCGGTACCGAAGCCGACGACGGCAACTGCTCCGAAGACGTAGGCCCAAATGGCTGGGAAGTAGAAGCTCGCAAAGTCGAAGGCGAAGGTATCGGACATCGACAGGTTCTTCTGCACTCCCAATGTCGTCAGAGTCAGTCCGGTGAAGGCCAGCAGACCGGCCAGGGTGACCACGAAGGCCGGGATGCCGACCACCGCGAAGAACCACCCCTGGATCGCTCCGACGACGAGGCCCAACACCAGCATGATGACCAGTGCGATCAGGGGCGGGACCCCTTGTCTGACCACCAGCACACCCAGCAGTGAGGCAGAGAGTCCACCCAGCTGAGCCAACGACAGGTCGATCTCACCGAGGAGCAGGATGAGGTTGATGCCCAGCGCCAGGATCGCCAAGAACGCGACCTGTGTGGAGAGATTGACCAAGTTGGCCGGTGAGATGAACTTGCTGTTCGCCGATTGGAAGACGACGACGATGACGATGAGCGCCAGAATCACTGGGAATGAGCCGAGCTGGCCCTCCTTGACTCGACGAACGAATGTCGCGAGGAACCCCTCGCTCGAAATGCGTTCGTCGGTGATGAACGAGTTGCGGGTCATCGACGCTCACCCCTCCGGGTCGCTCTCTGAGTCACGACGTTGTCGTTGGCTCCCGTGATCGCGGCGACCAGCACGTCCGTGCGCTCGTCACCTGGGAAGTCACCGGCATCCTTGCCCAAACGCAGAACATGGACACGGTCGCACACGGCCTGGACATCGGCCATGTTGTGGCTGACCAGCAGCACTCCGAGGTCACGTTCACGCAGCCGCTCGATGAGGTTGAGCACCTCGGCGGTCTGCGCAACGCCGAGGGCCGCGGTCGGCTCGTCCAACATCACGATCGAGGGTTCGCCGAGGAGGGACCTGGCAATCGCGACCGTCTGACGTTGACCGCCGGAGAGAGCCGCGATCGGCACCCTTACACTGGGGATCTTCGCCGACAGGCTGCGCAGCAGCTCCCACGATCTTGCTTCCATGGTGACCTCGTCGAGAACACCGCCGCGGGTCTTCTCGTGGCCGAGGAACAGGTTGGCCACGACGTCGAGGTTCTCGCAGAGGGAGAGGTCCTGGAAGACTGTGGCGACTCCCGCCTTCTGTGCGTCCTTCGGCGCTGCGAATTTCTGGGATCGTCCGCCCAGAATGATCTCACCTTCGTCGGCTCCGTGGACTCCGGCGATGACCTTGACCAGGGTGGACTTGCCGGCGCCGTTGTCGCCGACGAGGCCGACGACTTCACCGCGGCCGATGGTCAGGTTGATATCGGTCAGAGCTTGGACTGCGCCGAATCGTTTGTTGATCCCGCGCAGCTCGAGGACTGGTTCGGCTCCGGTCTCCGGCACCCGCGTACTCGTGGGCGCCGGATCGTTGGGTTGAGAATTCATATATTCCTACTCGCCGATTTCTACTTGACGCCGGCGTCTTCGCAGAGCTTCTTCACGTCTTTGGTGCAGATGTCTTCAGCCTTGATCTGATCCCCGACGATGTCCTTCACAGTGTCTTTCGTGACGACCTTGGCCTCGACGAAGTCCGTCGGAGTGTCCTTATAGGTTGTTCCCGCCTTCGGTTCCTCACCACCGGCAAGTGCAACGGCTGCCTTCGCAGCGAACTCCGCCTGCGGTGGGATCGACTTGTAGATCGTGGCGTACTGGTCACCCCTGAGGATGTTCTGCAGACCGTCGACCTCAGCATCCTGCCCGGTGACGACCGGCTTCACCTTGGCCTTCTTGGTGGCGGCGAGAACACCACCGGCGGTGCCGTCATTGGCTGAGTAGATGGCGATCGGCTCCTTGTCCGCGCTCTGCAGCTGACCTTCGACCCACTGGCGGGCGTCGTCCGGGTTCCAATCGAGAGTGTCGTGGCTTCCGGCGATGTCGACACCGGCCTTCTTCAGGGTCTCCTCCGCACCGGCTTTGAAGTCTGCGGCGTTCGGGTCCTTCGGATCGCCGTTGACCATCCAGACCGGACCCGACTTCGGGTCCTTGTCCTCGGCCTTGAGACCGTCGAGGACGGCCTGGCCCTGGAGGTTGCCGATCTTCTTGTTGTCGAACGAGGTGTAATAGGTCGCACCTTCGAAGAAGCGATCGTAGGCGACGACCGGAATCTTCTTGGCCTCGGCCTTCGACAGAGCCGAGGACACCGCCGAGGCATCGACGGGGTCAAGGACGATGGCGTCGACGCCCTCGGTCACAGCGGCTTCGAACTGCTGCTGCTGCTGGGTCGCGTCCTGGTTCGCGTTGCGGTACTCGACCTTCGCATCAGGGTTCGCCTCTTTGACGTACTTCTCGAAATTCGGCTTGTCCAGAGATTCGTAACGGGTGGTCTTGGACTCCGGGAGCAGCAGAGCAATGGTGACTTCACCATCTCCGGCCGAACCGCCGCCGGATTCCTCATTGCCTTGGCCCTTCTGACTCCCACAGCCGCTGAGCGCGAGAGCGCCGATAGCAACCGAGGCGCCGAGAACGGCGAACTTCTTCCGAGACTGCAGGTTGTGCCTCATTGTGACCCTTTCAATTTTTCTGACAACGTTGTCAGGCTGATCAATATAATTCGCTGATCGGAGCTCGGTGTCAACTGTTTCGGCGAAAAATTGTGTTCGTCGTCTCTTTCCGGACAGCGTCACCTGTCCGGAGATTCCTCGCCGCTGCCGCGAGCGATCACGTGCACAGGAACCTGAGTCGAACCCCGGAACGGATCGCTTCCAGTCCCGCCACCGAGCGGATCCTGCAGACGTCGGACCGCCTCGGCGGCCATGGAGGTGAGGTCACGATCGATGACGGTCACGTCTAAGAGGTCCGCGGCGGGGAAATCGTCGATGCCCACCAGCGCCGGCCATTCATCGAGGCGCCGGCAGGCGTCGATGGCCCCCTGAGTCAGGGTCCCGGACAGGGTGATCAGCGCGCTGGGCGCGCTGCGCGAACCCAGCCAGGCCGCGACGACGTTCTTCGCGCTGGCCAGGTCGTGGGCGTCTTCGCGCAGGTAGGCGCGCCACCCGATGTCCGAGCGTCCGGCGATGGCCGATTGGATTCCGGCGAGCCTGGCGGTGGTGATGGGGCTGGTCGAATGATCGCCGATGACGCCGAGGCTGATGTGCCCGTGATTGAGCAGTTGAGTCGCCGCCAGTCGTCCGGCACGTTCCTCATCTCCGGCGATGAGGTCGACACCCGGTCCTGCTGTCGATGGGTCGAAGGACACGATCTGCACATCAGCAGACGTCGCATCGGTGTAGAACCGTGCGGCGTCCGGATGCGATCGGATGACGCAGATTCCGGTCATGTCATTGGCCAGGCACTCCTCGAGGAAGCCGCGTTCACGGTCAAGATCGTCGGTGGTGACCGTGACGACCGGGCGCAGTCCGACCCTGCTCAGTTCGGCCTCCAGCAGGGTGAAGAGACGAGCCTGGAAGGGGTCATCTCCGTCGCTCATGACCACGCCGATGTAGGGCGATCGGCCACCGGCACGCAGGCGCCTGGCCGTGGAGTTGATGCGGAATCCGAGCTCGGCGGCGGCTTCTTCCACCTTCTCGGCGGTCCTCGCGGCCACATGCTTTTCGCCGTTGAGCACTCTGGAAGCGGTCTTGATGCTGACTCCTGCGCGCGAAGCGACCGTGGCCAGGGTCGGCCGATCGTTCTGCTTCGCCATGACCACACCTTTGAGTCGGGAATCCTACGGACCGCTTGCGGTCTGCGCGCAGGCGACCGATAGGAATGATGATAGCCGCTGGTGCTCGCATGGTCGCAGACGGTCCGACGATCAGCACCTACCGGACAGGAAGATGTCACCAATCCCTGCATCAGTCCAAGGCGTTGGCGATGCGCACTGCGAGGCCATCGAGGATGAGTTCGAGACCATCCACGAAGTCCGGATCAGACTCGCCACCTGAGTTGGAGTCGCTTCCCACAGCACCAGAAGCCAGCATCGCCGAGGTGTACGGGAACTGCGCTGAGGCGACGACGCGGAAGAGGGCCTCTCCGTATTCGCGCTCACTCTCGGATTGAGCCTGGCCGGGCTCTCGTCCTTCCTTCAGCTCGCCCTGAAGTAGTGCTGACTGACGGACGAAGCCACTGAGCAGAGTGAGTGCCGCCAGCTTCTCGTTCCAATCGAGTTCAGTTGAAGCCAATTGCGCGAATCCTCGTTCGAGCCAGGCGATCTGGTGTGGTCCGGATGGTGCTTGGTAGATGGGCACGCGGGGAAGCCATGGCCGACCTCGATACAGAGACCACAGGTCACGTGCCCACAGTCGCAGACCTTCACGCCACCCTGCAGCGAGCGACTCGGATATCCGCGGTTCACTTGCTGCGTCCATCATGAGCTGCAGCAGCTCGTGCTTGGAGCCGATGTGTCGATACAACGACATCGCTGTCACGTTCAACTCCTCGGCGACCTTGGGCAAGGTCGCGGCCTCCAGGCCGCCATGATCGGCAAGCTGAACAGCAGTGCTGACCACCGTCTCGACATCGAGAGTGGACTTGCGCCCCCGCTGCTGAGGAACCTCCGGCAGCCTCCAGAGTCGCCGGAAGAAGTCGGGCACCGCGCCGTCAGTCATGGAATCCACCTCTCTGTCAGTAGAGCAACAGTCTGACACACCATATAGTTTACTACATATAGTTTCTGTGTTAAATTCTGTTGCATGAATAGACAAACGGCTGCACAAGAGCCCATGAAGACCGGGCGAGTTCATGATGTCGATGCCCTCCGCGGGTTCGCCCTGCTGGGGATCTTCGTCGTCAACATCACGTTCATGGCCTCGGCCTATCCGGGGAACCTGGTCCATGATCCGAGCTTCTCGACACCGATCGATGCAGCGGCCCGATTCCTTGTGGCCGCGCTGTTCTCAATGAAGTTCTACCTACTCTTCTCATTCCTCTTCGGATACAGCTTCGTTCTGCAGATGGATGCGGCGAAGCGCGCGGGTGCGGCGTTCGTGCCGCGAATGCTTCGCAGAGCGGTGGGCCTCTTCGTGATCGGAGTGGGGCACATCGTCCTGCTCTACGGTGGGGACGTTCTCACGACCTACGCAGTGGTCTGCCTCGTGCTCCTGGCGATGCACCAGGTACGTGATCGGACTGCGCTGCTCACGACCGGAATCATCTATGGCTTCGTGACACTCTCTCTCGTCATCAGCGCCGCGTTCCTCGATCGCTCGATGTTCATGCCCAGTCACGACGAGGCGCTCCTTGGGGCCGCTGCGCAGACTCAGGCTATGCTCGGGTCGCTGGCTGACATTGTGGGGCAACACGTGGCCGGCCTTGATCTTCTCGTCATCCAAGCGGTCTCCCTGCAAGGACCGACTGCACTGGCGATGTTCCTATTAGGAATGGTTGCTGCCCGGCGGCGCCTGTTCTCTCAGGCGGGAGATCGGGCCACGCTTCTGCGACGGACTCAGGCGATCGGCTTCGCAGTCGGCCTCCCAGGCGGGGTGCTCTTCGCCGTTATGGGCGGAGACACCAACACCTGGGCCACCACAGCGAGCGTCGTGACTGCCCCGTTCCTCACGGCCGCGTACGTTGCGACGCTGATCCGGATCATGCACGTGCCCTGGGGAGCATGGGTGCGCACAGCACTGGCACCAGTTGGGCGCATCGCGTTGACGAATTACCTGGGACAGTCGCTGGCTGGGATCGTGCTGTTCACAGGAGTTGGTCTCGGCCTTGCCGGGCAGATGTCCCCACCGGTTCTGATGGTCCTCGCCGTCGCCGTCTTTGCGGTCCAGACGTTGATCAGCGCCTGGTGGCTGAAGCGCCACCGATATGGTCCTGCTGAGTACGTCCTCCGGTGTTTCACCAACTGGAGCCGACCCGGTCGCACCAAGGTCTCGATGGACACTGACCGGTAAGCATCGCAGCGGGTCAATATCCTCCCAGATAGCCGTTTGGCCCCTCTACCGGACCGGTACCGACCGATACCTCCCCGCCGAGGAGGGTGCAAGGTCACAGCGCGCGGGCGACCGATAGGAATGATGATAGCCACTGGCGGTCCCGACGGTGCGGCCTATCCGTAGTTCAAGTCATCACTCCATCGACTCTTGCCGCACCTTGCGCAGGCGAACGTGGGCCTCCGCCAGTTCTGCAGCAGTTTTATCCCGCTCAGTGGTGGTCAGACGCAGCAACTGCATATCGAGCACCGCCCGTGCACCCTCCGGCTCAAGATCAAGTTTGTCCTGCAACCGCTCCAAGGCAATGTCCGGATCTTCGGCAGCCTCGAGTACCTCAAGAACTTCTCGGCGCCGATCCAAACCGGTGCAGAGCGCTTCGAGGAGCGCAATTCTGCCGATCAAGTTTGTCTCTTCCTGCTGAGCATCACTCGCAGTCGGCTGCTTCTTTCCAGGTGTCTTCACACAGCTATCGCACCATGGAGCTGCCCACTCTGTCGACCCCCAAGGCTCTCGCCGAGGTGGGCGCTGGAACCCAGCGCCCACCTCGGCGATTTTGATGTTTTTCCTGATCAGCGCGCTGTTGAATCGCCCCGCGCCACGGGGTTCCTCATCGTTCCGGCGTAGAGCAGGGATTCGGCCTGGTTGCCGATGTCGACCATCTGCACGGTGTTACGCAGCTGCAGACGGTTGAGGCAGGAATGGGCGAAACGTTCGGCTCTCAGGTCCACATCCCCGGCCAGACCACGGGCGAGTTCCGGATGCTGGGCCTCGTAATGATCGAGCACCTCGGCGACCAAGGTCCAGAACGTCTCCGAACTCAGCACACCATCCGCGTCGAGGATCCCGCCGAGGTGGCGCAGCACTCCGTCGAACATGTCCGTGAACACGGACAGGGCCTTCTCCTCGCCGGGGACCAGCGCCCGGATCCGCTCGACGTCGCCTGGCAGGTCACGGTGGCCGAGGACGGCGACCTCCTCGCCGATATCCTTCATGAAGGCACCGGTCACGACGTGGTCATCGAGGATGAGGATGAGGTTCTCCCCGTGCGGCATGAACACCAGATCGTGAGCCAGCAGTGCGTGGACGAGTGGGTGCAAGTAAGCCCTCAAGTAGGACCGCACCCAGTCCTCGGGCGCCTGACCCGAGGCGCGGATGAGTTCGCTGGCGAAGGCGACTCCCCTGTGATCGCGGTGCAGCAAGGACGCCATGGTGACGACCTTCTGACCAGGTTCGAGCACGGTCAAAGGGTTCTCTCGCCACAGAGCGGCAAGCATCTTGCGGTGCGGGTTCGTCTCCTGCGTTCGGTGGTAGACGTCTCCGGTGTAGCCGAGCGCGGTACGTTCCCGCAGGACCCGGAACCCGGCGTCCCCGAAGGCGGGATCGGTGCCGATCAACTCGGCGATCCAGTCATTGATTGCCGGAGTATCGCGCATGTACTTCGGGGACAGTCCGCGCAAGAACCCCATGTTCTGTACGGCGAGCGCGACCTTCACATAAGGGGCATCGGCCCGTGTTCGGTTGAAGAAGGTGCGCAGGGACTGCTGCGGCTGATGCTCGTCGAGGCCAGCGCCCAGGGGCAGCAGATCTCCGCGGGCGATGTCGGCGGCGAAGGTGATCGCAAGTCGGTGATCGGCTTGCCAAGGGTGGACCGGAAGGAGGTGGAAGTCTTCCGGATCGCGGCCGGCTGACCGGATTCGTGAGTCGAAGAGTTCGCGCTCCTCGGCGCTGAGTGCCCAGTCGGTGTGTGCGGCCTCGTCGAATCCTTGACCGAGTGAGAGGTGGCTGTGCTCGCGGGTCGCTGCTACCCATTCGATGCGGGTGGTGCGCCCGTTCTCCGGGGCCCACTTCCGATAATCGCTGAGGGAGAAACCGATGCGTCCATTGTTCGCAATGAAGCCGGGATGGCCTTCGGTCATGGCCGCCTCGGTGGCCTGGAAATCGGAAGTCAGGAGATCTGTGGAGTCCGGGCGGTGACCCTTGACCGCCTCGGCGAGCTTGAAGGCGCTGCTGGCCAGGGTCGACGCGAGCTCCTCGAGGTAGGTCGACATCAGGTTCTCCGGGATGTCGAGGGCGTCCTGGAGTTCGACGACGAGTTCCTGCGCGTCGAGTCCCAGCTGAGTGTCACCTCGTCGGCGGGTGATGCTGTCCTCGTCGATGACCCAATGCTCGAGCGGCAGGACTCGGGCGGTGAACGAGTACGTGACGGAGTCCGTGCTCTTCGACCCGGTGTCATCGATCTGCAGTTCCCAGTCATCGGGCCCGGCATTCGGGCCGGTGGCGCGGACCGGGGCGATCAGTCGTTCGTGGGCGAACTCGGACAGTGCCTTGGCCACAAGGTGGCGTTGGGCGACCGCGAAGGTGTCGGGATTGAGGTGGGAGTATGCGGCGGGCGTGATGGCGTCCTCCACGATGTCGTTGTCGTTTTCGATGTCGATGTCGTTGTCGTTCTCGTCCGAAGAAGTGTCATCCTCCGAAGCGGTGTCCGCCACGTCGGCACTTTCATCGCGATCGAGGAGCTTCACCAGCTCGCTGGCTTCGAAGTCCTCACGATCGCAGACACTGACCAAGGCGCGTTTCCGCTCTTCCCCCATCATGATGGTCGCCTCGCTCACCGGGCTGAAACCCGCTGCCCGGTTCTTCTCGAGGATGGCGGTGTTGCGCACGTCGGGTTCGACGATGACTCGGTGACCGCCGCGGCCGCCTCGTTCGATCGGGCGCAGGCAGAAGTCGATGACCTCGGCCATGATCTGGTTCGTGAGTCCGCGGACTCCATCGCCGTCAGGTGGGGCGACGAGCAGGTGCATTCCGATGTCATCGGGCCCGGTGGGAACAACATCGTGTGGGATCAGCGTGGAGGGCAGATAGGTTTCGACGTAGAAGCAGTCGATGCCGTCGACCGATCCCACCCAACCGTTCTCGTCGGCGGAGCCGAGGACCGCGCCGAGGTAGTCGCGGACTCCGGACTCGTCGAGGTGGGTCATCTGCCAGTAGTGGGCGCGCGGGTGGGTCAGCCACACGTGGATGTTCTTGGTATCCCGGGCTGGGTCCACGGCTCGGATGTCCACGGTGAGTGCGGAGCTTGCCGTTGAGGGTGTGGGTGCGTCGTTGATGAGGTCGGTGGTCATACGTGTGTCATCTCCCTGTCGTCTGCAGGCTGGGAATCGGAGTCGGAATCGGAAGCGGTGTCGGCGAAGTCGAAGTGCGATTCGAAGTCGTCCTGAGTGCTCAGAGGAGTCGTGTCGAGAGCTCCGTCGTCGAGCGCCCCATCGTCGAGTGCCCCGTCGTCCGGAACTCCGAAGGTCTGGAAGGCGATGGTCTTCTCGATCGGGTACGGTTCCCGTCCGGTCACATGTGAGAGCACGACCGATGCGCGCCAGGGCCCGAAGCCAAGATCGGGTGCGGTGACTCCGTGGGTGTGCTCTTCGCCGTTGAGGACGTGGATGGTGCCTGCGTCGTTGACCGTGTAGTGGCGGCTGACCTCGAGGCGGCCCTTGGCATCCAGGCGGATCTCGTCTCCCAGCGGCGCGAGGAAGGCCGGGACCTGGGACTTGTAACCGGTGGCAGAGACAACCGATCCGGTGCGCCGGTCGAAGCACCTGTCCAGTGACGTGTTGCGGAAGCGCAGAGCATAGTCGCCGGTGCTCGCATCGTGGTCGGCGGCAATCAGCTCCGATTCTGCGAGGAGGTTGGTGCGCAGCTTCCTGCCGCCGCGGCTGAGTCGGTAGAGGGTGTCGTGGATGTCATCGACGAGCTCGGCACTGATGCCCTTGTACAGGGTTCGCTGTTCACGTCCGAGCTGTTCGCGCAGGTCATCGGGCAGGGCTCGGAAGTGATCCGTGTACTCCGGGGACGTCATCTCCAAGGTCAGCTTCGTGTACTCCATCGGGAAGAAGCGCGGTGAGCGCGTCACCCAGTCGAGTCGCACGCCACGGGCTTCAGCTTCGTCGATGAGATCACGGTAGATCTCGGCCGCAGACTGTCCGCTGCCGACGATGGTGATTGATCCGCTCTCGAGCAGTGCGTCTCTGTGGTCGAGGTACTTCGAGGTATGGATGACCGGGCCTGTGCCCTCAGCTTCCAGGTTCTGCAGGGCCTGTGGCAGGACCGGTTCGGTCCCGACACCGAGGATCAGGTGGCGGGCGCGGTAGGACTCAGTCCTCAGCGTCTGACCGAACTGATCGGCCACCTCGGCGGTCACGGTGTAGATGTCATCATTCCTGGTCACCGAGGTGACCGTGCGGTTCCAGCGCAGAGTGTCCAACTGAGCGGCGACCCATCGGCAGTATTCGTCGAATTCGGCGCGCAGAGGGTAGAAGGATTCGCGGATGTAGAAGGGATAGAGCCGGCCGCTGTCCTTGAGGAACTGCAGGAAGGAGAAGCGGGAGGTGGGGTCGGCCATGGTCACGAGGTCGGCGAGGAACGGGACCTGGACCGTCGCACCTTCGATCATCATGCCCGGGTGCCAGCGGAATTCCTCGCGTTGGTCGAGGAAGACGGCGTCGACGTCGGGCAGGGGGTCAGACAGAGCGGCCAGTCCCAGACCGAAGGGTCCGATGCCGATGCCGACGATGTCGTGGATGTGTGATTCGGGTGTGCTCATGCTGCGCCTCCTTCGAGGGTCGTGCTCTCCAGGTGCCGGCCGGCGAGGATCCCGTGGCCGGTGGCGCGGACGAGGTCGAGCACGGCGGTGATGTCTGCGACCGTGGTGTCGGGGTTGAGCAGGGTGAGTTTGAGCCAGGGGGTGCCGTCGATGGTGGTGCGGGCGATCGCTGCGCGCCCGGAGCGGAAGAGGACGCGGCGGATCATCGGCACCAGTTCATCGGCAGTGGCAGCCTCGGCGGTCGCGGGGGCGAACCGGAACAGGACCGTGCTCAGGTCGGTTGCTCCCAGCACCTCGAAGTCCGGCTGTGCCTCGAGGAGCTCTCGGACCTCGGCGGCCAGATCACACACGGCATCGACCATCGAACCGATCTCCGTGGCACCGCGGGCGCGCAGAGTCGTCCAGAGCTTGAGGGCGTCGAAGCGTCGGGTGGTCTGCAGGGATTTGTCGACCTGGTTCGGTTCGGCATCGGCGCCCTGGGCCTCAGCCTCCGGGTTGAGGTAGTCATTGTGATGAAGCGTCGGGTCGAACAGGGCGAGTTCGCGCACCAGCAGTGCGCTTGAGGACACGGGTTGGAAGAAGGTCTTGTGGAAGTCGATGGTCACCGAGGTGGCGCGGCCGATTCCCTGCAGCAGGTGTTTGCGTCGTGGTGCCCACAGCAGTCCCCCGCCGTATGCGGCGTCGACGTGCATCCACACGTTCGCGTTCTCGCAGATCTCGGCGATGGCGTCGAGTGGGTCGATGACGCCGAGGTCGGTGGTTCCGGCCGTGGCGGCGACGGCCATGACGATGCCGCCGGTGTCATCGATGTCGCGCATCAGCTCGGCCAGAGCCTCGGCGTCCATGCGTCCGGCGGCGTCGGTGTCCACGGTCACTACAGCCTCGGCGTCGAGGCCGAGGATGTGTGCGGCGCGGGATATCGAGAAGTGAGTCTGGGAGGTCGTGAGTATCCGCAGCCGAGACATGAGCTCTCGGCGTGATGGCTCGCCGCGGCCGGGCTGGGCACTGCCGAGCACCTGTGCCTGTTGTGCGCGCAGAACGTTCTCGCGGGCCAGGAACAGTGCCTGCAGGTTCGACTGGGTGCCGCCCGAGGTGAAGATTCCGTCACCGCCGGAGAATCCGACGTGCCTGCAGGCCCACTGCACCAGGCGGCGCTCCATGAGTGTGGCGACTTCGGATTGGTCGTAGGTGTCGACGGAGGTGTTGATCGCAGCCAGCATCGCCTCGGCCGCGACGGCTGGCACGGCGACAGGGCAGTTGAGGTGGGCGACATAGCTCGGGTGGTGGAACCAGACGGCATTGCGGGCGTAGAGGTCATCGGCCTCGCGCAGGGCTGCGATGTTTCCGATCCCCTGTCCGTCGAGGTCGAAGTCCGCGACCTCGGCTTCCAGGCTGGTCCGGTCATTCGCCGAGGTGGGCGCGTCGACACTCGTGAAACGCTGGGCGAGTGCATCGACGACCTCGTGCATGAGCTCGGCGTAGGCATCGGCACTGTGCGACCCCAGCAGGGCGTCCTCTGTGCGCAGCGAGGTGTTCGGCAGTGGAGCTGCACCGGGCAGCGATGGTGCATCGTTCGGTGGGGCATCGGTCAGCGAGCGTGCCTCGTTCGGCGGGGTTGCCTCGGCCGGTGGAGTCGGGGTGTCAGAGAGCAGTGAAGTCATAGCGGTACGGTTGCCTCCTTCGGTTCAGGGTCCGGTAAGGCCGGACTACATTAGGGCAACCTACCCTAAGTGAAGTGAGAAGCAAGGCGAGTGGTGCTGCCGGATATCACTACACAAGTAACCTCAACCCGGCACAAGGAGCGCCCTCGTCAATCCTCGCGCGGCCAAGCCCGCAACCGACGACAGGCGTATACGGCCTAAAAAATCGCACGTGCCCTTCATCACATCCGGGCGATCGTCTGACATCTTGAGACAGCGAAAACGGCCGTAGTCTCTGCCCAGGAGGCAGAAGCTACGGCCGTCGGCAATCGTGGGACAACCAGAAACCAGTCGCGACGCGCCGTCAGAGAACGGTCACCGCAGAACCTTATTTGACGACGTAGTTAGGTGCTTCGACTGTCATCTGGATGTCGTGCGGGTGGCTCTCCTTGAGGCCCGCTGTGGTCAGGCGAACGAACTTGCCCTTGGCCTTGAGGTCCTCGATGGTGGGGGCGCCGACGTAGAACATCGACTGGCGCAGACCACCGGTGAGCTGGTGTGCGACCTGCTTGAGCGGTCCGCGGTAGGCTACACGGCCTTCGATGCCCTCCGGGATGAGGTCGGTGTCAGCGTCGATGTCGTCCTGGAAGTAGCGGTCCTTCGAGTAGGACTTGCCCTGACGTGGGGCCATGGCACCCAGTGAACCCATGCCGCGATAGGCCTTGTACTGCTTGCCGTTGACGAAGATGAGTTCGCCGGGCGATTCGCTGCAGCCGGCCAGCAGGGAGCCGAGCATCACGGTGTCCGCGCCGGCGACCATGGCCTTGGCGATGTCGCCGGAGTACTGCAGTCCGCCGTCTGCGATGACCGGCACACCGGCCACGCGGGCCGCCTGAGCGGCGAGGTAGACGGCGGTGACCTGCGGGACGCCGACGCCGGCCACCACACGGGTGGTGCAGATCGAGCCCGGCCCGACTCCGATCTTGATGGCGTCGGCACCGGCGTCGATGAGGGCTTGTGCACCCTCCTTCGTGGCAACGTTACCGCCGATGATCTGGACCTTGTCGAACGTCGAATCGGCCTTGATCTTCCTGATCATGTCGGTCACGCCGCGAGCGTGTCCATTGGCGGTGTCGACGACGAGGACGTCGACTCCCGCCTCGGCGAGGAGGATTGCGCGTTCATAGGCATCGCCGTGGAATCCGACGGCCGCACCCACGCGCAGGCGACCTTCGTCATCCTTCGTGGCAAGGGGGTATTCCTCGGTCTTGACGAAATCCTTGACGGTGATGAGGCCCTTGATGACGTTGTTCTCATCGACCAGCGGCAGCTTCTCGACCTTGTGCTCGGCGAGCAGCTCGAATGCCTTCTCTGGGGAGACGCCGTCCGGGGCGGTGACCAGTGGCATCCGGGTCATGGTCTCGGCCACGGTGCGGGTCGGGAATTCGCTGCGGGTGACGAAGCGCAGGTCACGGTTGGTCACAATGCCCAGCAGCACGTTATCCTCATCGACGACGGGCAGACCTGAGATCCGGTATTTTCCGCAGATCTCGTCGAGTTCTTCAAGAGTCTTCTCGGGGGTGATCGTCAGCGGGTCGTTGATCATCCCGGATTCGGAGCGCTTGACATAGTCGACCTGGGCGGCCTGGTCTTCCATCGACAGGTTGCGGTGGATGATGCCCAGTCCGCCGATGCGGGCCACGGCGATGGCCATGCGCGACTCGGTCACGGTGTCCATGGCAGCCGAGACCAGGGGGATGTTGAGCTCGATCTCTTTGGTCAGACGAGTCGTGGTGGAGGCATCTGAGGGGATGACATCGGTGTCACCGGGCAGGAGGAGGACATCGTCATACGTCAGTCCCGTCAGCGAGAACGGATCGTTTGCGGCCTGTGTTTCCTGCTCGGGAATCCCCATGGGTACAGCCTTTCGACGCGGTGAGTTCGGTGGCTCAATGCTATCGAAGTCATACACCGCTTATCTAGCGTTTCAAATACCGAGCATTGTGAGACTGCCGACACCGGCAGCAGGGTTCCTTCTCGCCGAGGCGGTTGCGTGGTCCCGGTGGTTGCGTCGCCTCGCCCTCAGCGGCCTTCGCCGACCGAGCGCGCCAGGTCGAGCGTCGAGGCTTCCGAGTCATCGAGATGGATCCGCAGCAGACCTTCGGCTCCGTGTCGGTCCCCCGAGCGCATCTTCTCGAGGATGTCGCGGTGCGGGTTGGCCCAGTGGGAGTGGTATTTGCCTGGTTCCCGCGAGCGGGCGAAGGTCGTCGACAGCCGGGCCATGAGGTTGACGTAGAACTCGTCGAGCATCGGCGAGCCGAGCAGTCCGACGATCGCCCGATGGAATGAGGCGGAGTGCTCCTGTGCGTCGGTCCAGCTCTCGTTGTTCGGAGCAGTCTCCGCACGGACGACCGATGCCTCCACACGGCTCATCGCCGCCTCCGTGGCGTCCTGTGATTCCTGAACGGCACGGATCTCGAAGACACGTCGGGCCTGGTAGAGGTCCTTGAGTTCGTCGAGGTCGAAGGTACGGACGAAGAAGCCGCGGTTCGTCTCCTGTGTCAGCAGACCGGCGTAGCGGAGCAGGGACAGGGATTCACGAGCAGTATTGCGCGAAACGTTGAATTCCTTCGCCAGCGCACCATCCCGGACCGGAGAGCCGGCAGGGTACTCGCCGGTCGTGATTCGGGACCGGACCAGGGCAACGATCGCCTCTGAGGTACATCCGGGTGCGTTTGGACTCATATCACCAGGCTACCGTGTCCCCACCGCTCGTGGGCAAAGCCTGGGCGCAGCCGTCGACGATGATGCCGAGTCGAGACACAAGCTACGTCTGCAGCGGTCTACGGCGTCGACGGCGTCGGTCCCAGAGTGAGCCCCAGAGTGAGCCTGGATTCGAATCGTCGCGGGCGCCGCGTCAGCGGATCGTCGAACCCGATCGACGCCGCCAGCAGCTGCAGCGGTGAGCTGAAATCGTAGGGGTCCGGAGACAGATCGACAGGATAGACCGGATCGCCGAGGATGGGCAGCCCGAGCGAGTTCATGTGCACCCGCAGCTGGTGCGTCTTGCCCGTCAGCGGATGAAGTTCGTACTCGCCGATCGACGGACACTGCCCCACCGATCGCCGAGGTGGGGGCACAGTTGCGTCGGACCACCTCGGCGAGGTCGGGGTTCGTTCACTCAGCAGGCTGATCGTGCTGAAGGCGTTGGGCTCACCGTCGACTTCGAGGACCTGTCTGCCGCCGCGCGGTTTGACCAGCCTGGACGCCTTGCTGAGCGGGAACTCCATATCCGTCGGCGGCATCGCCGCGAGGGCGCGATAGGTCTTGGTCACCAATCGGTCCTGGAACAGACTCTGATAGCGACCACGGGTCTCGGGTCGCTTCGACAGGATGAGCAGTCCCGCCGTGACGCGGTCGAGGCGGTGGATGGCCACCAGGTCGGGCTGATTGAAATCCTGGCGAGCCCGGGTCACGACGCATTCGCGCACGAACCGCCCGTTGGGAGTGCTGGCGAGGAAGTGGGGTTTGTCGACGACGAGCAGATCTTCGTCTTCGAAGACGATGCTGATCTCGAAGGGAATCCGCTCCTCGGCCGGAACAGGTCTGTGGAAGAAGTAGAAGCCGCCGGGAATGACTGAATCATCCCAGTTCACCGGCTCGCCCGTCTCATCGCGCATATCGCCCGTGCTCAGCAGGCTACGTCGCGCTTCATCGTCGGCTGCGGGGAACTCTCCCTCCAACCACCCGCCAATCGTGTCCGGGACCGGAAGATGGTTCTTATCGTGCGTCGCCTTCCCACCAGGAGCGCGCAGCGATGTCGCGGAGATCCCTTCTCGGGGTGAAAGCGGGCTGCGTGGCATCGGATCAGTCTAACTGTCGACGCGATGGCGCACTCGGCTCTTAACCTGCGGGACCTGCCGTGGGCTTGCGAGAAATCTGGAGCGTGGAGTCCTATGGTGGGAGGTATGGACAACACCGAATTGACGGAAGAGTTCCTCCTCAACAAGGTCATCGCTCCGGTCGTTCTCGGCATGTTCGCCAACGACGAATGGGACAGCTACGGGATGAATCACGACCCGACCGACGCACGAAAGTGGATTGTCAGGGTCGTCGCCAACTGGGAGGCCGTCGACATCCCCCTCGAATACTCGGAAGGCATCGAGTCGGTCAACGACCTCCAGCTGAAGCTCATCGCCGAGCTCCAAGCGTTCATCGACCGGTCGGAGATCGGGCAGCGCCGCGACGAGGAGTGGGAGGCCGACGAACACAATGCTCCTCGCCCAAGTCTCAGACATGCGGTTCGCCCGAACTTCAGCGGACCTCCGGAATGCGCGACGCGCCTGCTGAGGATCCGCTCGCGCAATCTCCGCCTCGACCGGCGCCGCTGCCGATCCGCCCACCGCAGAGACTGACTCCGGTCCACAGCGGCTCACAGCTCAGGCGCGCTCGACGAGGAAGTCGATGTCGACGTCGCTTGGCAGGGCACCGTATTCCCGGCCCCGGTTAGGACCCAACCGTGCCGATACAAACCCTGCGGCCACTTCAGCGGGAGCGGAATCGAAGAGAATCGTGGCCTGCAGGAGCAGCGCCATCTTCTCCACCATTACGCGCCCGCAGCGCTGGATGCCTGCGATTCTGGCAGGGTCCCCGCTGCTCACCGCCTCGAGCGAGCTGTGGAGGGAAGCGGCAAGCTCCTCATAGGCGGCGTCGAATTCCCGGTACCGGCCCAGCCCGGTTTCGAGGAAGCCCAGGAAGGCCTTTGCTGTTCGCGGTTCACGGCCTAGGGCGCGCAGCACGTCGAGGACAATGACATTTCCAGATCGCCCCTCACACCGCTTCGAGGGCTTCGACAGGATTGACCGATGTCGCCGCGCGTGCCGGTCTGCCGCTGGCCACCGCGACGGCGAGGATCGAGCCGACGACCACGACAATCAGCACCCACCACGGCAGTGACGGTGCGAAGAAACCGGTGAGTGGCGAGATCACGGCGAGCGCACCGATCCAGCCGTAGAAGATGCCCAGGGGCAAAGCCACCGCGCATCCGGTCACGCTCAGCTGCAGGCTCTCGCTGAGGACCATGGTTCTGACTCGCCGCGGAGTCTGTCCCAGTGCCATGAGCAGCCCGATCTCCTGAGTCCTCTGACGCACGGACAGCATGAGCGCATTCGCGACGCCGATGACGGCGATGACGACCGAGAAGACGACCATGCCGAGAAAGAACATCATGGTCTGGTCCACCACCGTCGTGACCGCATCGCCGTCGGCTTCCCTCCCGCGCTGCCCCAGCAATGCTGCATACACCTCGAGTTGAGTCCGGAAGGTCGTCATGGCTGTCGCGAACATGACGATGAGGGTCACTCCGATGACGAGTCCGATGACGGTGCGCGCGCTTCGCGCCGGGTGGCGGGCGATGGTCTTCGCCGCCAGGCGCGAGGAGGAAGTGCGAGCGAGCAGTTGCCCGACCAGCGTCTGCAACGGTGGCAGGATCCACGGATTGCCGATGATGAAGCCGAGGAAGGAGATCGCACCACCGACGGTGGCGACGGGCAGTCCGAGCGGATTGTTGATCGCCACTCCGACAGCCGCACCGCCGATGAGCATCACGAGACCGACACCGAGGAGAGCGATCACGGTCGTGAGTGATCGCTTCGATGGACGAAGCTCCTCAGGGCTGCGCTCGACGGTCTGTGATGTGGCTTCGACCGGCGAGATGTCCGAGATCCTTCGAGCTCCGAGATAGGCCGCATACCAGGTGACGAGGAGTGTGGCAGCGGCGGGTACAAACACCTCGGCGTGCAGGAGGTCGGCGTCGTATCGGATCTGATCGCCGAGGATGGTGAGCGTCAGTCCGGCCAGAGCCGTCGAGACGAGGAGTGCTGCGATGACACCGGGGACCGCGATGATCAGCCCTTCCAGTGCTGCGGAGCGTCGCAGCCGCTTGGAGGAGGCTCCGATGAGTCGCAGCAGTGCGAGCTGTCTGCTGCGACCGGCGATGATGATCGAGAAGGTGTTGGCGATGACGATGCTGGAGACGAAGAGGGCGATGACGAAGAAGGTGAGGCCGACGAGCGCGATGAGGATCCGCGCGGTCGCGGACTCGTCGATCTCCTCGGTGGAGGTCATCCAGGCACTGAGGATTCCGATGCCCTGCATGATGGCGGTGCCGAAGAGCCCGGCGATGAAGACGACGAGGAAGCTGGGAGCGAACTGGCGCGGGTTCGCACGGATCTCGCGAAACGGGTTCACGGTACCTCACCCCGGCTGGGCTCCACTGCATCGGCGTCGTAGTCGACGTCGAGTTCCAACATCGAGCGGGCGATGACCTCGGCGCTGATTCCGTGATTGAGTTCGCTGACGGGTGTCCCGTCTGCGATGAATACCACGCGGTTCGCATGGGCGGCGACGACTGGGTCATGGGTGACGAGGAGGATCGTCTGGCCGAGGTCTCTGACGGCCTCGGCCATGATCCGCATGACCTCTCGGCCCGCCCGTGCGTCGAGGTTGCCGGTCGGTTCATCGGCGAAGAGAATATCGGGACGGGTCGCCAATGCCCGTGCGATCGCCGTTCTCTGTTGCTGACCGCCTGAGATCTCGTTGGGTCTGTGGCTCATTCTGTCGGCGATTCCGAGTCGTTTTACGATGCTGTCGATCCATGAGCGTTCGTCCGTCGTCGGCTTCCTGTCATCGAGTTCGAAGGGCAGAAGGATGTTCTCCCTGACTGTCAGCGTCGGCACGAGGTTGAAGGCCTGGAACACGAAGCCGATCCGTCGCCGCCTCAACGCGGTCAGTGCTTCATCGTTCAGTGCCGTGATCTCGCGTTCGCCGATGAACACCTGGCCCGTGCTCGGTCGATCGAGGCCGGCGAGCACGTGCATGAGGGTGGACTTGCCGGAGCCGGAGGGCCCCATCACCGCTGTCAGCGCTCCGGCATCGATGTCGAGGGTGACCCGGCCCAGAGCGGCAATCGTGGCCGTCTTCGAGTCGTAGACCTTCGACACATCGCAGAGTCGGGCGATGGGTTCAAGCGATCTCGGACTCGGATCATCGGAGGCAGTCGTCACATTCTCACCTGTCTGTCAGTTGGTTCGATGGGCAGTCCGTTGCAACGAAGTCCATTGCAACGGACAAGCCGATCCGCTGCAAAGAATGGCTGTTCATTTCAGGCTACTGCGATGCCAGCACAGGACGCATTGCAGAAACCCCCACTTCACCCGGGAACCTCTCGTCTCGTCTCCGACACGAAAACCCGAACGCATGAGGAAAGCGACGGCCACCTACCGGGCGCACATAGGCTCACGCAGTCTCGCGAGGGTTCACGCAGTCGCCCGAAGGGGCCAGCTCAAAGAAGTCTCTGGTGGGTTCGGCGCACCTGTGGTCCACTTAGAGCATGACTTTCGAAGCACAGCACATCTCACAGACGATCCGTCGGGACCCCTCCGACATCGCGGTCTTCGCCGGCAATCCCGCGAACCTCCCGCAGTGGGCGGCCGGCCTGAGTACGGGCATCCGCAATGAGGCCGGACGTTGGATCACCGATTCGCCGATGGGCGAAGTCGAGGTCAGCTTCCGGCCCGGCATCGAGTTCGGGATCCTCGACCACGACGTGATCTTCCCCGATGGCACCACCGTGCACAATCCGCTGCGTGTGCTCCACAACGATGATGTCAGCGAAGTCGTCTTCACTGTCTACCGCCTCCCGAATGTCACCGACGAGGAATTCGCCCACGACACCGAAGCAGTGCAGAGGGACCTTGAACGACTCCGCGATGTCCTCGAAGCCTGACCGTTCGAATGCATCCCTAACACCTGTTGCCGCCCTAGGGTGGGGGCACCGGTTCATCAATGCCGCCATGCGCACCGTGTATTTCGGTCGCATCCGCGTCCTGGACCTGAGTGGCGAGTCCACAGACCGCGACGGCGCTTCCACAGACCACCGGCCTCAGACGAATCCACGTCCGCGCCTCATCATTTCCAGTCACCGCAATGGCGCCATCGACGGTCACCAGGTGCTCGCCGCATTCCCACGAGCGCAGTTCCTCATCTCGATCCAGCTCATCCGCAGCTGGTTCCTGCGTCTCTTCATCGCCGGCATCCCCGTCGTCCGGCCCAAGGACGTCGAACGCTACAACCTCGATCCCACATCGGTGGCCAGTCCGGTCGAAGCCGGCACCGCACAACTTCGCCGAGGCGGTGACCTGGGCATCTTCCCCGAAGCCAGCAGCGAATGGGGCCACCGACCCCAACCCTACAAATCTGGTGCTGCCCGCATCGCCTGCACCCTGCTCGAGGAAGGCATCGATCTCGAGGTGATCCCGGTGGGCCTGTTCTATTCGACTCCTGACAGGTTCCGCTCCCGCGCCGAGGTGGTCCACGGGAAGTCGATCACGATTCCGGCCCGCAATGGCCAGGATCGATCCGTATGGGAGGCCGAGGTCTCCTCGGCGATGGGATCGGCCCTCGATGAGATCTCGGTGAACTGTCCCGACGAAGAGACCTTCGAGCGGATCCAGGCGAAGGCGCTCAATGTCGCCCGCAGAACACCGGGCAGAGCGGCCACGTTCGCGAAGGCGTTTCTGGACCTGCAGCGCCAGGGCGACGCGGAAACGAGCCTCGACGCACAGCACGCCGACGGCGCGGAGGCGGTCAGCGATGTGGAGGAGCTCGGTCCCGTCGCCGCCACCCTCCTGCGCTGGGTCGGGCTCGGACTCATGTGGCTCTACACCCCCGTGCTCGCGGCAGCTGCCCTTGCCGGATCGCGCGCGGACGGTCGCAATACTGTCACATTCTTCCGCCTCCTCGGCGGCTTCGCAGCGGTTATGGTCTGGGTACCAGCACTCATCGTTGCCGCGTTCTTCTGGCCCCTGGTCATAGGAATCGGCATCGTCAGTGCGGTCTGCGGCTGGCTACTTCTGGGCCTGCGTCGCTTCCGTCTGTGACCCGATCGACCACCGTCCACTGTCCCCTCGATATCAGCCCGCCCCACCTGAGACATCTCTAGGAGCACTCGTGACACTCACCCTCGGCTTCACCGATCCTCTCGCCACCGAACTTGCGACCAGCGGCGGCAAGGGCGCCAGCCTCGCGAAGTCCGCGCAGAATCTGCCCGTGCCCGGCGGCTTCATCGTCACCGCCGACGCCTACACACAATTCGTCGCACCCCTGCAGTCGCGGATCAGCGAGCTCATGGATACAGACCACCCCGCCGAGGCGATCGGCGAGCTCATCCGCAGCACCCCTGTCCCCGATGCGTGGCTCGCGGACTTCGAGGCGGCGGCCCAGGCTGCAGGCCTGAGTGGTCAGGCGGTGGCGGTCCGCTCTTCGGGGACCATGGAGGATCTGCCCGGGGCGGCCTTCGCCGGACAGCACGACACCTACCTCGGGGTTCGCGGAACGAAGTCCATCGCCGAGGCGGTGCGCGACTGCTATGCCTCCCTGTGGAATCCGCACGCCTTCCGCTACCGTCAGCAGCTCGAGGCGAAGATGGCCGTCGTCGTCCAGCTCATGGTCGCAGTCGGTGCTGAGGAAGCTGCCGGGGTCGCGTTCTCCGTCGATCCGGTGCGCGGCAACACGGACGAAGTCCTCATCAATGCGGCGTTCGGACTGGGCGAGACCGTCGTCGGCGGGGAGGAACCCGTCGACGAATTCCGGATCGCCCGCGCCGACGGAACCCAGGTCGCTGCCGAGATCGCGGACAAGCCGAAGGCCCTCGTCATGCGTGAGCCTGCGGAAGCCGAAGACGTTGACGACGACGGTCACAACGGACAACACGAACACGGCGATGCGCGGACGAGGGAGGTCCACCTCGGCGGGGATCAGCGGACTCGTCCGGCACTGACTGTGGAGCAGGCCCGAGCGGTGGCCGAACTCTCCGTCCGTGCGGAGGATCATTTCGGTTTCCCGCAGGACATCGAGTGGGCCTTCAGTGGTGACGACCTCTTCCTCCTGCAGTCGCGGCCGATCACTCGCGTCGCACCCCGCTGGACCCGCGACGAATCGGCCGAACGATTCCCCACTCCGGTCACGCCTCTGACCTGGGACCTCGTCGAGGCAGGATTCCACTACTCACTCAACCACAGTTTCGACCTCATGGGTCTTCCGCCGTTCGACGACAAGTGGTTCGTGATGCGTGACTTCTACATCTACGGCAACCAGACGGCCGTCGATCTCTACGCCGGGAGACTGCCGACGAAGATGCTTTCCAGCGTGGAGACCATCACCGAATCGCTGCCGGAGATCGCTTCTCAGTTCGGTTGGGTGCAGGAACTTCCCGTGCGGTGGATGCGGGACCTCGACACGTACCTCATGGGCATCGGCAAGCTCTCCCACGAACCGCTGGAGGACAAGTCGCTGGCCGAGGTGTGGGATCACGTGATCGCCATCAGCGACCTCGGCACGGAGTACTTCCGCCCCGACATCGCGATCTCTCTGACGCAGCAGACACTTTACGGTGCGCTCTCGCACATGCTCGAGATGGCATTGGACAAGGAGACCGCGCGCCTCGTGTTCGAGCGACTGCTGGCATCGACGGAGACGAAGACCTCGCAGGTCAACGCCGAACTCTGGGAGCTCTCACGCATTGTGCGCAGCAATCCCGAGCTGTCGTCGACGCTGCGCAGCCACACTGGCGAGGAGGGGCTGGCGGTCCTCGGTGACTTCCCCGAGTTCTTCGACGAGTTCGCGACCTTCCTCGCCAAGCACGGCCACCGGGAACTCGACTTCGATGCCTACCATCCGACCTGGGTCGAGGCCCCGCACATCGTCCTCGATCAGGTTCGGCTGCTGGCAGATCGAGCTGAGAACGCCTCGGCGGACTCCGATCTGGAGCGCAAGGTCCTGCAGGCCGAGACCGAGCGGGCCGTGGTCAACGCCGTCCCGGAGAAGCTGCGCTATCTGGTGCAGGAGGTCATCCGCCTGGCACGTTCGTACACGGCGCTCGATGACCTGGAGCACTACCAGACCACACGCCTGACGCTGCCGATGCGGCGGGCCCTGCGTGAGCTGGGTCAGAGACTTGTCGACCAAGGTGTCCTCACCAACCCTATGGATGTCTACTTCATCAATTTCGAGCCTCTCGACGCGGCGATCCGCGCTGCAGATGGGCATCACTCCCCCGCCGGAGATTCTGTTGGTCCCGGCAACGGGCAGCACTCCCCCGCCGAGGCTCTGGCCGGCCTGGCTGCGATCGCGGAGAAGAACAAGGCCGGGTATCTGGAAGCGGTTGAGCGGACCCCCGAGTGGGAGCACGGTCGTGCGCCCGAGGTCGGTGATGACACGGACGGTGACTTCATCAAGGGAACTGCCGGCAGTCCCGGCGAGGTCACGGGCGAGGTCTTCGTCGTCCACAGTCCCGAGGACTTCTCGTCCTTCCCGGACGGGGCGATCCTCGTTGCCCGAACCACGAATCCGGCGTGGACGGCTCTGTTCTACCAGGCCAGCGGCGTCATCACGGAAAGCGGCGGTGCGCTCTCCCACGGTGCGGTCACGGCTCGTGAGCTGGGCCTGCCCGCAGTCATGGCCGTCCGCGATGCCACCAGCCGCTTCACCTCGGGTCAGACGGTGAGCGTCAACGGCAGCAACGGCACGGTGACACCGAGCTGAGGACCACCTCGGCGGATGAGGGTGACGATCAACTGCTCTACATCCTGCGCTGCCGACGATTGGGCAACAGTGCCTGGAGGACTCCGGAACCGATACTTCCGTTGACGCGGATCGTGGGACACCCTTCTTCCGCAGCCTCGTTGGCCTTGAATGTGATGACTGCAATCGCTCTGCGCTGGAGATCCGTGATGTCGACGCCCCAGCTTTCAGGGACGACGAGTTTCAGGGTGCCGGTACGGGCCGCGACCTGGAGATCGATGACCTTGAGGTCTGTGTTGACCTCGAGGAAGTTGAGCTCGAGGAGAACTCCAGCGGGTTCGCACCGCAGGAACGCAGGCACGGGCCAGCGGCCGCGCCGAATGAGTCCGGTGGTCCACGGCGCGTGCAGGACCTCTCTGTCCTCGTCGCTCCAGCCAGGGCCGAACCTCGGGGTCGCGACTTCACCGGCACGGGCAGCTTCGAACTCGGCACGCACGCGTGCCGAAGGCAGATCGGACGTGACGTCCGCCAGCACCTCATCGAGATCGATCGGGAAACGTGAGGACTCGACCCGTTCCATCCGCTCCTCGAGCTCGTCAAGCCTGATCCGTCCGTCGCCTGCGGCCTTCCGGAGTGTTTCTATCGCGGCATCGCGCTCGGGGTAACCGATGCGCAGTGTGCGAGCCGGGTCTCCCGACTGCCCTGTCGGCTCATCTGGACCAGGAAGAATCATCTCACCATCGTGCCCGATTCCTGTGTGAGGGGCAACGGAGCGGTCAGTCCGGGACTGCACGACCACCTCGGCGAGGGTCATAACCTATACCGCTTGGAGAGCGTCCACGGGGCTGATCGACGTGGCCGCCCGCGCCGGAGCACGGCTGGCGGCGAGCACTGCCAGAAGCGAGCCGGAGACGACGGAGATGATGACCCACCAGGGCACGGACGGAGCGAAGATTCCGGTCAGCGGGGACAGCAGAACCAGGGCACCGATCCAACCGAATGCGATGCCGAGGGGCACCGCGACCAGGCAGGCTGTCACGCTCAGCTGCATGCCCTCGGCGACGATCATGCGTCGGACCCGTCGCGGCGTCTGACCGAGGGCCATGAGCAGACCGATCTCCTGGGTGCGCTGCCGCACGGAGAGTGTGAGCGCGTTCGCGACTCCGATGACGGCGATGATGACGGAGAAGAGGACCATGCCGAGGAAGAACATCATCGTCTGGTCGATGATGGTCTTCAGCACATCCTCGAAGCCGCCCCACCCGTCGTCGCCGAGCGATTCAGCGTAGTCGAGAAGCTGGTCTCGAAATGTCGTCATGGCCGTGGCGAACATGACGATGAGGGTGATGCCGATGACCAGACCGATCACCGTGCGCGCATTGCGAGTGGGGTGACGAGCGATCGTCGACGCAGCCAGACGCGCGGTTGCCGTTCGGCCGAGCAGCCACCCGGTGAGCGCCTGCAGCGGAGGCAGGATCCAGAGGTTGCCGACGATGACACCGACGAAGGTCAGAGCGGCACCGACGGCGACGAGGAGCACACCAAGGACACTCACCGTGTTCCCGCTAGCACCGATGACGCCGCTGATGAGAAGGGTGATCCCCATGGACAGCAGGATGAGTGCACCCGCCAGGGCCCCCATCGATGCACGCGCATCCTCAGGGCGACGTTCGACAGCCTGCGAGGTGGCCTCAATCGGCGAGATGCCGCTGATGCGTTGGGCACCCAGATACGCTGAGAACCAGGTCACGACGATGGTCGCAGCCCCCGGGAGGAACATCATGGGACTGAGCAGATCTGGCTCCACGGTGATCTGTCCGCCGAGGTAGGCCGTCGTACCCTTCGCGAGTGCGGTGGAGACGAGGAACGCAGCGATGGCGCTGGGTATCGAGACGAGCAGTCCCTCCACCGAGGCGGCCCGGCGCAGCCGTCGCGAGGAAGCTCCGATGAGACGCAGCAGTGCCAGTTGCCGGCTGCGACCGGCGATGATGATGGAGAACGTATTGGCAATGACGATGCTTGAGACGAACAGCGCGATGACGAAGAAAACCAGTCCCACCGTTGTGAGCAGCCCCTGCGCCGTGTCTGACTCGGAGACGATCTTCGCCGAGGACATCCAGGCTGTGAGGATCTCGATACCCTGCATGATGACGGTGCCGAAGAGCGCAGCGATGAAGACGACGAGGAAGCTGGGTGCGAACTGGCGCGGGTTGGTCCGGATCTCCCGCATAGGGTTCATCGGCGCCCTCCGGTCTCCGCGGCGTACTGCGGGGACCGCACGGGATGCTGTGGGGACCCGGCGGCCGCGTTCTCCGCAGCCTCGGCCTTCGCGTCGAGGTCGAGCATCGTCTGTGCAATCACCTCGGCGCTGATCGAGTCGTTGAGCTCTGAGACGGGCGTGCCGTCGGCGATGAACACGACGCGGTCGGCATAGGCGGCCACGATCGGATCATGGGTCACGAGCACGATCGACTGTCCGAGCTCGCGCACGGCCTCGGACATGATGGCCATGACCTCGCGCCCCGACCGGCCGTCGAGGTTGCCGGTCGGTTCGTCGGCGAAGAGGATGTCTGGTCTCGTGGCCAGGGCACGGGCGATGGCGGTGCGCTGCTGCTGTCCGCCCGAGATCTCACTGGGCCGATGTTTGAGCCGCTCGTCGAGGCCGAGCCGCTTGACGATGCTGGAGATCCAGGCGCGTTCATCGGAATTGGGCCTTCGATCATCGAGTTCGAAGGGCAGCACGATGTTCTCCCTGACAGTGAGGGTCGGCACGAGGTTGAATGCCTGGAACACGAAGCCGATCCGCCGCCGACGCAAGGCCGTGAGCTCGTCCTCGTGCAAGGCAGTGATCTCACGTTCACCGATGCGCACAGTGCCGGAGCTCGGCCGATCGAGTCCGGCGAGAATGTGCATGAGCGTGGATTTGCCCGAACCCGAGGGCCCCATCACGGCCGTCAGTCGGGCGGGGGCGATATCGAGGGAGACCTGGTTGAGAGCGACCAGCGCTGCCCCGTCTGGATCAAAGATCTTCGAGACATTACGAAGCTGAGCGATGGGCATCGGTAAGGCGGTCGTCATATGGTCCCTACATTGCTGCGTCAAACTGTCTCATCCAGACTAACGACCCGCAACGACAAGAAACATAGGATCTGACTGATCAGTAGGTGGGAGCCGCCTGTGCAACTCGCGTAGTTTGCGAGCTTGGATGTCGACCAACTTGCTGGCCGGCCCACTGCTGATGCTGAATACACGTGTGGCCCGGAACAGTGTTCCGGGCCACACGTGTATCAGTTCAGCGCAGTCGCTGCGCGGTGATGCGAATCAGATGGGGACTCAGTCCTCTTCTTCTTCCTTCTTCTCGACGACCAGTGTCTCAGTGGTGAGAACCAGTGCGGCGATCGAAGCGGCGTTGCGCAGTGCCGAGCGCGTGACCTTGACCGGGTCGATGATTCCGGCGCCGATGAGGTCTCCGTAGGAATCGGTGGCGGCGTTGTATCCCTGGCCGGAAGCGAGCTCCTCGACCTTGGACACGACGACGTAGCCGTCCTGGCCGGCGTTCTCAGCGATCCAGCGCAGTGGCTGGACGACGCCGCGCTTGACGATGTCAGCACCAGTGGCTGCATCGCCGGTCAGGCTCAGGTCGTTTCCGGCCAGAACCTTCGCGGCGTGGATCAGAGCGGATCCACCGCCGGCGACGACGCCCTCTTCGATGGCTGCACGGGTAGCCGACACAGCGTCTTCGACACGGTGCTTGCGTTCCTTGAGCTCCACCTCGGTGGCAGCGCCGACCTTGATCACTGCGACACCGCCGGAGAGCTTAGCCAAGCGCTCCTGCAGCTTCTCGCGGTCCCAATCGGAGTCGGTGTTCTCGACCTCGCTGCGGATCTGGGCGACCCGACCGTTGACGTCCTCGTCGGAGCCAGCACCATCGATGATGGTGGTGTTGTCCTTGGTGACGGTGATGGTGCGGGCGTTTCCGAGCTCTTCCAGGGTGACCTGGTCGAGCTTCATGCCCATATCAGCGGTGACGACCTGGCCACCGGTGAGGACGGCGAGGTCCTCGAGGATCGCCTTGCGGCGGTCACCGAATCCGGGAGCCTTGACGGCGGCAACATTGATGATGCCGCGCAGCTTGTTGACGACCAGCGTCGACAGAGCTTCGCCTTCGATGTCCTCGGCCACGATGAACAGAGGCTTTCCGGCCTGCTGCACCTTCTCCAGCACAGGGAGAAGCTCCTGGATGTTGGAGATCTTGCCCTGGTTGATGAGGATGAGCGCGTCGGAGAGCACAGCTTCCTGGCGATCAGCATCGGTCACGAAGTGCGGCGAGAGGTATCCCTTGTCGAACTGCATTCCCTCGGTGATCTCGAGTTCCACAGATGCGGCCTGGGACTCGTCGATCGTGATGACGCCGTCCTTGCCCACCTTGTCGAAGGCATCGGCAATGAGCTTGCCGATCTCTTCGGACTGAGCGGACAGACCGGCGACGTGTGCGATCTCCGAGGAGTCGGCGACATCGCGGGCGATGGTTCCGAGTTCGGTGGAGACAGCCTCGACGGCGGCTTCGATTCCGCGCTTGAGGGCACCTGGTGCGGCGCCGGCGGCAACGTTGCGCAGTCCTTCGTTGACGAAGGCCTGTGCCAGGACAGTCGCGGTGGTGGTTCCGTCACCGGCGATGTCGTTGGTCTTGGTGGCAACTTCCTTGGCCAGCTGCACGCCGAGGTTTTCGTACGGGTCGTCGACCTCGACCTCACGAGCGATGGTCACACCATCGTTGGTGATCGTGGGTGCGCCCCACTTCTTGTCGAGCACGACGTTGCGGCCCTTGGGTCCCAAGGTCACCTTGACGGTGTCCGCGAGAGTGTTCACACCCTTTTCGAGTGCGCGACGAGCTTCGTCGTTGAATTCAAGATTCTTAGGCATTCGTCCTCCTGTCAGTGAAGTAGTTGTTCAGGGGATTCAGCCGATGACGGCGAGCACGTCACGAGCCGAGAGCACGAGGAACTCTTCTCCTGCGTACTTGACTTCAGTGCCGCCGAACTTGGAGTAGATGACCTTATCGCCAATGGCCACGTCAACTGGGACGCGGTTTCCGTTGTCAGCAACGCGGCCTGGGCCCACTGCGACAACCTCGCCTTCCTGAGGCTTTTCCTTGGCGGTTTCGGGAATGACCAGACCACTGGCGGTAGTCTGCTCTGCTTCGACCTGACGGATGACAATCCGATCTTCGAGTGGCTTGATGGAGACCGACATATCGGGCCCTCTCCCTTCGCTGGGGTTCAATTCTTCTTTGAGTCAGACGGCGGCGTATGCCGTGATCCACTCGTCGTCGCGGGTGCCGAGCAGATCGACCGTCTCATAAAACTGGCACTCAGTGAGTGCTAGTGCTAATTCGACTTTAGAACGGTCTTAGCACTCGGTCAACTCGAGTGCCAAGGATTGTCCACGCTCTGGGCGAAACCCCAGGAAAGGTGTTCGAAGACGGTCCTGAGACGTCCCTGGAGACCGAACAGTCGGCAAGTCCTGGTCGACGATCGTGGGCGATTTCGACCACAAGTCGCCGACAGTTGCCGTGGAGCGGCCGACAGTTGCCGTGGAGCGGCCGCTTCGCACCAACACATCCCCACGCATCGTCAGCGGAGAGCGCTCATGCGGCATCGGCGGTGAATGCACCAAGTGCGGACCCGGGATATTCCCGGATCCGCACTTGGTGCCTGCTGCCTGTCGCGTCAGCTCATGTGCCTAGAGCTTCAGATCAGCTTGCTTCAGATCAGCTAGCTTCAGATCAGCGGCTGCGCTCTGGATCAGGCGCACTGCCACTGTCCCCAACCGGCTTCAGCCTGCAGCTTCTTGGCGCGGTCGAACTGCTCCTGTGGGCTGGCATCCGACGGGTTGCCGGTGCCCCCCATGGAGTGCCAGGTCTCGGGGAGGAACTGGAAGAGCCCGAAGTGGGTTCCGTTCGAGGCCTTCGGGTCGAAGTTCGACTCGCATTCGACGACCGAGTACCACTTGGTTCCTGGTCCGCCGAGCATGTCCTTGATCTCCTGGGTGCTCATGTTGCCGCCACCACCGCCGGTGCTCTTGTCACCGTCGTCGGAGCCGCCCGAACCATTGTCGGAGCCGCCGTCGCCGGTCCCGGCGTCCGAACCGCTGCCGGAGTCTTCTGGTTCCTCAGCAGGGGCTTCCTTCTTCTTGGTGCCCTCGATGACGACCTTGGCTTCAGGCTTGGAGAGGACCTTCTCGGCCTTCTTCTCCTTCTTCACCTCATCGCCGTTGACGGTCTTGACCTTGTAGGAGACCTGCTTCTGGCCCGCCTTGCCTTCGTCTTCGACCTTGGTCTCGCCCTCGAAGAGGGAGTCCGACTTCTTGGTCTCAGTCTTAGGCTCGATGGCCTCCTTCTCCTTGACCGTGTCGTTCTTCACGCGGTTCAGGGTGAGGACCTGGCCGTCGGAGACCTTGGAGCTGAGAGGCACAGACATGAAGTCGTCCTTGTCGAGCTTCAGCTTGGTCTCAGCGAGGGCCTCCTTGGCGGTCTCTGCTGCGGCCGAGACCTTGTGGTCCTTGCCATCGGCGACGATTGTGAGATCCTTGGCGGTCGTCACATCGATGTCGTTGCCTTCGTCTTTGAGTTTCTGGTTCGGCTTGGTGTTGAGATCCGCGTTCTTCGCGTCCACACCGAGGTCGGCCAATGCCTGACCGACGGTGTTCGCGTGCGTCGTCTCATCGCTCTTCTTGCCGTCGACGGACAGTGAGACTTCCTTCGCGGTGTTGACGGTGATCGTCATGTCCCGCGAGATCTTCTTGTCTACGCCTGGCTTGATCTGGTCGTTCTTCTGGACGTCGAGGTCACGGCTGTCGAGGACGTCCCCCACGGTTCCACCGAAGGTCCGAACTTCCTCTGACTGACCATTGACATCCAATGTCACTGGCTTGTTCATGGTGACCACGGCACCCGTGCCACCCACGAGTCCGGTAATCACGACCGCCTGTGCAGCAATTTGCACTTTGCGGTTCTTGAGAAAATCAATCACAAAAATATCCCTGGGGCAGAGGTCATCAACTCATCCACTGTAACCGATTCGTTACAAGATACGCAAAACATTACGAACATGTAACAGCGAGGGTGCCTGAGCTGGCGCTCTGACCAGGACTTCCCCGTGTTTCCGGGCTTGGTCACAATCGTGACATTTGCCCGCCGAGGTGGCTGATCGAGCGTCAACCCCACCCTCGCCGAGGTGGTCGTTCAGTCCCAGTTTCCCAGTGCGGTCTCCGCGTTCTTCCACACTGCGGCGCAGAGGTCCTCTTCGCTCATCCCGCGCACCTCGGCGAGTTTGCGTGCTGTCACCGCGGCCAGATACGGACCGCCCGGCTTTCCGCGGTGCGGGTGCGGGGTGAGGAAAGGAGCGTCGGTCTCGGTCAGCAGCCGATCCAGCGGAGCCGCGGCCGCGGCACGTCGGAGCTCATCGGCGTTCTTGAACGTGAGGTTGCCGGCAAAGGACATGTAGTACCCGGCGTCTGCGCACTCGCGGGCCATCGCCTCGTCGCCGGAATAGCAGTGGAAGATCGTGACCTCGGGGGCACCTTCCTCGCGGAGGATGCGCAGCACGTCGGCGTGGGCCTCACGGTCGTGGATCTGCAGGGCCTTGCCCGTGCGTTTGGCGATCTCGATGTGGGTACGGAAGGAGCGCTGCTGCTCGGCGACACCTTCTTCACCGGTGCGGAAGTAGTCGAGGCCCGTCTCCCCCACTACACGCATACGGTCATTGGAGGCCACGAGTGACTCAATCTCTGTGAGGGCATCGTCGAGCATGCCTCGTTCGGCCAACCTCGGCGCCTCATTCGGGTGCAAAGCCACACCGCCGAGCATCCACTTACGGCCCTGCTGTGACTGCTGCGTGACCAGCTCGGTCGTCCACCGTGCGGCCGGCAGGTCACAGCCGATCTGCACGATGCGCTGGACTCCAGCAGATTGGGCGGTGTCGAAGAAGACGTCGAGGCTCGGGAACTCTTCGTCCTCGTCGGGCCTGACCTCGGGCTCGGGTTCGCCGGCGCCCAAGGGCAGTCGCACACCCGTGCAGATATCGAGATGCGTATGGGTATCGACGACGGGGTGGTCCAGCGGCTCAGGCACCGGAGGATAGGTTCCGGCGGCGCGAGAGGCCATTATTCGGTCTCCTCCACGAACTTCGGGAACACGGGGACCGGCTTCGGCAGTGGGATGCCCGGCTCCAGCGGGATGTCGATCGCAGCAAACGAACGAGGATCCACCTCGGCGGCACTGACACCGTTTTCGGCCGATTCCGCGGCAACCGGAGCGATGCCCGCACCGGCGACGGCGGCACCTGCGGCGATGCCGACTCCAGCACCTACGGTCACGGACTCCATCGCCTCGGCGCCGGAACCGCTTTCGATGGCACTCGGCAGCACCTTCGCACCGGCTTCACCAACACCGGCGGGCACGCCGAGGAGGTCGAGGATCTTGCCGGCAGAGGTGGGCATGACCGGCTGGATGAGGATGGAGATGATGCGCACGACCTCGATCGTCACCCACAGCACGGTGGCCATGCGCTCGGGATCGGTCTTCTTCAGCTTCCAGGGTTCCTGGGCGGAGAAGTAGCGGTTGGCCTCGGACAGAACCTTCCAGCAGGCCTCGACATAGAGGTGGAGGGCCTGGGTGTCGACGTGACGGCGAGCGGTGTCGGGCACCGCGCGGGCCAATGCGAGCAGAGCTTCGTCGGCTTCGGTGAGAGCGCCGGGCTGCGGGACCTGGGCATCGCAGTTCTTCGCGATCATCGACAGCGAGCGCTGGGCGAGGTTGCCGTATTCGTTGGCGAGATCGGAATTCTTGCGGGTGATGATCGAGTCCTTCGTGTAGGACCCGTCATTGCCGTAGGAGAACTCACGGAAGAGGAAGAAACGCAGGGTGTCGAGGCCGAATGCGTCGACGAGGTCAATGGGGTCGACAACGTTTCCAACGGACTTCGACATCTTCTCACCGGCATTGAAGAGGAACCCGTGGGCATGGACGCGCTTGGGCAGCTCGATGCCGGCACTCATGAGGAATGCCGGCCAGTAGACGCTGTGGAAGCGGATGATGTCCTTGCCGATGAGGTGGACGTCGGCGGGCCACCACTTGTTCAGACGCTCCTGGTCATCGGGGTATCCGGCGGCGGTGAGGTAGTTCGTGAGTGCGTCGATCCACACGTACATCACGTGCTTCTCGTTGCCGGGCACGGGCACACCCCAGTCGAATGTCGTGCGCGAGACAGAAAGGTCCTTGAGGCCCGAGGCAACGAAGGAGGCGACCTCGTTGCGGCGCGAATCGGGACCGATGAACTCCGGGTGGCCCTTGTACAGTTCGAGCAGCTTGTCCTGGTACTTGGACAGACGGAAGAAGTAGGACTCCTCTTCTGTCCAGGTGACCTCGGTGCGGGTCTCCGTCGAGAGGCGAATACCGTCGACGACCTCGGTCTCATCCTGGGTGTAGTAGGCCTCGTCGCGGACTGAGTACCATCCGGCGTAGGTGTCGAGGTAGATGTCGCCGGCCTCTTCGAGTTTGCGCCAGATCGCTTTGGACGCCGCGTAGTGGTCCTCATCGGTGGTGCGGATGAACCGGTCGAACGTCGAGCCGAGCGCAAGCTGGGTGTCGCGGAAGTTCTTCGCGTTGTCGTCGGCGAGCTCCTTGGGTGTGATGCCCAGCTTGTTCGCCGCCTGCAGCATCTTCAGACCGTGCTCATCGGTGCCGGTCGCGAAGAACACCTCGTGATTGTCGAGGCGCTTGAAGCGCGCGATCGTATCGGCCGCGATGTACTCATATGCGTGCCCGATGTGGATGGCCCCGTTGGGGTAGGCAATAGCTGTCGTCAAGTAATAACCCATAGGTCTCACAGTCTAAGGGACGCCAGCCCGCAGGCGCGCAAGGGTCTGCGGGACTGGTGGGTTCGGGCGCAGGTGAGCCCGGAGAGGCCGTGGGTGCGCATGGGCCGTGGGTGCGGAGGGGCCGTGGGTGCGCATGGGCCGTGGGTGCGGAGGAGCCGTGGGTGCGGAGGGGCCGTGGGTGCGGAGGAGCCGTGGGTGCGGAGAGCGGGTTGGGGTGCAGCAGGAAGGTTGGGGTGCAGCGAGCCGTCGATGCTGAAACAGCTCAGGTTGCGGAACAGTACATAGGTTGCAACCCGTGTACTGCTCCGCAACGTGACTACTGCCGCTCACTTACTCCGGTTCCCAGACAGGCGGGCAACCAATTGGTCAGGCAGGTGTTCAGACTACGAGCTTGTTGCTGCAAAATCCACGGAGCTCTGGCGCCTGGCCAAATAGCTTGTTGGCGAAGGTGCCGAGGCTGAGAATCTCATTGAATTTGAACCGAACTACTTTGTACCCCATCGCCAACAGCCGATTATGTTGGTGACTTTCCTTGTTCATTCGGTCGAATCCGGCGTCTACGTACTTCTGGGTCCCGTCGACGTAGAGCACCACCTTCGTCGCTCTGTGGAGGAAATCCAAGCGGGTCAGCAATCGTTGGCCGTCGAAGATGTCGACCTGCTGACTGAAGTCTCGCAGGCCCAGTTGGTGCAGGTTCAGTGAAGCACGGCTTTCCGCGTAGCTTTCGGAAAAGGGACTGATCGCTGAAGTGAGCGTTCGCGCCTGGATCTTCCCCGTTGCCAACCGCCCTATTACTGGCGCGAACAGTTCATCCACAGCACCCGGTACTCGAGTCAGTGCATCTCGCGGATATCCGAAGCTGAAGATTGATTCTTCGTCGGAGCCGAACATATGTTCTCGAAGGACCTGCTCGAGTGCGACGAATCCGGAGGCTGGCCCCAGTATCCGGGCCAGGTCCACCGCCGTTCGTGCAATTGTCGTCGCTGTCAAACCGTCGACGATCTGTCTATCTTCGGCCGCTAGAGTCCGTCGCGATCGAATCAGCTCGCGACTTCTTGAATTAGCTTTCGGGTGGCTCACTGTCACCGGGCCGTCGGTCACGTCGAACAGTTTGATCTTGTGTAGCCTGGCTGCCGAGACTCCCCAGATCACGTCATCGTTGCGATAGTGCGGATAGTGAAGAGTTCTCAAACGAGCAAGGTGGTCGAGATAACGATGACGATGCGATTTCTCCTTGTACAGGCCCCGCTCGTGGTAACGCATCCACTCTCTGTCGGTTCCGAACACTGCTATCGCCGAGTGCTTCGGATCCCTACACTGCCTGACAACCGAGTACACTCCTCGACAGATCTTCACCAGGCAGCAATTCTTCGCGCGTCTGATCAGGGTCGTGTTGACACCAGCGGCCGCGAGATCGTCGTAGCAAACAATGTTATACATGTCCGCATGATGTGCTCCGCACCATTGCGATGGCGAGCCTCAGGCAACACCCTGTGCACAGGGGGCCGGCGTCCCCAGGTTGAATACGCCTAAGTCGACGGGTTGTCCCCAGGATTCGAACTCAAGTCAATCGCACCTCGCCGGGAATCTGCACGGATGACGCATCAGTTTGCGGAACAGTACATAGGTTGCAACCCGTGTACTGTTCCGCAACCTGAGGAGCGGCAGGTGTGCTCCGGCGCGAGAATCCGCGAGCACCTCACTCCCGGTGCAGCCAGGCCTCGTAGATCTCACGTTTGGACAGTCCGAACTGCTTCGCGACCTGCCCCGCGGCATCTTTCGCGCGCACTCCGGACTCCACGAGTTCTCCGACGGTGTCGAGGTGGTCCTCCGGTGCCGTCTCGACCGCGGTTGCTCCGGCGAGTACGAGGGTCAATTCCCCGCGCAGTCCGTCTGCCGCGAGGTCACGCAGCGAGGACACGGTACCCCGCAGGGTCTCCTCGTAGGTCTTCGTCAGTTCGCGGCTGATGCTCATGGGCCGGTCTGGACCGATGACCGTAAGGAAGTCATCCATCGTGTCGGCGACACGATGGGGGCTTTCGAAGAACACCATGGTCCGCTTCTCACCGCGCAGTTCCTCGAGGAGGTTCTTGCGTGCCCCAGATTTGCGCGGCAGGAAGCCTTCGAAGCTGAACCGGTCGCTGGGCAGTCCGGAGACGGCGAGCGCCATGAGCACGGCAGAGGGTCCCGGCGTAGAGGTGATCGGCAGTCCGGCCTCTGCGCATGCCTTGACCACGCGGTACCCGGGATCCGAGACGGCGGGCATTCCTGCGTCGCTGAGCAGGACAACGGTCTGGCCGGAGCGAATGAGTTCGACCAGCTCGGGCGCCCGAGACTGTTCGTTGTGGTCGAAGACGCTGATGACTCGTTTGGTGTGCGTGAGTTCCAAACGCTGCGTCAGCGACAGAAAACGGCGAGTGTCCTCTGCTGCGATGACATCGGCGCCGGCGATGGCGCGTTGCATGCGCTCGCTCGCGTCGCCGAGGTTGCCGATAGGAGTCCCGACCAGGACGAGTTTGCCGCCGGCTGAGGCTGAGGTTGAGGCAGGGTCAGAACCCATAGGGTCGAAGGCATCCTGCGCCCCGTCCACGTGGTCCTGCACAACCGGGGATGAGTCCGTATCGTCGGCGGCGTGGTCCTCGGCGACTTGGCCATCGGCGGCGTGGTCATCGGCCGCGTGGTCATCGGCCGCGTGGTCATAAGTGGCGTCGGCGTCCGGTCTTCCGGACATCAACCGGCTGACCCCGCACCGACCATGGCGACTCCGAAGACCAGAACCATGACTCCGACGTAGCCGACCCAGAACAGCAGCCACAGTGCGGTGCCGACGTAGCCGACCCACAGCGCGGCGACGGCCATACCGTCTCCGCGCTCTCCAGACTGCCGAATCTGCTTACGGGCGATATGGCCCATGATGATTCCGGCGATGCCCGCGAGGAAGATGCTGCTCATCACTCCGAAGATCGAGGCGACGAGAGCAATGATCGCCAGAGTGTTCGTGGGCGGAAGCGGCTGATAGGCGTAGGCCACCACGGGTGCCCCACCGGTGTACTGGGCGTTGGGGTTATACGCGGCGTTGGGGTTATAGCTTGCAGCGCCGTAGTTGGCATTCACATTGTTATAGCCGCTGCCCGTTGCGGGGCCTGACTGCGGCTGCTGGTAATACATGTCTGGATTGTTCCAGTTGTTCTGACTGCTCATGGCGCGATCTCCTTGCGTATGTCTACAACGGTACCGAGTCGTTCTCTGGGACAAAAGGTGAGGTTGTTACAGATGCGTCTCAGTTCAGTCAGTATGTCGCCTCTTCGGCAGCAACGCCCATCATGATTGCGAGCACCATGACCCCGATGTAGAGGCCCCAGAAGATCAGCCAGAATCCAGTACCGAGGTAGCCTGCCCAGAGTGCGGTCAGCGCCATCGCATCTCCGCGTTCGCCGCGCTGAAGTATCTGTCTGCGAGCGATGTGGCCCATGACGATCCCGGCGATGCCGGCAGGCACAAATGATGTCATGGCCCCTGCAAGTGACAGCACCATGGCGATGATCGCCACGGTGTTAGTCGGCACGATCGGCTGGTAGATGTACGTTACAGGGCCAGCAAATCCGGGGTTCGGGCCGACCCCCGGGTTGCGGCCGAATCCAGGGTTGGGTCCGTATGCGGCTGACTGTGAGTAGGCGGAATAGCCTGGGTAGCCACCGTTTGCCGGATGGCCCGAAGCTGCGTTGCTGCCGCTGACGGACAGTTGCCGAGTGTACATATCTGGTTCGCTCCTGTTGCTGTGGCTGCTCGCGGGATGACCCCTGCTGAAGGGATGCTCCCCTTGCGTCTGACTACAACGCTATCGAGCCGCACAGTTTCGACGGGGGCGAACCTGTTGCAATCCTGCACCACCGGTGTCAGGGCAGAAAATGGATTCTCATGAGCTGTGCCTCCCAAAGACGGTTTCCCAGCACCTGGCTCTCCCGACGACGGTCCTGACGATCCCTCAGTAGCTCATCCCGGCAGCGAGGAATCCAAGACCCAGAACGCCGATGAAGATGACGATCATCAGCAGAGCGAAGCCGATGCCGATGTAGCCCATGACCAGCCCTGTGGTGGCCTGGCCTCGGCCGTCTTCGCCGGTTCTCTTGATCTGGCCGCGAGACACGTGACCGAAGATGACGGCGAGGATCGGGGCGATCCACAGGAACATCGCCACGATTGAGAACAGTATGCCGATGACAGGGACCAGGGAGAGGATGCTGCAGACCAAGCCGCCGCCGAGCCCGATGATGCCCATCCACATCGCCCAGCCCGACAGGGTGTTCACTGCTGGCCGCACCATCATCGGTGCCCCGTAGGTCATCGGCTGGCTGTATCCCGCCGGCTGGCTGTACTGGCTGTACCCGTACGCGTCCGGCTGGCTGTAGCCATACGTGCCCGGCTGGATGTAGACCGCTGGGCCGGACTGGGGCTGCTGATACTGGTTCGGGTTCGAATACGGGTTCGGGTTCGAGTACTGGCCTTGGTCCTGGTACTGGTACTGGCCTGAGCCGTACCCTGGTTGCGGCTGAGACGCGCCGTACCCATTGTTGAACTGTTGGGATCCGACCTGTGGTGGATCGCTCGGGCGATAGTTCGGGTTGTATGACACGCTCTTCACCGTTTCATTCGTTTGCCGCCTGTTGAGGACTACCTTAGTCGTCCCAAGGGCCCTAAGGACAATACGCCGACGTCCCCCAACCCGCCGCTCGCGCCGATCTCCCGCCGCACATGAACGACTCACCCTGAGGACCAGATGGGAAGAAGCGTCTCATCGGACCTTAAACTTGACGATAATGACTCAACCCGAAGATCCCCAGGCGCCGAGGTGGTCCACCGACCCCGCGGATGAGTCCACCGACCCCACACACCCCCAAACCGATTCCCCCTCATCCGCAACGACTGCAGTAACCGACTCCCCCTCGTCTGCAGCCGCATCGGCTGCCACCAAGCTCATCGCCCGGGAACGTCGTGCTGACCGGCGCGAATCAATCCGCGCCAATGCTGCTGCCATTCGCAGGCGCACCTTCAGCGCCGGAATGTGGGCGACTCGCGCACCGATCTGGATGTGGCCGGCCCTGCTGATCATTACAGCTATCGGGGGTGTACTCCGGCTGTTCAATCTCGATTTCCCTCACCGTCTGATCTTCGACGAAACCTATTACGTCAAGGACGCCTACTCCGTCTTCAAGTTCGGCTACGAACGCTCCTGGCCGGAGAATGCCGATGACTCCTTCAACGCCGGCGACCCGAGCGTCATCGAGTCCACTCCCGAATATGTCGTCCACCCGCCGTTGGGCAAATGGATCATCGGTGCCGGCATTCACCTCTTCGGCGTCGACGATTCCTTCGGCTGGCGGTTCTCCGTCGCCATCGTCGGCACCCTGACGATCTTCCTCATGGGCTTCATCGCGTGGAAGCTCTTCCGCTCCGCGTTCTTCGCCTGTGTGGCCGCTGGCCTGCTCTCGATCGATGGTGAGCACTTCGTGCATTCGCGCACGAGTCTGCTCGACATCATCCTCATGGCCTTCGTCCTCCTTGCCTTCGCCTTCATCGTTCTCGACCGAGAGTTCGTCACGAAGCGCCTCGCCCGTTTCACTGCGTCGGTCGGTCCCCCGGCAGACTCGTCATCAGACCCGGCATCAGAGCGATCTCGCGACCGTCGCCCATCGCGAAGCAAGGATCTGATCAATTTCGGGCCCCGCCTCGGCGTGCGTCCCTGGCTCATCGCCGCAGGCATCAGCCTGGGTCTGGCAATGGGAGTGAAATGGTCGGGGCTCTATGCCGTCGCCGCATTCGGGATCCTCGTCGTCGCCTGGGACGTGCACTCGCGTCACCGCGCCGGGACCGTCCACCCCTGGCTGGGCATGCTCATCCGCGACAGCATTCCTGCGTTCATCAAACTCGTGCCCGTGGCGCTGCTGACCTATGTCGTCACGTGGTCCGGGTGGATCCGATCCGATGATGCCTGGGACCGGCAGTGGGCGTTCGAGAACGGCGGCTGGTGGAGCGCAATGCCGGACTGGCTGCTATGGCTGCCGTCTCTGGCCCACTACCACTACACGGCGTATTCGTTCCATGTCGGCCTCGACTCGGAACACCCGTATATGTCGAACCCGTGGGGGTGGATCGTCCAGTGGCGGCCGACGTCGTTCTACTACGAATCCCCTGACCAGGGAAGCATGGGCTGCGCCGTTGAGCACTGCTCTGCGGCGATCACCTCGCTCGGCAATCCGGTCATCTGGGGGTTGGCACCCATCGCCGTCCTCATCGCGCTGGTCGCTTGGATCATCCGCCGAGATGTTCGCGCCGGAGTCATCCTGGCCGGACTTGCCGCGACCTGGCTGCCCTGGTTCGCCTACCAGGAACGCACCATCTTCACCTTCTACACGATCGTCATGGTGCCCTTCGTCGTCCTCGCGTTCACCTACTGCCTCACGCTCCTCTGGGGCCGAGCCCCCACCGCTGATCCGAGTCCCCCGACCGACCCCGCAGGCTCCACCCACTTCGCTCCCCAACCGCGCGGCCCTCTCTTCGCCGGTCGCGGCACGCGAACCCCCTGGTCCCTGTTCGGCCGTCGGATGGCCGTGGGGCTCATCCTTGTGGCCGCGATCATGGCCTTCGCCTACTTCTGGCCGGTCTACACCGGCGAAGTCATCCCGTTCGAGGCCTGGAACAACCGCATGTGGAACGTCACCTGGCGCTGACCGTTCCCAGCCGTTCCGGTGTCACCTGGCGCTGACCGTTCAGTCCCGCCTCGGGCGACAAACTCCGCCCCTCGGCAGCTCGACACACACCTGCCACGAAGGCGTCGCCTCGGCGACATTGATCGTTCACCTGGGGGTCACATGCCGTCGTTAGCGTCGAATCATTGTGAACTACCAATCGACTCTGACTCCCCCAGCGCCCACCGATCGCGTGGCCACAGCGCCCGCTGACAATGAGAGCGCAGCACGGCCGCATCGGGCCGTGGCGATCATTCCCGCCCGGGGCGGCTCCAAGGGAATTCCGCTGAAGAACCTGCAGAAGGTCGCCGGGGTCTCGCTTCTGGCGCGCGCGATCAACGCAGCCAATTCAACACCGAGCATCGACCGCGTGGTCGTCTCGACCGATCATGAGGGCATCGCCGCAGAGGCGATTCGCGCCGGCGCCGAGGTGTGCCACCGTCCCGCTGACATCGCCGGGGACACCGCGACCAGCGAATCGGCCCTGATCTACACGCTGGCCAACCTCGGCGAGGAATTCGACACCACCGTGTTCATGCAGTGCACCTCGCCGTTCATCGACTCGGCCTCGATCGACAACGCGGTCGCTGCCGTGCGTGACGGGGACGCCGACGTCGTGTTCTCCGCCGTGGAGGACCACTCGTTCCTGTGGCGCCTCGATGACGGCGAATCGGCAATCGCCGTCGGTCACGAAGCCAGCTTCCGGCCACGTCGCCAGGACCGTGCCAAGCACTACAACGAGACCGGCGCGTTCTACGTCATGCGCACCGACGGCCTGATCGAACACGAGCACCGCTTCTTCGGCCGCGTCACGATCGAAGAGGTCCCACCTGAGCACGCACGCGAAATCGACGACATGTCCGACCTGTCACTGGTCCGCGCGATCGCCTCCACGCAGGAGACCGCGCAGGTCATCGACGTCGACGCCCTCGTCACCGACTTCGACGGAGTCCACACCGACGACGGCGCCTACGTCGACGAGGACGGCAACGAACAGGTCCGCGTCCATCGCGGCGACGGCATGGGAGTCTCACGCCTCGTCAGATCAGGACTGCCTGTCATGATCCTGTCGAAGGAACGCAACCCAGTCGTCACCCGTAGGGCGGAAAAACTTCACGTAGACGTAACCCAGGGCGTCGACAATAAATCGAAGGTTCTGCAGTCGTGGATCGACGAACAGGGCCTTGACGCAACCCGAGTGGCCTACGTCGGAAACGACATCAACGACCTCGAAGCCTTCGACGTCGTCGGCTGGCCCATCGCAGTCGCGGACGCCCACCCCAAGGTGCTCGCAGCGGCTCGAGTGGTCCTCGATCGGCCCGGCGGAAAGGGAGCGGTCCGCGAAGTCTGCGACCTCATTCCCGTGCCCGACCAGGCAACGCAGCAGCTGCCGACACGGGGCCTGACATCCGTGCTGGACTCCGACTCACACACCAATGCTCACCGACCATCCATCCAGCAGCAACAGCCGTTGCTCACGAATCACGCAGAAGGTTTGCGTACCAATCGAAAGCAGGTTTCATGACTGATCAACTCACCCCAGTGGCCATCGGCAATCACCTCGTCGGCCCGAATCAGCCCGTGTACATGATCGGCGAAATCGGCATCAACCACAACGGCGACGTCGAAATCGCGAAGCAGCTCATGGACGTCGCCGTCACCGCCGGTGCCCAGGCCGTGAAGTTCCAGAAGCGCAACCCCGATGTGGCTGTGCCCGAACACCAGAAGTCGAAGATGCGCTCGACCCCGTGGGGCGAGATGACCTACCTCGACTACAAGTGGCGCGTCGAGTTCGGCCAGGAAGAATACGCCGAGATCGACCGCTATGCCAAGGAAGTCGGTCTGCAGTGGTTCGCCTCCCCCTGGGACACTGACTCCGTGGACTTCCTCGAGAACGAGTTCGACGCCCTGACCTACAAGGTCGCTTCGGCCTCGCTGACGGACTTCGAACTCCTCCGTGCGATCGCCGCAACCGGCAAGCCCGTCCTGTGCTCCTCGGGCATGTCCGACTGGGCCACACTGGATGCAGCCGTCGAGGTCTTCGACCGCGACAAGCTGGTCCTCATGCACGCCACCTCGACCTACCCGCTGCCTCCCGAAGAGGTCAACCTCAAGGCCATCACCACCATGCGCGAGCGTTACGGCGTGAATGTGGGCTACTCCGGCCACGAGCTGGGCCTCGAGATCTCCTTCGCCGCCGCCGCACTGGGCGCTGCGACCATCGAACGCCACATCACCCTGGACTCCTCCATGTGGGGCTCGGACCAGTCCGCATCGATGGAACCACGCGAGTTCACTTCACTGGTCAAGGGCGTGCGCGTCCTCGAAACAGCCTTCGGTGACGGTGAGAAGCGCGTCATGCCAGGCGAAGAGTCGAAGATCGATTCGCTCCGCAAGGTCAGCGTCTGATCTGATCTGACCCTCGGCTGATCTGATCGCGCTTTGACCTGATCAACTGATTACGGCCCCATCACCTCGCCGGGCTCACATGATCGTCGCAACACTCTTAACGAGAGGTTGCGGCGATCATGTAGATTCAAGAAGACTGCGCTCGGTTCGGTGACGAATCGACGCGACTGGAAGATGCCGAGACTCCGGCGAAAGAAGCCGCGGTCGTGGTAGGAGCTCCGCCACAGCGATTCACCTGCGGCTTCGACTGCCTTGGAGAGGTTCAACGGGAAGAGATTCATCGCCCTGTACGGCTCTAGGTATCCACGGGCCGCCAGAATGATCGCGAGGAACTGTGCACCACCAGAGAACCAAACACGGAATGTCGCGAAGATCGTTGATGTGATAGGCGAGCCAGTCGGATTGCTCCGACGAGTGAGCGGGTTGATCAGATCAGGGAAGGTGCCAGTCTTCTCCAAGATCCCGCACGGGACAGCGGCGACGATCGCTACAGTTCTCAAGGTTAAACAAAAGCCGGCGAGATTGGAGTCCTGTCAGTTCCGGCATCGATGCCAGGCATCAAATAGCCGAGCGCATGCGACATTGGCATCGGACTACATGACCGCTTAATTAGGGGTGGCAGAAGAAGACGGCTCGCTCGCCGAAGCGTTCGTTGGAGCGAATCTCCTAGTCCACCGATCTCGCATTAAAGACAATACTGACACGAGGCTGCCGCACGCCGAAAGTACGCCCGAACGCGCTTCTAAGTTATCGACAATTTCACAGCACCCGCTGACGAATCCTGAATGACATAAAGGGCATGACTCCAATGAGATATTAGAATCATGCCCTTAAACGAATTTCAGTCTAGGACTCCACCAGCCCGCTGCCCGGAACCTATTCAACTATTGGCACCATGTAGTCTCGAATCCTCACTTTGGAACAAACTGAGACACATCCGCGCCCCTGTCCTTTCTTCGGTGCTGGACCAGCAACGCGATGAACGTCGACAAAAGGATAAGGGGAAACACAATCACAAACAAAATTGACGTGACCCCGAAGGTGGGTTCACCAACCCCACTTAAAATGCTCGTGGCCAACGACAAACCGAGAGCAAACGACATAATGATATCTCTCATGACTTACGCCTCCACTTCTAACTGCTTTCACGGCTTTACTCCACAAGGGAAGCAAGCTCCACCTTCTTGCTTGTTGCAACACTTTATAAGCGCAGCCCCGCACGTCGTAGCAACGCACCCGATGCAATTTAAGTTGATCTTAGTGCAACCTGCTACGCAACCCGCGCAGCCAACGCCACTCAAAACGCAGTCAACAGGAGCGGTTGTCTTGCATATTGAGGCAAGCGCCTGATGAGTAGCACTCGTACATCCACCGCAGGGATCTGATGCGTGAGGACTCACCCCATCGGGGACAGGCTCCATACGAATTCCGTTCGAACTGGAATCCACGATCTCAAGTCGGTCCGCACCAACATCAACCACATAACGTTCGGCTCTAATCTCGGTCTCAGGCCCATCTTTGTTGAAGTTGATAACATACATCACCTTCGCGTCTTCGATGGTGACAGTAAGCGTGTCGACGACCCGCCCGTCCTTCATGTTCTTCATCGCGGCCTGCGCGACTGGCATACTCGAACTGTACGTCGAAAGCGCACCCGACGTCGACAACTGGAACTGCGATTCGGTGAGCTCATCGACAGCTTGTGGCGAACTCGACTTCACGAGCTCTACATCCTCTGAGTCAGCGATACTGAGAAAGTCTTCGCTCTTGAGTGCATCAGAAATCAGCTCCGCGACCTTGGGCCGCGAAGCGTAGGATACGGACTTCACAGGTGACTCTGCAGCAGAGGCAGGGCGCACGCCCGCGAAAGTACCGGTGGCAAAAATCCCGACCGTAGCGGCAACCCCTGCGGCGATCTGCCCAAACCCACGTCGCGAGAGGGTCCTAGCTTCGCCCTGACTCTTATCGTGAGCGTGTCCGGACCTTTCGATGCCCAAAATCTTCAGAACCCGAACTGAGGCTTCCATGCCGATTTCTCGCGCAATAAGTGGTGCGATCCTTGGGCCTACCCAGCACCGAGGCTCACCCTGAGTTACTTTAAGTAGGGTGGGCTTGTGAGGCGCATCCTCCCCAAATACTTCTCGTCTGGCTTTAAGTGCAAAAGCGGAATCCAACGGGAGCACCGCCAGCTGTCCTTTCGTGGCTTCTTCAAGCTTCTGCGAGATTTGGGCGCACGTCGAACACTGAGCATCAAAAAGTAGCCAGGTACCCGAACGAGTGACCTCGTCGCTATCGTGTTCATCAGGTCTGCTGGTTGCTGTTTGGGGCTGTGACATCCTAATTTCCTCACCCTCGGAAGTACTCTCGCACAACCGACGCTATCAGGGTTTATATGCGATTTGAGCACAATTCCCCTGTTCTTTTAAATCTCCTGAAGATGGCAAGCGATCTAGTTTAAACATCAAGCCTTGAGTTCACACCCAAAAGAGAACCTCGAAGGGTGTGCGCGTCCTCGAAACCGCCTTTGGTGACGGCAAGAAGCACGTCATGCCAGGCGAAGAGTCGAAGTTCGATTCGCTGCGCAAGGTCAGCGTCTGACCTGATCGTGCATCGATCTGGTCAGCTGATCACGGCCCCATCACCTCGCCGAGGTGGTGGGGTCGTTGTCGTGTTCCCTCGCTGAGATGGTGGGACCGTTCCAGAGTCAGGTTTGCACGGCTCCAGACGATATAGTCACACAGGTCATTGATGCCGATGAGAAGCACACCGGATGCGGCGACTTGGACTGCACCCTGAAATGGGACCTTCGTGAAGATCCTGGATCACTAAGAATCTTCAAAGACGAACAGCCAAAATGAAGAGCGAGGCATGGAAACCCCAGCACCAAATCAGTGGAATATCGATCGGATAGACGAGATCGTATTTCCAGCGTTGCAACGTCTCCTCAAAGAGGGAGAGCTTGACGGAGTCTCAATCGAGTCCGACGGCCCCAATTTACGCATGCTCTGGGGACGATTCTGCGTTCGCGGTGAGAGAATTCGAGTACTCGTTTCGGACTCGGACATCACTGAATCGTTAGAAGAGGCCAAACAGCGGTTCTACGAACAGCTTCAATCCGAAATAGCCGAAACTACTTTCGCGTGGGGAGAGCTTCGCGAATAGCTAAATGGAGGTCCCCTACCTTGGGCGCCTCGGCAACTGGCTCCCGAGCTGCATCTACCGTGGCCGCATCATCTCGCCGAGGTGGTGGGGCCATGGTCATTTCCGCACGTCGGTATCGGGGTCTGTGTAAATAGGAGTGTAAGTCAGCGCCGGAATTCCGGGACCTCACGAAATACAGAGCCCGGTGTCTACTCGAAGATGGCATCTTGAGATCAGATCTTCACTCACATCGACTTCGAGCCACTAAAGTGAGGGGTTAGCAGCGATCGTCCGCCTTCGCCGTCTCTCGCGACCAATAGCGATCACAATAGCGATGGCGGCTAACAGCAATCCCACGCACCACAGCCACGCAGCATAGGGTGCAAACCACGGGCTGGTTCCGACGATAGGCAAGAACGCAGCGACCATAAGCAGTATCAAAACGATATGTTTACGCATTGGGCTCCTCACAGTTGCGCCAGGTACTTGCCAACATTCGTACCGTTCGCCACATCAAACACAGCGACTCAGACCAGGCATCTTGCTCCCACCGTAACAGTCCACGCGACTCCGGCTTCTCCACTGCATGCGCTTCTATTCAGCGTTTGAATGCGCGCCTGATTCGCCGAGCTCTCCACGCCACCCCATGCGCCGTCTTGTCGATGAGGACCTTCGCCTCGGCGGTGGCAGTACGGTCGTTGACCGCCTTGAGCCGAACCTCGGACTCCTCGAGCTGTTTCCGCAGTCCGGCGGAAGTGGCGGCGTGGCGGTCCCTCTCCGCAGTCTGAGCGGCGAGTTCCGTGGTTCGGGCGTCAAGCTCCGCAGACTGTCGCTCGAGCTGAGACTCCTTGTGTTTGAGTTCCGCTCGAAGGTTCTCGCGTTCCGTCTCGAGGGTCTTGCTGTGCGTGGCGGCGCTTTCGAACTTCTTCTTGTGCTCGCGGCGGATTTTAGTGAGGTCTCGCGTCTGCGCGGCACTGAATTCCTCGGCTTCGGCCACCGCCGTGAGGTGGAATTCCTCGGCTCGGATGTCGGCAGAGGTGCGCAGTCTCTCGGGACCGGTCGACTGCCCAGCAGCCGTTCCCGTCGCGACGGGGCTCGACCCAGGTCGCAGTCGATCGTGGATCACTGCATGGTTGTTTCGAGTGATGTCGTGGAAGTCCTGTCGAGTCGACATCAAGTCGTCCTGCAGGTCGTTGCCCTGTGCGTGAGCCTGCTCGATCGTATCGACGATCCGCTGGGCCAGTGCGTGAGCTCGCTGAGCCACATCTTGGGGACCGCAGTCAGCGGCGTCGGTGCCGGTGATGCCTGCGCCACCGACTTCCGTAGTCGCGCTCTCCGACGCCATACCCTCGGGCCCCACCGGCACCACGAGTTCAGGATGCCCGATATCTTCAGCGAAGTAGCCGAGCTTGGCATGCAAGTCCAAGGAGATCGGGATCGAACCGACTCCGAAGGGAATCATCTGTGCGTGGCCGCGACCACCGAGCACATAAGGAATGGAGGCGAACAGGTCAAAGCCGGCGAAGAACCCGACGTCGGAGCCATGCAGTCTGACCTCCTTGACCTCGGGCACCTCGGCGACCAACTGTGCCGACACCTCGGCGTCATCGGGATGAAAGGGAGCACTGAGAATGGTCCACCCTCTGGCCACGAGCATGCGGGCGGCATTGATTGTGGCACGGTGGATCACCTCGACGTCAAAGCCTGCGGCCTGCTGGCGTGGGTGGACGAGCATCTGGATCGCCAGGACCTTCTTGCTCGGATCGGGGCGGCGGTCGATCAAGGGCTCGTAGAGCAGACCTGCGATGGTCGTCGGACACGGATGGAACCGGATCGCATTCGAACGAGAGATTGGCCCCACCTGGGATTCGGACGCAAGGCCCGCGGCCAGTGCCTGATTCGGCAGTCGCCGATCGTAACTGCCGTCCGCGCCCAGGAACCGCGACATCGTCTCGATACTGCCGGTGTTGCGCAGACCGAAGAAGACGGACTGGTCGAGGACCTGACTGACATGGGAGCGCATCAGTTCGTCGAACTCTGGCTGGCCGGGGAACCGATTGTCGCCGAGCGCATAGACGATCAACGGCACTTCGATGGCGGCGAGCGCCTCGGCGGAGATCTTCCACTGCCAGCCCGAGAGCCGATTCGGGTTCGTGTCCTGGAGGAACAGTCCGCCACCGCCGATGACGACAGCATCGGCCGATGAATTGATCCGCTCGACCAGGGCCATGTCCACCTCGCGTCGCAGTGCCGCCGCCGAGGTGAAATCGACCTCACCGACCGACTGCCCCGAGGAACCTGAGCCAGCCGAACCACCAGTGCCCAGCACTCGGAAAGCGTCCCTGACCACAGGGAACAGGGCTTTGTCGCCGTAGTTTCCCCAGGTCGGGATGTCGAAGTGGAACAGCTTCAGGTTCGGCATCACATCAGGCTATGAGTGGTCGACAACGTGGCCGTGGGCGGCAAGCGAACACCGGGTGAATTCGAGCTGTCCGAATCGTCAACCTCGGCGCAACCCACCGTTCGCTTAGGAATTCTACGATCAATCGAATGCGAACCACACAGCCCGTCCGCACAGGAGAACACGTGCATGCACCAGCGCACGCGACGAACCCCATGACAGAAGAGCACCACCGCGAAAGGACCCAATGACAGTCCCAGTCGTCAGTGTCATCATCGCTGCGAAGAACGCCGAGGAAACGATCGGCGGGAGCCTGCAGAGCCTGGTCAACCAGCGCTTCACCCGTGACGAACTGGAAGTCATCGTCGTCAACGACGGGTCCACCGATGACACCGCGGGAGTCATCGCCGAATTCGGCGACCGGCTCAACCTCGTGACCATCCACAACGCAGAGTCACGCGGGGTCTCCACCGCACGCAACACCGCGTTGGAGGCCGCCACCGGTGCGACGATCACCTACCTCGACGGTGACGACTGGTTCGCGCCGGGCCATCTGCGGTCCCTGACGGATTCGATCACCGGACTGGGCGTGGACTTCGTCAAGACCAACTACCTCATCGTCAACGGGTTCAACCGCAAACTCCGCAACGCCCCCTGCTTCACCCACAACACGGCACTCAACCCCCGCGACTTCATCCTCCCCCACGACGCCTCGACGATGGTCGACTTCCCCGAGTGCTGGACCGGCATCTACTCCCGGTCCATGGCGCAGCGGGGCCTACTCGAGTTCAACCCCGCCCTGCGCACCTGCGAGGATCGCCCCTGGACGTGGCGTCACCACCTTGAGACGGACAGCTTCGCCGTCGTCGACACCGCCGGCCTCTGCTATCGCAAGGGCAGCGCCACCTCGTTGACGGCGATCTTCGACGTACGCCAGCTCGACTTCATCCCCGCCTTCCGGTCCGTGTTCGCGATGCTTGAGGAGAAGCCGGAGTTCCTGCGCTTCGAACGCAAGGCCGTGCGCAACTTCCTCTCCATCCTCTACTTTCAGATCCACAACCGCGGCTCCTCGATGGACCACGAGGTCAGGTCGCAGCTCAATCTGGGCGCGGTGAACACGCTCAAGGGCGTCGACAACGACATCATCGACCAGGCACTGCACAACTTCGGCGAGCACCGAATGCCCGTCATCGAGTCGATCGTCAGGAGGGCACGCTGATGGCCCAGATCATCCAGATCTCCACCCAGTACCAGCTCGCGAACCTCGTGGCCCTGATTCGGGCCGGCCGCCTCGGCGAGGCCAAGGAACGCCGGATCCTCGTCATCGCCAACAATTCCTTCGCCCCCGAGCTGACACCGGCTGCCGATGACATGCCCGGCTCGGCTGGCCTGCTGACCCACTTCGATCTCATCATCGACTGGAACACCACCATCTGGCCCAACCACCCGAAGACCTTCGGCATCTCCGGCGAACGTGCCCCGCTCATGCAGCGGTCGCTGCGCTCGGGTTGGGCGATCGCCGATGACGAGCCCATCGATCTCATCGTCGAGTCCCTGCCCGGTCATCCGGCCGGTGTGCTCACCCAGATCTTCACCACGGCGAGGATCTCAGTGCACTCCGATGGGCTGATGAGCTACGGTCCGATCCGCAATCCGCTGTCCCTGCCGCAGTACCAGCGGCTGTCGACGATCTACTACACGGATCTCCTGCCGGGCATCACCCCACGTCAGCTCGCCGAACACTCCCCCGATCGTGTGGTCCTGCCGCCGGCTGACCTGAAGTCGGTCATCGAGGACATGGCCGCCGAGGTGGCTCCTGAGTTGGCGGCGGCGGATCTCGCCGATCCGATCCCCGACGCTGCTATGGTCCTCGGCCAGTACCTCGCTCAGATCGACCTCATCACTGCCGAGGAGGAGCTGGATCTGCACCTGCAGATGATCGATGAGGTCAAGGCGCGCGGTTTGTCCACGGTGATCTTCAAACCGCACCCCACCTCGGCGCGGACGACGATCGAACCATTGCGCAAGCGCAGCCATGAGCTGGGATTGGAATTCGTCCTCGCCGACGTGCCGCTGTTGGCCGAGATCGTCATCGCCACCACCAGGCCACAGCTCGTCGTGTCCTGCTATTCGACGGGGCTTGCGACCGCGCGGGCACTGTTCGGGACCGCCACGGCCGCGATCGGCACCTCGATGATGCTGCAGGTCCTGGCCCCGTACCAGAACAGCAACCGGATCCCGCTGACGATCGTCGATGCCCTGCACTCGGGCGGATATTCCCTGAAGGACCTGGGCCCGCTCATCGACGCCGTCACCTACTGCATGCAGTCAGAGACCGCTTCCTACCTGCGGGACAACGCGATCGAGTTCCTCGAATCGGCCGTCGGCGGTGTGGACATGAAGTACTTCAAACGCAAGCGCCTGTCGAAGCTGGACCTGCCCGGACAACTGGAGATTCCACCGCATCGCAAGGGGCTCAGCTCGGCCAAACGACGTCTGCGCACGCAGGCGAAACGCGCTCAGCACACCCTGAAGACCTACGGGATCTCCATCGACGCCCCGAAGCTCGTCCCGAAGCTCGTCCCGAAGGTGAAGTCGACACTGAACTCGAAGCTGAGTGTGAAGCTCAGATCGGAGCCGGACCGATGATGTCCAAGAAGGGTTCGACGAAGAAGGACCCGAAGAAGAAACAGAGCAAGAAGCAGTCGGATAAGCAGAAGTCAGCTGAGAAGAAGTCAGACCCGAAGGAAGACGAGGTCACCATGACTATCACGCAGGATGCCCAAGCCCCCGCACAGAAGACGAAGAAGGCGAAGAAGATTCTGTTCGCTTCGATCGCCTTCGTCGAATCTCCTCTGCAGTTCCTCTCCGCACTCGAGGCCCACGACCCCGCTGAGGACCTGCTGATCCGCGCCCGCGCCAACGCGAAGGGCATGACCTCGTTCCTCGACGCCTTCGACTCCGCATGGCTGCCGGAGAACATCACCCTCGAACGTGTCGGAGCCAAGCCCGGAATCCTGCGCAGACAGAACTTCGAACGCATCTACATCGGCGACGCCTGCTCCGGGCAGGTCCACAAGGCCCTCGCGCTGGCCTACCTGGAGCGTCGCATGCCCGAAGTCGTCATCCTCGATGACGGTCTGGCCACCTATTCGACCATCGACATCCTCACCGCCAGACGCGGACCCCTTGTGCGTCCGAGGCAGAAGCTCAAGGCCTCCCGCGCGATCATGTCCGCACATGTCGCGGACCGTCTGCGCGGGCTGGCGCCGGTCGGGAGACTGCGCTGGCACACCGCACTGCCGGTGTCGAAGACCATGCGCAAGGCCTTCCTCAAAACAGGTGCGGAGATCACCCGCCACAAGTTCGAGCACCTGCAGACCCTGCCCACCGGCGGCAGCCACCCGCGGGACAACCCTGTCATCGGTTCGGCCCTGGTCGCCGACGGGCTCATCCGCGCAGATGCCTACCGTGCCTGGCTCGAGGGACTGATGGCCAACGGTCCGATCACCTACTACCCGCACCGCCGCGAGACCGACGAGTTCCTCGCCGAGCTCAGCCGTGACGAGCGGGTGCGCATCAAACACGTCGGTCTGCCGATCGAGCTGCGCCTGGTCAACCTGCCGCCGAACTCCACCATCCGCAGCCTGCCCAGCACCGCAGCGATCTCCCTCTCAACACTGAACCCGGACGTGACGATCTCCGTCACCGAGATTCCGGCAGAATGGTGGACCGGTGCCTCAGCCGATAGTCTGCGTAAGTCCCTCAACGCCCAATCGGTCAAGGCAGATGTCGATACCTGAACCACCATCGCGCTCAGACGCACCAATCCGAATCGTCTCCATCTCCGACAGCGAGTCCTACCTCAAATGGGCAACCCAGCTGCTGAGTTCCCTGCCCGACGTCGAGGCCCACGTCTACCTCATCGACAGCCCGATACTGCCCACCCCGGAGCAGATCACCCATGCCATCGCCGGCACCGCCTGGGCCGGTCGCACCATCCCCGTCGTGACCCGCACCGACCTGGCCCGCATCATCGCCGACCATCACGCCGACATCGTCCTCGGCGCCGCCACCGGCCCGATCGTCGCCCAGCTCTTCCTCACCGCGCACATGCACGGGCACCGCCCGGCGCTGATCTCGGGCCTGCCCGGCATGGGGCTTCCAGCCAGCACCAAAGGCATGAACTATCGCCGTCTGATGGACGGGTTCATCACCCATTCCTTCGCCGAGGTGGCCCAATACACCGAGGTCAGCGCGCGCACTCAGGTGCCGTGCGAGATCTACCTGGCCCGCCTGCCGATGCTGCGCTCGTCGGAGGTGCCCCAGCTTGCCGCCGCGGCTGCTGCCCCCGTCATTGCTGATACTTCCGAGCCGCTCATGCACACCGCAGTCCCCCAGACTCTGGTGTTCGCTCCGCAGGCCAAGGTGCCCGAGTCGCTGGAAGATCGCGAGGCGATCATTCGCGCCCTCGCCGAGTTCTCCTCCCGTCACACAGACTCTAGCGCGGTCATCAAGATGCGCTCGAGGCCCGGTGAACACGAAACTCATCACGAACAGCACTCCTACATCGACATCCTCAACTCCCTGCGTGCACAAGGTGTGCCTGGCGCAGAGCGCATCGGACTCGGCTATGGCCCCCTCGATGAGTTCCTCGTGCCAGGTGCCGCTCTGGTCACCGTGTCATCGACGGCCGCGCTGGAGTCCTTCGACCGGGGCATTCCCACCCTGCTGATCTCCGACTTCGGCTACGACAGAGGTCTGCTCAACGAAGCCTTTGCCGATTCCGGTGCCACCGGCACCCTCGCCGAGGTTGCGGCCGGGTCCATCGGATTTCCCACCTCGGCGTGGTTGGCTCAGAACTACTTCCATTCCGATGACGGAAGACTCCGTCACCATCTGGAGCTGCTGGCCACGCGTGCCCGGGCATGCCAGCTGCCGAACCGGCGCAGCGCCGTGTGGAAGCAGAAGCGTCTGCTCATCCGCGCCGAGCTGCGCACCTTGGCCCCGAGTCCAGTCATCCGCGCCTACCGCAAGCTGCGGTACGCGCTGTAGCCTCAGCCCTCGGTCCGCAGAGCCTCATTCACGAGTCTGCAACCGCTCCTGAACACCAAGGATGATGGTCTCGAGGCCGTACTCATAGACTGCTCTCTGACTGGTCACTGCCTGGTATTTCTCCCCCACCGCCGTTCCGACTCGGCCCGATACTGGGAATGATTCCTCAGGCATGACCTGTTCAAGGAGCGGAGCGTTGGCATTCCACCAGTCCACGTCACTGACCCCGGAGCTGTGTTCGAGCCTCTGCGCGTTGATACTGTTCGCGGCGCTGGCCGCTGCATGCGATTCGATGAGCGCGACAGTGTGGTCCATGGCAATGTCGTCGAGCCCGAGACTCTCGAATGCTTCGAGTTCCCACTCGTAGCGCGCAGACATCTGGGGACCGATCCACGGCCGATGCGACTGGGCATCGACCAGCCACGGATGCCGATGGTACTCATCCCACAGGACCCCGGAGATACCGCGCACCCGTTCTGCCACCGATCCCGAATGTGCCGGCATCGGGCTGAGCCCGATGACCTTGTCGACCATCAGACCGATTAACCCCGACCTGTGTGGGACGTAGCTGTAGAGCGACATGACCGAAACTCCTACTGCCTCGGCCACCTTGCGCATGGACAGCACGTCGATTCCCTCCGCATCGGCGAGCTCGATCGCCGCGTCAATGATCTGATCGACGCTGAGCCTACGGCGCGGCCCACGTGTGCCTACTTCGGCGTCCAGATGATCGCGCCACAGCAGACGCAGAACGACGTCAACGCCCTCCGGATCGAATCGTGAGGGTCCTGCTTCGGAATTCATACTTGCAGTCTACTCCGTGCGGTGTACACTGTTTCAATCACACAATTCCGTACACTGTTAATAGTTAGGAATTAAAATGCACGATGAGCGGGAACACGACCGCGACCGACCAGCGGTCCGAGCGTCCGGTCTGGTCAAGCACTACGGCAACGTCAGAGCCCTCGACGAGCTGTCGATTCAGATACCGGCAGGAACCATCCATGGACTCCTGGGGCCCAACGGCGCAGGCAAGTCAACGGCGATCAATGTGCTCAGCACGCTCGTCGACATCACACAGGGAACGGCGGAGGTGGCCGGTTTCGATGTCAGCCGCCAGGCAGATCGAGTCCGCCAGCGTATCGGGCTCGTCGGCCAGACCGCTGCTCTCGACGAAATCCTCGGCGGACGTCAGAATCTCCTGATATTCGGCCAGCTGCTGGGCCTCTCACGCCGTGATGCCAAGCGCCGAGCCGATGAGCTCCTCGGCAAGTTCTCCCTCACCGAGGCTGCGGACCGTGCAGTGAGCACCTACTCGGGCGGGATGCGCCGACGCCTCGACATTGCGGTGGGGATGATCCTCGACCCCGTCGTCCTCTTCCTTGATGAGCCAACGACGGGCCTCGACCCACGGGGACGCACGGATGTGTGGAACTCGGTGCGAGAGATCGCCGCTCGAGGCACGACGGTGCTGCTGACCACGCAGTATCTCGAGGAGGCCGACAGCCTGGCGAGCCAAGTCTCGATCATGAAGGCCGGTCGAATCATTGCCGAGGGTACGCCGAACGATCTCAAACGACAACGAGGCGGTGACCGGGTTGAGATCACTGCGGCCGACCAGGCTGAGGCCATTGCCATGCGCGATGCGCTGAACACAGCAGATACGTCCGCATCTGAGGAAGCTGCCGTGGAGCTCGACGAGGCGACGGCAGTCGTGACCTGTCCTGCGACCAGGGGCACCGGTGATCTCGCCACGGTCGTCAGAAAGCTGGATGCCGCAGGCATCACCACCGATGACATCGTCCTGCGCAGGCCGACATTGGACGAAGTATTCCTCACCCTGACCGAGAAGGAGGACGCATGAGCATCGTTCGAGAAGGCCTGATACTCACCGGCAGGGATCTCGCCCACTGGCGCCGACAGCCGTGGACGCCGATCTTCAATCTGCTCTTCACCATCATGCTGCTGCTGATGTTCGCCTTCATCTTCGGCGGCTCCATCCAACTCCCCGGAGGCGGCGACTACATCCATTTCCTGCTGCCGGGCATGATGACGTTGGCGATGATGTTCGGATTGGAGACCACCATGACGACAATGGCGAATGACTCCAAGAAGGGCATCACCGACCGGTTGAGATCGATGCCGATCAGCGATGCCTCAGTCTCGCTCGGCCGCGTCGGGGCCGATATGGTCAGCGCCGTCATCGAGATCGTCATTCTCATCATCGGCGGTCTGCTGCTCGGCTGGAGGGCGACGAACTCTCCGCTCGCAGGACTCGTCGCGGTGGCGCTACTCCTCTGGCTGCGGTTCGCCGTCCTCTGGGTCGGGATCTTCCTCGGGCTCACCACAGGCAGACATGACGGCGCCACAGTCCTCGTGCAAGTGCTCGTGTGGCCCGTCGGCTTCCTGTCGAACGTCTTCGCTGCCCCGGAATTCATGCCGTCCTGGCTGGGAGCGGTTGCAGCGTGGAATCCCATATCGGCAACAGCGACGGCGGTCAGGGAACTGTTCGGCAACCCCACAGGCGTCACAAGTGGTTGGCTGGATGAAGCAAGTCTGCTTGCTGCAATAGTCTGGCCGTTGGCAATCACAGCCGTGTTCCTGCCCTTGTCGGCTCGCGCCTACCGTCGCTTGAGGAAGTAGTTATCGACGCGCCTCAGCTCTAGTGGATGAGGTGTTACAAGTCGGGCGCAGACGAGGCAGCAGACCGATAATGCATGCCGGCGCAGAGTCGGAGGACGTTCATGAAGGCGACAGGCCCGAAGTTGCTGCGGGTGGCGTCATTGCCGTCGTAACCCTCTCAGTCCCTGGGCTGCGAGTGCTGGTCTTCGGGTATGGGGCCGCCATGGATGAACAGCAGGCTTCCGTTTCCCGTCCGCACGCGGTGAGGAGTGCACGTCAGGAGATCCTGGCGATCCCGTCACGCCAAGCAACAAGCCTACGCGCGGCGTCCAAAAGAGGGTCGTCATGCCCCCCGGGCCCAAGAGGCATCCAGCCAGCGGCCGATCAACCTTTCGTTTCGCGGACGTCCGCTCCATCCTCAGCGTAGGACTTGAAGTCCTGCATGTGCTGGCGCGTCTGTTTGATGAAGGCACCGCGCATAAAAGGTGCCGCGAATCGCAGCAGACCATTGAACCGGTATTCATTCTCGCTCACCCAGAGAGTGCCCTCCGCACCACTCGCAGTCAGCTGCTCGTGCGCGGCGTTCCACATGCCATCCGCGACGACCTCGCGCTCGAAATGGATGACCTGGTCTGGCGTGATGCCATCCAGGTCCGTCGGTTCCCGGCGTGTAATGGTCTCGGTACATTCCATGGACCGCTGCCCCGACTGAAACACGACCCTCGACTCCGTACCGACCTGCCCGTCTGCACCGCGCACCGGCTCGTGAAGTACCAAGCCGCGTAACCATTTCGGCCGGTGCGCGGGGTCGCCGAGGAGCTGGATAACCTCCTCCCGCGGCAGTGCGATCTCAATCGAGATTGTGAACTTCATGGTGGAGTTCTCTCAATTCCTTAGTGGACGGCCCTGTAGGGATTCGTCATTGTCGGTTTTCGCCAATTTGGAGCGCGTGGAAGCGCACGAGGTCCTCGATCAGGTCGGTGGGCAGTGGCTTCGCCAACGTGAACTGAATCGCGTGCACAGTGGTCTTATAGTCCTCCAGCCGGACCTTGAACTCTTCGATCGCCCAAGACGAGGGAAACAGGCTCATGTGTTTCTTCGAAGCAGTGAAGTACACCAATGCGCGGTTCTTGTATTTCAATGTCGGCATACGGTAACTCATCGATTCTTCAACGCTCGGGACGAGCTTAGTCACGAGCGCACGAATCCGTTGGAGCTCCTCTCGGAACGCCGGATCGGCCTCAGCAAGGTACTCATCAATGTTCGCAGCCTTTTCACCCTTCATTCTGTTCCTCTCTGATCATTTTGCGTTTCACAAGGAGAAGAGAAGCATGCTGGCCTCCTCTGCTTCGGTGGAATGTCTGAAGGATTCATGTCCTATCCAAGTAGAACGCCGCCGTATTCAGTGCCCGCACCTCCGCAATATTGGCGGGTGTTCCCACTTCCTGGTCCGCCCATCTCCAAGCATCAGCGACCAGGCGGGTCAACTCCCGACCCTTGGGCGTACTCGCGTACCCCCTCATCTCACCAAAAACGCATCGCGCACCGCCGATGAAATACAGTGACAGAGCTCGCAAACACTCTTCCCACCCCACACCCGTTGCCGCGGGACCGTACGTTTCCCAATGGTCGTCGGGAGGAACAAGGTGGGTCACGCGAAGCACAGCGCGTTCTTCTGCAGTCGGGATGAAGTCAACATCAACGTGACTGACGTCCCCTTGGTACTCCCACGTGATCGCCAGATGTTGAGGTGCTTCGCATCGCAGAATGTCACCCTCGGTGCCGCTCTTTGTGAGCGTATACCGGCCGGAAAGCGTGAGGTCGCCACGAACCGGCTCGAACCATTGCGAGAGTCGCTGGGGGTTCGTGCACGCGTTCCACAAATCGGTGACGTCGGTGTCGAAAGGACGCTCCAGAACAACCTGATGCGACTTGCCACTGGTCGTGATCTTTCGAATCACTTCGTTGATCTCGTCTGCAATATTCATGGTGGCCCAGTTCTCGTCGCCGACTTCCCTCGGCGCACCTCGGCGTCAAGCGAGGAGAGGGCATCGCTCCACAACTCTCGGAACTGGTCGAGCCACCTGTCGATGTCACGCAGGGCACCGGGATCGAGCGAGTAGAGGCGTCTCGCGCCATCGGGGCGGGAGCGCACTAGGCCCGTCTCACGAAGTCGCCGCAGATGACGCGAGGTAGCAGGTTGCACGAGCCCGAATTCCGCCTTCATCACATCAGTCAGCTCGCCAGCGGACACCTCGTTGTCGGCGAGGCACTCAACAATGCGGCGACGAGCCGGATCAGCAAGGACTGCGAGAGCTTCCACGCGATTAGTATAACAGAATCTGTTATATACATCTAGCGGAGATTCGCTCACCTATCGCTCTAACTGAGGACATTCTCTCTTTGGTGGAGCCCGCTGATCGAAGTCTCACAGGTCTCCGGGGAGCAAAGGCGGAAAAGAGGTTTCGAGAACTTACCTCGGAGCGCGAGACAGGAGAGCTACCCGGCTCCTTTTTGCCTTTGCTTTGCACAGTGCCAAGCAACTTATGCTGCAAGTGAGATGATTTTGCTATGACCTCTGTTCGATGGTGGGCACGTCTCCTGCAAGGATGTCTGGGCGAACTTCAATGGACTGCCTGCCGAGCAATGACTCCCTGAGGTGTCAGTGGAGAAGAGGCGTGAGGTAAATGACTTCGATAGCTTCGAGGAGGCCGACGAAAAGGAGCACTGCGATGATGACGACATAAAGGCGTGCGTTGTCTTGGATGCCGGTCCGGTATCCGGCACACGCTGAGAAGTATCCGTGTCGCCGGTGACCGAGGGTCTTTCGCCAGAGAATGACTGCGCCGAGCGCGGCCAAAATGTAGGCCTGGAATTCGATGATGACTATCGGTGCGTGGGGTATGAGCGCGAGCGCTTCGCCAGAGGAACCCGGGGCGAGCCACATCCCGATGAGGCCGGCACGCCCCACCGTTGCGACGACTGCGAAGAACGGGATGATGAGAGAAGGCAAGGTAGTGGTGAGCACGGCCGCGAAGAAAAGGTTCGCGGTAAAGGTGAGGAGGGCTGCCGCGATGACGTTGCCGGAGGCGTAGGCGTCGACAACGGCAGAGAGACCGGGCAGGTCAGTGAAAGCCGTCAACCCTTCGCCTCCTTCTTCTCGCATTCCCGGCATGAACGAGGTTACGGTCATCATCACGACCAGCGCGCCATAGGTTGCGACGCTGAGGAGGATGTAGGTGCGCCAGTTCTCTCGCAGCGTCGTTCGTAGGCTCCTCAGAGTTTTCATGGTGTTGTCCCTTATGTCGTCAGTCGGCGTCAGGCTTCGGCCTGGCCGAGTCGGCGGAGGCGGGGGGTCAGAAGAGCGGCGATGGCCGCGAGAATCCACAGGCCCGCGAGAGCGACGGCAGTCAGCTGGATGCCGCCGGCCTCAATGAGCACGGCTGAGGCCCCGATGCCCAATGCAGGGACCAGGACCATCAGCGCGTTCTGGGCGCCGAGCACCGTTCCGCGTTGGACATCCGGGACGTTTTCGACGAAGGCCAGTCCAATTACAGCGTTCATGGCGCCGCCGCCGATGCCGGCCGCGACCGCTCCGGCGAAGATGGACCACACCGGGCCGAGGATGGCGATGATCGAGAAGCCTGCCGCAACGAGGATCAGGCCAGCGATGAACCAGATACGGCGCGGGATGCGATGGCCGAATGCGGCGAAGATTCCACCGCCCACAAGCAAACCGGCGGCTAGGGCGCTGAGGACGAACCCGACGAACTGCGGTTCGCCCTGGACGGCGAAGTGGACGGGCATGACCATTCCCTGGGTGGCAGCCAGCACAATCGCCAGGGCCAGGCCGAGTAGCACGAGTCCACGCAGCAGCGGCGAACGGAATATGATCCCCATGCCGCGGAACATCGACATCGCAGACGTCGAGGAAGGGGCCTCGGCGGTCTCGCCGACGAACACGGCCGCGCGAGGCGGGATGACGAGGGTGAGCAGTGCCGCGGATACAGCCAGACCTGAGGTGATCCATAGCACTGAGACCGGCTCGAGAGCGGCGACGAGGATGCCAGCGGCTCCTGGTCCGAGCAGCAGCGATGCCCCGGACAGCGATTCCCGGATGCCGATCAGCCGAGAAGGGTCGAGCTTCGCTGCCTTCGCGATCGCTGGCAGCATCGCCTCTCGTGCGGTGATGCCGGGGACGTCCCCAAAAGAACTCAGAATGGCGACGGCGATGAACCAGCCTAAGTTCAACCCGATCGTCAGATGCACGATCGGCAGGATGAGCAGAGCCACCGCTGAGATGACGTCGGAGAGGATGGCGACGGTTCGGCGGTTGATCCGGTCAACGAGCGCGCCCATAAGCAACCCGGCAAGGGCCGCGGGCACCGCGGCGGCTATCGCCACGACACCCGCACCCAAAGGGCTGCCGGTGGTGAACAGCACCACCAGTGGCAATGCGATCGCGGTGATCGAGTTACCCAGGAGCGACGTGGCGAACGAAGCAAGGTAAAAGAAGCGAATACGTTCCATATCGTCTATCTGAAACCGTGACGCCACGTCGTGGTCAAGTCGACGGTTGTAAGATGACTACCGATGCGCATCGGAGAACTCGCGGATCTCGCCGGCGTGACTGTCCGGACTATCCGCTACTACCAACAGAAGAGTGTCCTTGCCGAGCCTGAACGCCGTGCCAACGGATACGGAGATTACACGGTTGACCACCTCGTCGCTTTGGTGCGGATCCGTCAGCTCACCCAGTCTGGTCTTTCTCTGGAGCACGCTGGCGCCATTGTCGCTGGCTTTGGCGCGTCGGGGGACGAGACCCTCGACGAGGTTGATGCAGCACTTGGTCAGCGCATCGCGGCCCTCACCGCCCAGCGGGAGCGCTTGGCCGCAGCACGCGCTGCCGGACGCATCGGGCTGTCAAAGTTGGCCGCTGCGCTCGTCACGACACCGTCGGATATCTCTGCCTCGACCCTCTTCGCTCACCTGTACGGAGACGACGAGCGCGCCGATCGTCTGGCCGAGACGCTGCAGTGCCCCGAGGTGCGATCCCGGCTCGTTGCAGCGCAGACGCAGTTCGAGGCCATCGACGAGAACACGACTACCGCCGAACTCGACGATCTCGCAGCGGACATTGAGGGCATCGTCTCGGAGTTCCTCAGCCAGGTGCCGACCGTCACGGAAAGGGAATCCCGTCTGCTCCTCACACTCGCAGAACGTGACCTGAACGACCGGCAGCGCGCTTTCGTCCGTCGCCTCACGTGAGGTCCTGCGCGGACCGCCGCCGGGGCGCGCCTTCCGCTGTTCTCACTGGCAGAGGGGAAATGCTCCCTACGGGTATGGGTAGCCTTCCCGCCACCTAGGGCGGTCAGCTGCCTCGCGCAATCGCTTCGCGTTTTCCTACTCAGTGGCCAGGTCGATTTCGTCCCGGGCATAGGTGCACTGCCACTACTCCGTGAGACTCACCCATCCGAAGGAGGCGGGGGATCTCCGCTCGGGGTTGGGTCCTCTGGAGCTCGTGCTTGGACCAGCGGCTCGTGTCCAAGCGTGGGCACCGACGCAGACCACCAGAATCGGGACCGACTAGACCAGGCTTGAGATCGCCAACGGAACGACCAGCGCTGTGGCGTTGTTGACCCCATGAAGGATGACCCCGGGCCAAATCGAGCCCGACCACTTGAACAGCAGGGCCGCGAGGACTCCGACGACGAAAGCGACGGGAAAGACGGGGTTGATGCCGTGGGCAACGGCGAAGATCAGAGCGCTGAGCGGGACCGCCACCCACGCCGTGAGTCGAGCGAACAGCACGTTGGCGACCACACCGCGGAACATCAGTTCTTCACCGATCGGCGTGACGATAGAGCCAGCGACGAGCGTCAGGACGAGGAAGCCGACACCGCCCCGTGCAGCGGATTGATAGCTGGTCTGAACGTTCTGGGCGTCCCCTGTCGCTGCGATGTACACCACTGCGGCAACCACCCCCAGCAGATAGGCTGCGAGCCCGAAGCCGACACCCATCCAGAGGAAGCGCTGTCGAGCTCTACGGATCCCGAAGATACTGAGCCGGCGGCGTCGAACGAGACATGCGCCCAAGAACGCCACGATTCCCATAGCCCCGGAGACGAACAGTCCGACAACGCCCGCCACGGCATCGTCTGCGATCAGCGGCAGGAGCAGGAACACGAGCCCATACGTAGCCAGGTACGCGAGGACTGCGACGCTCAGCTCGCGCCAGCCTGGCGCCACACCGGCTGCCGAGACGCGTTCCGGGACGGCTCTGTCTGGGCCGGGGCGCGGAACAGTGTGCCGAGGAGACGGCCCGTCCGCGCTCATGCCCAGGCCTGCAGTTCGTCGGCGGCGTCTGGACGCTCCCACGGCCTCATCTGACCGGAGGCCATCAAGTCGGCCAGCCCGATCACGGCGCAGGGACGATACTTTCCCCCGGTAATGCGCATCAGCGACGCACAATCTGAATCAGAGCAACGGTGTCATAGCGACGGAACCAGGCCACGATACAGACCAGTACCAAGGTAAGTGCAGGAATGACGACCAAGTCCGGAGTGACTAGGGCACTCAGGATCGTCGCGCCGATCATGAGCGGGACCTGGCAGATCGAAGCGAGGCCGCACAACCGGGGGATCAGCAGAGCGATTGCCCCAGCGAGTTCCAGCCAACCGACGACAACCATGCCGGGGATACCGAGCCCAATCAAGTCGAACGGTGCGACGGCGATCGGGTCGCCCATCGCCTTCGGAAAGGCCATGAACGCGAAGATAAGGGCCAGCAATACTTGCATCGCCCAGAGGGTGATCGTGCCGGCGACGGGTCGAGTACGGGCGGAGTGCGATGTTGTGGTCATGTCGGCTCCATTCGTCATAGTCAGTTAGCACAATGTGCTACCTGAAGGCTAGCACACTGTGCTAGCCTGATGTTGCTTTAATTTCGGGGAGAGAAATCATGAGCACACGGCGCAAGATCCTGGACGCGGCCACATCGATGATTCAAGAGGGAAGACAGCAACGCCTGACGGTTCGTGCAGTGGCTGCACGGGCTGGGGTCGGGATGGGAACCCTGCGACACTACTTCCCGACGCAACGAGTTTTACTCGATGCCGTACTTGCCTCGATGTATGACTCGGCGATGCCCGACGATCGCATTCACGATACGGCGCTACCGGCACGACAACGCCTCGTCGACAATTTGGGCAAGCTCGTCGCTGCCATCGGTACAGGAGATGAGGCACGGATTCAATGGAGTGACCTGTACCGTAACTACATCAGTCCAGAAGCTCCTGATGACATCCGTGGGACATACATTGCCTTCGAAGAACAGGCCGCGCGCCGCGTTGAGACGTGGCTCGCGGTCCTCGTTGAGCAGCGGGCGTTGGAAGAAGGCGACAACACAGCCAGGGCCCATTTCCTTCTCAGCGTGGTCAATGGCCTCGTCGTCAGTAGAGCGCTGCCACTTGCAGAATCGGCTCTTACGCGTGAGATCGACACACTGAGGCTTGCCACGCAGGCGTTGCCCTTCACGAAATAGTCCTCCGAGAATACTTTCGTGGGGTGAACCTTCAGGGTAAACCCGTTGGGGAACATTGATCGGCAGAAACTGGCTGGAGACGACGGCGTACTCCGGCTGTTCGGCGTGTCCAGTCGCATCGGTACCCTGATGGAGGCGAGTTCAGTCCCGGTCGTCGGGAACGGTGCTCGGTTCGTCCATCTCCACGACCACCTCGGCGGTCGACGTTGTTTCCTTGAATACCCAGGTCCGGTAGGCGTAGAAGCGGAAGATCATGGCCAGGCCGACGCCGATGATGTTCGTCGAAATGTTGTAGGTCAGCTGGTCACGCATGTCGAGCAGATACCAGGTCACGCCCAGCGGGATGACGGTGATGATCATTCCGGCCATGTTGACGGCGACGAAGAGTAGGATGCCGCGCAGATTCGAACCGGTCGTCCGGTCCCCGTAGGTCCAGAGTCTGTTGCCCATCCATACGACGGCCATCGAGATGATGGTGGAGACGATCTTGGCCTTGATCGGACTGCCCTCGAGCAGCGGGGGGATCGATCCCAGGCCGTAGGCGAGGACATTGGAAAGTCCCACGTCGACGATGTATCCCAAACCACCGACAGTGAGAAACTTGAACGCTTCCGCTGCGAGGCGTCGCATACGGGCCGACAAAGACTCTTTCATTACAGTCACCGAGTCTAATCGGCCAGGTTTCGGACTCGCTGAATGCCCCCGATCGCGGCGTGCCCGGCGATCACGGGGCGGTCCCCTGATCCGAAGCGTCTGTGGCTGTAGGTGCTTGCTGGGCTCCAGGTGCTTGCCGAGCTGCCGGACCTCGCCGAGTCCGCCACCTCGCCAGGACGAACAGCAGCGCGGTGGTCACGGCGAGCGCCGGCCAGAACGTGTATCGGAAATGGTTCGACGGGACGATCGGAAAGTATCCGAACACATAGAATAGCGCCGAGGTGGACAGCATCGTGATCTCGGGCCAGAAGTTCCGTGCCCCGGCAGCCTCCAGCGACGTCGCATGCCGGGCTCGCGCGCGGTAAGCGAAGATCAGGAGGAGACTTGCGAGAAGGGTCCAGAACCAGGGCTTGAACAGCATCGGGAACGTGTCGAGTGCGAAGTCCTCGACATAGGGCTTGACGATGTAGTCGGCCTTGACGCTCCCCTGCTTGAGACCGGCCTTAGCCGCGTCGAAGTGCCACTCGGCGGGCCAATACTCGAGGGCCGAAGAGAAGAAGTAGAAGGAGAATACGGCGGATCGGTACTCGACGTAACGGAGCGGGTGGGTGATGACTTCGCTCAGCCACAGGTCCTTCAGCTCATCCTGGTGGGCGATCGGTTCGAAATCTTTCCCTGTTGCGCCCTTGCCGTAGCAGTTCCAGTAGGCGTCCCAGATCTCGCCCTTCTCCAGGCACTTGTCTCTGGCCGTGCTGATCTTGTCCTTGAGCTCGGCTGGGGCGTCCGAGGCCTGGAGATCGCCGTTGGGCACGGAGAACATGACGTCGTCGAGGAAGATCTGCGAGATCTGACCGGTGGCCGCCACGTCCTCCTGCGATTCGATGGCCGCATCCGTGGCCTTGAGGCCCGCGCCCAGGACGATGAGGACCAGCAGCGAGGCCACTGCCGTGGCCACCCCTCGCCGTGCGGCGAAGCGGGCACCGGCCCCTCCGGCGAACCTGGCGAAGCGTCGACTGCTGCGCAGCCGCTTGACCATCAGGTATCCGATGTACACGGCGATCGGGACGATGGCGAAGATGGCGTTCTTCCGCAGCCCGAACGCATACACGAGCAGCACCAGAGCCGGAATCCAGAGCAGCCACGTCTTCGGGATGAACCGGGTGATGATGAGGAGAACCACGGCCAGCAGTATGGCCACAGCCATCTGCGTGTCCTTCCACATCGTCGTCATCTGCGACACCACCCACGGGGTGGCCATGATCGTCGGCCCGACCAGCGACACCCACCGAGGCACTCCCCACCGGTGCACGATCACGCCGAGGCCCCAGCAGGCGAGCGCGAGGATGCCGACCTGCAGGACGAACAGGCTTCCGGCTGCACCGGTGATGCTGATGAGCCCTCGCCACACGGCGCTCATCACCGGTGGGTGCCAGTCGGAGAACGGGATATCGCCCGTGGCTTGGGCATACTGGTTGCCGATGTCGACATTGGCCCGCCCTGGGAAGAAGAGCTTGATGAAGACCAGGGAAGGCACGAGTGTCAGCAGCGCGAGGAAGACATCCCAGGCAAGCGCCGAGGCGAGGAAGCCTCGCAGCTTCGTTGGTTTCGGTGCCGTCATGAGGCGAGCGAGGTCCTCGTTGCTGGCGACTGTCGAAGTGTTTGACGCGGCAGGTCAAGTTCCGAGGTGCTGGCTTCAGGCACACTGACCGCCGGTAACCCCAGGTAGGCCAACCGCGAAGTCTCACGCCTGGCGCGGCGCAGACCGTCCAAGGTCAGTCCCACACTGCCGAGCAGGAAGGCCAGTCCCATAAGGGCAGCGGCGAGGATAGCCGTCGGGAACCGCGGTACCAGTCCGGTCTGCCAGTACTCCCAGACCACGGGCAACCCGAACAGCAGAGACAACGCGGCCAGGATCGTGGTGATGACACCGTAGAACAGCCTCGGCCGCTCGTGTCTGACCAGTGCGGAGATGAGGCCGAGGATGCGGAACCCGTCCTTGAACGTCGAGAGTTTGGACTCGCTGCCGTCGGGACGGTCACGGAAGTCGATGGGCACCTCGGCGCTGGGCAGACGCAGCGACATCATGTGCACGGTCAGCTCCGTCTCGATCTCGAAGCGCTTGCTGATCGCGGGGAAGGACTTCACGAACCTGCGGGAGAACACCCGGTAGCCGGAGAGCATGTCGGTGACCTGGGATTGGAACAACCACCCGGTGAGCCGATTGAACATCATGTTCCCAGCTTCGTGGCCGGGCCGGTAGGACGTGGACTCCTGATTGTCCTGGCGCACCCCGAGCACATGGTCATACGGCCCGGAGACCAGAGTCTCGATCATCTCGGGAAGGTGGGAGGCCTCGTAGGTGTCATCGCCGTCGATCATCACGTAGATGTCGGCCTCGATATCGGCGAAGGCACGCCTGACGACGTTGCCCTTGCCCGGGGAGTTCTCCTTGCGAACGATCGCGCCCGCCTCGGCGGCTCTCTGCGAAGTCAGGTCGGTGGAGCAGTTGTCGTAGACGTAGACGGTGATCCCGGGGACGGCCTTCTTCAGGTCGTTGACCACCGTCGCCACCGTGATCTCCTCATTATGGCAGGGGACGATCGCAGCGATCCTGGTGGTGTCCTCGAGCATGCGGTAGTCCTATCGTCGTCCTCGCCAGACCGCAGTGCCGAGACAGCAAGCGGCCATGAGCCTTAGCTACTCAGGGATACGGGCGCGAAGTGACGGTGAGGTTACGAGAACGCGAACTGCGCCGCTGCTTTCCCTCAGCTTCCGCCAGTGTTCACGCTCCCGTCACTTCTTTCGCCGAGGTTGCCCACCGATCCCGCCGAGGTGGGCCACCGCACAGAAACCGCGTGTCTTTGGTCACGAACGACCGGTTGTGAGTCTTTTTATGACGCCGGTGCCCGAGACAGAGCGGCCTCATTGGCATGCTGAATCATCGGCACTGCTGAACCGTAGGTTCATGTCGCCATTCCCCCATCCCACCCACAAGAGGAGACGCCTGTGATCGAGCTGCGCAGTCTGCGGAAGGTGTTCGGAGACACCGTCGCTCTGGAGGAGATCGATCTGTCGGTCCCCGCCGGAGAGATCCATGGCATCGTCGGCCGCTCCGGTGCCGGCAAATCCACGCTCATCCGGTGTCTGACCGGACTCGAACGCCCAAGCTCCGGCACTGTCTCCATCGACGAGGTGGACATCACCGACCAGTCCGGGTCGGGACTGCGCGAGGCTCGCCGCAGCATCGGCATGGTCTTCCAGCACGTGAACCTCCTCGATTCGCGCACCGCTCTGCACAATGTGGCCCATCCACTCCAGATCGCCGGCGTCTCCAAGTCCGAACGCCTGGCCAAGGCCCGTGAGCTGCTCGAGATCGTGGGCCTCGGCGACCGCGCCGACAACTACCCCGCCCAGCTCTCCGGCGGACAGAAGCAGCGCGTGGGCATTGCCCGGGCGCTGGCTGCCGAACCCAAGGTTCTGCTGTGCGATGAGCCCACCTCGGCGCTGGATGCCACCACCACGGACCAGATCCTGGGCCTCATCCGCTCCCTTCGCGATCGCCTGGGCATCACCGTCCTCATCATCACCCACGAGATGTCCGTCATCCGCGAGATCTGCGACTCGGTGACTCTGCTGGCCGATGGTCGCGTGGCCAAGACCGGCAAACTCGCCGAGGTGATCTCCGAGCCCGGCTCGACCCTGGCCAAGGATCTCGTCCCCCTTCCGCCCATCGGCCTCGATGACAAGGGTGCGGCTGAGGGTTCCGAGTCCGGGGCTGCCCGACTCGTCGAGGTCTCCCTGGCCGGCACCAGCCTGCCGGATGTCCTCACCCGCGCCCAGTCCGTGGGAGTCGGTGCCGATGCGATCCTCGCCGGTGCCGTCGAGACCATCGAGGGCAGACAGATCGGTCGGATTCGCTTCACGGTCGGCTCTGCCGCTGCGTCGAAGGAGCTCATCACGGCCTTGGACGCCGACGGAATCTATGCGGAGGAGGCAGCCTGATGAATGATCCGATGTGGTTCGACAACCCGGCGATCACGCAGCAGATGCTGCCTGCAACCATCGAGACCCTGCTCATGACCCTGTGGTCGACCGGGCTGGCCGTCCTCATCGGACTGCCGCTGGGGATCTGGCTGTTCACCAGCTCAAAAGGTGGGCTCAAAGCGCGTCCCGTGCTCTACCGAGTACTGTCGATCATCGTCGACATCACGCGCTCGATACCCTTCATCATCCTCATCATCGCTCTCATCCCCTTCGCCCGCTTCGTCGTGGGCTCGGCCCTGGGTTGGCAGGCGACCGTGGTGTCGCTGACCATCGGTGCGATCCCCTTCTATGCCCGCCTCGTCGAGAACTCCCTGCGTGAGGTCTCGGAAGGGAAGGTCGAGGCGGCATTGATGATGGGGGCGTCGAACGGACAGGTGGTCCGGCAGGTCTACGTCCCCGAGGCGAAGCCCGGCCTGATCGGAGCGGCAACGGTCACCTCGGTGACCCTGGTGTCCTACACGGCCATGGCCGGTGCCGTGGGCGGTGGCGGACTCGGTGCGTTGGCGATCTCCTACGGCTACCAGCGCTATCAGGCGGACACGATGATCGCCTGCATCATCGTCCTCGTCGTCATCGTCACACTCATCCAGTTCATCGGTGACCGCATCGCCCGCGCCGTCGACCACCGCTGAGGCTGCATCACCTGAAATCTCGTCACTGAAACGAAGCACATCACTCTGACGACTCACTGAAACCAAGGAGAACCATGAAGACCAAGCTCATCGCCATCGCTGCGAGTGCGACCCTGCTGCTCTCGGGCTGCGGCCTCGTCGGCGGCGGATCCGACTCCGTCGGCGAGGAGGACGGCGACATCACCAAGCTCACCGTCGGTGCCACCCCGGTGCCGCAGGGCGACATCCTGAAGTTCGTCGACGAGAATCTCGCCGAGGATGCCGGCCTCGACATCGAGGTCACCGAATACACGGACTACACGCTGCCGAACAAGGCACTGTCCGATGGTGACATCGACGCCAACTACTTCCAGCACAAGCCCTACCTCGACTCCGAGGTCGAAGGCCAGGGCTACGAGCTCACCGCATTCGACCCGATCAACCTCGAACCCTTCGCCCTGTTCTCGAAGAACATCAAGGACGTCAAGGACCTGCCCAAGGGTGCGAAGATCGGCATCAACAATGATCCGGCCAACCAGGGTCGTGCGCTGAAGATGCTCGAAGAGGCCAAGGTCATCACCCTCAAGGACGGTGTCGACGCGGTCGATGCGAAGCTCTCCGATGTCGAGGGCAACCCGAAGAAGGTCGAGTTCGTCGAGGCCGACGCCGCTCAGCTGGCGCGCACCCTCGAAGACGTCGATGCCTCGGTCATCAACGGCAACAACGCCCTCGAAGCGGGACTCAGCCCAGCTAAGGACGGCATCCTGTTGGAGAAGGCCGAAGACAACCCCTACGGCAACTTCCTCGCCGCGCGCACCGCGAACAAGGACGATGAGAACATCAAGAAGCTCGACGAGCTCCTCCACTCCCCCGAGGTGAAGAAGTTCATCGAGAAGAAGTGGTCCGACGGATCGGTTCTGCCCAGCTTCTGAGTTGGAGGCTTCTGAATTGTGAGATTCTGAATTCCGAGATTCTGAGTTCCGAGTGAGCGTTTCACGCTCCTGAAGCTCGTCAATGTGGGCCCGCGTGCGATTTCTGAGTCAGAATCGCACGCGGGCCCACAATCATGGGTGCCTCGACCTCCGGACACGAGGCACGGGCCCTGTTCTGGATGCTCGGCACCGCGGGCCTCTCCGGTCCAGAAACCCGAGTGGCCACCCGCAAGCTCATCCGTGCCCTCCCCGAGTCACTGCGAGCCGAAGCCGAGACACTGGCCACGAGAATCCACTATGACCACACCACGTGGGGAAAGGCACCACCAACAGACGACGGACACGAACTCCTCGACACCCTGCGTAATGCGCTCGTGCATCACCAGACCCTCAACATCAGGTACACCGGGCGCAAAGGAACCACCGACATGCACGCTGCGAGTCCGCTCGGCATCGTGGCGAAGGCCGGCACCTGGTACCTCGTCGCCCGCACCGACACGGTGCGGACCTATCGCGTTGGCCGCATCACCGCGGCGGAGGCTGTGGAACCGAATGCCGATGCCCCCGGCGGTATGACTTCGGGACGCATCACAGCCGCGGCGACTGACCCCGATTTCGACCTCGCCTCGTATTGGGCTGCGCATGTCGAGGAGGTGGAGGCGCTTCGCTCATCCGTCACGGCGACGATCCGCTGTCCGAACTGGACCGTTCCGATCCTCTCCGCGCATTTCGGCAGATATTTCACCGTCGTCACCGAGGACTCAGATTTCACCATCGCCGAGGTGAGGGGCCAACTCATCGTCGCACTGGCCGAACAGTTGGCCGGGTGGGGGCGAACGGTCGAAGTGCTGTCACCGCCCGAGCTTCGCCGCGAGTTGGCACGGATCGGCGCCGAGCTGATCGAATACGGCCGAGATTTGTGATTCGATCAGCTCATCTGAGCGCGTCGTGCAGTGCCCGAGCTGCTGCCCCCAGAGCCGCCTCCGCGGCTGGCTGCACGGCGGCGGAGTTGCTCGATTCGCTGAGCACCACGACCGCGATGGTCTGGCCGTCGGAATGCTCGACGACGCCGATCTCGTGTCGGAGGTGCAGCAGAGTGCCTGTCTTCGACGACCATTTGGCCGCATCTGACATGAGGTCGGGGGCCAGTCGGTGGCGCACGACGTTGCCGGCCATGAGGTCTCGCAGCCGGGAAGCCGTCGTCGGGTGGATCCGTTCGGGACGCCACAGTTCAGCAAGCAGATCGGTCAGCCCTGCAGATGTGGCGACATTCGCCTGCGAGACGTCGAGCTGCCAGATCCGATGCCCGGCTCCCTGCGTGGGGTTCGCGTGAGCGAGTTCGTAGGCAAGGTGAGCCTCCGGGGGCGGAAGACTCTCAAGCGGAGTTCTGACGAGCGCATCGAGATGGTGTCGGATCTGGATTCCGCCCAGTCCGAGGTCGTCAAGGTCACGCTGAACCTCCTCGGTGGGGACGAGATCGAGCAGGGCATCGGTGGCCGTGTTGTCGCTGAAGCACACCGATAGCATGAGCAGGTCATCAACAGCGATCCGCGCGGGATGGCGAAAGCGGCTCGTCGCCATCGGGCTTCCGGCCTCAATTCGGCGGGGCTCGACGAGAACCTGGCGATCAGCGTCGAGTCGACCATCGGCGATGCGGTTGAGGACGGCGAGGGCGATCGGCACTTTCACGACAGAGGCCAGTGGAACCGGCCCGTCGGCAGCGACCGAGATCTCAGCCTGCGAATCGAGGTCGCGGACCACGATCCGGGCGCGCAGTCCCGCGGCCTCGAGCTCATCGCCGACCTCCCTGGCCAGGCGCGCCTCGCTCCTCATTGCACAGTCTCCTTCGGTGAGTCGAATCCGGTCGACGCAGCTCCTGCAGGTGTTGCGGCTCCGGCCGACGCAGCTCCTGCAGGTGATTCGGCTCCGGTCGACGTAGTCGAGGCAGGAGAGCCCGAAGTCGCGCCCAGGCAGTCGGCGATCTCCTCGTCGAACTCTCCGAGGAGCGAGACATCTTCCGCCGAGGTGGCTGCCAGGACGTATCCCCTCGCGACGACCGGCTCAAGCAGCGGAGCCCATGAGAGTTCGAGTTTCGCGGCTTCGTCCGCGCTGCAGACCAACAGGTCCCCCTCCCCCAGGACTCCGGCGACAGCAGCGGGATCGGACAGGTCCGTCACCACCTGATACGGCAGAAGGCCAGACTCTTCCGCGGTCCGCCGGATACGATCACGCACATGCGGGACACTGTCCTCGCTCAATAGTCTGAGCCGCTTACCTGCAAGCTGCGCGCCGACTCCGAGGATCCGTGTCCGTGCCCGTCGCAGATCGGCGATGCGCACCGGATTCAGTGTCCCGGAACGGTGAGCACACCCCAGCGGAACCGTCCAAGCCCCTTCCTGTGCGGGGACGGATCGCAGTGCCGCTCTGACCCGACGAGCGGTGAGGTCTTCATCCCTTCGGCCCGGCGGTCCCGGATGGAAGTCAATGCGCAGCCCCCGAGAATTCGCCGAGGCGGCCAGCACAGCGAGATCGCGCGTCGCACACGATGCCGGGACTGCGAGGGAGACCGGTCGGAGCTTGGCTCTGTCGGCATCGAGCATCATCTCATCGGCCAGTTCGACCAGGTGGGTCGCAGAGGCGAGCATGTCACGGCCGAACGGTGTGAGGCTCACGCCCCGGCCCGTCCTATCGAGCAGACGTGCACCGAACTGCTTCTCCAGACCGGCGATGCGCCTGCTGGCGACCGGTTGCGGGATTCCATTGGCTGCGGCACCCAGCGTCATGCTTCCCAATTCGCTGACGGCGGTGAAGGTACGGCAGGCCTCAATCAGGTCCATCACCCCATCGTATGCGCCCTGTTATGCGTTTTCGGTATGCGATGCACCGAAACCGTGTTCGACCGCATGAGAGAAGTGGTGAACAGTGGTTCTCAGCAGGGCGAACCCGACGTGAGATGTGAACCGACGAGAGAACGGATCAATCATATGAACAGACGACCAGTGAAGCTTCTGACCGCAGCAGCCCTGACGCTTGTCATGGCCACCGGCTGCTCACCCGCCGACGCGCAGACGGAATCGGCCAGTCAGACACCGAGTCCGGACCGAACGCAACAGGAGGTCACAGCGCAGCTCGAAGCCGTCGAGAACGAATACGACGCGAGAGTCGGAGTCAGCGCGATCGACACCGGGGACGGTTCAACCGTGGACCATCGCTCCGATGAGCGCTTCGGCTTCGCATCGACGCTCAAGGTGTTCGCTGTGGCCGAACTGCTCGCCGGAACAACGCCCGAAGAGCTCGACGAAGTCGTGACATGGACCCAGGCGGATGTCGACGCTGCCGGCTGGACACCCGTGACGGAGAAGCACGTCAATACGGGACTGCCGTTGGAAGATGTTGCCGAGAGCGCGCTGAGAGTCAGTGACAATGCGGCGATGAACATCGTGCTCGACGAGATCGGCGGACCCCAGGGACTCGATGCGGCGCTCGAAGAAGCCGGCGACCCGGACACCGAGGTCATCGACGAAGAACCGGAGCTCAACGACGTCGAACCCGGCAGCTCCGACAACACCACAACTCCCAAGGCCTACACTGCTGACCTGCAGGGCCTACTCGACCCCGACCGGGTGTCGGTGGACGACCGTGCGGTGCTGCTCGAATGGATGTCGGACAATGAGACCGGTGACCCCCTCATCCGTGCGGGCGCGCCGAAGGGCTGGACAGTCAAGGACAAGTCGGGACATTCCGATGCGATCCAGAACGACATCGCCGTCGTCTATCCGCCGGGCGAAGACCCGATCCTCATCACCGTGCTCACCGAAACCGAGGACCCGGAGTCCGAGGACGGGCCGGCCATCGTCGAGGCAGCTGCGGAGGCCGTTCTCGGCAGCTTCGAATGAGGAACAGCCTCAGCCTGGCGCGATCCGCACAGCGATGGCACCACGCTGCGACTCGGCGCCGACCTGAGAAATCGGTAAAGTGGCCAGCATGACCGAATCTCTGACCTTTGCCGATTCCATACTAGTTGCAGCCGACCCAGCAACCGTCTACGCAACCGTTTCGGACGTGACCCGAACTGGCGAATGGTCACCGATATGCGCAGAGTGCTGGTGGGACGAGGGCGACGGTCCACGGATCGGAGCCTGGTTCACCGGACACAACGTCACCCCCGACCGCGAGTGGCAGACTCGAAGTCAGGTCATAGCCGCCGATGAAGGACGTGCGTTCGGGTGGAGCGTGGGGCCGGGTCGGGTTCACTGGACATACAGCGTGAAGGAAGCGGAAGGCGGCACACTGCTCACTGAATCGTGGGAGTTCCTGCCGGAGGGGCAAGAATTCTTCAACGAGAAATACGGGGACCAAGCCGCCGAGCAGATCGCCGAACGAACCTCGGCCGCGCAGTCGGGAATCCCCGAGACTCTCAGGGCGATCAAGAAGGTCATCGAAGCTCGCTAGAGCTTCATCGGTTCTGGACGCGGCCAGACATGAATGCTATTGAATAGACGAGGCGGGAACTCCACGCCGATCTTCTCAACGGCGTTTCCAGGAGGCAGTTCATGAGCACAAGCATCGGGATCATCGGAGTCGGCGAGATCGCCTCGGCGATTGTCGAAGGCTCGTGTGCGAGTGACGATCACCCGGATTTCTTCCTCTCCCCCCGGAATGCCCAACGTTCGGCACAACTTGCCAGCGACTTCGACCGGGTCGAGGTGTGCTCGAGTAATCAGGACGTCGTCGATCGCAGCGGACACATCATCCTGGCCGTGCTGCCTGAGCAGACTGAGGCGGTACTCTCCGAGCTCAGCATTCCGGCCGACCGCACCGTCGTCAGCGCAATCGCCGGGATCTCAACCGATACCCTCGCCTCGCTTCTCCCGAATAGTCCGAGCATCGTGCGCGTCATCCCACTGCCGCCCGTGCGCGAACGCCGCGGTGTCACCCCGGTCTACCCTGGCCACTCGGAAGTCGAGAGGTTCTTCGATACTCTCGGCGGCACCGTCGTGGCAGCGACCGAAGAACTCTTCAGCACCTTGTCGGCCACAACAGCCACGATGTCGTCCTACTATGCCTTTCTTCAGGGCATTGCCGACTGGCTCGTCGAACAAGGATGGGAGAGGGCAGCTGCCGAACGCATCGTACGCGGCCAATTCGCCGGTTTGGGCAATACCCTCGCGACTACCGACACACCCTTCTCTGACCTGATCAAGGGCCATGAAACCCCTGGCGGCCTCAACGAGATGCTCCACCGGGAGTGGATGGGCGCGAACAACCACGCCGCACTCTCCCGATCACTTGATCGGATCTTCGCACGCGTGAGCGGAAGCGACTGACCAGAAGCCTGCCAAGGCAGAATTGGCTAAAATCTCCCCTATGTCCCAACACTCTCCGATCACTGTGTCGATCACGCGCACCGTCCTGCCCGAGCACCATCGTCGGTTCAACGCCTGGGTGCAGGCGGGACAGGAACTGGCGCGGGAAAGGCCCGGGTATCTTGGATCCGGTTGGGTGAGGACAGCACCCGACTCGGATGAGTGGCACCTGCTCTATCGCTTCGCCGACGAGAAGACGCTTCGGGCCTGGGACGAATCCGATGATCGCCGCTGGTGGATAGAGAGCGCCTCCGAAATCGTCGAGACCACTCGAGTCGAACACCGGACGGGAATCGAGGGATGGTTCGAACCGCAGGGAGAGGAAACCCTGACGATCCCTGAGACCGTCGTTCCGCCGAGGTGGAAGCAGGCCGTGAGCATCTTCCTCCCGTTCTTCCCGCTCAGCCTGCTCTCGACGTTCCTTCTCATGCCGCACCTCGAGAGCTGGCCGACGGTTCTGGCAGTGCTGCTCAACATCTGCATCCTCACACCGCTGATGACCTACATATTCCTGCCGATCAGCACCCGACTGCTCCGACCCTGGCTGCAGAAACCTCGTCGCTGACTGCCAGAGCGCCCCGAAAACCGCACGCGGAGCCGACTATCGAATGCGTGCCTGCGGTTCTTGGGGCAGAGCCCGGTTCTCGACGCCCCGGGCAGAAATTTCAGAACAGTCCGGTGATGACCGACGTTCAGCGTTGCGTTTTGGAGGTGCTGATGATGTCGCCGACAGTCGCTCATTGGCGGGTGCAATGGGCCCAGGCGCTCCAGATTGCCGAGGCCCCATCTCCATTTCACACTAACCTCGTCGTCTTGGCCGAGCGCAGTCTTCGAGGACTATCTCGTTGCCCACAGCGATGAGCCGAAGCCTCCGGTTTGGAAGGCACCGGCGCAATCAATACTCCCAAGAGTTGCCCCTAGTCGCGTCGCTCTCCACACCATCGAACAAACACACCAGCAGGACTTGACTCTGTGCCTAGCACATGGTTTCGACTAGGGCTGTGCGGCCAAGTCGGGTGGCACATCAGTTGTCGAACTTTGGAGTTAAGTCACATGCGAGTGCTTCGCACCCCGTTCCACATCATCCGTACCGAACTGCAACCGTACTTGCTTCTCAATGCCATGGCTTATGGACTTCTGCTCCTGGGATTGGCTCTGGGAATGTTGTTTCCGGGACTGAATGCGGCACTCTCGAATTCGATGGACGCCGGCGGGACAACGGACCTGGTCGTCTCACTGCTCGCGAGCCCTTGGCTGTTCACTCTGACCATCTTCTTCGTCAACATTGCGAAGGTCGCCCTGGCGTCGATCTTGCTGCCGTCCATGATCGTACCCTTCGGTGGACTCGCGGTGTTCGCGTATTTCGCCGTCGAGACCGGCATCGCGCTCGCTCCGGTCGATCACGCCACGGCGATGACGCTCATCCCTCATTCGCTCACTATGCTCATTGAGTTCCAGGCGTATATTCTGTTGCTGCTCGGCTCGTTCATTCTCGGCCGTTGCTGGCTCAAACCGGGAACGGTCGATGCCGCAAACAGACGATGGGGTTACCTTCGTGGCCTGCAGCGATTCGGCTGGCTCGCACTCCCGGCACTGATGCTGCTGATCATCGGCGCGGTCTATGAGGCCTTCTCGCTGACCTACCTGGTGCCCCTGCTCTTCGCATCGTGATCAGTCTGTGTGACCGATGAAGGCCAGCACCGCAGGCTCAGAGGAGAGGACCGAAATGACGTGGAGTACCCAACAACTCGCTGAAATTGCAAACACGACGGTGAATTCCATCCGGCACTATCACAAGGTCGGGCTGCTCCCTCAGCCTGATCGTGCTGCCAATGGTTACAAGCACTATGAGGTCACGCATCTGATTCGACTGATTGAGATCAAGAGGCTCACTGAGCTTGGTATTTCCCTGTCGCAGATCGCAGCCATGGATCGCTCCGATACGGACTCACTTCAGGCGATGCGCAGCCTCGACGCACATCTCGAAGGGACCATTGACCGTCTGAGCCGAGTGCGCGCTGACCTTGCTCTGATCCTCACGCACCAGGTGCCAGCGGTCACCTCGCCAGGTTTTGCCGCGATCGCTTCGGACTTTTCCGCAACCCAGAGGTCACTTCTCGCGATCTACGCGAAAGTATTCGACGATGCGGCGCTCACAGCATTCCGACAAGCGTTGTCCGAGCCCACGGAGGCAGATCAAGAGTTCGACCGATTGCCTGAGCACGCGGACGAAACGCGCATCGTCGACCTCGCCCACCAGCTGGTGCCGGTGACGCAAACGATTCAGAAGAATCATCCGCAGCTGATCAATCCTCTTCGAAGATCCCCACTAGGACCGAAAACGGCCGCGCACACCCTGGGGCAAGCTCTAACGAAGCTGTACAACCCCGCACAACTGCGAGTACTTCAACTGCTGGAACACCTCCTGAAAAGCGATGAAGATGGTTCCTACGCGGAGGGCTCACACAATGAACCTGATCCAGGTCAGGTGGAGGAATAACTGTGTCGAAGAACCAAAGAAGACAGCGGGCCGCAAAGCGCATCAAAGACGGCAACGGCCGAGCCCTGAAGCCCTTCCGTTGGTGGCAGATGTTGTCCCGGGCGCTGTTCTATCTTCCCCGGGAGGTCGAAGGAGAGCCGGGCCCTGGCCACGTCTATGCAGTCGATGTGGTGCTCTCAGATTCTCTAGCCGCTCACTGGACGGCTTCTTCGGAAGGCGGGTAGGCATCGCGCAGACGGTGCATGGTCGCCGACACTGTGGCTCGCACCTCTGCCTCCTGCAGTGGGGCAGAGGACAGCGCCGAACCGAACGAGAAGCCCTCGATCAGGGTGAACAGCAGGAGCGCCTCGCAGTGCAGCGCTTCCTCGTCGATCGTGCGGTCGGCCAGCGCATCACGCAGCAGCGAGCGGATCACTTCTACCCCCGCGAGAGATGTTGCAGCGATGTCGGTCGCGAACTCGGGGTCCGTGCGCGCCATGACGCGGTATTCGACGAGGGCGATATTCTCCTTGCGTTCCTGCTCGCTGGTCGGTGCGGCGAGGGTGATCACGTCCGCGATCCGTGACACGGGGTCCTCGGACAACGACCCTCTGCGGCGCACGATGCGCTGCATGAGGGCGTCCAAGGTGAAGCGCATGACCTCGCGGAGGGTGTCGCCAAAATAGTGCCGAATGCTCCCGATGGCCAAGCTGCTGCGTGCGGCGATCCGGGCGAGGGTCACCGAGCGCAGCCCGTGCTCGGCGATCTCGTCGATCACGGCATCGGCCACCTGCTCCCGGCGAACATCCGGGTCGACTCGTTTGGACATAGCTCCATCATAGCAACTTTTAGCATCGCTATGCTAACGTGTTTAGCATGACTATGCTAATAATGCGTTTTGGAGGCTTTCATCTTCGCCGCGGCCCCGGTCGAGGCGAGACGTGAAGGGCCGTGACATGCCCTGGAACGACTCGACGGGCAATGACCCTCTCAACTTTGACGGCCTCGATGGTCTCAACGGCGATAGAGGAGGGTGGTCGACGCCCGTTCCGGAGCCGGGAGTGTCGCTGCCACCGTTCCGCCCTTCCCTCTCGCTGCAGCGGACGCGCTTCGCGATCGACCTTCACGACGCGTCGACCGCGACAGTCGATGTCGACCACCTATCGGGCCGGGCCTCTCTCTACAGGAACGACAAACACGTGCAGACCTCCGACATGCCGATCCGATTCCCACTCGGATCGGACAGCATCGAGGTCGCTGCGAGCAGGTACGGCATGCAGCGGATCCGTCTGATTTGCGCGGACGGCAGCCAAAGACGTCTCGATCCCGCGCCAGGGACGCCCGAACACTGGCGCGCCCAACTCTCCCGCCGGCACCCCGGGTTCGGTCGTGCGCTGGCCGTCGGTGCAGTCATCGTGCTGACGATCAATCTGATCGTGCTCGCCCCTCAACTGCTCGAGCTGGTCACCCACCTGCCGCTCTGGGCCGATCGCTTCGTCTCGTTCGCCTCTCCCGTCGATTTGCCGGCAGGGGTGAACATTGCGCTGACCCTCACCGCCGGTCTCGCGGGAATCGAACGAGCACTCACCTTCCGCCATCACCGCCTGTTGGACGTTGAGACCGACGGAATCGAGGCCTGACCCCCGCCGCAGCCGGTCACGGGTGACCGCTTTCAAACGCTTCCGTGAGCTCCAGGAGTATTTGCCCACCATCTCGGACGGTGAATGCTGTCCGCGCCGAGGAGAAATGTATGCAACGACACGACCGCCACGCGAACCTATATAGACGTCCTGCCCTACCATCGGGACCGACCGAGTACCACCAATTTCTGCGCACCCCTGGTTACCGGTGGTGGAAGGCCGTACTTGCGATCGTGCTCATCCCCGTCGCCTATGTCGTCAGCACCCTCACGCTCACATGGGGACTGACCGTCGTCTCAGAGTCACTCGGCCTAGGCCTGGTGCCACCGGAGACGCCGGGCGACGGAGTGGTGACCATGAACCCGGCCCGGCTGCTCGCCAGCAACCTCGCTATCGGATTGCTGATCCCGGTCTCCCTCGGCCTGCAACGGCTGCTGTTCGGGCAACCCGGACGCTGGATGCACTCGGTGCACGGCCGCTTCCGGTGGAAGCTGGCGCTGACCCTGGCAGGCGTGCTGGTGCCGGTGTGGATCGTGTACGGCATCGTCTGGACGATATTGAATCCCGAGGTGGCCGGTGTGAACGGGCCACCGGCCACACTGGTCGGCACGATTGTCCTGTTCGTGATCGCGCTTCTGACCAGCCCGCTGCAGGCGGCCGGCGAAGAGTACGCCGCGCGCGGCCTATTAGCACGCAGCTTCGGCTCCTTCACCACGCAGCGCACGGTCGCCCTGCTGCTGGCCCTGCTCGCGCCAAACCTGATGTTCACCGTGGTGCACGGACTGGCAGACCCGTTGTTGGTCGTCTACACCTTCTCGGTCGGGCTGGCCTGTGCGGTGATCACCTGGCGCACCGGAGGGATCGAGGGAGCCGTCGTGCTGCACGCAGTGAACAACACCATCCTGTTCCTGGTCGCCTCCTTTTTCTCCAGCGAGATCACCATCGACCGCAGCTCCGGGCACGGCGAGGTGATGCTGCCGGGCACCCTGCTGATGCTGCTGACCGCCGCAGGGGTCTGGCTGTGGGCGCAACGCCGAGATATTTCCCGCTCCGCCGACCCGAACTCCGGCCACCCGACGAACGAGTGATCTCCCGGTGCACTCGCAGGGCCTGCCTGCGCGAGGCCACGCAGGCAGGCTATTCAGTGGTTCCCCGCAGGAGAGCATCCGCTGCATGGAAAGGGACGACCACTGTGCGTAGGCCGGCCTGGAGGATAATTCCCAACCGAACGATGCCGGGCCCCGGTAACGCCCAGGGGCTCATGCCGGCCTACGCAGCCCAGCCAACCAAAGAGTTCGACTGGGATCCCGTATACAACGTCGCACATTCTGTGCGAGGAACTGATGAACGAGTGGCTCGATTCGTTTCCACTGTTCGTCAGTAAGTACTTGGACACGCTGATTTGCAGCCACCCGGCCAGCATTCTAACCGTGAATGCGTCGACAAAAGAGACATACCACTAGGACACTCCCTGTCCTCATACTCGTCTAAGGTCAGTCACGACCCGACACCGACGTTGAAAGGCTCAGACATGTCCGCTCCGATCACTCCAGTCCCCGACGGATACACGAGTGTCGCACCGTGGGTCGTCACCGACGACACCGGCGCGCTCCTCGACTTCATTGCACAGGCGTTCGATGGCGAGGAACTCGCCCGCGTGGCCACCGAGGACGGCACCATCGGACACGGTGAGATCAGGATCGGCGACACCGTGGTGCTCGCCTTCGACCGTCGCCCCGAGTGGCCGGTCATGCCGAGTCTGCTGCGCGTGTTCGTCCCTGATGCTGATGCGGCCTTCGAAAGGTCGACCGCCGCCGGCGCCGAGGTAGTCACAGAACTGGCGAACAACGCCTTCGGACAGCGCGGCGGACGCGTGAAAGATCCCTTCGGCAACATTTGGTGGGTGACCAGCCAGATCGAAGACGTTCCCGAGGACGTGATGTGGCAACGCCTGCAGGATCCCAAGTACGCCGAACAGATGAGCGACGCGCAGGAGACCCTGGACGCAGAGCTGAGCGGACGGAGCCGAGGACGAAGCAGCGCACCACTGCGTGACAACGACCTGGGGTGACGATCACGGCCACGCAGCCGATCATTTCGCCACTGCCTTGAACGAGGGCGGTTCAGAACAGACCGGTGATATTCCCATCCTCGTTGACGTCGATTGTCAAAGCTGACGGTTCCTTTGGCAGGCCCGGCATGGTCATGATGTCTCCGGCGATGACGACGACGAAGCCGGCGCCGGCAGAGAGCCGCACGTCCTTGACCTCGATGATGTGGTCCTTGGGCGCCCCACGCAGGCTCGCATCCGTGCTCAGGGAGTACTGGGTCTTGGCAATGCAGATCGGGGCATCACCGTAGCCTTCGTCGGTGAACTGCTTGAGCTTGCGCGTGACCTTGGCCGGCAGGTCGACGTCGGCAGCACCGTAGATTCGCTGCGCGATCGTACGAATCTTCTCCTCCAGAGGCCGCTCGAGTTCGTAGCTGTACTGCGCCCGCGGCGCTTCCTCAGACGACGCTCCCGCCGCAGGAGCCTCAGCGTCGCCGGATGCAACGCCTCCGACGAAGACCGAACCGTCGTCGACGGCCGCCCCTGCGTTCCCGACACCACCGGCAGCCTCAACGACCGCCTCGGCGAGGGCGAGCGCACCCTTGCCGCCATCGGCCCAGTGCGTCGACCCGACCGCGGAGATGCCCTTCGAGCGCAGGTGCGCGATCGCGGCCGCCATCTCCTCGTCGGTGTCGGTGGGGAACCGGTTGAAGCACACAACCGGGGTGATCCCGTAGATGTTGAGGAGATTGCCGCAGTGGTGCTCGAGGTTGCTCATGCCGCCGATCACCGCATCGATGTTCGGCGTCTGCACGTCGGCCACCTCGATGCCGCCGTGGTACTTCAATGCCCGGAGCGTCGCGACGACGACCACGGCCGAGGGCCAGATGCCTGCCGTGCGGCATTTGATGTCGAGGAACTTCTCTGCACCCAGGTCGGCGCCGAATCCGGCCTCGGTCACCGTCCAATCGCCCAGGGATAGCGCGGCCTTAGTCGCGAGCAGGCTGTTGCAACCGTGGGCGATATTGGCGAAGGGACCGCCGTGGATGAACGCCGGTGAATGCTCGAGGGTCTGGACCAAGTTGGGTGCCAGTGCGCTTCGCAGCAGCGCAGTCATCGCCCCGGCCGCGCCGATGTCACTGACCGTGATGGGTTCGCGACTCCGGTTGTGAGCGAGGACGATTCGCCCCAGACGCTGCTTGAGGTCGGTCAACGAGGTGGACAGACAGAAGACGGCCATGACTTCGCTGGCGACGACGATGTCGAAGGCATCCTCGCGGGGCACTCCCCCGTTGAGTCCGCCGAGGCCGATGACGACTCCGCGCAGTGCGCGATCGTTGAGGTCAACGACGCGGCGAATATGGATGCGGCGCGAATCGACGTCGAGTTCGTTGCCGTGGTGAATGTGGTTGTCGAGCATCGTGGCGGCGAGATTGTTCGCTGCGGCGATGGCTGCGAAGTCCCCGGTGAAGTGAAGGTTGATGTCCTCCATCGGCACGACCTGGGCGTAGCCCCCGCCGGCTGCTCCGCCCTTCATCCCGAAGACCGGACCCATGCTGGGTTCACGCAGAGCCAGGACCGCCTTGCCCACCTCCGGCTTTGAGCGGGCAAGTTCGTTGAGCCCGTCGGCCAGCCCGATGCTCGTCGTGGTCTTGCCCTCGCCCGCCGGTGTCGGGCTCATCGCGGTGACGAGGATGAGGTGACCGTCGGTCGTGGCCTCGGCAGCCTTGTCGAGAACGTCGATGGGGACCTTGGCTTTCGTCCATCCGAAGGGGATGATGTCCTGTGATTTCACACCCAGGCCGGCGGCGATATCGATGATCGAGTCGAGCTCGGCGTTGAGCGCAATATCCATATCTGTGGTCATAAGGCCATCATGCCGCTTATGGTCCGTTTTGTGACCACCTTCGAGGGATGAATTCACCCGACGCCGAGGTGGTGCTGCTGATCAATCGTGTACGCCGTGTCTCGTCTTCGGCTCAGGTCCTGGGCATCAGGCCTGCGAATACTGTGAACACTCCGGACATCTGGCCATGAGGTCGTGCCGGCACTGACGAACATGGAGCAGGAACCGCTCGGCTGAATCAAGTGAAGAGCGCTGGGCCCGGATGGCGGCGATCCGGGCCGCGATGGTCTCCGCACGACCGGCTTCACCACGGTGCACGACCGCCCGGATCTCCGCCAGACTCATCCCCACCCCCTGGCAGGAGAGCACGATCCGACACCGAGCCAGATGCTCGGACCCGTACAGTCGGTGGCCTGTGGCCGTGCGGTCAGGAACCACGACCCCCTCGTCTTCCCAATGCCGCAGCACATGTGCGGCGATCCCCAGGCGCTGCGCCGCCTCCCCGATCTTCATGCCACCATGATGACACCTTGACTTCAGGTTGACCTGAAGTTCTAGGTTCTCAATATGCATGAGAACATCACACTTCACGACGGCACCGTGGTGGCCGCTCAGGTCATCGGACCGACCTCAGGCGAAGTCAGCCTCGGCGATATCGTCATCTGTCACGGGACACCATGGTCATCGCGGATGTGGCTGCCGCTGGCCCGCGACCTCGACCTCCATCATCGTGTGTTCCTGTGGGACATGCCCGGGTACGGTGAATCCATCGCCGAGGAGGCCATTGCCGTTGACCTCGTCACCCAGCGTCGTCGTCTGGCTGAGCTTCTGGACATCTGGGGCATTCAGAAGCCGCACGTCATCGCCCACGACATCGGAGGAGCCGTTGCCCTGGGCGCGCATCTGCTCGAGAACCGCGATTTCGCTTCGCTGTACCTGCTCGACATCGTGACCCTGGACCCATGGGGCTCACCGTTCTTCCGCTTGGTGGCTGAGAACGAACCGGTCTTCGCGGCACTTCCTCCACAGCTGCACCGCGCCCTTGTCACCGAATACATCGCCGGTGCGGGAGGCGATGGATTGGGCCACTCGTCGGTCCAGGAACTCGCGGCTCCCTGGTGCACAGGCGCAGGTCAACCAGCCTTCTACCACCAGATCGCCAGCCTACGGCCCGAGCACACGGACCCGATCGTCGACCGCCTCGGCGAGGTTCGCTGTCCTGCACGCGTCGGCTGGGGAGAGGACGATCCGTGGATTCCTGCCGAACAGGCCGAGCGACTCGCCCGCACTCTGCCTGGCAATCCCAAAGTCACTCGGTTCCCGGGAGCTGGGCATCTCGTGCCCCTCGAAGCGCAATCGTCACTCGCGACAGAGCTGGCGACCTGGCTTGCCGCTGATTTCGCAGGACCACCTGTACAAGCGGTCGACGCATAGGCAACGATTGCATTATGCGCACCTTCGACACACTGGTCTCCGAGGCACTGGCCGCCGATGTCACCGGTTGGAGTTTCACCTGGCTCGACGGTCGTGCCACAGAACAACGGACACCGTGGGGCTACGCGAGTCTCCTCGCCCAGCGCCTTTCCACCGCGAACGCCGCCCTCGACATCGACACCGGAGGCGGAGAAGGCATCGACGAGGCTCCACTGCTGCCAACGCGCATGGCCGCTACCGAGGCCCACCCGCCCAATGTCGTCGCCGCCCGGAAGCGCCTGAGCCCACGCGGGGTCGATGTCATCGAGGCCGGCCCCGAGCGTCTCCCCTTCGCCAATGGCAGCTTCGACCTGGTCAGCTCTCGCCATCCGGTGCGTCCCGAGTGGTCGGAGATCGCGCGGGTCCTTGTCCCCGGAGGCACCTACTTCGCCCAACACGTCGGACCGGCCTCGGCCTTCGAACTCATTGAGTTCTTCCTCGGGCCCCAGCCGGGGAACCGCAGGAGCCGTCATCCTGACACAGAGGTCCATGACGCCGAGGCGGCCGGACTCGCAATCGAGACCCTGCGCACTGCGCGCTGCCGCATGGAGTTCTACGATATCGGTGCCGTCATCTGGATCCTGCGCAAATGCCCTTGGTGGGTGCCGGGCTTCAGCGTCGAGGACTACCTGCCCCAGCTGCGAGAGCTCGATGCTCGACTCCGCCGCGGCGAGCCGTTCGTCGCGCACTCCACTCGCCATCTCATCGTGGCTCGGAAACCCGACTGACCTGCCTCTAAGCTGGTGGCATGGAAGATTCCGCTCCCCGAACCGGCTCCCGCCCGTGAACAGACTGTCTCGAGCGGTGCTGCGTCTGTTCGCTGCGCCCCGGCTCAACATTCGTGAGGACTATGAGAAGGTCCGTCGGATGCAGCGCCGACTCGCTGCGCTGCTGATGCCACCGTATCGGACCTCGCGCTGGCAGCCTCTGTCAGGCGACGAGTACCTGAATATCCCTGTCCGGATTTTCCAGCCGAAAGAGAAGCGCCGCGAGGATGTCCTCGTCTTCTTCCACGGCGGTGGCTGGGTCACTGGAGACATCGACACCTACTCTCCGGCGTGCGCCAGGATGGCGGACCTCACTGGCTGCGCCGTCGCCTCCGTCAACTATCGGCTCGCGCCTGAGCACCCATTCCCGGCAGGTCTGGAGAACTGTTACGACGTCGCCCGGCTGCTGCTGGACGAACCGCATCGGGTGGGTGCTGCAGACGCCGACCAGATCATCCTGATCGGGGATTCGGCCGGAGGAAACTTCGCTGCTGTCATCTCATTGCTGCTGCGAGAACGTGGACATCGCCCATCGAACCGCCAGATCCTGCTCTATCCGGTGACGCATTGGGACCACGACCCGAAGACCTCCCCGTTCGCCTCGGTGCGCAGCCATGGCGGGGACTACCGACTCACCAACACCGAGGTCGAAGACTACTTCGACCTCTACGTTCCTGACCATCAGCAGCGGCGCAGCCCTCTTGTCGCTCCGCTGCTGGCAGCCGACCTCTCCTGCCAACCAGCGACCCTGGTGCTTACTGCGGAGTTGGATCTGCTGTGCGATGAGGGCGAGGCCTACGGGCGCGCCCTGGCCGGGGCCGGCAACGCGGTGCGGATCCACCGGGTGGCCGGAGCGCTGCATGGCTTCATCTCGCTGCCCAGATTCTCCCAGTTCGTCCAAGAAGCCTATGAGGTGATCAACGCGTTCCTCGACGACGACACCGTCGAGGGCGAGCAGCCCGCCCAGGAGTCGAAATGACCCACCGGGACTGGGTACGACTCGACAACGCCTCGAACATCTTCCTCGCGGCTCGCAGCGCCGCGGATCCCAAAGTCTTTCGCCTCAGTGCCGAGGTGGATCACGACGTGGACCCCGGGTTGCTGCAGCAGGCACTGGACGAGACTTATGACCGGTACCGGCTCTACCACGCGGTGCTGCAGAGCGGCCTGTTCTGGTACTACCTGCAGGACAGCGACCTGCACCCGCAGGTCACCGCGGATGAGCAGCACACGTGCGCCCCCATCTATCAGGCCGGTCGGCGCAATCTGCTGTTCCGCGTAGTCCATCACCGTCGGCGGATCAGCGTCGAGGTGTTCCACGCGCTCTCCGATGGCACCGGTGCGGCTTGGTTCCTCTCCGACCTGGTGAACGCATACATCAGACTGCGACATCCCGACTCCGACCGGAGTCCGCTGTTCGAAGGCACCAGCGAATCCGCCGATGCGCCGGCCGAGCCGATACATGGCCTGAACATCGACAGCTTCGCGCACTACTTCCGCCGCCGGCATCAGTCGCCCGCTTCCCGCTCCGCTTTCAGCCGTGCGGCCACACCGGCCACATTCACCGTCGCTGACAGCGCCCAGTCGCCTGCCGATCGTTGGAAGATCGGCCGCTTGCGCCGTTCGGCGGGTAAGAAGGTCCACCGGGTCAGAGGGACCCGCACCCCGGACAACCGCACGCGCGCTGTCGAACTCACCATGCCCACGGATGTTGCGCTCGGGCTTGCTCGAGCCGCCGACGTCTCGCTCACCATGTACCTGACGGCGCTGTTCTTCGAGTCCATTCGCATATCCTCGGGTGGCCTGGGACGGGCCCGGACTCTGGCCGCTTCGGTCCCGGTGAATCTGCGCCAGTTCTTTCCCTCGGAGTCTGCACGGAACTTCTTCGCAACTGTCCGTGTGGAACACACCTATGGCCAGGGCGAGGACGATCTCGGTTCGATCTGCAAACAGCTGGAGAGCCAGTTCCTGCCCCAGGCAACCCACGAGGCGCTGGAGAAGAAGCTGCGATGGTTCATCCGAGTCGAGCGGATGCCCGGGTTGAGGATCATGCCGCGCCCGCTCAAGGATGTGATCCTGGGCCTGGTCAACAGACACAGCAACCGTGGTCTGAGCGTCGCCGTCTCGAACCTGGGTCGCCTGAGCCTGCCCGAACCGGCCGAATCGCATGTGGGCCGCGTCCTGTTCCATGTCTCCGCAGTCCGCCCGCAATTCTGCGCGACGTCCCACGCCGGACTGCTCACCGTCAGCTTCACCTCGCCCTTCGTCGAAACCGACCACATCAGGGAATTCGCGCGGATGCTCACTGCCGAGGGGGCCGATGTCACGGTCGCTGCGGAACGAGTCACCGAGGATGAGATCGCGGAGGGTCAATCATGAGACGCTGCCGCGAGTGTTCGATCGCCGTTGAAGGTGATTGGACCCGATGTCCCCTGTGCGCCGCTCCTGTCACAGGGGACGCGGTGCCGAGTCCGCTGCCGACGGTTCCCCTCACGTTCTCGAGGCGCCGGCTGCTCAGGATACTGTTCCTGACCTCGCTCGTCGTGATCGCTGGGTCTTTGGCGGCCCAGCTCCTGCTGGGCCACAAACCCGAAGGCTTCGGAGTGCTTCGCTCCGGCTGGCTGGGGGTCACCGCTATGTGGCTTGTGGTCCTCATGGCAGTTCGCAAACGACGCAATGTCGCTAAGGGCACCATCTATCTCGTCGTCCTCATCGGTCTGGTCTGCGTCTACTGGGACTACCTCGCCGGCTGGCGTGCTTGGTCACTGACGTACGCGTTGCCGATCGTCTGTGCCTCTTCCCTTGCTGCTCTGCTGATCACAGTCTGGGCGATGCGCTTCGAGGCGACGGAGCACATCCTCTACAGCGGTTTGGCGGCGGTGCTGGGTCTGACACCCATCGTGTTCCTCGCATTCGGCTGGGTCACGTACCCCCTGCCGTCGGCCGTCTGCGGTGGCCTCAGCATCCTCGCTCTAGTACTGCTGCAACTTGCTCGGGGCCGGGAAGTCCGCCTCGAACTCGCCAGGCGACTGCATGTCTGAACCTCGCGCACAGATCTGCTGCGCACCCAGTCGAGAGCAGCCCTCGCCGAGGCTTCGAGCTCAGTCACTGGTCCGTTCCGGCAGCATCCCCGCAGCCTCAACCGCGCTGCGCACGATCTCGTCGAGGTCGAACTCGGCCTTCCAGCTCAACTGCGCGCCGATGCGGGAGACGTCGGCGACGAGTGCGGGTGGGTCACCTGCGCGACGCTCGCCCATTTCGGGCACGATCTCACGGCCGGTCGCCTCGGCGATGGCGTCGATGACTTCCTTGACGGAGGCACCGGTGCCGGTGCCCACGTTGAACACCGTCTCCGAGGTGTCCCCGGACTTCATGTAGTCGAGCGCGGCGATGTGCGCCTCAGCCAGATCCTTGACGTGAACGTAGTCGCGGATGCATGTGCCGTCGGCGGTGTCGTAGTCGTCGCCGAATACGATGGGGGCCTTACCGTCGGCGATGCGGCCGAGGACGATCGGGATGAGGTTCATGACTGCAGTGTCGGCGAGTTCAGGCCAGCCGGCTCCGGCGACGTTGAAGTAGCGCAGCTTCACGGCGTTGAACTTCGCACCGCGCATCCTCGCCGAGGTGATCGCATTGTCGATCATCCATTCGCCGATGAGCTTCGTCTGCCCGTAGGGGTTGATCGGTCGGCAGTCGAGGTCCTCGGCGACCATCTCGACATCGGGCATGCCGTAGGTCGCGGCCGACGATGAGAAGACAAGGGATTCGATGCTGGTGCGTTCGGCGGCGGCGAGGACATTCGTGAGTCCGCCGATGTTCTGGCGGTAGTACATGATGGGTTCTTCGACCGACTCCCCCACCTGCTTCTTCGCGGCGAAGTGGATGATCGAGTCCACCGAGTGCTCCTCGATCGCAGCGACGAGACGATCCTCGGCGTCGGCCGCGGCAAGGTCGATGCTGACGATCGGCAGGCCGGTGACGCGAGCCTCGATCCCGGTGGAAAGGTCGTCGACGACAAGGACGTCATCGCCGCGCTCGGACAGCAGCCGCACTACGTGGGAGCCGATGTATCCGGCACCTCCGGTCACCAGAACACTCATCTGCCGATCTCTCTTTCACTAGCTCTCTCACAGCGGTCGATACGCTGCGTCATACCCACATCAGAATACGTGACCCGTCCAGCATCCCAGACATCAAGGCACACTGAATGGCCGGTGTGGAGTTGCCGGAAGTCACGACCATGCGGACCCTGCCTCTGGCCAAACACCACCATCCCTGCGAGTGTGGAAACGTCGGCGATCCGCCCGGCCCCTGCCCCGTGGAGGACACCATGGACGAAAGCACCAGCTGCGATGCACCTGCTCCTCATCTCTGACCCCGGCCCGCCGACCCGCCGGGTCGCGGCGATCAAGGACGAGTTCGAAGAGCTCCTGCGGCAGAGCTTCGATGCCGACGTTCATGTCGACACGTGCACCGAGACCATTCGGGTGCGGACAGACCACCAGTTGGAGATGTCGACTCTCGACTCGGTGGTGAACAGATATCCCAGCGCGGACCTCGTCATCATGTTCACGGATATTCCTCGCCACACCCAGGACAAACCACTCATCGCCGAGGTCCTACCGGACCGCAAGGTCGCCGTGGTCTCGAAACCGACCCTCGGCGCATTGACGACGAAACGTCGCCTGCTCAAGATCTTCATGAGCTGTGCGAACCAGCTGCTGCCCGACGGCCATACGGCCCCGAAGCATAGTCTGCCCAGGTGGGGTCAGTGGTCGAGTCGAGCCGATTCCGGGCACCGCACCCTGCACGCGCACACCTTCACTGGCGGTACCCGCCTGGTGTTGGGAATGACGACGGCCAATGAACCGCTGCGCATGGCGCGCAAGCTATCTCGGGCCCTGGCCGCAGCCTCGGCGACGGGGGCTTTCGGAATCTTCTACAGCTCGATCTGGCAGATGTCGCACCACCTGTCGACGGCTCGGCTGATCTCCATCGGACTCATCGCGATCGCGGTGATGGTGGGGTGGCTGCTGACCGTCAACGGCCTCTGGGACAGACCGGTCAGGGGCCGTCGTGCTCAGGTCGTCTTCTACTACAATCTGTCGTCCGTCCTCACCCTGATCATCTGCGTGGGCGCGCTTTACGTTCTGCTGGTTGCGGGAATTCTGGTGGGCAGTCTCATCGTCATCGACCCGGATTTCATGGCCCAGATCATCCATCGCCCGGAGGCGAAGTTCACCAATTATCTGGACATCGCCTGGCTCAGCGCCGCCATGGGCGTTGTCGCCGGTGCCCTGGGCTCGACCTTCGACAGCGATGTCGACGTCAAGAACATGACCCACGCTCAACGCCTGCGCTCACGTGTCTACGTGGCGGAAGAAGGGCGATCCTGACCGGACATGCCGGCAAACGCCTCGGACATGTCGGCAAATGAGTACGGCGGCCAGGGGCCCAGGAATCGGATGGAAACGGCTGGCTGCTCGTTCGAAATAGCGGTCAGCTCGGCTCCCAGATTCTGGATGCCTGGTTCAGTGACCAGACACGAGGCCATGAGGATGGGAGTCTGTCCTGCTTCGCGAGGCGGAGTGCGGTACTCCTCGATGCCTAGGCACTTTTCGGCGATCCGAGCTCTCAGGGCAGGATAGAGATCGTCGGCCTCTCGATCTGCGAACTCCTTCTCGGTCTTCTCCAGTCGCTTCTCCAGCAGTCGCCGGACTCCAGCTGGGCGGCCTTCCATGTCGTCTTTGATTCTCCGAACCTCGTCGTTGGCTTCTACGAAGGCGCCTTTGTCCAGCGAGATCTCGACTCGCAGCTCCGAAGTGCCGTCCAATTCGCCCAATCGCTTGGACAGCGCACCCTTCGACTCCTCAAGCCATCCTTCGAGCTGAGCGGTCGACGTTGCTCCCAATTCGGTGTCCGGGCGCACGATCACATTGAAGGAGACCGGAAGCACGCTTCCGGCTCCCTGCCATCCGTCTTCAACAACCTCGCTATGCTGCAGAACCCATCGCTTCACATCGTCGTCGGCGCCGTCGTATGGCCCGCCATTATGTGTATGGACTACCGCGCGGGGTCCCTCGGGGTCCCCGATCAGATGCACCGGCGAACCGTCGATGCCATTCACCTTGGGTGAGTAATCACCGGCGGGCACAATGGCGTAGACATAGAGCTTGGGCGGCGCAGCTGCAAACGTTCCTGATTCTTCGCTGTGCCCTGCACTGTCATCTGTCACTTGATGTCCTTCGAAGTCTCTTCGGCCCATCTGGCTGGGTTGATGAGTTTGTCGACCACCTCGTCGACGACGTCGTCGAGTCCGCGATGCAGATCGTCAACGGAGCCGGTGATGCCGTGCTCGGCTTTGATCTGGTCCATGGCCTCATCGAGTTCCAGAAGTGCTTCGCCGAGGCGGTTCTGTTCCTCCTCGGTGAGGTCACCGCCTTCCATGCGCCGCACAGCCTGTGTCTCCAGCGCTTCCTGAATCACCTCGACAAGGGTGACGACCAAGGTGAGAACGCCGTGCTTGAGGCTCTCCTCATCCACATTCAGTGCCATGACTCTCCTTCATCAGTCTTCTCGCGCGGATTGCCGGCAGCCGGATCCTGTTGCTCGGATGCGCTCCATTGTTCGAGTTCTTCGTACCAGCCGTCAATGTCATCCGCGGCCAGACGTATCGAAGACCGTTCGGCCTCGACGAACAGAATATGTGCCTTGTCGGTAGGGTTGTCGTGCTTCTCCCAGCGCAGATTCCGCACTTGCGAGGCAGAGACCCTCACCAGTGCGCGGCTGTCCATCGGGGACTTCCAGGTAAGGTCACGTCCCGACAGGATAGCTTCGCCGCCCCGCCATGTCCCTCCGTCCGACAGCGTCTCCAGGTACCACATTCGGCCCTGCTTCAGCGGTTGTGGCGAGGAGCTCGAGACTCGACCCGTCGAGGGTTGCAGTGCTGCCCCTCGTTGCTCCTGAACCAGACGGATCAGACGTTCGGGCTCAAGGGCGGACAACTTCGATTCGCTCCCGTCGTCGAGTCGGACGAGGATGCGAATACGTTCCTCTCCCCCGATCGACGGCTCCGACAACGGCGTGATGGATTCTATTGAACTCAGCTTCGCCTGCCACAGAGTCTCCGCCGGATCGCGTCGGTGGATGATCAGCCGCTGCGAAGTGAGGTAGGCGCTGCCTGGTCGCCAGGTGCGATAGAAGTTGTCCTGATAATGCCCACCCGCCATCTTGGCGAGGATCTCCTCGTCTTCGGCCAAGGGAAGATGCGCGCGCACCGACTGCTGGACCCACTTTCGTGTGTCCTCATCCCATTGACGCATCATTCCGTATTCGAGCATCGTCTCGATTCCGGCGATGGTCGCACGCAGATTGACCCCGATGAGCGGTATGTCTGAGACGGAGATGATGAGGTCGAGATTCAAGTACACGCCTTTGTTAAGTAGCACCTCAATGAGGTCAGGCAGGGTCGCACGTGGATCCCGGGTGGGCTGCATGATCGCGTCGTCGGCCATCAGCGACCTACTTGCGCTCGGATGACTTCTCGGGCTCCTCGGAGGACTGTCTGAGTTCCGCTGAGCCGCCCGACTCCACTCGCTTGGAATGAGCACTCTGCCAACCGCACCAGGGGCAGTACGCGTTCATCAGCTGAGCCAGCTCGGCGCGTTTACCGCATTCTGGGCAGGTGTCCTTCTGCTCGATAGCTTCTTTCCACGCCACCGTGTCGCGATCCGTGCCCGCAGGGAAGTCCAGTCCGTAGCGTGCTGCGGTCTCGAACGACGCCAATGCTGCCCTGATCCGAATTCCGAGGAGTTCCACCCCTGCCACCGAGACCATGATGTCGGCGTTGAGGACCAGGCCTTTGTCCAGCAGTGTCTCCACCACGTGGAGGAGAGTCCCCTCTTGGCTGCGCTGTGGCTGCATCGCTCTGTTCGACTGGTTCGTAATGCTCATATCGTCGGCTTCCTATCGGCTAATCTCCCGAGTGTGAATGTGTGGTCGTCGGTCTGCTCCTGGCCCAGTGGACACGAGGCAATGGACCAAACCGCTTGGGCTGATCACTCGGAAGGCCGTCCCCGGACGTATCGGTTCTGTCGGCTGTACTCGAGGAGTTCGCCCTGCCCGTCGAGTTGGATGTCGTATTCGGCCAGCAGATCGGCGGTGTCGGGAACGCGACGAGATTCCACGACTTCGAGTCGCACGGCCCAGTGGTCATCTACCCAACGTGCGCCGACGACTGACTCCGGGGAACGGCCCGTGAGTGCGCTGAACTGTTCGACGGCCCTCTTGACCGCCTGCACAGTGGAGACCCTGGCGGGTTCAGATGCCGTCTTCGTGTCCTGGGACTTTGGTGCGCTGGCCTTCGATTTCACTGTTCGAGATTTGGACGGCGCTGCAGCAGTCGACCGGCGTGGCGATTCAGCCGAAGCGGTCCGCCTCGGCGGTCTTTTCTCACCACTTCCCTGCTGGGACGTGCCTTCGGACGAGTCCTCGCCCCGTGCAGCCTGCTTCTCGTCGGTGCTTGTCTGTTCGCTCATGGGTTCTCCTTCGCTTTTCGTCGACGAGTCGACTCGAGTAGACGCGCGACCAAGTCTCGCTCCAGCTCATCGGCCTCGTCTTCGCTGATGGCGCCGGATTCTTTGGCCGCAGAAACCTCTTCCAGCCGCCGCCTGATCGCACTGGGATCGTAATAGCGCTTCTCAGCTTCGTTGCGAACCTGTTCAGCCACCCAGACGGTCCCTTTGAGAGGGGCCAGAGGCGCACCGAAGATCGCTGAGAAAATTCCCATGACTACTCCTACATCTCAGGAACGAAATCATAGGGAGCCTGTGGTCCGACGAGCCGGAACCTCATACGGTCCTGATTCGCTTCTGCCAACTTGTCGATGGCGTCGTCGAACTCCGCGAGCGATTCCTGAGAAAGAAGCACAGCGACTTCGACCACGTCTTCAGCCTGTCCACTCTCACGCACCGACATATCGGCAGTCAGAGGTTCGAGCTGATTGAGAATCGGCGGGCCCTCCGTGGTCTTCCAACTCTCCATGGTCTTCACCACGATTTCGCCGAGGCGGATACGTTCGTTTCGTGTCTCGTCCTCATCCGTGCCCGCAATGTTCTCCCTCAGCTCGGCGGCCTCAGGGTTGTCGAGAATGATCTCCCGGAGGACGGTGTCCCGGTCGTACCGGACCAGAAGAGTGAACTGGGACAGCCCCGACAGTCCCTCCAGAGCCTCGACATATTCGGCTTCGCGTGGGGCCAACACTTCGCCAGCGATGTCGGCCTCCGCTGGGACGACGGTCCCGAAGGCAAGAGGCAGCACTGGTTGCGTCGCTGCGAGCCCGTCGAGGACCGCAATGTGGGCCTTCAGATCGTCCGGGGTGCCCAGGATGTCCGTCTCGACGAGGTCGGACACCACCGCCGCAACCCGACCGGAGCCGACGGCATGCAGCTGACCTGCCTGCACACCGCCGGTTCCCTCCGACAAGCCCGTATCTGCGAGAACGATGCCGTAGAGATACTTGTCGCTGTCAGTATCGATATCGTCGCTCACTCGGACTCAGAGGAGCTGCGAGCGGGACGCTTGGTTCGACGGCGTGGCTTCTCATCCTCGTCATCGGAATCGTCAGATGTCAGCGCGTTCTTGACGCCTTCCACGGCACCCTGGGTTTTGCCCTTGGCGCCGCTTTCTGCCATTCCGCCCAGCATCTCCGGCAGATCCCGACCGCCCTGCTGCGTCAGGTCGAGCCGGTTGGTCGCCTCGGCGAAGCGAAGGTACGTGTCCACGCTGGCGATGACGATGCGGGCGTCGATGGTGAGGATTTCGATGCCGACAAGTGAGACTCGCACATAGGCATCGATCACGAGCCCTTTGTCGAGGATGATCTCGACGACGTCAGCCAGAGAACTCGATGAGGGACGATCGACATAACTGCCACGTGAACGTTCAGCGGTGTTGGTACTCATTCTCATTACCTACTTCCGATTGGAAGGACGCTCAATTGCGTCCACTTTCGTCTTCGGCTGCTTCTTCGTACTCTTCTGGTTCGTCCTCTTCATATTCCACAGGCTCGCCTGCGTCGTCGATCTCCTCCTCTTCGACGGGCTCTCCTTCTTCGACAGGTTCTTCTTCGGCTGGCTCGTCAACGTATTCTTCTTCCGGCTCCTCGTCGACAGGTTCGTCGACGTATTCGCCTTCAGCATCCTCGCCCTCAACCGGATCGGTCTCGTCTTCGGACTCGCCGTATTCACGAGGCTCTTCGTCCTCTTCATAGGGCGCCGCGTCCTCGTACTCTTGTTCATCAGCCTCGTCGGCCTCAGCCTGAGCCTGCTCCTCTTCGAGAGCATCCTCATGTGAGATGACAAGTTCGCTGTCGCGGATCTCACCGCGCCATCCTTCAACGCCGTCCTGATCGATCATGATCTCGTTCATCACGTGATGAACGAAGAACTTCAGTTCGAGCCGGAATCTGCGAGGCACCGTGAACCAGAGGGCGCCGACTCCCTCGACGAATCCCTGTTTATGGTATTCGCCGCTCGCAATGATGCGGGTGAGCCTGGGGGCCAACTCGTGGAAGGAAACACTGCCGCTGATGTAGCCCTTCTCACCGGTCGATTCCCAGACGATATGTGAGTCCGGGACCTGCTCGATGATTGTCGCCTCCCACGTGCGGTGGGACCAGACAGCCTGGCCTTTGACGCTGATCTTCACGTCATCCGTGCGTTCGACGTTCTCGACCTTCTTCATGAAGTCTGGCCAGTTCTCAAACATTGTGAACGCGTTGTACGCGACAGACAACGGCACACCGACATCGGCCGTCTCGATGATGTTCGAGAACTTGAAGTCGCCAGAGCCACCGGAACTGCCGGAAGAACCCCCGCCGAAGACGCCTTTGATTTTGTCCTTGGCACCAGCGGTCGCTGCGGAGAGAGCCGCCTTGGCTGGCGACTTGCCTTCCGCGATCTCTTCGGCACCGGCCTGGGCAGCCGCGCCCGCTGAATCCGATGATCCGTCAAATCGGTCAGACAACTTATCGACCTTGTCGCCAGCGGACTTGATTGCCTTGCGGCCGAGGGTCTTGGCGTAGTCTGCCGCCTGCTCCTTTAAGCCGCTGAAAATGGAGTCATCACTCACCGCTGGCCTCCTTGGTCTTGCGTGAAGCTGCAGGCTTCTTCGCAGCCGTCGAACGCTTCCGCGTCGGTGCCGACTTAGCTGTCGATGTCGACTTGGAAGCAGATGCCGTCTTGCTGCCCGACCGGCGCTGGGTGCTCGAAGTCTTGGATGCTCCGCTGGTCCTCTTGGTGGCCCCGCCTGTGCTTGACCTCTTCGATGTGGAGGTACCGCTTGCCTTGCCTGCAGACCGGCTCGCTGTCGAGGAACGCTTCCGAGCTGGCTTCTTTGCAGGTGCTTCTTCCGTTGCCGGCTCTTCCTCTACCTCTTCGGCCTCGTCCGAATCGACGGGCTCCGCAGAATCGGCTTCATCCGTTGCCTCAGCTTCATCGAGCTGTTCGTCTTCAGCTTCAGGTGTCTCAGCTTCTTCAGGTGTCTCAGCTTCGTCGAGGTCCTCAGGAGCATCGGATTCCGCGCTTTCGCTGTCCGGATCATCCTCATCAACCGAAGGGTCAAGGTCGTCCGCGGCCTCATCTAAGGTTGATTTCAACTTCTCGGTCTGATCTTGGAGTCGGCTGCTCAGCTCGTCGATGCCCTTGGCTGCCAGAGCCTTAGCTACACCCTTACCTGAGTCGGCCAGACGTCCGGTGATCTTCTCTTGAAGCTCTTTGAGTTCTGGTGTGGCATCGGCGAATTCCTTCAATCCTCCAATGAGACTCTCGCGGTTCTTCACCACAGTTGATCCAGCCACGGTAGAGGCGATCGTCAGTGCCATGCCTAACTTCTTCGTTCGGCCGAGCATGTAGCCCGCCAATATCAGGCCTGTGAGTTTCATCTTGTCGTTCACTGGGTTCCTCCGAATCTGCGCCTATGGCGCGTGTGGCTGATGACCCTTGAGCTAGGCGATCTGTGATTGCTTTGAACAGTGATCGCCAGCCGTGTCTCGATATGAATTGTCTTTCTGCTCCCGGACGACCGTCAGCTGGTGACGCGACTGGCCGTCGTCTGGGTCGTTCGCAAAGTCCTCACTTCGTCCTCGGGCTTCTGTTCTTCAAAAGCCGCAAGCAATCTGCCCTTGGAACCTCAATCTTCCGCCTGATTTCGATTCCGTCAAGGGGGACCCAGCTTCTTTGAGGCGGTTTTCAGCCCGGCCGTGGCCAGAGTATGAATATTGCCTGTTCAAGTACCTCACGAGATGGGAACAAGCCGTCATGTGAGGACATGACTGCCAACTAGCCTGACACTCCGTGCCGGGGGTGCCCCACAGCATGCATCGGTCGAGGTATCGATGCGTCTCCGAACCTGATCAAGTCATCTGTAAGTCATGACTTTTCGGTGTGATGTCGTCACAACCAGAATTCCCGCACCCGACGGCACCCGTGGGCACCGTCGAATGCGGGAATTCAGCCAGCCGTGAATCACGCGGCCATGGTCAGTCGGCCAAGGCCGTGGCCGCGTCATAGCGCAGTATCGCTGCTATTCCGTCCACGACGTCTCCGCTGATGAGGCCGACATCGGCGGATGAGAGAACTGCGTCGGCCAGGATCGCTCCTTCGCCTTCAGAACCGGCATCGTAGTCGAGGAGCACTGTAGCCACAGCTCCGCGCTGAACGGCTTGAGAGACCCTTTCCTGTCCTTCCACAGCAAGGTCGTGAGCCTTGCTGTAGGACAGGTTCTCCGTGTCTTCGGTCTGCTTCGCTTGGACGCGATCGGAAGCCAGCGATTTCAGGGCATCGTAGAGTGCTTCTTCCCCAGCGTCGTCATCCGTACCTCCCTGATCGGTTTCTTCGAGGCGCTCGGTGACCTGGGCCGAAAACTCAGCTTTCACAGCGGTGCGGCCCTGGACCTCGCCAGCCACCACAACGAGGTCTGGTTCACGAGCGCGAACAATCTCATCGACGTGGTCAGCGACTGCGCGAGCGTTGTCTTTGACGATTTCATCGGCACGACGTCGAATCTGGTTGTGCGACAGGGCCCCCTGCCGTGGTGCGTGAATGTCCTCGTCGCTGTCACCGCTGATGCGTGACTCATCCTGCTGCTTCACCTCATGTTGAGGGGACACCCTCAGCTCACGGATGGTCGCGCCTTCCTGATTGGCGATGACGAGGACCATATCGACCAGGCGGCATCCTTCACGGACATAGGCACCCAGTTCGGGGACCTCTCCGTAATGTGCAGTGTCACCGGTGCCCAGTGCAGCATCCCAGTGCTCGTCGAGAACAACCCCTTCTGAGTTCGCCACGACGATTCGCCCATCGGTCTGTACTTCAGTGATGTCTTCGACGATCAAGGTGTCGTCGAGGTGTTTAAGGATCTCGTCTGCCGCGCCGGCGTCCGTGAGGTTCGCACGGAGTTCGTCCCACCGCAGCCGCACCTGCTTCTCGGCGTCGGCACCAGGAGAACGTCCTTCCAGATAGACGGTGGCGAAGGGACTCTGGTTGTCATACACAGTGCGTAGATTCTCGAGGTTCATCATCAGCTCCGTTCCTACTCGGTGCCACATATGTGGGGCCTATCTAAGGCTTGCACCTCTCGTGGATGCTTGTAAACAGCCTGCCCCGACGGAAAACAGAAGATCCCAGGTGAGAATGCTGTCGTGTTCGCCAACTCAGGTGAGGGCGGCGGTGTCGATGAGATGTTCGGCGATCGCCAGCGCCGAGGTGGCTCCCGGCGAAGGTGCATTCCGGACGAACATCGTGGCTCCCGCACGATCGATGACGAAATCATCGACTAGGCTGCCGTCCCGGTTCATCGCCTGAGCGCGAATTCCCCTAGTGGCCCGGTGACCGTCGGCTCCGTAGAGAGAGGGAACGTAGCGGGCGGCCTCGGCGACGAACTTCTCGATCGAGAAGACGCCGCCAATCTCACGGACAGCCGTTGCCATGTTGCCGGCGGCGAACCTCCAGAATCCCGGATCCGTTGCCACGGTCAGGGAGTCGGGGACGTTGAGGCCGAGACCCTTGTACCCCTCCCGGGAGAAGGAGAGGAAGGCGTTGGGTCCGATCATCAGGCCGCCGTCGATGCGGCGGGTCACGTGGACGCCCAGGAACGGGTACTTCGGGTCTGGAACCGGGTAGATGAGGCCGTTGACGACATCATTGAAGCGCGGTTCGAGGATGAAGTACTGACCGAAGAACGGCACGACGCTGGGTCTCTTCTCCTCGCCTGAGCGTGCTGCGAGTCGGTCCGCCTGCAGGCCAGCGCAGGTGATGACCTGGTCGTATTCCTGCGAGTCGACGCCCGAGTGGACGATCGCGGTGGTGCCGGCGCTCCCCCTGCGCTGCTCGATCCTCTTCACTTCCGTGGAGAAGCGAACCCGACCGCCGCTACGACGAAAATCTGCAACGAGTGCTTCCGTCAGCCCGCGATAGTCGATGATTCCAGTATGCGGCGAGTGCAGCGCCGCGACTCCCTCGGCATTCGGCTCGACCTCGAGAAGTCCGTCGCGGTCCAGCAGTTCGACATCAGGGACACCGTTCGCTCGGGCGCGAGCATGGATTCCGTTCAGCCGCTCCACTTCAACATCGTTCGTTGCGACGACGACCTTTCCGCACTCTTCGAATGCGACATCGTGTTCGCGCGCAAAATCGAGCAGAAGCGAGACACCTCGACGGCAGAGCAGCGCCTTGAGACTTCCGGGCTCATAGTAGAGACCGGCATGGACGACGCCCGAATTGTGCCCCGTCTGATGCGCTGCGGGATGGTCTTCCTTTTCGTACAAGGTGACGTCTGCACCGTCGTATTTCTGGACCAGACCGCGAGCCACAGCCGCACCGATGATGCCAGCGCCGATCACAGCAAAACGCTTCTTCACGCCCATACTTCAACCCCTTCGTCTGCCGCTGCGGTTGTGATGACCCTATTGCGGACCCGTGAACCGCGCGAACAGGCCGCAGTCAGTATTCTCCCAGCCCAGCAGCCGGGGATGAGGTCTCGAAATAGCCGCATTCTCTGCGGATAATCGCGGTACGGTCTCATATCCAACAAACTTGTCATGATTCAAATTACTCGCAAGTCACTTCGGTAATTACCACACAATGACCACCTCGGCCCGGTTCTAGATAGGCCCCTTCGCCACACGCAGATGATCACCCTGCGGGGAGCACCATCCGGCAGACCTACATATATGATGCTCTGACCTGGAGCTACACGCATGTACTCGGACCAGAACGACATAGTCGCCGCAGTCATCTACAGCAGAAACTACAGAAACGTCAGGTCCATCGTGCTTTGGCTTCATGAAAAATTCACAAACAACATCCGAGTCGCCCAGCGAGAATATAACGAGATCGTAACTTTGTTCGTGATTTCGTGATTACTTTTTGGTTACTACGTATTGTTATGAGGGATCTGCCAGGAGACTGCCTGTTTCCGTCCAGCGGATGTTCAAGTTTCGAACGATGTGGAGAACCATGAAGATGCTCCGAAACCGGCATACGACCGGTCGTAAAATTGCTGTCGGCGGCGTTGCCGCCGCCACAGCATTAGGGCTCACCCTGCTGACAACGTCACCAGGTAACGCCGAAGAACAGAATCCCGCCGAAGATGCAGAAGCACTTGGTCAGCTGATCGAATCAGATCTCTTCAGCGCTGAGCTTCTCGATGCCGCTTCGGCGTACAGCAGCGCGCCATCAAGTACTGATGAAGTCAGCACTCCGCTGAATGTTGACGCCCTGGGTGCGCTGGATATCAGCCTCGGAGATGGGATTTCGCTCCCGCTCCTCAGCGATGCCAACGGAAGTGGCCTCCTCGAACTCGGAAATGCCGGCGCGATCAACTCTTATGGTCATTCTCCTGCTTACAACGAAGCGCTGGCCAGTGCTGGCGCTGTCGGCGAAGACGGAGCAATCAACGTCGATGACATCAACAACGGCACCGCCGGAAATGCCAATGTCAATCTGACATCGCTGCTCGATCAGCTCGGCCTGTCCGGAATCACCGACCAGGTAGTCGACGATCTCAGCCTTGAGCTCGGAGCGATCGCTTCAACCGCAAGCAGCGACGGAAAGACCCCCACGTCTGACTATGTTGTTGCTGACGGCGTCCTCACCGTCTCCAGCCCAGCTGTCAAGGGTGTCTCAGGCGCACTGGATGAGGTTGTGGCCGGAACCGGCACCACACTCGACGAAGCCCTTGGATCCCAGGGCCTGCTCGATCAGCTGGCCAAAGTCGGCGTTGATCTCAACGTTCTCAGCCTCGCAAAAATTCAAGTTGGCGGCGCAACTTCTACAATCTCAGTCGACACCAAGACGGCCCTCGACTCGATTGTCGAGAATCTCATCAATGAGGAACTGGCCGATAAAGCAGGTATCGCCAAGATCGATCTCAGCACTGGTGAAATCAAAATTGACCTTGCGAAGATCGTCGGCGGAACCGACGCCACTAATCTGAACAATCTCGACCCGAATACTCAGGTCCTGACCTCAGAGACGATCACCAAGATCACTGATGCAGTCGCAGAAGCACTCGGCACGGTCACCGGAAAACTCACGACCACGCTGAAGGATGCGCTCAACAACGTCGCTGTGACGATCGAACTGCCGGCACACATTGAGGCACTCGGTGGTGCCCTCGCTGAAGCAAACGGCGTCGTCACGGTCGAAGCGACATTGGGTCAGCTCACCGGTGTTGACAGCACGAAACCAACAGTCAAGACCGACCTGACGCTGAAGGTCGGACTCGTCACCATTAACGCCGGACAAATCCTGAATGCGATCACCGATCCACTCATCACCTCAGTACTGAGTCTCCTCGGACCGACAGTTGGCGGAATCGTCAATTCGACTGCCGATGACATTGCCCAGACACTCGCAGACACAGTGGCCGCAGTCATTGACCCGTTGGATCCCGTCTTCGGCGCCCTTAACAGGGTCGTCGAACTTACGATCAACGAGCAGCCCACTGTGAAGGATCCTGCACAGGAGAGCCAGGTAAAGGGCGACAACGGTCCTGGCTTCACCGTCAGTGCAGTCAGCCTCGAGCTCCTGCCGGGTGTCACGCCACCGGCAGACGCACCTGCACCTCAGGCTGCCGTCAGCGTTGCTGACATCAACCTCGCCTCCTCGTCGGTCCGTGCAACCGCAGATGCACCGGTCGATCCGGATCCGGATGCGAACACGAATGCTGCAGCTTCGGCAGCAGCCTCGGCGGACGCCACCGACGATGCCGACGCCGATCCCGGCGCGCAGGCAGCAGCTCAGGCGGCCGCTAACCCGGACGCCGACGACAACACGGACGCTTCAGCATCCGCAGATCCTGATGCCGTTGCAGCAGCAGAGTCTGCAGCAACCGAGGACGCTTCGTCAGAAAGCTCAGCTGACGCCACCACGGAAACAAATGCTTCGGCAACCACTGCTGCCAATGCGGCAGCACAGGCAGATAACACCGCCGACACGAACGCCGAATCCTCTGCAGCTGCCGATGCTGATCCAGCGGCAGCCTCCGAGGCCGCTGCAACAGCTGACTCCTCGAACGAGGCGTCAGCAGAAGCAGCTGCGACCGCTGACGCAGCAGCCGATCCGGACGCAACTGCAACTGCCGATGCTGATCCTGAGGCTGATGTGAACCAGGATGCTGCTTCCTCGGCATCAGCCTCGGCAAGTGCTGACGACGACGGCAACCCAGCAGCAGAAGCTGCAGCAGAGACTGCAGCCACTGCAGATACCGACACAACCGCTTCCGCGGCTGCCGAGGTCGACGCAACCGCTGCAGCAGAGTCCGCCGCAACCGAGGACGCTTCTTCGGAAGCTTCTGCGGATGCAACGACGGAAACCAATGCATCGGCAACCGCAGCTGCAGAAGCAGCAGCAAACGCCGATGACTCAAGCACAGCAAACGCAGATACCAATGCTGCCGCTGACGCTGACCCGGCAGCAGCCGCCAGCGTCGCCGCGAACGCAGACTCCTCGTCGGAAGCTTCGGCCTCAGCCGCAGCAACCGCCGATGACTCTGCAGCAGCAGATGCGGACAACGAAGCCAGTGCCAACGACAACGCGTCGGCCTCGGCATCTGCTTCGACCACCGCTGATGCGACGGCAGATGCAGACCCGGCAGCACAGGCAGCCGCTCAGGCAGCAGCTACCGCTGACGCTGACACCACAGCATCCGCAGCAGCAAACGAAAACGCTGAAGCGGCAGCAGAGTCGGCCGCCAACGAAGAAGCTTCCTCCGAAGCCTCGAACGATGCCACCTCCGATGAGAACTCATCAGCACAGACGGCAGCCCAGGCTGCAGCCACCGCTGATGACAACGACGCGGCCAATGCAGACACCACTGCAGCTGCTGACGCCGATCCGGCAGCAGCAGCCTCGGCGGCATCGAACGCTGACTCCTCGGCTGAAGCATCGGCCGCAGCCGCAGCTGACGGCGCAGAAGCCAGCGCTTCGTCGGATGACGATGCTGACCAGGCATCTGCATCCGCGGATTCCGATCAGGCAGCCTCGGCCAGCGCCGGAGCATCCTCGGATTCCGATCAGGCAGCCTCGGCCAGCTCGAACGCTTCGGCTAGCTCAGCCGGTGCCAGCACGAATGCCTCAGGCAGCAGCGACGGCGGAGACCTGCCACGGACAGGCGCCGACGGCGTCCTGACCATGGCCGGCATCGCAGCCCTGCTGATTGCAGGCGGTGCAGCGGCGATCTACGGAACCCGCCGCTACCGCGCATCGGCAGGTCAGCACTGATACACATGACACTCAGCCACTGAGCTGAGCGCCTGAACGGCGGGGTCGGAGTGAAAACTCCGGCCCCGCCGTTTTAGTGACCTAGAACACAGATAGTCGTTACTCATCAGTAATTACCGACACGCCACTCATGACACTTTCGTCATATTACGCTTCGTGACTCGGCCCACAGAAGTCGGACTTTAGTTCGAACAAAAGTATCGCCGTTTCACGCTGTGAGACACAAGGACACCTGACTGCACTGAGCGCGGTGAACGCGATCCCCAGCATCTCAAGGAACAACCTGGACTACACCAAAAAGCCTTCATCTGACACCCTTGAGCATCGTTCATTGATCATTCACTTGTACCCCACCCACCTGCGAACACACACTTCTCGTTACGTTTCTGTTACTTTTCACATTACTTTCGCATTATTTGCCAATGACCTTGTAGGGTGAAATCCGTTCGGCCGAAAAGCACCATGTCCCTTGTACGCAAACACCGTCGGTCGATCCTCACAAATGGAAGTGGAGAAGTATGAAGAAGCTCCGTAACGGGCAGCCGCCCGTGCGAAAGATCGCCGTCGGTAGCGCAGCCGCAGTCACCGCTCTGGGGCTGACTGTCATGGTCACCTCACCCAGCGCTGCAGCCATCGAGCAGGACCCAAACGAAGACGCTGAGGCGCTCGGCCAGCTGGTCCAGTCGGACCTCCTCGACGATCAGCTCGTCGATGCCGCTGGTGCATACAGCAGCTTCCCCAGCAATCCTGAGGAAGCCAAGACCCCTCTCAATGCAGAAGCACTGAGCGCCATCGACCTGGATTTGGGTGACGGTGTCTCACTGCCAGTCATCAGCCAGCCGGGCGGCGAAGGCCTCCTGAAGCTCGGCGAAGCCGGAGCGCTCAACTCCTACGGCTACGCTCCTTCGGCAGACAGTGGCAAGGCCAGTGCCGGTGCAGTCGGCAAGGATGGCGCCCTCAACGTGGACGACATCAACAACGGTGAGTACGGAAACGCCGAAGTCGACCTCACCCAGGTTCTGGGACAGGCTGGCCTCGACGGAGTCACCGACAACATCGTCGACGAGCTCTCGCTCTCCCTCGGTGCGGTTGCTTCGACCGCAGAAGCCAAAGGATCTGACGAAGCTTCTTCCGACTACGTTGTCGCCGACGGCGTCATGACCGTCTCCAGCCCCGCTGTCGGCAACATCTCCGACTCCCTCAACGAGGTCGTCGACGGAGCCGGCGGCACCCTCGAAGACGTCATCGCCAAGGAAGGCCTGGCCGACAAGCTGGCCAAGTCCGGCATCGATGTCAAGACAGGACTCGCAGACGTCAGCCTCGGTGGCGAAGACACCACCGTCAACGTCGAAGCTCAGGACGCTCTCAACAGCGTCGTCGAGAACGTCGTCAACGAGAAGCTCGAGGATGAGGCGGGAATCGTCTCGATCGACCTCAAGAACGGCGACATCAAGATCGACCTTGCCAAGATCGTCAAAGGTGAGAAGGGCGAGGATCTCAACGGCCTCGACCCCAACACCCAGGTCCTGACCTCTGACAGCATCGGAAAGATCACCGACGCCGTTGCAGACGCACTGGGCAGCCTCTCCGGCAAGTTCAACGAAACCGTCAAGGACGCACTCAACGACGTCCGTGTCGAGGTGTCCCTGCCGGCCAAGGCCACCGCAGTGGGCATCCCCGCAGCAGATGGCAAGGTCAACATCGATGGGACTCTCGGACAGCTCGCTGGCACAGGCGAAGGCGACCCCGAGATCTCGACCGACCTCAAGCTCGCCGGAATCGACATCGGAACACTGCTCAACTCGATCACCGGACCGCTGCTCGACCAGCTCTTGGCGGTCACCCAGCCGATCGTCGGCGGAGTCCTCAACTCCACCACCGAATCGGTCACCGGCGGAATCACCGACGTCGTCGATCCGATCCTCTCCGGTCTGGACCCCGTCTTCGAGGGCCTCAACCAGATCGTCGACCTGACGATCAACGAGCAGCCCACGAAGCGCGACCCCGCTGAAGACAGCAACGTCAAGGGCACCGAAGCCGATGGCTTCACCGTGAACGCAGTCAGCCTCGAGCTCCTGCCGAACAGGCCAGCAGCCGAGGGCGCCGAAACTCAGGCCGCAGGCGCTCTTGCTGACATCAACCTGGCCTCGTCCTCGGTCCGTGCGACCGCAGCCGACGAAGCACCAGGCGACGATGCTGACGCAGATGACTCCGCTTCCGCTGATGCCGATGATTCGGCCTCTGCAGACGCAGACGACTCTGCAGCAGCCTCCGCAGATGCAGACGACTCCGCTTCGGCCACGGCTGACGCAGATGACTCGGCCGCTGCCAACGACGAAGCATCCGCTTCAGCTGACGCAGACGATTCGGCATCGGCTTCGGCAGATGCTGACGACTCGGCCGCTGCCAACGACGACGTGAATGCATCGGCAAACGCGGACGACTCCGCAGCTGCTACCGATGACGCCAACGCCTCCGCTGACAACAACGACGAGGCAAACGCCTCGGCGAACTCAGCTGATGACGCGAACGCCAGCGATGATGCCAACGCATCGGCTGCCGCTGACGGTGGCGACCTGCCCCGCACCGGTGCCAACGGCACCTTGGCTCTGGGTGGGCTCGCTGCCCTCCTCGTCGCCGGCGGTGGAATCGCGATCTACCTGACGCGCCGCCACCGTGCAGGCCTCTGAGACTGAGTCTCGTGACCGTGTGAACGGTTGACACCACGCGAAAGGCGGGGTCGGAGTGAAAACTCCGGCCCCGCCTTTCGTCTGTCTGATTTCGTCTGTATGAAATCCTTCGTCTGACTGTAAGCGTCAGCACCACGAACGCACGTGCCGTTGACACCTCAGAGTCCGCGTCCGGCCTCCCACGGCTCTTCCGAGGAACCGGTGATCAAAGCGTTGACGGACATGGCCTGCGCATCGGTGAATGAGGCGATGTAATCCACAACCGCTCTGGCCCTCCCCAGCCTGACGATGGCACTGGCGCCCTCCTCGCCGAGGCTGGACGGATCCCTGTCATAGAGATCCTGGTATTCCTGTGTGGCCGCCTCAACCGAATCGAGGAGGCGCCGAGGAATCGTGGTCGCCTCGTCGGGATCGCGCAGCCATTCGTGGAAACCCTCCACCAGGGAGGCGATGATCCGGGTCTGCCCTCGCTGATACACCGCAAGATCTGAACGTTCGAGTACGAACCTCGAGTGGACGAACTTCAGCACCACCACGTCGTGCCAGGCGGTGTCGGACAGACGCACATGCCCGCTGCGGACATGTGGCCGCGCATCGACGACGATGGAGGCCTTGAGCCGATCGATCCACCGCCGCGTGAAAGCGGTGACAGCCCGGTCGGCCTCCAGTCCCCCGTCATAGGGCACGGCTAGTAGACCCTCGACAAGATCCCGATTGACTCGCTGCACCGACTGTCGGAACGCGTCCTCATCGGCGATCCACGGGTCCTTCTCCTGAATGTGGCGCCACATCGACTCGAGCGCATGGCCCGGCCGGCGACGATCCAACTCCGTGTCATGCAGCTGCGCCAGCTCACGGCAGTCGCTGAGCCAGCGGCCCAGTTCGGCAGAGACACTGGTGTACTGCAGGATGTTCGATCGGTAGAAATCGTCGAGGTCATGCACCGCATAGGCGATGTCATCGGCGACATCCATCACCGCACACTCCAGCGTCTGCTGGTACCGGCCCATCCGCGGGAACACCGACAGTGCATCGTGCATCTCGGCCGTTTCGGTCGCGTAGGCGGAGAACTTCATCGCCCCCTGCGACACCTCATCACCGACTCCCCTGGGCATCTCGGCCGAGCTCAGTCGCTGATGCTGCGTCCAATCGCCGCGCGCCCACGGGTACTTCAGCACTGCGGCCTTGACCGCCCGAGTGAGGTTGAGCCCACGCGCCGTGGCATCACAGCTGTCGAGAGCTGTAAGAATGCGGAAGGTCTGCGCATTGCCCTCGAAGCCATCAGGCAGGCGCAGCACCGACCGTGAGACACGATCAAGCTCCTTCTCGCCGAGGTGGCCGAACGGAGGGTGCCCCATATCGTGGGCTGCGGCAGCAGCCTGAACCACCACCGGATCGCATCCGCCGAGTTCAGCGAGCACTGATCGGGTGCGCTCATCGGAGTTGTTCAAGGTGATGGCGATCGACCGGGCCACGGCAGAGACCTTGAGCGAATGCGTCAGCCTGTTGTGAATGACTGTGCCAGAACCGGCCTGCGGGATCACCTGGGTCACGGCGGCCAGCCGTGAGAAGAAGGGGGAGAATCGGATCCGTTCGATGTCGACACGGAACTCGTCCTCGCCGGGTTGGCCCGCCTCGGCAACGTCACGATCGCGTCCACCGTCATTGTGAAGTTTCAGTCTCTCCGTCATGATGACCCCAGCCTACAGAATCGCCGACCCAACGGTCCGTGCCCTTCCGCTTCTCGTCTTCGTCTTCGTCTTCGACCTCATCGTCAAGGTCCGCAGGATCTGATGGAGCGGCCTGTATTCGAGCCGGCCGCTCTCAGCCGGTGCGTGTGAACGAGTTGCGCCCGGTGATCGCCAGCCACATGCCGGCGGCGATCATGACCACACTGGTGACCGCCATGATCACGTCGCCGACGTTGGTGAGTCCGTCGCTGCGCAGCACCGTGCCGACTGCGATGAGACCAGCAATGCCGAACACGGCGACTGCGATGCCGACGATCCTCAAAGTCGACGGGGTTCGTCCGCGTGCAAGCATGAAAAGGTAGCCGCCCAGTAGGCCCAGAGACGCTACGCCGGCGACGGCTTTGACAATGGTTGTGCCGGGTTCATCGTTGAGAGTGACCAGGCAGAAAACTCCGATGCCGCCGAGGAGAAGGATCGGCAGGGCGAACATCATGATCACGGCTTCGACACCCGAAACGAATGTGAACAGCGGGTCGTTGACCGGTACCTCTGAAGCCGATACCTGGATTTCAGCGATGTTCCTGTGGTCCGAGATATGTTGCTTCTGCTGATGTTTGAGGCGGCGGTCGTGACGGACGTGGACGACGATCGTGAAGATCGGCCATGCGATGAGAACGAAGAATCCGACAAATCCCACGCCCAGGGCGAAGCTGGGGAGAGCGTCTGACAACAATCCGCTGCAGAAGATGAAACATGCGCCTGGGAAGAACATGCTCGCCAGGTGGCCCGTGAACGTCAACCTGAGCTCCACAATCTTCTCGCCCATACGGCCCTCTGCTGAGCGGCCCGGCACAATCGTAACCGCCGGACACTTCGGCGGGGCACACTGGCCACCTCGGCGAAAGCACCGGGAAACTCCTTGAGACTTGCATCACAGTGGCGTAGCGTCATGAGCACCATAGGAGGTGAGTTCAGTGACTGGAGTCAACGAAGATTTCTATCAGCCTGGCACTCATCCCGGCGACATCATCGACGTCTGGGATGAAGAAGCTGGCGAGATGGTCAAGCACATGATCATCCTCGACGAGTTCGGAAACGGCACGAAGACGCGTCCCCTCTACGACGACGAGAAAGAGGAAGCCGCGGAGTAGCCGGCCTTCACCACCACGCACGAACGGTCTCGGTGGGACCGTCTACTTCCGTGAAGCCCGCGTCGACGACGCTCACGGGTCGATCGCTCTTCGCCCATTCCGCTTTCGTGGGTGTGACCACTCGCAGACTGAATCCTGCTTCGCGCCAACGATCGCGAACCTCGGCGGGCATCTGCTCGTAGGCCAGCTGTGCCCCGTGGCCGCACTGCGCCGCGGCCTTCCCCGTCGTCAGCGTCACCAGCGGTGAAAGTTCGATCGTCACGACGGCCATGTCCGCGGTCACTGAGGTGCCTCCCTCATCGGGGAACTCGGTGCCGCCGACCTGCAGCTTCTTCAACTCCTTCGGCAGCGGCTCGACCGGCCCCGGAGGGAAGACAAACGCCTCGGCGGGACCGAAGTCATCGGTGCCGCCGAACGCCACCTCAACGCAGCCCAAGGCTCGTGCATCGTCGAGCTTCTGCCCGTCTCCGCGGCGAACGACCTTGCGGATGGCCCCGTTTCGCCAGTACTCGACCGCCTCGTGCCAGTCACCTTCCGGCTGTGACCGCGGGTCGTCGAGGAAGGCGACGACGGCGCGTGCAGTGGCTTCGACGACGTCGATGTGGCGGGCGATGTTCGTCTTCGACCGCCGGACCACGATCGGCAGTGACCACGGAACCTCGTGGTCGGACTCGTGTCTGCGCATGTGCTCAGTCATGGTGCCGATTCTAGTCTCCGGCAAGACCGCAATCCGGTGAGCCACCGTCGCCGAGTAGCCTTGAGCTGCGAGATGCTGTCGACGAAAGGCACTGACCATTTCCCCTAAGACCCCTGCCGTCGATCTCACCGCGGCTCTGCTGGCCCCAATCCCTACGGACATCGTCGACGCCATGTCTGACCAGATGAAGGACGTGCTCGCAGTCCAAGCCACACGTGCCGAAGCCTGCCGCCAAGTCGGGGTGGATGCCGTGCGTGCGATCGCGAACCCGTCGGAAACACCTGCCCGCTTCATCGAATCCCGCGCGGAGTACCGTGCCGAGCGTTCCACCTGGAACGAGGGTGGTCCGACGATGGCCCGCACAGTCGATGACACAATCTCCGCGGCCGGAGTCGACGTACCCGTTCGGATCCACTATCCCCGCGCCGAGGCGGTCGTGCCGGGACTCGTGTTCCTCCACGGTGGCGGGTTCACCGTTGGTGATCTCGACACCCACGATCGGATCATGCGCGTCCTCGCCGAATCCAGCGGCGCAGCTGTTGTCGGCGTCGACTATTCGCTCTCCCCCGAAGTGAAGTTCCCGCAGGCGCTGCATGAGAGCGCCGGCGTCATCGATCACCTCGTCGGCAACGGCAGGTGCTTCGGGGTGGATGGCACTCGCCTCGCGATCGCCGGGGACTCGGCAGGTGCCATGCTCACGATTGGTTCTGCGCTGCTGCTGCGCGATGCTCCTGAGGACATTGGGGCATCGCCTGAGAGCTTCTCCTCCATCAAGGCGCTGATGTCGTTCTATGGGGGTCACGGGCTCAGCGATTCTGCCAGCCGTAGGAACTTCGGCGGCAGCTGGGACGGTATGGGCACCGACGACCTCGGCAGCATCATGTCCGAGTACTTCGCCTCAGCCAGGGACGCCGAGTCACCCTTCTACAACCACCTCGGCGCCGATCTGGCCGGACTGCCGCCGGTCTTCGTCACCGCAGCTGGACTTGATCCGCTGCGAGATGACAGTCGTGCCCTGACAATGCGACTGCGACGAGCCGGAAATGACGTCATCTACGAGGAGTACCCGCAGGTGCTGCACTCATTCCTGCATTTCGGTCGCATCCTCGACGACACCACAGACGTGCTCAACAAGGCTGCATCCTTCGCCGCCGACCGGCTGCAGCTGCGGCGCTGAAGACATTTGCAATGCTTGCATTCGGCGCACCGGGCGTGGAGTATCCGGGAGTATGAAATGGCTGATATTGAGCAGCCCTGTCAAAGCGACACCGCTGAGGCATGTATGCTGGTAGTACCTGCGAACCCGTCTACGGGTTCCCTGCGTCGACAGTACGCCTCGTCTCTGCGGCCGTGAATAATATCCGGCGCGTGTTTCCGAAGCCGTTTCCTCTCGGCGATCGAGAGCGCCAAACGGCGTTCCCACACCTTGTCCGGAACCGGCTCCCGTCACCATTCGGTGGCATCGGTGAGTCCTCCGGCATGTCGAAGGGCTATCCCATCACTCCCCCACATGACTCCAGCAACAATGTCGTCTCTTCCTCCACGAGGCAGCGACGACCAGCCACACCGAAGGCCGCGAACCCCGAGCCGGCGAATGCCGTCGCGGACAAGTCAGATGCCGCTCCCGTCACTTTCACCGAGCTCGGCGTTCCCTCTGCTCTGACCGATCGTCTTCGCGCGGAGGGCAAGACCGAGGCCTTCCCCATCCAGAAGGACACTCTTCCGGACACTCTCGCCGGCCGCGATGTGCTGGGCAGAGGCAAGACCGGCTCCGGCAAAACACTCGCTTTCGCCATTCCCATGGTGACGCGCCTGTCTGAGGCCGGGGCTGCCGGCCGGAAGAAGGGCCGCCTTCCACGCGGCCTCATCCTGGCACCCACACGTGAGCTCGCAACCCAGATCACGAACGTGGTCGATCCCCTGGCTCAGGCCTACGGTATGTCGACGACAACCATCTTCGGCGGCGTCAAGCAGAGGCGCCAGGAAATCGCCCTCAGTGCAGGTGTCGACATCGTCGTGGCCTGCCCGGGACGGCTCGAGGACCTGCTCCAGCAGGGCCTGGTCTCCCTGGACGACATCGAGGTCACCGTCCTCGACGAGGCCGACCACATGGCCGATCTGGGCTTCCTGCCCGGTGTCACCCGCATCCTAGCCAAGACCCCGGAGCACGGCCAGCGGATGTTCTTCTCAGCGACTTTGGACAACGGCGTGGACAAACTGGTGCGCCGGTTCCTCCACAACGAGATCCGCCACTCCGTAGACGATCCCAATTCGCACGTCTCTGCCATGACGCACCACGTCTTCGAGGTCGCCGATGAGGACAAGAACGATCTGATCCAGCGGCTCGCCTCCGGCACCGGTCGCCGTATCCTCTTCACCCGCACCAAGCACCGGGCGAAGCGATTCACCCGGCAGCTGACCGCGCAGGGCATTCCCGCCGTGGACCTCCACGGCAACCTGTCCCAGGGTGCACGAGATCGCAACCTGGCAGCGTTCAGCGAGGGGAACGTGCGCGTGCTCGTCGCCACAGACGTCGCCGCGCGAGGAGTCCACGTGGACTCCGTCGAACTCGTCGTCCACGTGGATCCGCCGACCGAGCACAAGGCTTACCTGCACCGCTCCGGTCGCACAGCACGCGCCGGCAGCTCCGGCGAAGTTGTGACGATCATGTTGCCAGGTGAGCGCAAGGACACGATGGTGCTGCTGCGCAAGGCAGCGATCAAAGTGACTCCGCAGAAGGTCACAGCGGAATCCCCCGTGGTGACCGACCTGGTGGGCGAAACCGCTGACTATGTCGACCCGCAGATCGCAATCCAGGCCACAGCCGAGAAGCAGAAGGCGGAGCAGTCACAGGGCGGACAGCGCTCATCCGGGCGTCGCCGTGGAGGCCGCGGCGGAAACAGCCGACGCAGTGGTGAGAACAGCCGCGGCGGAGACAACAGTCGCAGCGGTGAAAGCGGTCGCGGTGGCCAAGCAGGCGGCCGCAACTCCAGAAACGCTTCGGGCGGCCGCACCGCCAGGAACAACTCGCAGGGCAGCCGCTCGGGTGGAAATTCCCAGGAGGGACGCCCCGCGGCGAACGGCCGCGGCGGTCGTTCAGGTGCAGGTGCTTCAGGCAACCGCCGCAGCGAAGGCACCCGCAGCAACACTCGTGGGAACACCGGCAACCGGCGCGGATCCGATAACCGAGGCACGAGTGCCGAGACTCGGGGACGCCATCGCAGCCAGGGCAGCTCGGGCGGTTCACGCACGGTCTATTCAAGCAACAGCTGAGCCTACTCAAGCACAGTTGAGCAACTCACCTCGGGCAGAGCACATCTCTTGTGCTCTGCCCGAGCTGTCAGAATTTCGGTACGTCCGCGATCAGCGTGCAGCTCTTCCTCCAATGCGGTTCGCCAACTTGATCGGAATGATCGAGACGACGACGAGGAAGGTCGCAATGACGTTGACGATCGAGGACTGGCCTGGCCGGAACATGTTGTCGAAGATCCATATCGGCAGGGTCTGCACGCCGGTGCCGGCAGTGAACTGGACATGACTGTGCGCAGCCTCGAAGACGATATCGAGTCAAGCCTCGAAGTTGCGAAGAGGCGATCCTCACACCTGTACCCCGGACCTTGCTCTCCGTCGCAGTCCCCCGCTGACTTCACCTCACGGCGCGGGCTCGACCTACCCGCTCAGTCCGCTGCCCCTATTTGAGCAGGGGCAGGAGATTCAGCCCGATGCTCTTCACCTCCTGCAGGTAGGGCGTGTCCGAGAGAATGAAATGGCTGACTCCGAGTGTGCGATACCGCTCGAGCGCATCGGCGACTTCACGATAGGATCCGACCAGCCAGGTCGTAGCCGCTCCTTGGCCTCCGAGCTGTCCTGGAGCCGTATAAAGGACATCATCAAGGACGTCGGCCGTCTCCCCCAGCGCGACAAGACGTCGCTGACCCACTGAATGAAGATGGTCCTCTCGCCATGCCTTGGCGTTCTCCTCCTCCTGCATCGCCGCGACTCGCTGCCGCGCCACCGACCATGCCTCGTCGGCAGTCCCACGAACCACAACCGTCACGCGCAGGCCGAATTCCAATGGTGCATGCTCTCGCCCTATCTCCGCGCTGAGAGAGGTCAGGCGAGTGATCCGCTCTGAGATCGCATCGTAGGTCTCGCCCCAGAAGAGCTGGACGTCCGCTTCGGCTGCCGCGACACGTTCGGCTTCGATGGAGGCACCGCCGAAGTAGAGGGTGGGGTGACGTCTGGCTCCCGATGTGACAGTTGATGCACCCAGCTTGGCGTCTTCGAGCGAGTAGTATTTCCCCGAATAAGTGACTGATTCTTCGGTCCACAGGCGCCGCAGCACGTGGAGGAATTCGCGTGTGCGCTCGTATCTGCCCGGCCTATCGATGACGCTGTCTCCGTAGGCCCCAGGTGAGTCAGCGCCCGAGACGATGTTGATCAGTGTCCGTCCCGAACTCAGATGGTCAAGTGTGGCCGTGGCGGCTGCGAAGTTCGCGGGATGCCAGTACCCCGGTCGTGCGGCGATGAGGGGCTGGAAACGGGTTGTCCTTGCCGCTAGTGCTGCACCGACTGTGAACGTATCCGGCCGCGCCCAGCCGGTTCCCAGCAGTGCGCCGTCCCAGCCATAGCGCTCGACGGCCCGTGCCTGTTCGGTCAAGGTGTCAAGCGAGTTGTGATCCTCGCGGACAATGTCCCCTCGGTGGCCCGGTCGCGCCTGATTCGGGATATACCAGAGATATCTGCCTTCTGACATGATCAGGCCCCCTTCGCGGCGACGGCCGAGTCGGCGACGACGCTGCCTCCCCACTGCTCGGGCGTCGGCAGACCGTAGTGTCCGCGCAAAGTGGTGGCCTCATAGTCATGACGAAAGAGTCCGCGTTCGCGCAGGATCGGAATCACAGTGTCGACGAATGCCTCAAGTCCAGAAGGCAGCGCCGGTGGCATGATGTTGAATCCGTCGGCTGCTCCCGCATTGAACCATTCTTCGATGGCATCGGCGACCTGTTCCGGTGTTCCGGCGAAGGTCCGATGCCCACGTCCCCCGCCGAGGCGGCCGATGAGTTCTCGTACGGTCAGCGCTTCCCGTCTTGCCAGGTCAACGATCAGTGTGTACCGCGATTTCGCACCCTCGATCTCGTTTTCTTCGGGGAGGTCATCTGGCAATTGCCGATCGAGTTGAAGGTCGTCCGGGGGTATACGCAGTGTCTGCGCGAGCTGGGCGAGTGCATATTCCGGTCTGATGAGTTGATTGAGCTCCTCATCCTTGGCCCGGGCCTCCTCCTCGGTGGCACCGATGACGGGGACGATTCCCGGCAGTATCTTCACGTGATCGGGATTGCGCCCGAATTTCACCGCGCGGGCTTTGACGTCCTGGTAGAAGGCGAGGGCATCCTCCAGATTCTGATGTGCGGTGAAGACCGCCTCGGCGAACTTACCAGCGAGTTCCTTCCCGCTGTCCGAGGAGCCGGCCTGGACCAGGAGCGGATAGACCTGAGGAGACCGTGGAACGTTGAGGGGCCCGGCGACTTTGAAGAAGCGCCCTTCGTGGTTGAGCGCATGAACCTTGGAATCGTCACCCCAGGCCCCGGCCTCCTTGTCCGCCAGGATCGCGTCAGCATCCCAGCTCTGCCAAAGTCCTTGGACCACGTCGAGGAACTCTTCGGCGCGCTCATATCTGGTCTTGTGGGCAGGAAGCTCGTCGAGGCCGAAGTTCCTCGCGGCATCTGTGCCGGCTGTGGTGACGATATTCCATCCGACCCGTCCCCTGCTGATGTGGTCGATGGAGGACAAGCGCCGTGCCAGGTTGTAGGGGCTGTTGTAGCTCGTTGAAGCAGTGGCGATGAGTCCGATGCGCTCGGTGGCGACGGCGAGCGCGGCCAACAGGGTCAGTGGTTCGAGGTTCCCGGCCGGGCGTCGCCCCACCTCGGCCCGAAGGCTGGGGCCGTCGGCAAAGAAGATCGAGTCGAAGCCTCCTCTTTCGGCTGTTTGGGCCAGGTTGATGTAGTGGTCGATGTCTGTCCCGGCCTGCGGATCGCTCTCCGGCAGTCTCCAGGAGGCTTCGTGGTGGCCCGTGGTCATGAGGAACGCATTGAGATGGAGGGGCTTCTTGGTCATGGTGCTTCTGCCTTTCCGTGGTGTGTTCGGTTTGACGCGAGTGTCAGACCGCCGGCTTCAGATTGCGGGGTCGACGCCGAGGCCCTGGAGCAGCGCAGTGCGCAGCGTGGAGAGTTCTGGTTCGGCGATGCTGCGCGGATGCGGTGCGGGAATGCGAACGTCTGTCGAGATCCGTCCCTCGTCGAGGACGAGAATCCGATCGGCCAGCAGCAGCGCTTCGTCGATGTCATGGGTCACGAGCAGCACAGACGGCCGATGCTTGGCCAGCAGCTCGCGCAGCAGGCCGTGCATCTTGACCTTGGTCAGAGCGTCCAATGCGCCGAAGGGTTCGTCGGCAAGCAGCAGCTCGGGTTCCCGCACCAGGGCTCGGGCCAGGGACACCCGCTGCTGTTCGCCTCCGGAGAGTTCCTTCGGCCAGGACTTCTCCCGATCGGCGAGGCCCACTTCGTCGAGGGCCGCTGTGGCTCGTTCGACAGGTCTGTCCCCGCGCAGCCCCAGTGCCACATTGGGCAGCACCTTCTGCCAGGGCAGCAGCCTGGAGTCTTGGAAGGCTACGGCTCGTTTGGCGGGCACATGGACCTGCCCTTCGATGTCTTGGTCAAGTCCGGCCAACGCCCGCAGGAGTGTTGATTTGCCGGAACCGCTGCGACCCAAGAGAGCGACGAACTCTCCGGCACCGATGTCGACGTCGATGGAGTCAAGGACTGTGCGACTTCCGAACCGTCGGCTGAGTCCGCGAACTCGGACAAGCGGGTCCTCGGCTTCGTTCCCCGGTCCCAAGCCTGCGGTGGGATCCTTCCGGTGCCCCGCCTCGGCGAGGGGATCGTTCTTCTGGGTCACTGTGAGAGTGTCTGGCGCCATGTCAGCGCCCTCCTTTCGGCAATGCGGACGAACTGGTCGCTGCCCACCCCGAGGATGGCGTAGACGACGAGTCCGACAACGATGATGTCAATCTGTCCATAGAGTCGGGCCTGGTTCATGAGGAACCCGATACCCGATGTCGCATTGATCTGTTCGACGACGACCAGGGACGTCCATGCGCTGGTCACGGCCAGACGCAGCCCGGTGAAAAAGCCGGGCAGGGCTCCGGGCAGTGCGACTCTGGTGATGAACTCGCCCTTTGTGAGGGACAGGCTCAGGGCCAGCTCTTGGTATCTGCTGTCGAGGCCGCGCAGTGCCGCATGGGTGTTGATGTAGATGGGCACCATGACGGAGAAGACGATGAGGGTGACCTTCATGCCTTCGCCGATGCCAAGCCACACAATGGCCAGAGGGATGAAAGCCAGAGTCGGTACCGCGCGTTTGATGTTCATCGGGCCGTCGATGAGGCTCTCGCCGAGGCGGGACAGTCCCGAGAGGAGGGCAAGGACCACGGCGATGACAATGCCCAGGCCGAGTCCGATTCCTGCGCGTTGGACCGAGGTGAGCAGGTTCGAGGTGAGTCGACCGTTTTCGATGAGTGCGGTGCCGGTGGTGATCGCCACCCAGGGTGCTGGGAGCACCTGTGGGTCGATGAGCCCGGTTGCGGACCCGAGGACCCAGATCACCAGCAGCCCGACAATTCCCAGTGAGATCCGCCTGAGCGAGAACCACTGGTGCCAGGGCTTCGCGGGTTCGCGGACGGGTGCGGTGTCGGAGCTGACGCTGTGCTGACCAGGGGCCAATAGCACAGTGTCGGTGTGCCGCAGTGTGGTGGTGCTCATTCGTCGAGGTCCTTTCTGTCCTGGTGCGCGCCGATCTCGTCCACGGTTTCGGAGATGACGTCGTTGAACCGTTGGTCGAACATCTCGTTCGCGTCGACCTCGACGGGCAGTTCACCAGCGTCGTAGGAAACGTCGATGGTGTTCTGCTGATCGTCGATGACTTTGTCAAGGGTGGGAAACACGGTCTTCCCCTCCTGCTTGCGGATGAAGTAGCCGTCGTCTTCGCTCACGCCTTGGTTGCCGACGAAGTAGTCCTGAACCCACTTGTCCGTGTGATCGTCGATCCAGGCAGAGGCCTTGATCGAATGTTGGACATAGGAGCGCAGGGCCGCCGCCTTGCCCGAGTCTTCGAGCACTTCCTTTCTCGCGTAGATGTAGTTGAGTCCGGTGCCCAGGCCTGAAGTCTCCGCATCGGGGAGGTAACCGGCGCCTCTGTCTTTGTATCCATCGAGGTAGCGGGCCAGTCGGGCACCGGTAAGTGGGGCGATGTCGATCGCGTCCGATTGCAGTGCCTCGCTGAACTCGGCGAGTTCGAGTCGGACCAGTTCCACATCATCGGTGCCCAGGCCCAGCCTTTTGAGCAGTTTGAGCACGATCGACCCTTGGGCGGTTCCCTCGGCGTAGGCGATCTTGGCTCCCTTAAGCGCCGAGGTTGAGCGGACTTTCGTGTTGGGCGCGGTGGCCAGGCGTACGGAGTCGGGATTGGAGCGGAAGGCGAGGATGATTGGCACGATCTCACCGGAGGCAAAGGCCTGGATCGGAGGGGTGTCTCCCACCCTGGCCACATCGACGGCGTCGGCGCGGAAGGCTTCGAGGATCTCGGGGCCGCCGACGAAGTTCGAGAATTCGTGGCCGAACTCGAACTTGTCGAGTTCGCCGGAGGACTTGAGCGCCACCTGCTGCTGTTCCTGCTGATCGGCGATACGCAGGACGGTGCCGGCTGGGATCTTCTCGGACAGCTTCTGGTCCTTGAGGTCGGCGACGGATCCCTGTCTTGAGGCGTCTTGCCCGCAAGCGGCGAGGGTCACTGTCGCCGCGGTGAGCACTCCCACCAGCCTGAGCATGTGCCGGCGGGTCGTCGCGCTCTGGGCCATCGCCCCGCCGGTTGCCAACGCCCGACCGGTCGTCGGTGTTCCGGGTGCATCCGCACGTCGGAGAACGAAGAAACGTGACGGGAATTCCATAAGGCAGGTGTCCTTTCATCGGTGTCAACTACAACGTTTGGGAGGTGGCGGTTCCCACACGCTATGGTCTAGGACGCCGGTTACGACGTGAGGGCGTCAACCAGCTTCATATTTAGTCTAGTAACTTAATAGACTTACAATTGCTTGCCTTTTCCGCGCACACTGAGCCCGCAGGCTCGGGCGATGACGACTCATCACACATCAGTCATCGCCGTGTTCCCGATCCGTGAAGGTGTTGAAGCCTGGTGCGGCAATGCCTGCTGTGCCGAACGGGTGCGCTCTGAGCCCCGACAGGGAGCGCGTTCTGATCAGGAGGACGAGGCTAGGTTCAGCACAACCCTCAATCAACTGACCGCTCAGAATGTGTGCAAGAAGCGTGACACCGACTCCACCGATACGGCGGATCGCGCCGACCTTCCAGCTGCACTCTGCGGCAGCATGCCAATCGTCGAAACCGATCGCCTGGACCATAGCGAGATCTGCGATAGAACCTGCATCATTTCGCTTCCACGAGCCGCTTTGATGATTCTGCCCCGGGCCCATTAGCCGGTGGTGGCCAGTGCCTTGCGAATATTAGTCAGAGTCTGCTTAATCCAGCACAAAGGGTGCGGTCTACAATTTCGCGTGCTTCGATTGTGAGGTTTGTCTTCCGATGGACAGGGTGGACGCGCGGCGAAAAAAATGAATTCATGTCCGAACAAGCAGAAAGCTCCGCAAACTACTCTGGGCAGTTTCGGCCCGAACTCGCGGTACTACGAGGGTGACCAATTCATCTGTCCCCCCGCCGTCGGCCCCACCACAAGCTACCCGGTCAATATGTTCGAACCTGTAGAGAAAGATCATTCGGATGAGGCTTCGACGCCATCAACTTCATTGACCGGGAGGCAAACTTGACCTCGAGCGAAGTCAAAGACACTTTTCAAATCGCCGTCTGCGGGGACCAACGCTCACGACGAGTCGCTTGGGCACTCATTCTGACAGTGCCGACTCTGCTCATCGGCCTTTCGGGTAGGCGGGAACCAAAGTCGAAACGGTCGCCGCAATGACGGGAAACAGACGGCTGGTCGCGATGATCCGCGGTGCCGAAAAAGGCTCAAGCATCCAGATCGCTGAAATGAGCAGGGACTGATCCAGGGTTAGGTAACACTGTCACCTCTCCTTACATCAGTCCCCTCGTCCTCACCTCGGTGAAACAGAAGTTGACGCGTTTGACGCCCTCACGGCGGTTTCAGGCGGCATCTCGGTCGGTCGCTCGGCCCAGGCACCGACCAACGGCCCGGTGATCATGACGCCGTCGGCTTCGACCAGTTCAGCGTGAAGCCTGTCGCCTAGAGTGTCTGGGTCCACTTCGGCAGCTGTGACGACACCAAGCTTTTCCATCAGTGGCAGTGCGCCGATCACGACATCTGCCCAGCCGTACGTCGGCATCTGTTCACCTCCCCAAACCCGTGATTCCAAATTCATCTCCGGATTCGGCAATCCTGCTCCAGTGAACGTCGAGAACAGGGCGTGCCCCATACGCGGCTCGATCTTGGCTCTTCTCATGGTTTCCTGGAACCAGTCATAGATCTGTCGCCACAGAGGGGTCTCGGGTGCAGACCACCAATAGCTCATATCCGGCTCCTGAAGACAGATGAGACCTCCGGGCCTTACTCTCGTCGCCGCTCGGCGGAGAGCTTCTGTTGGGTCCTCAAGATACATATAGACGAGACGTCCGACTACGGCGTCGAAACCGTCCTCTACCCCGTCAAGCGTTTGGACATCGGCGGCACGGAACTCGACATTATCGATTCCCATGGCCGAGAAATACTTCTGTGAGCGGCTGGCGGCAATCGCATTGCGGTCGACGCCGACGACAGATCCTTCGGGGCCGACGAGCTGCGCCGCGAGCATTGAGACATTCCCCGAACCGCTGCCCAGGTCAAGCACACGTGAACCAGGTCTCAAGCCTGCCGTTTCCAGCAGACGTTGAGTGATCGGGTCCAGAAGCTGTCCCTGAGCAAGTAGCCGTTGTTGTTCGGCATCACCCTGAGTGAACAGATATTCGCGTCCTGAATATGTCATGTCTCATGTATAGGGCGACCTTACTCGACGGTCAACGCGTCGAGTTGCATCAACACAAATGCCCGCGAACCACCTGTGCGGTGCTACTTTCCAAAGAGCAGGACACGCCTCTGAACCCGCATCGAGGCAGCGGAATCGTCCCGAGCCCCCTGCGCCATGTGTCTGCGAGCGAGAGCGCCAAACGGCGTTCCCACACCTTGACCGAAACCGGCTCCCGTCACCACTCGGTGGCATTCCTGAGCTCTCCGGCATATCGAAGGGCACATTTATCACTCCCCCACAGAACTCCAGCCGTTCCTCCTCTAGTCGGAGAAGACGACCATCCACACCGAAGAACGAGCGCACCGATCCGACACAGGCCGCACCTGTCAAGGCAGATGCCGCTCCCGCCTCCTTCGCCGAGCTGGGCGTTCCCGCTCCTTTGGTCGACAATCTGCGCAAGGAAGGCAAGACTCTCGCCTTCTCGCTTCCCATGGTCGCCCGCCTCGCGGAGACGACACGGTGTGGTCCGCGGAAGAACCGTCGTCCTCGAGGCTCATCCTGGCGCCGACGCGTGAACTCGCCACTCAGATCACGAATGTCATCGATCCGCTGGCTCAGGCCTACGGGATGAAGACCACGACGATTTTCGGAGGCGTGAACCCGGAAACGCAATCGTGGCCAAGATGAAGCAGGAAACTCACGCACGGGCTACTCGACCAGCAGCTGAGCACGCCGCCGAAGACACGCAGTCGACGGAGTCACCATGCGCTGACTGACTCAGCCCCCACGCTCGCCAACAACCCGACGACCGAGACAAGTGCCATGCCGATCATCGCCGCGGCCATGATCCGCAATCGCACCTTGCCTGGCCGGACCACGAATCGGACGACCAGCAGCACAAGGTACAGCGCAACTACGGCAGCGCCGGTCGCGACCGCGACCGGCGCTGCCGTCCCGCTGCTCACAATGACCCACGCCAGCACGCTTGCGACGACGAGAAGGAGCAGTCCGCCCGAGACGATCCACACTGTCCCGGGAGAGCTGCGGAGCGCGGGCTGATCGCGCACCTTGGTTGGGTCAAGACGTTCGCGGGGGCGCTCACCCATACGTCGCAGTTTGTCGGCGAAGTATCTGTCTGGCTATGAGTGGCTGGAGGGGCTCTTACCCCGCGGAATAATCGGCAGCTACTGATGGCTGATGTACGAGCACGAAACTCCGGAGACGCGAGCGCAGCCGATTTGATCACGCCTGCGGCTTGAACTAAGACTGAGGCAACCGTCTGCTACCAGGCGGTGACATCTCCGACCGGCGCCAGGTCATTTCGTGCCCCGGCGGCGGCCACTTTGCGCCCGACGATGCGTCCGGACACCATGGCCCAGCCGATGTGCAGGCCGTGGTTGAGCAGTTGCAGCCCGCCCTGGCCCGTGGACCCTGCCGCCCACAGCCCGGGGATTCCCACCCCGTCGGCCATGGTGACCTGCAGTTCGTCGTTGACAGCCAGACCACCGTCGGCGAGTGTGATGTAGGAGTTCATCGGCCCCAGGGCGTAGAACGGCCCCCGGGATATGGGAGCGCCGAATTTCTTGCGGTCGAAGTCTGCGTCCACTCCCGACTCGGATGCCTCGTTCCATGCCTTCACGGTCCGTTTCAGCGTGGCAGGTTCGACGCCGATCGCTTCGGCCAACTCGTCCAAGGTGTCGGCTTTGTGGTAGACGTCTGGGCGGAACTTCTTGTAGTCCTCGACATAGGCGTAGGCCACTCCGGGGAAGGTGGAGACGGGATTCGGCCAGGCAGAGAACTTCCGCGCCACCATCTCATCGAAGATCATGAACCCGGTGCTGTCGGGATCGGCGGCCACAGCACGTGCCATGGTCTTGTCTGAGTCTTCGTTTGCCACTCTTTCTCCGACCTGGCTGATCAGGATGGCACCGGATTGGTACATCGTGTTGTTCGGGCCGATCCAGCTCGTCAGCGCACCACGGATGATGACCGAGATGAGGCTCTTCGGGAGCACTTCCACGGCCCAGCGGACGGCCTTGGCCATAATCGGATGGTAGGGCAGGGACTTGATGAGGTCTGGACGTTTGGAGGGTGCGAAGCGCAGGCCTTCGTAGAGCCGGTCCATCTGCAGCATCGTCCCGCCGGCGGTCGCCCCGAGCAGAATGCCATCACCCGTATTGCCGGTATTCACAGCCGGAACTCTCGCGGCGTCCTCGCCCACGAATTCGGCCTTGAGGTCGTTCGAGGATGAGTAGTCTCCGGTGGCCAGCACCACGCCCCGTTTTCCGAAGAACTCCTGCCCGTTGGCGCGGGCGCCGATGATCTCTCCCGCGGCGTTGCGCAGCAGCGCATCCACCCGCATCGACGTTCTGATCGTGACTCCGCGCTTGGCGCATTCCTTCGACAGTGCGGAAACGTAAGCAGTCGAGTTGGGAAGCACGTTGTGCATGCGCGGCTTCTCATAGGGCGGCTCCGGGGTCGGACCCAAGAATGCCACGCCGATGCTCGAGAGCCATTCGAGGGTCGGTCCGGCATTCTCTGCCAGAATCCGCCGCAGGCTCTGGTTCTCCCGACTCTCGAAATCACCGTTGGCGACCTTCATGTCCTCGATGAAGTAGTCGATGGAGTCGTTGACTCCCGCTCGGTACTGATAGGCGGTGTTGGCGGCGGTGAAGGACCCGACCGATAGCCCTGTGCTGCCTCCGACCTTCGGCTGCTTCTCCAGGATCAGGGTGGAGGAACCGGAGGTGGCCGCGGAGATCGCGGCGCACATGCCTGAACCACCACCGCCGATCACCAGAACGTCGACTGTTGTGCTCATGCGTTGCTCCTCTGTTCTCGAGTTTGACTGCTGGCTGCGAGCTGGGCGGCGCTGCGGCCGGCCCATCGCCCGGTGATGTAGCCGGGGGCCAAACCTCCGGCGTAGCCGTAGTTCGACACACCGCCGACGTCGGCCCCGGCGGCGAAGAGGCCCGGTACCGGTCGCCCGTCGTAGTCCAGGACCTCGCCGCACGTGGACGTGGGCAGTCCGCCGAAGGTGAACGTGATGGAAGGCTGAACCATCAGCGCGTGAAATGGCGACGTCTGCGGAGCCCTGGCCGCAGAGGATACGGCAATGCCGTGTGCCGAACCGGAACCGTCCTCCGCGGCGGTGATGTAGGCGTCCACTGTGGCCCAGAGGTTGGCCCGGTCTATGCCCCAGGCAGCGACCTGATCCACGAGTTCTTCGAGGGTGGCGGCACTGTGGTGTTTGCCGCCGGCCCGGACTGCCGTGTCGAAGCGGTCGATGAGTCCCAGGCCGGGGAAGGATTCCCGCATCGCTTCGGTCCGGTGAACGTGATCATCGAAGATCAGCACACCGCGGGCACCCGGCTGGAAGGTCAGGTCCTGGTTGAGCAGTTCATCACCGAGGGTCTCATCGGCGAACCGCTCACCGTGCATGTTCACCAGGACGGTGTGTCCGGAGTAGTACTGGGAGTAGGGCAGGAACTCCTCGGTGGTGAACTGGTCCACCGGCCGGGGAAGCAGATGTCCGTAGAACGTGCTCATTCCTTTGGAGCTGCCGGCTCCGGCTGCTCGTCCGAGACGCAGTCCGTCGCCGACGCTTCCGGGGTTGGAGCGGAACAGCAGTCGGTCGGCATTCGGTCCCATGTAACGTGACAGCGCCTCGGGGTCGCCCTGGAATCCTCCCGTGGCCATGACCACTGCCCCGGCTACGATGTCCAGCAGTCCGCCGCTCGATCGACTAGCGGTCACACCGGTGACCCCTTGCCCAGGGACTGCGCTGTACTGATGCAATTCGATGACCGAGGTGCCAGTGAGCACCTCGCCTCCGTGAGCCACGACCTCGGCGCGAGCGTGTTCAAGGAATCCCTGGATGTCAGTGGAGTAGCCGATGCCGAAGGTCATGATGTCCCATGTGGGCTCCTGCGACACACGAACTCCCATCTCCCGCAGTTCGCCCACCGAGTCCTCGTAGTCATCGACGAGGGCGGAGCCGTGGTCCGACTGACCCAGCGGTATCCGACGGTTGTAGGCCTCCGCGTTTGGGGCGGTCCAGAACATTCCGGCGGACAGAGCCGCCGATCCACCGGGGTCCGCGGATTTCTCCACGAGGACCACACGTGCTCCCTCCCGGGCGGCGTGCAGCGCTGCGGCCGAGCCGCTCACGCCTGAGCCCACCACCACGACGTCGGCATTGAGGTGGTCCTGTGCAGCTGGGGCCGCCGAGGTTGTCGCTGGCTCGGTCATTCTGTTCCCTCCGTCTCATCCGTGAGTTCTGTGGCAATGCGTTGGCCGACGGCATGGCCGAACACCGCCCCTTTGGCCAATGAGGACCCGGTCATATAGGCCGCTCCGTGGAAACCGCCGATGACTTCCCCGACTCCGAAGAGACCGTCGATGATGTCTCCGTCAACGTCTGTCACCTCGGCGTCCGGGGTGACCGTCAGACCGCAGTAGGTGGTCGTCATCAGCGACTTCGCCGGATAGGCATAGAACGGAGCCTGCACGATCGGCGCCGGGTCTCCTACTCCGTTGCACAGACTCGTACGTCCGAATTCGTCGGTGTCCTCGCCGATGGCCGCGTTGTATTCGGCCACCGTCTTCACCAGTGCATCGGCGTCGATTCCTGCGGCCCTCGCCAACTCTTCGAGAGTCTGCGCACAGAGTACGTGGCCGATGTCTTCGAGCGCGTCGATGTCCTTAAGCGGCACTCCGGGTTCGGACTGTGCCCGAACAGTGGCGTCGAAGATCTCGAATCCCAGGCCCTCCGGCTGCTCCAGCACGTCTCTGCCCAGTGTTTTGTAAGACTGGGACTCGTCGGTGAAGCGCCGCCCGGCACGATTGACGATGATGGCACCCTGATAGTAAGCGGTGAGCAGTTCGTGGAACTCCTCCCCTGTCTCCGGGTGCGAGCCGTAAGTGCCGGAGACGAAGGACATATCGGCCATGCCGGCACCGAGTTTCCACGCCATTCTCAGACCGTCACCGGTATTGCCGCGACCACCATAGGGAATGGCGTTGAGCTGGTACGGGGCGAAGGCCCGCAGCATATCCGTGCCCCGACTGAACCCTCCGGTGGCCAGGACAACTCCTCCACGGGAGCTGAACCGGACATCGCCCTGTGGGGAGGCAGCCACGACGCCGGTCACCCGGCTGCGGGGCCCGCGCACCAGAGTGTGCGCGCGATGTTCCATGTAGGTGAGACCGCCGGCGTTCTCGAAGTCGCAGTGGAGTCCGGCGATGACGTCCTTGATCTCCGACAGGTGGCTGCGCTTGGCGGACTGCCCCGAGCTGATGGAGATCTCTCGAAACTCCACGCCGTGGTCCTTGAGCCAGCGATAGGTCTCATCCTGACGATCCAGGAACACCTCGAGAAGATCGGTACGGTTGAGGTGATCCCCCACGTCAAGCAGATCCTTGAGGAAGAGCTCACGGTCATCGTGCTCTCCGTGCGCAGTCTGCTCCTGGGTTCCGGAGAAGGCGAAATAGCCTCCGCTCATCACTGAGGAGCCTCCGCGGGCATCGGTCTTCTCAAGGAGTGCGACACTGAGCCCAGCCTCGGCCGCCGTCGTGGCGACCGTCTGGCCGGCAATGCCGGTTCCCAACACCACCAGGTCGACCTGGTGTTCTTTCACGCTCATAATGCACTCTCTGCTTCCTTGACCGCACCGCGGTCATCGTCGTAACCGCCGAGTTCCTCGAGCGGAGTCTTATGTGTTTCTTCAGCCGTCGCCACCGCGATCGCAGAGACGACGCAGGCTACGGTCGTGAGTGCCGCAGCCGGCCACCACGAGTCAGCATTGGCCGTCGAGATGGCCTGGATGATCGTCGGCGAGAAGCCGGTGACCACGATCCCGATCTGCAGACCGATGGCCATGCCGCTGACTCGATACCGGACGTTGAACATCTCGGCGAAGAACACCGGGTACACGGCGTTGGTGCAGGCGAAGGCGATCGTGATGGACAGGAAGATCCCCAGGAAGATCATCGGGACGTTGGCCGCACCCACCGCCCAGAAGAACTGCCACACGGCCACGGCACCGATGACATTGCCGCCGATGAGCACGGGTTTGCGGCCGATCCGGTCGCTGAGGGCGGCGAAAAGAGGTTGGGTGAAAAGCGCGGTGGCGTAGCCGAACAGGGTGATCCACAGGACCACCGAGGCGTCGATTCCAACGACATTGGTGGCAAAGGTCAGGCCGTAGACCGGGACAGTGGTGCTGATGACAAGGAGGAAGGACGCGAAGATCACTCGGATCACGTCCCCTGGCTGACGTTTGAGAAGCACACCGATGGGGGCCTTGGGAATTGCGTTCTCCGCCTTCTGCTCATGGAAGATCTTCGGGTCCTCCAGGCTGCGCCGAATGATCAGCCCCGCGACGACGATCACTGCGCTTGCCCAGAACGGCACGCGCCAACCCCAACTCTGAATGTCCTCATCGGACAGGGACGATACCCAGAGGAAAGCCAAGGTCGCGAGAATGTAGCCGAACCAGATTCCTGAGACCAGCCAGGAGGTGAAGAGTCCGCGGCGACCTGCGGGAGCATGTTCGAGAGTCAGCGAGGCGGCACCTGCCAACTCCCCTCCCACGGAGAGGCCCTGCAGCAGACGCATGAGGACCAGTAGAGCCGGAGCCCAGAGTCCGATCGCTGCATAGGACGGCAGGCAGCCGATGATGAAGGTGGCGACGCCCATGATCAACAGGGTCACGATCATGATGTTCCGGCGGCCGAAGCGATCGCCGAAGTGCCCCGCGAGGAAGCCGCCGAGGGGGCGTGCCAGATAGGCAACCCCATAGGTAGCCAGCGACAGGAGGAGACCAGTAGCACCGGAGTCGGGGAAGAACACGCGGGAGAACACCAGGGCGGACGCCGAGGCGTAGATGTACATGTCGTAGTACTCAAGGGCGCTGCCGAAGAATCCGGCCAATGAGGATCTGATGCCCTGGTTCTTCTTTGTCGATGTGTCCGTGCCGAGGGAGGTTGCTCTCATGGAAGGACTCCTTTGTCCGTCAGTATGTGGCTGTAAGAAGGTGGTTGTCAGTAGGTGCTTCGTCCGCCTGAGGCGTCGAAGACGAATCCGGTGGTGAAGGAGGCCTCAGGAGACACGATGTACTCGACGAGGGCGGCGATCTCATCCACGGTCCCGAAGCGGCCCACGGGGATCAGCGCTCGCTGCGCGTCCTGGCGTTCATCCGTCATGCCATGGATAAGCGGTGTCTCCACGGATGCAGGGGCCACCGCGTTGACGGTGACCCCAGACGAGGCAGTCTCCCGCCCCACGGATTTCACCATGCCGATGACGCCGGCCTTGGACGCGGAGTACGCTGACATCTGCGGGTTGCCCTCTTTGCCGGCGATCGAGGCGATGTGCACGATGCGGCCGTATCCTGCCGGCAGAAGATGAGCCAGTGCTGCCCGGGTGACGGCGAAGGCTCCGCTGAGATTGATGCCGACGATCCGGTCGAAGGTGTCCTGGCTGGTGTCCACGGCCGCCGCAACCGGGCCGAGGACGCCGGCGCAGTTGACCACGATCTCCACCCCGCCGAGGCGGTCGACAGCTTCGGCGACCGCGCGGTCCACGGAGGCTGAGTCGGACACGTCAACGGGAATTCGGTGGGCCGCTGCCGAGTCCTCCGGCCAGTTCGCTGACTCCAGGTCAAGACCGGCCACGGTGTATCCCCGCGCAGTCAGGCGGGAAACGATAGCCGCTCCCATACCGCTGGAGGCCCCGACGACAAGGGCTCGTTGAGACTGCGCCCGGCCGCTGCCGGCATCTCCTGTCTCGCCGTAGTCACCAGCCTCTCTCCCGCCGTCGGCAGGTGCACGGTCGGTCGCGTTCAGCATGTCGCCCATCCACCGTTGACGTCCAAGCTGGTGCCGGTGATGTAGCTGGCTCGGCTGCCGGCCAGGAACGCGATGGAGTCGGCGACTTCCTCCGGCTCTGCAAAGCGATTCATCGGCACCGACGACAGCAGCCTCTCGTCGGCCGGTACCGAACCCATCATCGGGGTCCGGACGTAGCCGGGTGCGACTCCGTTGACCCGGATGTGGGAGTCGGCGAGTTCGTGGGCGATGCTCACGGTCAGGTTGTGCAGGGCTGCCTTCGTAGCACCGTAGGCGACCGTGCTCGGGATGAAGGGCCCGAAGTGGGAATCATGCGGGGCTCCGGTGCCGGTCCTGGCAGTGATCGAGAGGAGGTTGATGATGCTCGCGGTGCCGTCGGTCGGCATGAACCTGTAGGCCTCGCGCATGAGGTAGAAGGGTGCACTCAGGTTGACCGCAAGGACCGTGTTCCAGAGATCATCATCGAGATCGAAGAAGCGGATCTTCTCCCCGTTCTTCTTCGGTGAGATGCCCACGGCGTTGACGATGAGGCCGATCGGGGCGAGGTTTCCGGCAAACTCTGCCAATTCCCGGTTGACGCTGGACTCGGTGAGGTCCCCGGAGAAACCGTGGTGTGTCGCCTCTCCGGTCGTCGGCAGACTATTCGCGAGGGACTCGGCTGCTTCGCTGTTGGAGTCGGCCACGACCACTGCGTATCCTTCGTCTGCCATTCGCCGGCAGATCACACTGCCGATTCCTCCGGCTCCGCCACTGACGATTGCGGTGCGCAGTTCGTGATCGGGTCGGTTCTCCGGAAACGGCTGTGCAGGGCTCGTGGTCATGGTTTCTCCCTTGATCGACGGTGGTGACTCCCGTGACACTAATCACCGAACTGCGCAGTCTGCAATTGGGAAGTAGACTTATTGCATGATACGCAATGAATTAGACGATCAGCCTGCTTCGCTTCCCAAGGTTCAGTCCGTCCATCGAGCCCTTCGGCTGCTCAAACTCATGACCATCCAGGGCCAAATCAGCGTCGCCGAGGCCGCAGCCGAGCTCGACGTCCACGCTTCCTCTGCGCAACGGCTGCTGGCCACGCTGGTCGGTGATGGCTTCGCAGTCCAAGATGAGCATCGACGGTATTTGGCGGGTCCCGCATTTCTCGAAGCCGGCCGTCTGGCCACGACCGTGTCCCTACCGGTTAAGTTGCGCCCTGCCCTGGAGCGGCTGTACACGCAGGTGCAAGAGACCGTGCACGTTGTCACTCTGATCGGCACCAGCGTCCATCACATCGACGGGATCCGTGACACGTCCCATGCCCTGCAGTTCGGAGGGAGGGTCGGCGTCATTCTGCCCGCCCACATCACGTCCTCGGGACGTGCCATGCTTGCTCAGCTGAGCAAGATCGAGCTGGAGGATCGGTATCTTGCGGACCCGGACAACGAGGCCGGGGTCAAGGGACTCGAGGACATGGAGGCGCTGTATCGAACAGTCATCCTCACCAGGCAGCAGGGCATGGGAATGAACTTCGGGGAAACGGAAGACGGCGTGGCCGCCTTCGGCACCGCGGTGGGAGTCATCGATGGCCAACACGTCGGACTGAGCATCGCCATGCCCAATGCGCGGTTCAAGAAGGACCTCATCCCCCATTTTCGAACCCACCTCGACGCCGCTGCAGCCGACATCAGGGCGGCTCAGGAGAACCCGCTGCCCTGACCGGCCGATGCGAGCTACGCCTGCAGGCGGCCACATATTCGTTGTCATCGGAGCCCGTGGGCCCTGCCAGCCACAGGGCCCGAAGCGCGGTGATTCAGTGAGGCTAGTCAGTCAAGCGGAGCGGTGAGTTCGATGTTGATGTCGTCTGGGTCCTGGAACGACAGAATGGCAATGCCGATGTCAGCCAAGTCGGTGACCTGCCCATGGTCGATACCCGCTTGTGTCAGGTTCGTCTCCGCTCGTTCGAGATCTGCACGCGAGCCTACGGCGAAACTGACATGGTCAAGCCCGGTGAGTTCGGAATCGAAAGACTCTGTGCCGACTGGACGGAGGCCGAACAGCGTGCCCTGCGGCGTCTGATAGATCGTACCGCCGTAGAACCTCTCCGGTGAGTCCTCGGTGCCGGACTCATCGATCCTGTCCGAGGCATCGACGGCAATCGGCCACCCAAAGACCCGATCGTAGAACGATTTGGAACGGGCAATGTCTGTGACGGTCAACCGGACGTGGGCGAACCCAGAACTCTCAATTAGTGCCATGGCGGCAAGGCTACGCCCACGCCGACATTGGGCGAAAGCCGACGCCCGCTGTGAGTTACGACACCTTGGTCATGTTCCCCGCAAAGAATTCGGTGAGCTCCCGGTAGGCGTCGAGCGGCAGCACGTGCGCGACGTACTGATCCGGTCGGACGATGACGATGGCACCCTCAGCCCTGTCGATGTCTCGGTGGTCGAAGATGTCGCGGCCGCCGACCAGATCCGGGCAGTACATCTTCTCGTAGTCGATGAGCCCGTGACGACCTTTGCACGGCAGCAGGAACGAGGGCATCTTCTCCAGAGCGAGGTCCTGGTGACCCTGCTGGAAGATCCCGCGGACATCGAAGACGGCATCCGAGTCAGCCCCTGCAGTGGTGTGGCGAACGACGGGTGATTCCGGAGAATCGGCGAGGAAGCCACACAGCTTGGCGACCGCTGAATCCGGCGATTGCGGATCGGCCGAATCCGCAAAGAGGTAGAGCCTCCAGCGCCCATCGGCCTCGGCCTGGTGACCGAGCTCGAGGGGCTTGGCATCGCTGAGGCGGATCACCGGGGCGGAATGGAAGCGTTCACCGACGGGGAAGCCTGCGGCCAGAGGCTCGTTGGCATCGGAGCCCGTGATCATGTTGGGCGGATAGTCGGTGCTGAAGCCGGCGGTGAAACGTCCACCGGCGGAGAAGATCTCCTGACGCTCGGCCGCGCTCATGCCACCGGAGTTGGGATCATTCGGATCTGCGGGTTTGGCCGCCATCGCCTCGGACCATTTGAGGTCGAAGTCGATGAGCTCCTGGGCGACGTCGCGGCGCTCCTCGGCATAGGTGTCCAGCAGCCGCACAGGACTGCGGCCCTGCAGCACTGCCGCGAGTTTCCAGCCGAGGTTGAACCCGTCCTGCATGGAGACATTCATGCCCTGACCGGCCTTCGCACTGTGGGTGTGGCAGGCATCGCCGGCGATGAACACGTGCGGAGTCCGCGAACCGTGCTCGGCGTCGGGCACGTCTTCGAATCGCTCGGCGATGCGCTGGCCCACCTCGTAGACGGACCACCAGACGATGTCCTTGACCTCGAGCGAATAGGGATGGAAGATCCGCTGCGCAGCCTCGGTGATCATGTCGGCGGTGAACCTCGACCGCGCCTGACGGTCGTTGGGGTCGAGGTCTCCGAGGTCGACGTAGAGGCGCACCATGTACCCACCCTCACGCGGGATGATGAGCAGGCTGCCACCGGCGGAGGATTGGATCACCGATTTCAGGCGGATGTCAGGATAGTCGGTGACGGCGAAGACGTCCATGACGCCCCAGGCGTGGTTCCTGGCGTCACCGCGCATCTCGATGCCCATCGATCGGCGCACGGCCGAGCGTGCACCGTCGCAGCCGACGACGTATTTCGCGCGCACCGTGCGTTCACCGCCCGATCCGCCGTCACCGCCCGATCCGCCGTCACCGTCTTCCCTCGCCGAGGTGTCGCTTGCCGTTGGACTCAATGACACCGTCACCGGGTGGTCGGCGTCCTCGCCCTGGTCAGCAATCTGGAGGTCGGTGACCTCAAGCTCGTAGTCGGGCACCAGACGTGAGGGCGAGTGGGCCATGTGCTCGAGGAGGTAGGCCTGCATGCGTGCCTGGTTGACGATGACGTGGGGATATTCGGAGAGGCCATCGGCGACGTCGGGAATCCGACCGGTCCGGGTGATCTGCGTCGGGTCGTCCTCGTCGGGGCCCCAGAAGACTGTCTCATTGACCCAATAGCCTTCGCGGACAAGCTTCTCGGCCAAGCCGAAGGCCTCGAACATCTCCACCGTCCGGCACGCGACTCCGTCGGCGTGGCCCAACTCCAGTGGGCCCTCTCGGCGTTCGATGATGCGGGTTGTGATGTCAGGGAACCCTGCCAGCTGTGCGGCCAGGACCACTCCTGCCGGGCCCGAACCGACGATGAGGACGTCGACCTCATCGGGGATCTCTGCACTGTGAGCCTCAGGTTCAGCGGAGCGAACGTCAGGGTCTCCCGGTCGGAATCCGTCGAGATAGAACTGCATATTGATCCTCTTAATCTGGTGAATCGTCGTTGATCGTGGGAGTCGAAGCCGAATGTCTCAGCACGGCGCCGAAGAGCATCCCCCGGTGTTCTGTGTCCAGGGTGGCGTCGAAACAGCACGGCAGGCAATATTTTTCTTCTATATGGAATTCCGCCGTAGAGTCGGGGCATGGATCGTCGCCGGATCGCTGAAAAGCCGACGCATCTTCTGCAGTCGGTCGACAACACGCTGCGCCTGCTGCAAATGCTGCGGGACACGGGTGCGCTCAAACTCACGGATGCGGCTGCGGAACTGCAGGTCAGCCCTTCGACGGCGCATCGGCTGCTGAGCATGCTCGTCTATCGAGGCTTCTCCGTTCAGGATGAGTCCCGGGTCTACCATCCGGGGCCGGGAATCGTCGCCAACGCCGGGGCCCAGTCGGGTCATCGCCGTCTGCTGCAGATCGCCCGTCCACATCTCGTCGCGCTCTCGGCCCGGACGGGTGAGACGAGCAACGTCATGGTCCGCGTCGGCACAACCACACGCTTCCTCGCCAGCGAGGAAGGCACCGACATCGTCCGCATCGGCAGCCGAGCCGGTGAGATCCTCCCCGCTCGCCATACCTCCGGTGGCCAGGCCCTGTTGGCCGAGCTCGACCCGCGGGTACTCGCCCACCTCTACCGCTCACGCTCGGCACAGGCCTCTGGCGAATTCCTCGACGACAAGGAGTTCGCCCACTTTTTGGGAGGGCTCGAGACGATCCGGCACAATGGGTCGGCGATGAACCGAGAACGCACCGAACGCGGTGTCGCGGCGCGCGGGATGGCGGTGCACGGGCCCGGTGGTTCGGCTGTGGCCGCGATCAGTGTCGCAGTTCCGACTCGACGACGTCAGGCACTCGCCTCGGAGAAGGTGCGCAGCGCACTCGACGCCGCATGCCGGGACTGCGGGCTGGACCTCGCCGCCGATTGAGGGCCCTCGTCACTTCGTCTTCGGAAACATGTCCTCGACAGTGTCGAACAGCGCCATGACCTCGTCGTAGTCGCCTCGCATCGACCAGTACGGAAGGTCGTGGACCTGACCGGACTTGAAGGCGGGAACACGGTCATAGGGCGATTCGTCCTTGAGGTTCTCGACGCCGATGTTCGCATTGTTGAAGCCGACGACGAAGACCGTTTCCGAGCGGAGAACATCGGGCAGAACCTCGAGCGACGGCCCGAACATGTCTCCGCCTGCGGTGTAGGGTTCGATGTCGTTCTCCGCGAACAGCGGAGCGGTCGTGAAGCCAAGTGGCTCGAGCTCTGCTGCCAGGCTCTTGCCCTCGATGAGGATGTACGGGGTTTCCTTGCTGTCGAGCGTGAGAACGGAGATCTCCCCCTCGGGGACCGCGATATTGTCCTTCACCTCGGCGGCTCGATCGTCATATGCGGATTCGAACTTCTCATAGGCCTCCTGCTGGCCCAGCACATCGGAGGCGATGAATGAGAACTGGTCCTGCCAGGTCTGTTCATCTCCGGATACGATGACCGTCGGCGCCACTTCCTGCAGCCTGTCGTAGGCGTCGGTCGCATGCTTGAGCGGGAACCCGATCCCTCCGGCGATGATGAGGTCCGGATCGGCCGCGATGATGGACTCCAGATCGAATCCATCGTTGCTCCACGGGAGGAACTCGGTCCCCTGAGCCTCGGCTTTCTCCGCCCAGAACTGTGAGAATTCCCCATCGGGCCCTGTCACCTCGGGGGTCGTGGCGACGACCGGCACATCGAGATCGTAGAGGTAACCGGCGAGCGCGTAGTTGAGCACAACCACTCTCTGCGGGTCGGCGGGAACGTCGACGTCTCCCTGCTCAGTCGTCACCACACGGGTCGGCGATTCGCTCGGCGACGGGTCGTCATCAGATGCGTTCGAGGGACCTGAACATGCACTGACGAGCAGGATGCTCGAGCCCAGAAGGAGAGCGCTGATGCGACGAAGGAAGGACATTGGATACCTCTGCTGGCTGGGCCGGGACTAGAATCGGAGAACATAGCCCAGCCTAACCAAACTTCATGATCGACCTACGACAAAGGCGACACCATCATTCGACCAGCGCGACATGATCACCTTCGGCACATCGAGACCGAGACAGAAAGACCTGTGGTCTTCACCGGCCATGATCGCCACAGCCACTCATACCCGCTGCTCATCCATGTCGTCAGCGGCTCGGTGGACGTGCACCTTCCCGGGAGCGGGCCGGAACCGACAGGTATCAGCCTCGCTGCCGAATCCAGTCTGTGGTTGGGGTCGGGCGTCGACCATTCGGTCACGGCGAAACCGGACTCCATCATGCTCGGGCCGCGGCTATCGTCGCAGACGGAACCTCCCGAGGGGTTCCTGCACATACGCCGCTCACCGGCCATCCGCGAGACGATTCTGCTCATCCTGGCCGTCTCCCCGAGCTCCGAGGCCGAGCGGAGGCCCCTCCGGAAAGCCCTCGATGCGGAGCTGAATGCCCTTGCCGCCGATGACTTCTCCATCCCGGCTGCGCAGCACCGAGCTGTCAGAGCAATCATGGACGATCACACGAGTCTGCTGGTGCCGCTGACGGCGGTCGCCACGCGGCATTCCATGAGCCCGCGGCACGTCGAACGGATCTTCAAAGATGACCTCGGCATCTCGTTCGTACAGTGGCGGACGAGAACGCGACTCAACCTGGCCCTGCGCAGAATCCGTGCGGGATCCCCAGTCGCCTCCGCCGCCCGTGCTGTCGGCTACGACGGATCCGACGGACTCGTCAAGGCAGTCGGCCGCCTCACTCACCTCACGCGCAAGGAGCTTTCCGCTGATTTAGCGGGTGCGGTCAGGCAATCCCGCGAGAGGTGACTGCGCCTAAGGCGCTAAGGTGACGACCGGTCCAACTTTGACGAGGTCGCCGCGCAGCATCACGGCGGCCCAATCCGAGAGGTCCTCAACCTCAATCTTTCAGGCTGAGATCCTCGGCTAATTGCGGATCGTGAATATCCGCACCTTCATCCAGCGCCTTCCGGTGGCGCTCCAGGTCGCGGGCGTCCACGGCGCTGGCGTTGAGAGTCCTGTGCCAGTACGCTCGGGCGAGCAGATCCCGAGGGTCCACGTTCCACTCGTATTTGGCTGTCGACCTCAGCGATCGGACTGCGGCTGTCTCCGCGGCAATCCACACCTGAGTTCGGCACCCTCCGGTCGTGATGAGATTCGCTGTGCTGCCGGTCAGATTCGGTAGGTAAGTTACAGCGGATTTCGGCACCTCGGCCTGGATTCCCTCGACATATTCACGTGTCGATTCCGGCACCAAGATCTGAGTTGCCGTGGTCATGAGGTCTACCGGCAGAGATTCGACTATCGCTGCCAGTGCAGCCACTCCCGCTTCGTCTGCGATCAACACCAATCGCTCGATCTCTGCGGGCAGAAACCACTCCACGCGCATACCGCTGAGTGAGACATTGTCGCCCGGTGCAATCACCGACAGCCAGCGGTTAAGCAGACCATCGGAATGAGTGCACACGTCCACGGCCATCAGCTGGCGGGCCCGGTCAAGGCTCCTCACCGTCAGAGCACGTAAACGCGGCTCCACGTGTTCCTGCCAGATAGGAAGCCCCTGTTCGTCCCGTTCAGGGGCCTCCAATTTGCGGTCGAGTGCGTCAAAGGGCGGGATCATGACTTTGAAGCCATCCGCGACAAGAGGATCGAGGTACTCGTCAATCTCCCTGCCACGCAGAGTGAGGCGGCGAAATCCGAACGACAGATCGGTGACGCGCAAGACCTCGAGATTCAACGTGAGCAGCGGACGCTGACGACCGATCTCCCGAATCGCAGCTTTGACGGAATCCATAACCACACCCTACCCACCAAAGCTTAGGGTAGGCTAACATGAGTTTCAGAGCCTGCAGTGGCTATGAATGCGAGGAGAACAGACATGACCCAGCCTTCCAGCCGCATGGTGGCCTGTAGAGGCCTCACCACCAGTCTGGCGCTGATCGTGTTGTCACTGGTCAGCGTCTCCTCCTGCACCAGCGGCAAAGCCGACGACATCGCGGATGCCGATGGGGCAGTCGAATCCTTCACCGTCCAACATGCTCAGGGCACCACCGAGGTTCCGGCGAGGCCGCAGCGGATCGTTTCCCTCGACCAAACCTGGAGCGATGCCCTGGGCGAGCTCGATGTCGACATGGCCATGGTCGTGCACTCCGAGCAGTTGGACAGCGGTGGGCCCTGGGCCAATTGGAGCGCGGACCAGGAAATCACCTACGACGGTCTCTCCGTTACGAACCCCGCAGCCGATTACCTGGAAGATATCGGTGCGGTCGAACCGGACCTGATTCTCGCAGGGTATTTGCCTGATCAAACCACTTATGACCGTCTCAGCGAAATCGCGCCGACCGTCGGTGTGGTCGGCGGTGGCGTGGTCAATGATTGGCGGGAGGCGACCACCCTGGCTGGGGAAATCGCCGCGGAGGACGACCGGGCTGACGAGTTGGTGTCTGATGTCGAGACCCGAATCGCGAAGACCGAGCAGACATACAGAAATCTTGAAGGTGCGACAGGTGTATTCGGCCAAGTCAGCTCGAACGGTCTGGCTGTGGTCACCGATGACGCGGATCCTGCCAATGAATTTCTGTCTGACTTGGGAATCGTGATCCCCGATAATATTCAAGCTGCCGGTGACGAGGGGCGGACCTTCATCTCACCGGAGAAGATCGATCTTCTCGACACAGATCTCATGATCATGTGGCCGATCGATGCCGATCCCACAGATATCGCAGGCTGGGACAACCTCTCCGCAGTGCAGAACAACACCTATTTCACTGCCGATGCGGTATCGGCCAACGCCCTCTCGATGCCCACGGTCACATCCATCCCTTGGGCCCTTGATCAGCTTGATGCTGTCTTCAGCCGAGTCGATGAGCTCCGCAAATGAGAGTCACCTATGGTTCGCTTTCATTATTCGAGTCGAGGCTTCCAAGTCGAGTGACTATCGTCATTCTGGACAGCTGCGGGGCGATCTAGATGCAGGAGACGGAGTAATGATGTGGTCAAAAAGAGCACTTCAGATGCTGGTCCTACCGACTTTCTTGGTGCTGATCTCAGCATGCTCGCTGACAGACCCTGAAGATGAAGGCCCAAGCACACAAGGCGATGCCGAGACACGGACCGTTGAGCATGCCTTCGGAAAAACGACTGTGGAAGGCACTCCTGAGCGCATAGTGTCAGTCGGTTTCCGCGAGCACGATGCCTTGCTGGCACTAGGGATCCAGCCCGTGATGGTTCATCAGTGGTATTCGGAGTACTCCTCCGGGGTGGGGCTCTGGGCCGAACCGTACCTGGACGGTGACCCGCCTGCTATCATCCCGAGCTCAGCGACCGACCTGCCCTTCGAAGAGATCGCGGCCGAGGAACCTGACCTCATCGTCGGTCTCGATGCTGGCCTCGACCAGCAGACGTACGACCGCCTCTCGGAAGTTGCCCCCACAATCGCGAATCCAAAGGACGCCGCACCCTACGCCGTGCCCTATGACCAGGAAATGCAGATGATCGGCGACGCCGTCGATCGCGATGAAGAAGCAGATCAATGGGTGAAGGACACAGAGGAAGCGTTCACTAAAGCCCGGGACGAACACACCGAATTCAAGGGAAAGACAGCGGCTGTCGGTTGCCCCCTGGAAAATGGCGGTTTCGCCCTCTATCCGACAACAGACCCGCGTGGCGAGTTCCTCTCCGAACTGGGCTTTACAGTCCCCGAGGAGGTCGATGAAGCCGCCGCCGACAACTATTACGCGGAGATCAGCGCCGAGAATCTGTCGATGTTCGAAGACTACGATCTTCTCCTCGTCATCGACGATTGTGGTGCTCCGACAGTGGACCTCAACGAACACCCCACGTTCAAGTCACTCGATATCGCGAAACGCGGCGACTATATCTATCCGGCGCCCGCATCCGATGCACTCTCCCATAACACCGTTTTGAGTGTCCCTTATGCCCTCGACAAGCTTCTCCCTAAGATCGAGGACATCGTCCCGTAGCGACGCCTGTCGCGCCCTTCTTTCGATCAGCCCAGAGTCGTCACGAGAACCGAACGGACGTAACACCGACGTCGACGGCGAGCTCAGTTGAGTCGAATGACACCGATCGAGCGCGAATCGAACAGGGCACCATCTGCATTTACAGCGTGGCTCATGCCCCTTTTCGCAATCTTGTCCGTCTTCAATGAGACGGGGGAGGACTGATATCGATCACGAATTCCCTCTTCCACCGTTCTCAAGGCTGCGCCCTCAGAACTTCGGTACGTCCGCGATCAGCGTGCGCGTGTACTCATGCTTCGGAGTCTCCAGAACCTGGGCAGTCGGCCCATAGTCGACGATTGTGCCCTTGTTGAGCACCGCGAGGTTGTCCGCGATATGGCGTGAGAGCGCAATATTGTGCGTCACGAACAGCATCGCCAACTGGTGTTCCTTGCGCAGCGTGCGCAGCAGCCCGATGATCGAGGCCTGCACGCTGACGTCGAGCGCTGAGGTGATCTCATCGCAGACCAGCACCGAGGGCTGGTTGACCAATGCTCTGGCGATCGCGGCTCTCTGCCGCTCACCACCGGAGAGGTCACCTGGCCGACGGTGATAGAAGCTGCGACCGAGGCGCACAGAGTCCAGGGCTTCTTCGACCTTCGCCTTCCGGCTCGCGGCAGTGCCCTCACCGCTCATCTCCAGCGGAACGGTCAGCGACTGACCGATCGAGCGCCTTGGGTTTAGCGAGGAGAACGGGGACTGGAACACATATTGGATGCTCACCCGCTGCTCGTTCGTCCGCTTCCGCGTCGACTTCGCCAGCTCCTTACCGCGCAGCCGCACGGTGCCGGAGTAGTCATCGTTGAGCCCGGCGACGCACCGGGACAGGGTCGTCTTGCCCGACCCTGATTCCCCCAACAGCAGCGTGCAGTCACCGGGCTCCAGCGTCATGTTGATCCCGTCGAGGATCTGCGCCTTCCCGTAGGCCAGTGCCACATCCGTGACCTGAAGCAACGGTGCACTCGCCGAGGTGGCTCCACCGCCCGCGGAATCCGCCGAACCCTGCGCTTCCGCAGCTTCGCTCGAGTCCTCAGACTTCGACTCCTTGTCCGAGACGAGAATGTGCGTGGCCTTGGATTCGGGCTCCGGTTCCGCTGCCGCACCTTCGCCGATGGTCTTGCGACCGGCAAGGTCCGGTACGGCGGACATGAGCATCTTCGTGTACTCGTGCTGCGGGTCCTGGAGCACGGACTCCACCGGGCCCTCTTCGACGAGGTCCCCGCGCAGCATCACTGCCACCCGGTCGGAGATGTCCTTGATCACCGCAAGGTCGTGGGTGATGTAGAGACCGGCGACATTGTTCGCCACAGTCATCTGGCGGATCGTGTCGAGGACGACGGCCTGCGTGGACACGTCGAGACCGGTGGTGGGTTCGTCGAGGATGAGCACATCGGGGTACATGGCAAAGGCCATGGCGATGCCGATGCGCTGCTGCTGACCACCGGAGAGCTGGTGCGGCCACCGCTTCTGGTAGGTCTTGTCACCGGGCAGTCCGACATCGACGAGGACTGCGGCCACCCGCTCGGTGCGTTCGGCCTCGGAGTTGCCGAATTCGTGGATGTCGAGGACCTCACGGATCTGCTCACCCACCCGCATCGCAGGGTTGAGCGAGAGCGCAGGGTCCTGGGGGATGTAGGCGATCCGCGACCCGCGCAGGGACCGCACGGCCACCTCGTCGAGTTCGACCACCTCGACGGCGGTGTCATCACCGCGGGGCCACAGGCTCACGGACCCGGAGGCGAACTTCAGTCCCTCCCGGAAGTGGCCCATGCAGGCCAAGCCGGCCGTGGTCTTGCCCGATCCCGACTCCCCCACGAGGCCGAGGATCTCACCGCGGCTGAGCGCGAAGTTCACGCCGTGGAGGATCTCATTGCCGGCAGTCGTCGCGATCTTCAGATCGGTCACTCGCAGGACGATCTTCTCGTTGGGAACGTTGGCATCATCATGATGGACGGTGGTTGTCTCGGTGGTCATCATGCCTCCACTGAAGTCGATGCGGTGGCCCTGGCGAAGGAGTCCGCAAGCAGGTTGGTGCCGATGGTGAGCAGCGCGATGGCGATCACCGGCAGCAGCACACCCCAAGGTTGGATGCTCAGCGCGATCCGGTTCTCATTGATCATCAGGCCCCAGTCAGCCGCGGGCGGCTGCAGGCCGAGTCCTAAGAACGACAGAGACGCGATGTATCCGATCGAGTAGGTCAGGCGCAGCCCGGCCTCAACACTCAGCGGCCCGGTGATATTGGGCAGCAGCTCACGCAGCAGCACCTTCCACCGCGGCATCGCATACATCTCTGCGGCGAGGATGTAGTCCTCGGTGATGACGCCCAGAGTTGCTGAGCGTGCGACGCGGGCGATGCGTGGGGCATGGGTCACGCCGATGACGGTCACCAGCACCCACCCTTGTGGACCCAGCACGGTGATGGCCAGCAGCGCGAACACCAGCTGCGGGACGGCGAGGATGACATCGTTGAGGCGCATGATGATCGCATCGAAGGTCCCGCCCACATAGGCTGCGAGCATGCCGATGATCGCGCCCAGAATCATGCCGAGCGCGGTGGCGAGGACCGAGTACACGATGAGGGTGAGTCCACCGGCGAAGAACCGGGAGAGCACATCACGGCCGAGGTTGTCCGAACCGAAGAGCCCATGTGGGCTGAAGGGCTTGGCGACGAATTCGGTCGCCGTGTTGCCGGTGGCCCAGGGCAGCAGCAGCGGTCCGCAGAAGGCCAGGAGGAGGACGATGATGGTCAGTGTCAGACCGATCTTGCCCTGCTTCTGTGCCAGCACGCGCTTGAAGAACGGCGTGTAGGTAGTCTGTGATTCCTTGGGCACCTCACCACCGTCGACCGCTGCGGATTTGAGGTCGTCGAGGCTATTCGTGTTCGTGCTCATGCTGCACTCCTCAGCTTCGGGTTGGTGAGGATGCCGACGACATCGGCCGCCAGGTTCACCACGACGTAGACAGCGGCGACAAGCATGGAGATCGCCTGCACGACCTGCACATCACGGTAGGTCACCGCATCGATGAGCGCTTGGCCCAGGCCCGGATAGCGGAACAGGAACTCGACGACGACCACGCCGCCGGCCAACCACGCCAGCTGGATCGCCACGACCTGTGCAACCGGTCCCAACGCGTGGGGCACAGCATGGCGCATGATGACACGAGTCTCGGGTACGCCCTTGAGTCGGGCCATCTCCACAAAACCGGAGTCGAGGACCTCGATCATCGTCGCGCGCATCATCCGCACAATGTAGGGAGTGACGACGAGGATGAGGGTCAGTGTAGGCAGAATGAGCTGCTCGGGTCGCCCCCAGACGGGTTCGCCCGGCGGAGCCAGGGTCACAGCCGGCAGAATCTGGAAGACTGAAGTCGCGAAGATCGCGATGAGGCCGATGCCGATGACGAACTCCGGCATAGCCGCGAAGACGAGGCTGAGGCCAGTCATCGCCTGATCGCGTCGGCCACCACGGTGCAGTGCCTGGTAGACGCCCAAGCCGATGCCCAAAGGCACCGAGATGATGGCGGCCGCGGCCATGAGGATGAACGAGCTTCCGACTCGATCGCCCAGGAGCTGCGCCACGGAACCGCCGCTGGCCGTCGAGGTGCCGAAGTCGCCGACGAAGAGTCCACCCAGCCAGGAGAAGTACCGCTGCCAGGCAGGCTGGTTGAGACCCAACTGCTCGTTGAGGGCGGCGATGCGCTCCGGAGTGGCCTGCTGGCCGAGAATGGCTCGAGCTGCGTCGCCGGGCAGCAGCAACGTGGCGCCGAAGACGAGGAGGGAGACTGCGAGGAGGATGAAGGCGGAGAAGATCAGCCTGCGTCCGATGACTTTTCCGAACATGTCACACCTTTCCGATCCATACGCGGTCGAACCGCCAGCCGCCCAGGGGCCGCCCGGTGGAGTTCTTGACCAGCCCGCCGACGTACTTCTGGAAAGCATCGACCTGGTTGGCGAATCCCCACACGATGTAGCCGCCTTCGTCGTAGAGCATCTTCTGCAGTTCGTGTTCGCCGTCGCGTCTCTTCTCGACCTCGGGAATGCCGCGGACCTTGTCGAAGACCTTGTTGAAGGCGGGGTCGTCCCAGTGGGTTTCGTTGAACGGCGACTCTTCGAGAGCGCAGGAGATGACCTGCGGCAGGAAATCTCGGGTGTACCAGAAGTCCTGCGCGAAGTCCCACTGCAGGTATTCTTCGCCGAAGAACGTCGTCGCGTCGACCCTGCGGATCTTGACCCGGATACCGGCCTCGGCGGCCTGCTGAGCGAAGACCTGAGCGGATTCGACGGCACCGGACTGAATCGGAGCCGTCACCAACTCGACGTCGAGACCATCGGGATAGCCTGCCTCGGCGAGGAGCTTCTTGGCTTTCGGAATATCCTGCTTGCGCTGCGGGAACTCGGGATAGTTCTCGCTCAGCGGCCCGAACATATCGTTGCCGACAGTGCCGAAACCGGACAGGACCTGTTCGATCATCTGTTCCCGGTCGACGACGAGGCGGAAGGCCTGGCGCACCTTGACGTCGTCGAATGGCTTCTTGTCCACACGCATGGTCAGCGGCAGCCACATGCCGGTCTCGGAGTTGAGAATGGCCATGCGTTCATCGGCGTCGATGACCTCGACCAGTGCCACTGGGATCTGCGCGATCGCGTCGACCTGGGTTGACAGGAGCGCGTTGATGAGTGCGTCTGAGTCGTTGAAGTTCAGCAGCTGCACCTCGTCGAGGTACAGCTTGTCGTAGTCAAAGTAGTGCTCATTGGGCACGAGCACCGTCGACTGGGCCGGGGTGAACGATTTGAGTTTGAATGGCCCTGAACACACGGGGTTCTCCGGGTCGTAGCCTTCAGGGACGATCGCCGCGGTGTATTCGGCGACTGCATCCTTGAACAGTCCGTTGGCCTCACTGAGGCGGAACTCCACGGTGCGGTCATCCTTGGCGACGACTTTGTCGAGCATGGAGAAGTTCGCTGCCGCGGTCTTGGGATCATCGGGGTCCGTAATCCGCTTGAAGGTGAAGATCACATCGTCCGGGGTGATCGGACTGCCGTCGGAGAACTTGATGCCCTGCTTCAGGGTGCACGTCCAGACGGTGGCGTCGGCGTTGGACTCGAAGGACTCCGCCAGCAGCGGCACGACCTGAGAGTCGTCATCCCACCCGTAGAGCGCGTTGTACAGGTTCACAGCGCGGCAGACGTCGCCGCTGTTGACCGGAATATGGGCGTCGACGGTGTCCGCGGAGTTGCCGCCGGTGACTCCCACGCGCAGGCTTCCGCCCTTGATTGGTTTCCCTGCGTCGGCGGCACCGACGGAGCCGCCCCCGCAGGCGCTCAAGCCAGCGAGTGCTGATATCGACAGCCCGGCCCCCAGCGCTTGTCTTCGATTCGGTGTGTTCATGTGCCTTCTTCCTGCGGGTGCGGTGCGGGTCGGTCAGGTGTCTTAGTGCCAGGCGAGTCCGTTGCGGCCAGGACCTGGTCGCGCCCGGTGGCCGCGATGTGTTCGCTGAGATAGTCATCGAGCATCTGCAGCGCTTCGGCATCGGTGATGCTCATCTGACCAGTGCTGCGTGCAACGCCGAGTCCGTCGATGAAGACGCTCAGGCCCTTGGCCATGAGGATGGTGTCACCGGTGCGGATGGTGCCCACCTTCTGGCCGGCGAGGACGACGGAGGCGAACATCTCGAACCACTCCGAGTACACCTCGGTGAGGGTGGCTCGGGCGTGCTCGTCAACGGCGGCGCGGGCCCAGCTTTGGACCCAGATTGACCAGACGCGTCGGATCTTGTCGTTGACGCCGGCGTGGACGCGCGCGAATTCGCGCAGAGTCCTCAAGGGATCTTCGGGATCGATCAGCCCGCGGATGCCGGAGAGGACGTCGAGGGTGTGGCGCAGTGTCGCCTGCAGCAGCTGCGCCTTGGAGCGGAAGTGATAGTTGACCGCCGAGGTGCTCAGCCCGCTGGCCCGCGCGACATCTTCCGTACGCACATCGTCAACACCCCGGTCGGCGTAGAGCTCCCAGGCCGCGACGACGATCTTGTGCCGGTTGCGTTTGCCCTTCGACATCCACTCCCCTGCCCCAATCTTCGCCAGGTCCGGCACTGGCTCGGGTAAGTCCCGCGACGCCGCGCTGCCACCAACTCCAGCGGTCTCATCGGTTCTAGTCTGTGCGTCTCCTGGGACGGCGTGGAAATGTGGGACAGTCCGTCGCCGAGGCGGTTGGACCGACCGTCCGGTCGTGAGCCAGTCCGTACTGACGCTGGTCAGGGAGGCGATTCGGGAGATCTCCTCGACCCGGAAGTTCCGTGTCCCAGCCAGAGACTTGGAGAGTTTGCTCGGCTCGATGCCGATGTTGCGAGCGACTTCGCTGTGGTTGATTCCAGCAGTTCGGATCGCGTCACGGACACGGCTCAGCAGGGACTCCTGGCTGTTGCCTGCACCATTGCTCGTCTCAACCACCACTACATTCTGCACAGAAGTTGCGATTTTGGCAATCGTTACTGGGGAGTTTGTTAGTTTTTTGTGATTTTCCGAATTGCCGGTGCCACCTGCGGACGTCGTTTTTGCGGGCATCGTTGTTGAGGTTCCTCGGTGCGTTGCCTGAGCCTGGCGCATCTCACAGGCTAGAGTGCATCCCTATAGGCAGGCCTTTGCAAGGAAGCATCGACCGGTCTATTCGCAAATTGAGGAGGAGCTCATCTTGTGGTTCTCACCCAGGTCGATCCGATCTGCGATCACGCGGCGCCTCACCCCTGAGCGCAAACACTGGATCTCCAAATTGCGCCATGGAGAACACGCGTGGCAGCAGGTCATCAGCACCCCACCGCCGAATCCGACCTCCCAGATCAGCGATGTCTATGACGCACGATCGGCCCAGGCTTCGAGCTTGGCCGACGTCCGCCGAGCCCTGTGGCTGGCTGCCGTCGACTTCGTCGAACTGCCCGACACCACACCTTTTCACCCCACGATCGTTGTCGCCGCCCCTCACGCTTCCGCGGCACTGACAGCCATCTCCAAGCAGCTTCTCGGTTCTCGGACCGACGAATCGTGGAGCATGCACCTGGCCGACGGCAGAGGCCGCACGGTCAGTGTCACTCAAGCGACGAAGATCCCAGACCGCCTAGCTGCCATCCGCTGCCTCCGCCACTGTGTCGCTCCCAACGGCAGGGAGCTGAGCACAGCGAAGGAGATTGTCACCGTCGAGATCTGGGAGTATCTGGGACCGGGTATCACCCGCGCTGATGGGGCCGTGCATTTGCCAGGGACTCTACGTCGGAAACAGCCGCAACATGACCTGGTGGTCGACTACATCACCCCGAGCATCTGGCAGCATGCCTTGACGAACGGCTCGATCCTTCGTCTGCCTGCTCCACATCTCAAAGCACTGCACGAACCAGTCGACATCGTCTACACCTGGGTCGACGGCGATGATCCTGCGTGGAGACGACGAATGCACGCTGCGCGCAAGGACGTCGATCTCAATTTCACGGAACCGAGCGCGCTCGCGGATTCGCGATTCACCTCACGAGACGAGTTGCGGTACTCGCTGAGGTCCCTGGAGTACTACGCCTCGTGGGCACGACACATATTCATCGTCACAGACAATCAGATACCGGCGTGGCTGAACACCGATCACCCACAGATCACTGTCATCGACCATCGTGAGATCTTCACCGATCCGGAGGTGCTTCCGGTCTTCAACTCGCACGCGATCGAGTCCCAGCTTCACCACATCCCGGGCCTGAGCGACCGATATCTGTACCTCAACGACGATTGCTTCTTCCTCCGCCCCACTGAACCCGAGCTGTTTTATACCGGCAACGGATTGGCCAAGCACTTCCCCTCCATCGTCCCCATCGATGTCGACGGATGGTCACCACGAGATCTGCCGATCATCTCTGCGGCGAAGCAAGGCCGCGACTACTTGCTGGAGAAATATGGAAGGACCGTGACGCACCGAATGCAGCACGCTCCGTACGCTCAGCTCAGACCGCTGCTGGAAAAGATGGAGCGCGATGCACCAGACATGTTCGCTCAGGTTGCGGCCTCTCAGTTCCGGGCGCCCGAGGACTTCTCCATTCCAGCGTCCCTGCACCATTTCGATGCCTACGCGCAGGGAAGATCGGTCGAGGGGACTATCGGATATCAGTTTGTGGATCTCGCGCGGGAGGATCTGACTCTGCAATTGGGTCGTGTCGCTCGCCGCACCGATCTCGACGTCTGCTGTATCAATGAGACCGATCTTCCGCGGACCGAGGCCGATCGCGTCGATCGGAAGGTCCGCAGCTTCTTGAACGACCGATTCCCGGTGCCGTCAAGCTTCGAGTTGACTGCCGGCGACGACGCACCGGTTGTCGCCAGAGTGGTCAATCGCAGCATTACGGCAAACCAGGATCGGCAAAACTATGCATTCACGCGTGAGAAAGCAGGTTGATGTGCGAAGTGGGCTAAGCACGACTCTGGTGGGGTTGGTGAAACCGATTGTCATCAGAGTTTCAGGCGAGAACAGATATCTCAGGCTGCGTCGTTCGGGGCTCGCGAAACTGCGCCAGTTGAACAAGCGCAGACGTAAGACGAAGCGCCGCCTGTCCGAGCGGAACGGCTTCGCACTCGAACATGATGTGGCCCGTCACGGAGACCTCCTGAATCTGCTGGTTCCGGCGATGACACCGGCGCAGGCTGCGCTGGAGAACTTTGAGTACGTAACCGATGCGCTTGACTCAAGGAAGATAGAGTGGTGGCTGGTCGAGGACTATGCAGGCCGCGGCTATCGCATCGGTGTGAGAGAAGAAGCGAAAACACTCACAGCCGCAGCCCTGATGCGACCGAAGACGAACGTTCCGATCTACGTCAAGACTCCCCGGTCGACCGCGGTCGCCCTCGCCGAAGTGGTAGACCTCTGCCAAGACCCCGAAGTCCGAGTAATCACTGTCACCGCACCGAAGAAGGTCACCGACACCAACTGGGCATTCGGTTTTCGATACGGCTGCTCAATCGAGTTCTGGACGGAGATCGTCTCGGATTCCCGGGTGGTGATCGAAGCACCCGCGGAGAACCGTGCAGCCAAGCTCATGTCCGATGCCGAATTCACCCTTGAAAAGACCTCGACCGGCTCAGGACGCGATTGCCGCACCCCGGCAGTGCTAAACCGGACCATGCTCGAAGACATTACGTTTCCGATCGATGCCGTGTACACCTGGGTCGACGGGGCTGACCCTAAGTGGATCGAGTCGAAGCGCCGGCTGGAAGCCGATCTCGCAGGCGATGAGTACCACCCCGAAGCTAATCATGAAGCCCGTTTCGAGTCGAAGGACGAACTGAAGTACTCGCTACGATCGTTGGAGTATTTCGCGCCCTGGTTCAGAAGGATCTACATCGTCACCTCGGGCCAAGTCCCTGCCTGGCTTGATGTTGATCATCCGAAGATCCAGATGATCAGCCATGCAGATATCTATGACAATGCAGATCATCTTCCGACGTTCAACAGCAACTCGATCATCTCGCGGCTCCACCACATCCCGGGCCTGAGCGAACACTTCATCTACCTCAACGATGACGTGATGCTGGGGAAACCGGTCCGCCCCCATGACTTCTTTCTGCCCACCGGCTTGGCAAAGGCGTTTCCGTCCAAGAACCATCGTCCGTTCGGTGCACCGACCGCCGAGGACGGCCCGCATTTCAATCTCACCAGGAATATCCGACGGCTGTTGGAGTCTGAATTCGGAATCACTGTGACACATGCCGTCAAACACACGCCGTATCCGCTGCTCAAAAGCGTGCTTTTCGAGATGGAGGAAAGATTCCCGGAGGCATTTGACCACACCTGGTCCAGCCGTTTCCGACACCATGAAGATATCGTTGCCGACCAGCTGTACCACTACTATGCGCAGATCGTAGGAAAAGCCGTGGCCACGTCGATCACCTATCGCTACGTCAATATCCGAGATGACAACTACCGCTGGGTGCTGCGAGACACGCTGCGTCTGCGCAACCGTTCAACGTTGTGCCTCAATGACGCACCGATGGATGATGTGGAACCGCTGACCGACGAGGAAGTCGGTGACTTCCTCAAGTCGTACTTCCCCTGCAGAAGCTCCTTCGAACGCTGACGCTCGGCCGATCTGAAGCGATCATCACTGCCTCGCAGGATTAGCAAGGTGCTCTGGACTGTGTCGACTTTGAGAATTCGCTTATTCCGTGTGTACGCTTTCGCGCTCACGAATTGAGTCCTCGATGGCAGCAGTGAACCGACGCGTCGATTCGCCCGCAGTATTCGCGCTGAAATAGTGAGCCTTCAGACGCCGCCGCGCGGCGAGAAGAGCGTCATCGCTCTGAGAGTCCTCAATCATCTGAGGGAGTCGGTCCAGGTTCGCCTCGGTCAAGGCACCCAGGCCGGTAGCCAAGGGAGATTGCAGCCCCGGGCTTGCGGCCGCGGTGTGCCGGTCGGTGAGGATCAGCCCCTTCTCAGGGTGCAAGAACAGGAAGTCGGGTCCGACGCTGGATACATCGGTGATGAGCACATCAGTATCCACGAACAAGTCCATGATACTGCCATCTGTAGAGACCACATGAGGGCCGCCTCTGTCATCGGCGCTGTGGAGCATCGATCGAATTGCCCGGTCCGCGTCCACTACTGCTGCATCGTGCGCCGCCGCGACACGGGGATGCGGTCGGTAGACGATCCTCACGTCCAGGTCAATGAGTGCTTCTACGATCTGCGGGCCGAGCGTATCGACGGAGGTGAAGTTATTGGAGTCGTTCTCGCCTTGCCAGGTCGGGGCATATACCACGGTCCGACGGTTGTCATGGGGCAGAATCGACTCGAAGTTCCCATCAAGCGGTGGCCTTCCAACGGTCACCATTTTGTTTGTGTCCAGTCCCCACAGTGCTTGCTCACAACGCACTATCGCCGCAGAACCAGCAACGAAAACTTTGTCGTAAGCCTTGAGCTGGTTCGATATCGAACTCTTCTTGTCGCTCTCACCATGATCGACGTGCACATGGACGATGGACGTGTCTGCCATCGATTGGAAGTTCCGCATTCCGTTGTTCACATAGATGGCCAAGCGATAATTATTGTCGGCATACAACTCTGCGAGGTCAGGATAGGAGATCGCCAGTACAGAGGGAATTGATGTCAGTGTCTTCGCAGCTTTGAATGCTGCCCGTTGGCGATAGATCAGAATGACGGGTCTGGATTCGTTCACTACCTCCAGCGCGGGGATCCACTGTTGCAATTGGTAGAGCTGGTCAGGTCCATCCCCGAAATAGGCGACGACGTCAGCCGTTGAGCGATCACCCCTGACCTCGATTCCGAATCGGTCTGCCGGTCCGCTGCCCCGCAACCATGACTTGACCTGCTCGCCGAGCGAGGAACGCGACACCCGCCTCGCCCCGTTCTGAGCAATCCGTTTGATATTGCTGATTGGGAGGCCTGTCATTGATGCACCACGGCCCCTCCGAACAACGGCGATTCACACGACCGCGCTGCGTCGGGGGACGGTACCCCACCCAAGGCATTTCTCAGGCCCAGATCAAGCATGCATCTCGTTCCGTCATACATTGTGATTGGCATCGATCATTCCGCGAGCTGTGCGGACAAACGTTTCGGCATAGTGCTCTGCCTCGAAATCGCCGAGGTAGTACTTGCGCATGTTGTCACGGGCACCACGAAGTGGGTCAGTGCCCAGCAGTTGGTCAAGTGCCTCATCAACGTTCGACAGGTCCCCTTCGATGACGTAAGACGCCTTCGACGCTGGGGCCTCTGCCTCAAGCTCCTCAGCCGACCTCCCGACAGAGACGATGGACAGTGGTTTACCGGATTGCAGGTAATCGCTGACGACCGCGGAGACATCAGAGATCATTGCGTCCGAGATGTTGAAGCACTCTTCGAGCGCCATCTCCTTCTCAGCGGTTGATCCCCAGACATGTGCTCGCCCAGTGCGCTGAGCATCTGCCTCGAGGAGCTCCTGGATGTCGGCGATCAGGTCGCGCGCCTCACTATATTTATAGTTCAGGCTGTGGGCACGGAATACGACGGTGCAACCGCGATCAAGCAGATTCTGCACGATCTGTCTGCCCCTCGGCAATGAGTACAATTCCGAGTCCTGGTAGGCGCCCCGCCAAGTCGGCGCATAGAGAACCGTCTTATCGGCAAGATCAGCAATGTTACCGCGTGCAGGTACAATCTGTTCGACCTGTGGTCGCCCAACGATGGCGAACTTCTGCCTGGGGATTTCAACTCCGTGCCGCGCATAGCGATCAATGCCAGCCTGTCCGGCGGCATAGATGTAGTCATAGATCGCGTGAACTGGGTTGAAGCAAGCAGGTTTTTCAGAGTCCCCGTGGTTCAGCCACACGTGCGTCATTTCCCGACGTTCGATGAAGTGCGTGTTCTTGCCCGCGTTATTCACGTAGAAGACCACGCTCAGCTTCGGTGTGATGACATCTTCGAGGCTGCGCAGCGTCGGTCGATTGATGACCGGTGCTTCGCTCATCTGTCCAGCTGTGCGCATCATCTTCAGGCTGCGAGTGACGACGATGTAGGGTCTGCCGATCTGGTCGAAGTAGGGCAACCACATACCCAGCTGATAGGAGATGCCCATGTTGGAGCCGAAATACACGGCAAATTCAGCCCCATAGTCATCAAGGATCTGCGGCAGCTGACGGTCGAGACGAAGGCTGCGTAGGCCGCGCTCGATGCCAGCAGACAGCAGGATGACTCCCAGCAGCAATGGCAACAAGGAGAGCAGGAAGACAATAAGCGGAGCAGCTCCGGATATTGCAAACAGCCAAGCGATCATGGTGACAAGAGTCGTTCCCACCGCGACGAATCCCCGCCCGATCGGCTGCGTGCCTCGCGTGTCGGCGCCGGGGAGATTGCGAGCCTCAAGGCCAGTGACCCTCCAGGCTCGCACGAGGCTGGTCTCGAGCACGATGGTCAGCACCAAGATCGCAGCAGCAGCTGAGACTGCCCACGAAGGCCCGTAGACCAAGTTCCAATAAGCTGCTAATGACAACGCAAGCAACGCTCGAGGCGCGTTTGCTCCACGCAGTATTCCAGCGAGTCGGCTGCGAGATTTGAACCTGCGCCTATGGACGAACAGGAATGCCGCGCTTCCGATGACTCCGGTGATGCCGGTCAATATTGCTGGTGCCTCAAACAAGGTCAGGACGAAAACCAGTGACGCGAACCCTGTGGGGAGGAGTGTCCTTCCCCCTAGTTTGCGGTAAATCAACGACAAAGTGTCTTTCGCTGACTTCGTATCCGAAAGATCGTCATCATCAGACTGCTCTTCCGAATCCGCGACCTGTGCTGTGGGTGCCGCATCGGCACCGTCCTCCTCAGTGTCATCCGGTCCGACGACGTCACTGTCGGATTCACCGAGGTACTCGTTCTCGACGTTGGAGGCCATCCGAGCGGCGGCTGAGATGAAGTTGTCGGCATATCCATCGGCTGAAAAATCGCCCAGATAGTAACTACGATAGCGAAGGCGCTCTTGCCGTTTTGGGTCGGTGGTTAGTACCGAGTCCAAGATCTCGTGCAGATTGCTGAGATCTCCGTTGAGAACATAGGCGGCTCGAGCGATCGGGTACTCCGCGACGAACTCATCGCCACTTGCGCTGACAGCGGCCATGGCGAATGGCTTGCCGGAATAGAGGTAGTCGGAAACAACACTGGAAACGTCGGAGAGCATTGTGTCCGAGAGATTGACGCAGTCGATGATTCCAACATCAGTCTCCGCGGCTGGGCCGAAGATGTGCGCAGTCCCCGTTTTATCTCTGTCAGCGGCAAGCAAGTCGTGAATTATGCCGATCGTTTTCACATCTTCAGGGAACTCATAACTGAAAGGGTGAGGACGGAAGATCACTCGCATCTTACGGCGCAGCAATTCTCGGATCATCTCAGGCGCGACCGGCAGCGAATACAGCATCGTCTCTTCAACGTGGCCCCGCCATGTCGGGGCGTAGAGCACGGTTTGCTGGACCGACGGCGGTGGGAGCTCCGTGACTACGTCGACTGCTTCGAGTTGAGGACGCCCGACGATCTCGAATTTGTCCTCTGCGATGGTCACACCATGTGCCGCGTAGCGTTCGGTTGCCGCTTGACCTGCAGCGAAGATCTTGTCGTACATGGCATGGGTCGGGTTGTACGACGGAGGTTTGTCAGAATCTCCGTGTCCCAGATACACATGCGTGTATTCCTGATGTCGAGTCATCGCACCGTTGCCGGACGATGCATTGACATAGAAAACCGCCCCGAGAGACGGGACGAGCATCTTCTCCAGATCTGAAGACTTTCGACAGACAATGACCGGCGCATCTGTGTGCTCAGCCAAAATCCGGGCCGGAGGGTTGTTGCGAGTGATGATCGCAAATTTCTTCCCAGTGCGCTCCAAATACGGAAGCCACATGAGGATCTGATACGACGCGTCGTCGGGCCGCGCCGTATAGATATAGAACTCGGGCGCATACTCCGACACAGCTTCAGCAACTCTTGACTTGGCGTCAGCGTTTCGCCTGATCCGGATGTAAGAAACAACCGCAAGCACAAGGTAGGCAAAGTCTAGGATCAATGCCAAGGTCAGCCATATTCCGGGAGTTACCCCCGCCCAGGCAAGGATCGCTCCCGTAGCTATGACAGTCGCAGAGAAGGTGACTAAGGGGCGGTCGACACGACCAAGGTCGGAATAGACACGCACTCCGTGAAGGTGAGCAATGAATGGTGCCGAATTATGAGTGCCCCGAGCCAGAAGACTCTCAAACGAGATGGGCGCGGCAAGCAGGACCCCTGCCATCGCAGCCATCCAGATCACCTCAGGCCCTGAAGCGCCGCTTGCAAACGCCAGCGCGACAGCAGCAACTGCCAAAGTGCGAACTGCTGCGCGGTGCCCGAGTCGAGAGCGTTTCGCCCACAGCCGGTAGGTGTCCCAGAGCAGCACCGCGAGAACACCGCCGAGGAACAGCAGGCTCGGCTGAGCGACCGTCACCAACCCCCCGCAGAGCGCTGCTCCGAGTGCAGAGAGTCCGTAGGAGAATACTGAACTCAGTGAGGAACGCAGGAAGCGGCTGCGGCGCGGATCCGACTGCGACTCCTGAGTCAGATCACTCTGCATTTTCGGCATAACCGGTAAGAGGGTCCTCGCGACGAACATCGACCACGTGCCCGGTCTTATCGGCAATGAGTATTTCGAGCGATGCTTTCGCCACTGTCTGCGAATCCAACAACGATCCTGGGTCTTCGGCGCCGAAGGCCTGGGTACGCATCGGAGTGCCGGTCCGTTCCGGATTCACACAATTGACCCGGACATCGTCTGCTGCCCATTCGTCTGCAAGCGCCTGGGTCAAGTTGACGGTCGCAGCCTTTGCCGAACTGTAGAGGCTGTAACTCCCGCGCCCACGCGTGTATGAACTGGAAGTGAAGAGAAGAAGCGATCCGCGGCTCTTTACCAACTCCGGATAGAACGTCTGCGCAAGCAGAATCGGTCCGATGTAGTTGATCTCGGTTGCAGCATAGATCTCGTCGTCTGACGTTTCATCGAGCCGGCCCAGCGGCAGTACACCGGCCGTATTGACCACGAAATCAATCTGACCGGTTTCAGCCAGAATTTCGTCCCGAGCCTTGATGAGATCGTCTCGCTTGTTGATGTGAGTTGAGGTCGTCGACCGGGAGAAGCTCTTGACCGTCGCGCCGTATTTCACGGCAAGTGCAGCTATATCCGCACCGATGCCATAGGAGCCACCGAACACGGCCATTGTCTTGCCGGCCAATGCCGTGCGGAGAACGTCTTCTGTGACTTCATGTTCGCTGCGGCTCGGGAGCTGAAACAATTTGTCCGCAATATAGATGTCGATCGGCTCAGTGACCTTCATATTGCTGTCATCGCCTGCCACTACCGCCACTGGCACTTCTGGGGTGTATCGAAGCACGACAGTGCAGTCATCTGTGGCCACAAAGTTGGGGTCCTGTGCCGCCTTGTCATAGGCATTCTGAATAGTGGAGAGTTTGAAAGCCTGCGGTGTCTGTCCACGCCTCAGGTTTGCCCGTGGCGGGACATCTTTGATGACCGGATAAGAACCGGCTCCGTCTTCGACCTCGATGATCGTGTCGGCCGACGGAATCGCCACATCGACTGCATCATTCTTCTCCAGAGCATCAACGACATTGTTGATGATCGACGGAGCGAGCAAGGGGCGAACAGCGTCGTGCAGGATTACGTTGCAGTCCGCTTTGTAGTTTTCAGCAATCGCGCTCAATGCCACTTGCGTAGTTTCATTTCGGGTCCCCGAGCCTTCGAGCACCTGTGTTACCTTTTCGAAGCCGTTCTTGCGCACGATCTCATGTACACGGTCCAAATGTCCCTGCGCCATGAGCACGATGATCTCGTCAATTTGGGGATGCTCGTTAAATATCGACAGCGTGTGTTCCATGATCGGCCTACCAGCGATTTTGATCAGCTGCTTGGGTGTATTGAGACCGATGCGGGTACCGACGCCTCCCGCAAGAACGACTGCAATATTTCGCGTGTTTGTCACTTCACAAGCTCCCAGAATTCATAACAAAGTGGTAGCCCCCTCTCGGGGCATTAGGTTATTCTAACAGTCAACTCTAGTTGGACTGCGCGCTTTCGGGCGGCGGGCTCACGCCACTACGAAGCTGTTTGATATTCAAGTAGTCTTGCGTCAACAGAAGCGGAGAGACCCACGGTCCACCGCTTATGCAGTCTCCACAACGGCGAGTCTGAGTATCGAGTCCACAGCTCGTCATTTGCCAGAAGACACTGACTGACCAAGTTCCAAGCATTCATGCTGACTGTGCCCCCGCCATGTATCCTCGATCAAAGTAACTACAAGTTGCCCGCGGAGTCAGGCAACACACCCGGACACGGAACAGCTGAAAAGCTTTCGTACCAGCAAAACACCGCACCGCTTTCATATTTTGGAGCCCCTATTGGCTGAGTCCACCGACACGGACCAAAACGTCGATCGCGATGGTCGGCAGGAGATCGACGTCAGCGTGATCATTCCCGCATACAACTGCGAATCGCTCGTTGAGGAGACAATCCGCTCGGTGACGAGCCAGGAACTCCTCGATCAGCGACTGGAGATCATCGCAGTCGACGACGGCTCGACCGATGCGACATTCTCGGTGCTCAGTCGACTATCTGAACTCATAGACGAGCTGACCGTATTCACCATCCCCAACAGCGGTTCAGCCTCGGCGCCCAGGAACGTTGGGCTCGATCACGCTCGTGGACGATACGTATTCTTCCTCGACGCCGATGACAAGCTGGCGCCAAACGCGCTGAGGCGCCTCGTTACAGTTGCAGACGACACGAATTCCGGTGTCGTGCTCTGCAAACTAGGTGAGTTTGGTTCTCAGAAACGAGCAAGCAATGTTCCCACCCAGGCGTTCAAGAAAACTGTCTACGAAGTCGACTACATCGACTCCAAGGCATACACAACACTGGGCGCTCTCAAGCTCTATCGACGCTCCATATTGCAAGAGAACGACATTCGGTTCCCACTCGGATATACGATCGGCGAAGATCAGCCATTCGCGATGGAAGCCTACTTCCACAGTCCTCATGTATCGATTCTCGCCGACAGGGTCTATTACTGGGCACGCGGACGGGACGACGGAACCAACGTCACCAGCCAAGGGCAGTCGGCCCGAAAACATTATCTGAAGATAAAGACACTCATCGGAGTGATCGCAAACGGACCAGAGACTGGAAGCCGAAGAAGCACACTCCTTCGCCGGCCACTTACTGCGAACGCTGGCGTCCGCACCGTGTTCGGCAAACCGTGGTTGCTGGATTTCGGCAGGGACGAACGTCAGAAGATGGTTACTGAATTTCAAGAGCTGATTACGCCCCTATGGAATGACGAGCTGCGGGCAAGCGGAACTTTGGAGTCACAGCTCCTCATCGATCAGTTAGCAGCTGGAGACATCGAGTCGCTCGAGGCCATCAGCAATAGCATTGCGAACAACGAACCGATTCCGCTGAAGTTCGATGAGTCGCAATCACAGTTCTTCTACCAATCTGCCCGTGGCTCCCAGTCCGACAATCTCAACCTGAAGCTCAACACACGGGGACAGGCAATCTGGCGCACGGGTTCCGACCTTCACCTACGCGGTTCGCTTGGGATCGACGGCGACTCGCGGGGGCCAGACACCGCACAGATGGTCTGGACTCACCGCCGGGACTCCGTGGACAAGCGTTTCACGGTGGATCTGACACATACCGCCAACATCGGAGAGGGTGGCAGCGTCCAATTCGAAGTTGCGATCCCGATAGACCAGCTGGATCGCCCCGGCGAGTGGGACGCGTTCGTCGAGGCAAGCTGGGGGACATTCACATTGAGCTCGAGGTTCGGCAAATCCAAAGCTCCTTCAATCAACACCAGCCCAACGTTCGTTGGCTCCCCTGTCTGCGCTGCAATCATCTACACGCGATTTGGCAATCTCACCATCGACGTGGGCCCCACACAGAAATATCTTTCTCCAGACAACACGGGAATTGCCGAAGTTGCAGGGAAACTCACGCTATTCAAAAACGAAGTCGCCACACTGCGTGGCGATCTTGAATACTTTGCCGGGGCGAAAGTTCAATCTTCCAAAAGAACACAGTCAATCGATGCTGAATTCGTGAAATACAGTGGCGACTGCGCATCTGTAGTTATTCCACGATCGGTCTTCAAACACGGCCCCTATATAATTTCACTGATCGATGTTGAAGGTAACCTGCACACCATCGACGACTCGTCCAGCAAAAGAATCAGTCTCCGTCAGCTGCGGCACGGAGCCAGTTGATTCACACACATGCCTTTCACCCCGACGCCGCGAGTATGAGAAGGATTCTGTCTGAATGAACATAATCTTGACCAAGTCAGCAAAAGCACGTAGGCAGCGCCTTGGCCGTTTGCAGACAGATCTGGAAGCGGCGCTGATGACAGACGAGCAGTTAAGCCGCATGTGGTTCTGGAAGAACGAGACGCTGGTGCTGGAGTACTCAACCAGTTACGGAGTGAAATACGCGTTCGACATCAATTGCACGGCTAGCGGCTACAATTTGCAGATCGTCGGAAGAGGCGACCCATCAAGATACGCTGTCAGGCAGAGAATCGGTGTGATCTCCAAAGCGGTCAAGGGGCATCCGAACCGGATCCTGGAAACCTGGCCGTTGACGGTTGACCGCAGAACCCTAGTACTCGAGCTTGTCACCGCCATTCGTCGCGTACAATCACTGATGTCTGTCGTCCAGGAGCATCCCGATCGCTACGTCCCCGGATATTGGTGGGACCAACAGAGCAACTTCGGTGATCAGATCGGTCCGTGGTTGATCGAGATGATCACCGGCAGACCTGCGTTCAATACGATTGCGTTGCCCAATGCCGGACATGCAGTGATGACAGCGGGTTCCATTATCACCGGCATGAACAGGCCCGGTATGTCGGTTTGGGGATCCGGACTCATCGCGCCCATTGATTCCGCCACCGCGCAGCGTTTGAAGTCTCGGCAGCCCCACACGATTCGTGCGGTGCGAGGAGAACTCACTCGAACAGAATTGGTTGAGAACTTGGGATGGGATGTCCCTGAGCTGTTCGGCGATCCTGCCCTCCTGCTGTCGACCTTCTATCGGCCACACGCATTGGCCTTGGGAGAGCCTCGACCCGCCGTGGTTCCCCACTACGCGCACAGAAGTCTCTTCGAGGGCCACTCCGAACGGCGCGAGTTCGACATCATCGATGTCAGGAAATCGCCTGAGGCCGTCGTCGCTCAAATTGCGAATGCCTCAACCATTGCATCAACCTCGCTCCATGGACTGATCATTGCCCAGGCCTATGGCGTGCCTTGGATCAGACTTCGGATTTCTGACCAACACCTTGTTGGTCAGGATTTCAAGTTCGAAGATTTTTACTCAACGATCTCCAGGGACCAGGTAGCGGAAATTTCTCTGTCTAAAGATGACGTTTCGAATGCCGATCTGCGTGAAATTCTGAAATCGGCGAGCATTCCCGACTCCAGATACGACGTTGCATCGCTCATTCGCGCATTCCCTTCAACCGATATTCCGCAGCTCCCCGGTGACTACGCTTCATATAGGCCCAGAGCGGTGTGAGCCGCTGGGAATTCACCACCAGCTGACCGTCGGCATGTATTGGACCCGTAGCTCCATCTTCTATTCTAATTGTGTTGGCTTCTCCATCTATAGCGGTGTCGTCTCCGTCGACGTAAGTCAGTGTGTCTGTCAGCCCCCAGCTCACACTGCACCTCCTGATGCGAAGCATCGATCAGGTTCACATTGAACGAACAGTTCCTCTTGTCTTTGATCCGTATGATGAAGCATGAAAATATTTGCCGGGGTAAGCGATTTACCCGGGGAAGCTACTGGCCCCGTTCCGTTCTTGAAAGGTCCACTGTGAAAAACCTGGTTCGTAATACAGCTCTGAAGGCTGTGCGGTCGTCTGCATGGAAGAAGACCAGCAAATGGATCAGGGGCACAGAACGCTGGAAGCAGCTGGAAGACGAATACGATGGCAGCTATGTCAAAGGCGACGTCGTCGTCTACTTCGGTGATCGTAAGCCCAAGTTCTACCAGCTCAGTCAGTGGATACCGGTTCTCGAAGAGCTCCACCGGACGCACAGAGTCGTCCTCGTGCTGCGCAAGCCCTCCTCATTGCTTGAGGCTCGTGAGATCACGCGCCTGCCCATGGTCCTCAAACGCAGATTCGATCCACTCCACACCTTCTACCATGCCAACGATTTCAAGCTTGCACTCTATGTGAACAACGGAATGTCGAACTTCCAGTCACTCGGGTTCGCACCCATGGTCCACGTTCACGTCAACCATGGTGAGTCCGACAAACTCAGTATGGTCTCCAACCAAGCGAAGTCGTATGACAAGGTCTTCGTGGCTGGCGATGCCGCAATCAACCGGTACCGCAAATCACTCATCGATTTTGATGAGTCTGCTCTGACCAAGATTGGGAGGCCTCAGTTGGACATAGACAGGGTTCCCGAGCTGGAGGCCTCATCGACGAGGACCATCATGTACGCACCGACGTGGGAGGGCGAGAACGACGCGAACAATTATACGTCCGTCGACCTGTTCGGCCCCAAGATCGTCGAATCCGCACTGGGCCTCGACGATACTCGTGTCATCTACAAGCCGCACCCCCGTGTTGCAGCCTCCAACAACACTGCTATGGCGGAGTCGAATGCACGCATCATCGAACTCATCGAGACCGCTAACGAATCCATCACCGACGAGTCTCTGCAGCATCAGATCCTGATGGAGGGTGACATCCTCGCGATGTTCGATGCCGTCGATCTGCTCGTTACGGACATCTCCAGTGTCGGTCTCGACTACCTCTACATGCACCCGGAGAAGCCTCTAGTTCTGACAGATCGCCGCGACGATCCGGCAAAGCTCAACGACGAGGCGCCAGTCAGTCGAGCGACGCCCATTATCGACGGAACGACCGTGGGTCAGACGGATGCTCTGCTGCGAGAACAGCTGACGAACGATGGGTCGGCCGAGGCCCGCCAGGAACTACGCCGCCACTACTTCGGTGAAGGAAAGAAGGGCACGTCGACCTTGCTCTTTGCTGATGCCGTCAGCACGCTGATTGCCAACAGAACGTCGGATATGTCCAAGTATCATTTCGAGAGCACCAACGCCGAGGCTAGCGACGAGTAGCTGTGGCTTCTGGTCTCAGTCCAGAGGCCGGGGACGCACAGAGAAGTTGCCGAGATTCGTCGAGTACCACTCTCGGGCACCGACGCTTTTCGGAGCGTAGTCCTTCGGCGGTCGGATTCTTCGCTTAGCGTTCCACGGATCCTGTGGACGTCGCAGGCATACATCGAAGGTCTCGCCCTTCGCCTCGGAGAATTTGTCAGCGTCGATGTCGAATACGATCTTCGTTCCACGCCCAAACGCCCGGCGTTCGACAACCGGATCGGAACACAGGAAGTAGTTGTTCCGCTTCCGTCCAACCAGTACGAGCTGCAAGGGAGCCGCGGCCGATTCCTGGATTTGGCCGAACTCGAGTTCGATACGTGACCCTTGCGCAGATGGGGTGACTCGCAGTGCGTTCGCGTTGATCGCTTGGACGGACTCCAGAGGGCCGATGTTCGGAAGTGGCACAGGCTTAAGCGCTTCAAGCGCCGTTTTCCAACGCTGGTAGCCGACTTCTGGAAGATACTCTTCTACCGTCGTCATCGCAGCCCTCCGCATCGAGGCGATGCGTTCCGGGCCGAGTCCTAGGAACGCCTCCATCTGATCGGCTAGTGCCCCGATGTCACCTCGAGGAGTGACGAAGCCGTTGTGTCCCTGCTCCACCAGATCTCTCGGTCCGTAGGTGATGTCGTAGACGATGGGCACACATCCGGCACCCATTGATTCCATCATCGCCAGCGGCAGCCCCTCACTGGTGCTGGTCAGAGTGGAGAAGGACGCAGATCGCAGTCGTTCAGGAACGTCGTTGACGTATCCCGGCAGTTCCACGCGGTCCTTGACGTTGAGGTCCACAATGAGCTGTTCGAGCTTTTGACGTTCGCCGCCCTCGCCGAGGACCGTGAGAGTGATGTCCACTCCCCTGTCCTTCAGCAGCGCTACAGCTCTGATCACATGATCCACCCGCTTCAGCGGAATGAGGTTGGCGATCATCACAGCGCTGTTCACCTGGCGGTCCGTCGGTGCTTCGGCCAGAACAGCTCCGGACGGCAGCTCACCTGTCAGGAATTTGATGTTCGAGCCGCAGATTCCCGTGGCTGTGACCGCCTCAGCCTGCTGTTGAGTCTGAATCCCGACAGCGTCGAAGCGGTCGAAGTTGCGCATGGTCTCCACTCGACGACGAAGAAACTCCCCATGCGGTCCGTTCCAGGGATGGCGAAGATGAGAGCCGTGCATGAACAGGACCAGCGCGAATGTACGATCCGAAATCTCGTGGACAAACTCACTGATCTTCTTGTCATCGACGATGAGGACGGCAGGCTCGTCAATGATAGTCGCCGTGATCCAGGCATTGTAGAAGTCTCGTGGTCGATTCCATTCGGCGATCGGGTCGCCCGCTGCCGAGTGGAGAATGAAGCGACGACCGATCTTGGGATCCTGCACATCAGTGAGCAGCAGGCTGTTATCGGCCCGCAGGTAGTCACGACGGACGATACCGCTGGTGCTCGAAGTGCGGAACACATCGTAGAACTCGGTGATGCTCTCAACTTCACCGTCCGCCTGAGGCACGGGGACTGTTGGAGTCTTCCCATCCAATGAGGCCAGCTCAGAGTCAGACCGGTCACGTAAGTCCTGCCAGATGTTGACCAGCTCGACGTGCTCGTTTATCCGTCCTTCCGAGATGAGCCGAGCCCGTGTCGCGTCTGCATCCATTCGTGGACTGAAAGTCAGCAGCGTCTGCGACAGCGGATGACCATATTCCTGAAAACTGCGGATCCGACGCAGTGCAGCCGTCGTCATCCCTCCGATAGATTCCGGGATGCCCCAAACAGCGTTGTAGACATGCACTGCGTCGGTCCCAATGGGAACCTTGTGGTCGACCGTCTCGCGAGTGACATCAGGAGCGCCATGGAACAGTCGATTAATCAGGCTCACTGTTTGCTTCCTTCCTCAGTTCCCACTTGTGTCATCCTTGACCACGGCTGGTGTCACGCCGGCAGAGCCATATGACCGTGGTGACGAACCTGGCGTCGCCAGTTCACGATCTTGGGGCTGTCTGCAGTCTCCCAGTGAGCGCGAACGTTCCAATCGGTGTCGAGTTCGATATATCGCCCGCCCACCGAGATCTGGAGGGAGTCAACATAGTTGATACCAACGTTCTTCAACAGGCCGATGACTCGTTCTGCTATGCCCTCGCTGCGAAGGCGGGCAAGATTGAGCACGGAAACCTGTGGATCGAACAGTACGAAGTCTTCACTCAGCGTGCTGTGGCTGGCGAAGACGAAGTCCAGCGCACCCTCGTAGTCATCCTTGAATGAGCTGGCTACCCGTCGCATGAGGGTGAGACCGCTGGTCCGAGTCTTCCTCACGTCTCTTTTCGCTGCGAGAAGAGACGTGCCCAAGTCGATACTCGCAAGTTCTGCGATGTCTGCGGTCACCTCAGCCGCGGCTGGAATGACGACAAGCTTCTCATTGTCGGCAAATAGCGTCGGTAGGAGGGCCTGGACCAGCTCGTCTGTCTCGTTGATGCCAGGAATGGACACAGGGTCGAGCACTCGGATCGTTCCTTTGGTCAGTTTAGACCGGATGTCATCGACTCGATCCGCGGTGAGAGCGCCCGATGCCACCCACAGCCGATAAGGACCGGAGGCATGATCGTCTATGGACTGTGCAGCCGCGCCCACCAGGTGCTCTTCGCCCTTGTTTACCGACAGATAGACATCGGCAGTCCCTGCTTCGGGCAGGGGGTGTTCGGCCGCGTTAGTCGCGGTGGCGATTTCAGCGCTCGTGACGTCGGGCAGATGGGCCGTGGCGAGGTATTCGTCTGCAACGGCCATATCGGCTTCGGTGATCTCAGTCCACTTGGCATAGACCTCGTTCTCGGAGGCTCCGGATGCGATGAGTGGGATGATCACTGAGAGCTTGTCCAGGATTCCGGTTCGGATCGCATCGAACTCGGCGTCATTGATTCCGTACAGTCCGCCGAATCGAGAGTCCGACTTGTTCTTGGGTTCGAACTCGACCTCGGCGCCCACCGACCGCGCAGGAAGGTTGGCGTGCAGTCGCGACGTCAGCACACGCTTGTACTTGTAGGCGTAATCGCCGACCCAGCTCCGCGCCAACTCGAGGTTCTCCGGGAAAGTCTTGTCTCGGATCGCGGTGACAGTCTGCTTCTTCTTGGGCCCTTTGCCGCCCTTCATCCAGTCGATCCGCAGTGTGCCGGTACGACGGTCAGGCTCGCGGGCTGGGAACACCGTATCGATGGTCGTGGTCAGACAGCCTGAGAAGAAGGCCGGAACTCCGACGGCCCGCAGCACTGCCACCGACTGCCAGTCCCGGCAGCCCACCGGCCCATATTTCTTCAGATAGGCGATGGCATCTGGGGTGAGCATTTCGGGATACCGGATGAACACCGACAGCAGGATCGGGCGGAGATTGGGATGGAATGGAATATTGAATGATTTTCCGAAGATGTCGTGCATATACCACCCGAAGGAGATGTACCACGTGTCTTCTGGGATATCTTGGTAGACGTTGCCGTCACGATAGACCTCGACCAGGTTGAGATCAGCTTCGGGACCCTCGTATTTCCTTTCGGCTTTGACTGATTTCCGCAGCTTCGAAAAGAGCTCCGTCAGCCCGCTGTCTCCCGTGAAGCTCAGATTCTCATATCTCAGGAGGTGTCCGAGTGAAGCCACCGTCTGTATGTAATCGCCGATGTTGCGCGAGCGGATGCCGGGCTGGTCGTAGCTGAGCACACCGAAGTTGCGCTTGCCAGGCGTGGTCGGTAGAGGCTGCAGGTGCACTCCGCCCGGAAGCCAATCTCGCATCCTCATGAGTTCGTAATGGATGGACGCCTCAAGGTTGTCGGCTCCCCACGCGAGGCGACTCTCGATAAGGGTGCGGACATGTTCGAAGGCATCGATGCAGAAGGCGGATTCGGCTGTGCGCAGCACAGCCTTGGAGGTCCATCGCTCAGTGTCGCCTGTCTGGTTTGAACGTTCGATGAGCGGAAGCGCTTCATCACCAAGTGTGTCAATGGCGGTTGGGTAGTACTCCACAGCCGCGGCGGTGATGAGTTCACGATCCTCAACGCGTTCGAATTCGGCCCAAGCAACGTCCGGGTCCGATGAGCGATGGTATGCCATTCCCAATAGGACTCGGCCGATCTGATCGTGTTCGGGACGGCGGCGCAGGTTCAACCCGATCGAAACAGCCTCCCCGTGGAGACCAGCGTCGATGAGCGCTCTGCCCGCTTCGACCATTGACCCGCCCAGTGATGACCCGCTGATCAGAGCTTCAGCCAGAACTGAATCCGCCTTCAGGCGTGCCAGTTCACGGAGTTTGGCATCGACTTCCTTCTTCGTCGGCGCGACTGTCCAGCCGTCGGTATCAACGGAGGTACGACCTTTGAGACCAGTTGCCAGATTCCGATAAGAACGAGCTGTGTCAGCCGCGATCTTCTTCGAACCGCCAACGGGCTTCGAGGTTCCTTTGGCACCCGCTTCGCCACGCTCTCGAATGTATCTGGTTCCGGAAGCCCTTTCCACAGCAGGAAGAGCACGCCGAGCGATGCCGTGGACCACGGGTTTGATCAGCTGTCTTCCTTTTCCGATGAAACGGTCGGTCGCTTTTCGTTGATTGCTCACTCGCCTAGTCCTTTGCAGAGGTTTCGGTGGTCCGTCGGTTGTCACGATCAATCGGTTTCACACTATCCAATTCGCCTGATGAATCGGCAAGAGATCGTTCTGCTGATCACTCAGTCGAAGGTATCCAAGCCGGACTTGCGCAGCCTGTCATTGAACTGAGGAGCAAGAGTCTTCGCATATGTGGCGGTGATGTGCGCCGTGTCGAAATAGGTGATAACTCCGCCAATGACCGGTTCGCATCGTCCGTCCGGACAGAACCAATCTTCGGGATAGATGATTGACATATGCTTCGAGTCAATCTCCTTGGCTGACGCGGCAAGAGGATCCATCCAGTGCCATGATTCCGGAGTTCCCGAGCACTCTTCAAGCTCATCCTCATGCTTGGCAACGCAGTCAGGCACTTGGATATCGTCCCCTCCTGGATAAGGAGTGTCTCTGACGACAACAACGTCTAGCTTTGCGTCGACCCAGCTCTGCAGGATATCTCTGTGCCCTTCTGGGGCCTCCTTCTCAGTTTCCTCCCATGACTTTCCATCCAGAGGTGTCGACTGACGTTCCGAGGTGACCACTGCGTCGAATCCGCCGCTTGTTGTGCGATCGACTACCCAATCAGAATAGTCTTGGCAGCCCTTGACTCCCTCTGGGGTACCCAGGTCTTGCGGAAGAGTCGAGATGCTGCAGTTCGAGGCTAAGAAAGTGGTGATAGTCCAGTCGTTTTTCTCAGCCAGTCTTTCAAGAGTCGGCAACCAGTGTCCCGCGTGCGAATTGCCGACCAGTGCGACTTGCTTCTCGCCATCACCATACGTGCATTCGGGGCGATCCGTGTATGGCTCGCTCGCCCAACACCCGTCTGCATAAGCCTTTGACTTGTCGTTCTTAGCGGCAACCGGTTCCATCAGCAGAGAATCCGTATCATCACATTTCGGGTTGTTCTTCGCGCTGGGAAGCAATGCTGCTGCGCCCAGACAGGAGTCCGGGTCAGACATCGCAATTTCGAGATTGTCCTTATTCTGCTCGACGATCCGGTCCGAGACCCACATCTGGCTGAGGCCGAGCGCGCTGACAAGCGCCATGGCCACAACCGCAAACCCAAAGGTCCTTTTCGGGGTGCTCAGGACCGAGGTTTTTCGGAAGCGATTTTCGACCCAGGTCGTGGACGCCCACGCTACAACGATCGAAAAGAGAATGATCAATGCCTTGTCCAAGCGGCCAAGGTTCTCTGTAGTTCCCAGCTTCTCTGACAAGTAGGGAATTAGGACGATGAGTGGCCAATGCCAGAGATACACAGAGTACGAGATATCACCCAGGAACTGCACCGGTCGCAACGACAGAAGCCGGAGCACGGAGAAGCGTCCCCGCGAATCAGCCAGAATGACCAGCGCTGTCGAGACCACCGGGAGTAGCGCAATATAACCGGGGAACGGCATGTCTGCACGGATAAGGAATGTACCTGCGACGATTCCTGCCAATCCGACCCACCCGATCAGTGAGCTCAAGGGGAGCCGTTTTGGCCGAATATAAATGACGAACACTGCCACGAGCCCACCAGTAGCCATCTCCCACATACGAGTCGGAGTGATGAAGTAGGCCATGGCCGGCTGCACGATCGTGTACCAGACTGAAAAGGTCAGCGAAGCGGCGAAGACGGCGACGACAGTGAAGCCCACGATTTGCTTTGGACGTCCCACTTTCTTACCGACCAGAAATGCGAGACCGATGAGCATGGGCCAGACGAAGTAGAACTGTTCTTCGACCGACAGCGACCAAAAGTGCTGTATCGGAGATTGAGCGTTGTCCGCAGCAAGGTAGTCAACGCTTGAACTCGCGAAGTCCCAGTTGACCACGTAGAGCGCGGCGGAGAAGATCTGTCGTCCGGTATCGACCCAGATCGATTGTGGAGCCACTAGATAAGTAGCCACTCCAACGACGAAGAGCACGAGCAGAGAAGCCGGGAGCAGACGCCGGATCCGTCGAGCCCAGAAGTCAGTGACATCCCGCCAGTTCTTCGGCGGAGACTTGATCAGGTGGCTGGTGATGAGAAAACCGGAGATGACGAAGAATACGTCGACGCCGATGAATCCGCCTACGAAACGATTCGGCCACAGATGGTAGAGCAGGACGATGCCGACGGCCAAGGCACGCAGCCCTTGAATATCGGCACGGAATCCTGACCTGCGCGGCTTAAAGTCCGTGCTCGGTGGTTTTTCAACGTGCGTGGATGTCAACTGCATTTATCGCTTCCAAAACATTTCTCAACCGGTTGGATCGGACCCGGCTGCGGTCGCTGTCGTTCCTCATGCCTGCGGAGCGTTGCGCGGCGCTGCGTATCGATTCTGATCGAATGAAATGAGAATTTCTGCAGAACCCTGCGCAGATCACAGAGATACGCGCGCGTGCTCGGCTCAGATGACGGGAGGGCGTCCGTGTCGAGACATCCTCAACACGCCTCGTTTCGAGAGTTTCCGCCGGTCCTCGTCCTCTGCCCACGGATCGAGCCTCCAACCCGCGCGCCACCCCTCCATCCATGCCCGCAGCTGATGTGGCTTGTTCGCCCATTTCACACACTGCATCAGTGTCCACGAACCGACGTAGGCCCAGCTGAAGGGCCACGGCAGGTTGCGCCGGGCCAACCAGACGCGGTTCCTAGCATTCATATAGAAGTATTCGTCATGCCGTCTGGGATCGATCACGGGGTGTGCCACTGCCAGGTCACCCATATACCAGACTGTGTAACCTGCGTCCCACACTCTCCAGGCGAGTTCGATACCCTCGTGGGCGTACCAGAATGGTCCCGGCCAGCCGCCGCATTCATCGAATGCCTTCCGCTGCATGCAGACGGCACCTTCCCAGACTGAGAAAACGTTGGAGGAGTGCTCGGCTTCGCCCTTCTTGAGACGCGGGATCCATCGCTTCGGAGCATCCGGCCCGCCAGGTTCTTCTACCCGAGGTTGGATAAGACCAATTCTGGGTTTCGTCCGCATCAGTTGAGCCATGCGCATCAGTGTGGTGTCGTCCGGTAACCATGCATCGTCGTCGAGGAAGAACAGAAATTCACCTTTAACGTGCGGAACTCCAGCGTTTCGTCCGGCAGGGATCCCCAAGTTCTCCGGTAGTGCGAGAGTCTTGACCTCGGCTGGTATACCCTCGGGGTCCCAGCCATTGCCTACGCAGACGACGTCGAGTTCGACGCCTTTCTGCGCCAGTAAAGATTCGAATCCGCGGTTGAGGTCGTCCAATCGCTTCCCCTGTGACAGGACGACAACACCGAATGAGTATTTTCGGCTCTCTTCGAAACGCTGTGACAGAATGCGCGAGGTATCGGTCATGACAACCTCCTCGAAGCCATGATCGACATGAAATGTCCGATCACAGATAGGAGACACAAGGGCGCCAGAATGACGACAAGCCAACGCTCACCGAACAGAGGAGCAGCACCAGCCGACGCCGCAATAATGGTGACGATGCTCGCAACCAAGGCGAGGAGCGACATCTCCACAGAATGATAGATGCGATGGAACGGTACGAATCGAGCTGCTCTTTTGAGCTTCGCAACAAACCCCGGGTTCAGCGCAGTCGCCGCCTGTGAGTCCGCGAGTTTGTCCAGGCCGTTGAACGCTCTCGAGACATGAACCATGTCATTGAGTGCTTTATTCAGCAGAACGAATCCAGCCAGGACGGTTCCGGCCAGCAGGTAAGGGTAGGCTCCGGCGGGATCGTCTCCGAGGTTCTTCCACTCCCCCACCGCTCGAATGCCCAGCGCTACAGCGACTAGGCCCTCCGTCGTGTAATGCCCGACTTTGTCGAGGAAGACGCCTTTTGCTCCGCTGGTCCCACGCCATCTGGCGACTTCACCATCGCAGCAGTCGATGTACATCTGAACCTGGGAGAAGAACACCGCAAGGACTGCTCCCCAGATCCCAGGAATCAGCAAGCTGGCGGCAATGCACCAGCCGGCGAGGATCATCAGACCTGTGACTCCGTTTGCACTGATTCTCGTACGTACGAGAATCATCGTGAAATAGATCGAAATGTGTCTGAGATAGAGCTGCGCGCTCCAGTGCTCGGCATTCTTGCGACTGCGAACCTCGATGGGTTGAGCTTTAACCCGAAGCTCAGCCAAGGTCGGGTGGCTCTGCGGTTCCCGTGTAGACACACCCGCTCCTCTCTGCTTCAAGGCAAGTGTTTAGTGTTGTGGGGCATTCTACTTTCACCACATCGGGTGCCCCTGAGAACGCGCAGGGGGTGAAATGAAACAGGATGGCAACCGGGCAGTCAGGACTTGCCGAGCTCCGTCTTAATCCGAGTAGTTGAAATTTCAGGGGTGCGGGGCAGGTACACGACCTCGCATTTATCCTTGAGGAAGTCGAACTTGCCTTCCCAGTCATCGCCCATCACAAAGGTGTCGATATGGTATTTCTCGACGTCCGTGACCTTCTGCTCCCAATTGTCTTCCGGGATGACAAGATCAACGTAGCGAATCGCCTCGAGCATATGCTTGCGCTCCGCGTAAGAGAAGTAGGACTTCTTATCCTTGCCGGCGTTGAACTCGTCGCTGGAGAGTGCCACGACCAAGTAATCACCTTGTTCTTTGCACCGCTGCAGCAAGCGGATGTGACCGTAATGGAGCAGGTCGAAGGTGCCATAGGTAATGACTCGGCGCATCAGTCCTCAATTCAAACGTCCAGGAGAGCACAGGCCAGAACTTCTGGACACAGGTACCCAAAGAATTTCATCGCAACTTTACCATTTTGTTACCTGAGGGCTGAACTCAACACCCTCCGAAGGTCAACCACGGGTCGGCCTCGTGCATTCGGTCTGCCAATCACGAGCTGCCAGAAAGGCTGGTATCGCGTTCGGCTATGACTTGCTTGGCAGCCGAAATGAATCGGGTGACTTGCGCTCCTTGGACGGTTGAGCCCAGATAGTGCTCGCACAGTCGTGCAGCCGTCTCGACAGAATCTGTCTGGTCGGACAACAGCTCAACGAGACTGTCTTCTGAACCCTTGCCGATAGTGGGATTGCAATCGAGCAGGCCGCCGGGCAGCACCATGGAGTCAGAATGACAGGGCTTGATCATCACCAGCGGTTTACTGGTCGACAGCCAGTCAAAGGCCACCGATGACATCTCAACCAGTGCCCGATCGGCTGCATCGAACTGCCACGAAACGTCTGACGTGAGATCCATAAATCCCCTCGGATCCGCCTCGATGATCGAACGGACTTCGTCCAAGGCTCTTTTGAAGTTGCGGTCGCGCACTCCTGTACGCGGATGCGGGCGGAAGATCACACGATACCCCGCAGCCAGCATGGCGGAGACAAACCTGGCCCCATTGTCGGCAAGGGTGCCATAGGCCATCGATGGCGAATCACCCTCCCAAGTTGGCGCATAGAACACGGTCATGCCTGCAGGAGCGTCGGCGTCGAATTCACGCCATGCCTGGGCAATCTCACGCGGGCGGTCCAGTTGGGGCCGACCGACATCGAGCAGACGTTTCGAGTCCATCCCCACAAGGGAGTACTCAATTCTCTCCCTAGCCGCTTCCCCTGCGGTGAAGACATAATCGTAGGCTTTGAGCTGGTTGGAGATCATCGAGATCTTCTCGCTCTCACCGTGGCTGAGATGCACGTGGGCCGGGTTCGGATAACGCAATGCCTGAAAATTCGGCGTTGACTGGTTGACATAGAAGACGGTTCTCAATGATGAGGACGTCATGAACGCGTCAAGGCCATTCGTGAGACGCGAGAACCGAACCGGGAGATGGGTGACGTTCCTCAAGTGCTTCGCGACCATTGGGCTGCGAACGATGATTCCAAATGGCTGATCACTGTGGCCTGATCGCTTCAACTCTGCTTCCAGCTGCTCGAACGGCCAGAGCCACTGTTCAAGCTGATACACCGAGTCCATCCCTACGCCGAAGTACGCAGCGGCAATGAATTCGTCCGTGTCCTGAGGATAGAAGTCAGCCGGGAGCCTCGACTCGTGAATGCGGTCGCGAAACTTTCGCGCTCCAAGCTTGGCCGCCGACTGGGCGAAATTGGCGCCTTTGACCGCTTGATGCGACAGGTCTTCCGGAAGATTGGTCATAGGACTATTGTGCACGTGCAGATTCGAAGACCCTGAACCGACTCTCCTTTTTTACGCAACATGACTTGGCATTATGATCAGTCGAGCTGAGTGAAGAGCTGTGCTCACTTCCTCGAACTCGGCTACGTTTGAGTCTTAGTCGACCGAAAGATTCACCATGGCACGAGTACGCAGGCACAAGTCCGAACCGATCTCCAAGCGCAAGCGCAGCACTGTTGCCTTACGCGAATCTGAGAAGCCGGTACTGCTCAGTCGCCGGATCGTCGACAGTGGGCCCGGCGACCTGTCGGCCTCGTCGGCCTTCGCCGAAGCCCTTGCCCAGCAGCCGACAGATCACTGCCCTGCTCCGGCATCATTTACGCAGGTCGTCGTCCCCAAGTCCACGCCGGAGCTTCTCGCCGAAATCGCCTCGGTGTGGGAGCTGCACCCGGTCCTCGTCGAAGACCTATTCCATGCAAACCAACGCCCCAAGGTCGAACGCTACGACGATGTTCTCTTCGTCGTCGTCAAATCCGCGGTCTACATCGACTCGTCCGAGGAGGTCGAGTTCAAGGAATTCCACCTGCTCATGAAGGACGATGTTCTCGTCATCATCTGCCAGGATGATCGGTTCATCGACGGATCACCCATCCCGCAACGCGTTGAAGACATGGACGCCTATTTCAGGGATGAGAAACGCCAGTGGGCCTCAGACAGGGAGCTTCTCTCCTTGGGCCCCGAGGCGCTCGTCTACCGGCTGCTCGACACCGCAGTCGACACCTATTTCCCTGTCTTGGACGGCCTGCAGGACGACAAAGACGGAATCGAACGACAGGTCTTCAGCGGAGACACCGCGGCAGCGGAACGGATCTATCTGCTCAGCCAAGAGGTCATCGATGTCCTCCATACAACGACGCACCTCAACCGCCTCACCCAGCGACTGGGCAACGGTGCCGCCAAATATTCGATACCAACCGCGCTGCAGGCCTACCTCGACGACGTCACCGACCATCTGACTCGAGTCCTCGCCGAGGCTGCCGAACTGCGCGAAGCCCTGTCGCAGATCCTCAACGTCAACTCCACCCTGGTTGCCCAGCGCCAGAACGAAGACATGAAGAAGATCTCCGGATGGGCCGCTATCCTCTTCGCCCCCACGCTGATCGGAGCGATCTACGGTATGAACTTCGACGACATGCCAGAACTGCATTGGGCCTTCGGCTATCCGATGGCCATCGGGCTGATGGTGGGCCTTGGCGTGGTGCTCTATACCGTGTTCAAGGTGAAGAAGTGGATGTGAAGAACAGGTTGCAGCCTATTGAATCAGGAGGATTTGCCCGCTGAAGTTACCGTGCTTGGTTGTGTACAGCTTGAGCACTTCGCTGGTAGCGCTGATGCTCGAATTCTTACTCATGATGCGGGCCCTGTTGAAACTGCGGCCGGAGACAAGATCTACCGAGAAATCGATATAGCCAGCAGGGATGGATGACAATCGGCTGATCGGGATCGCTGCACGAACGACATTGCCATCAAATTCCGCCGCTACACGCCCGTAGAAGTTTCCCGTGCGGGACTTCCATGAAATATAGATGTCGTCTGGCGCGCGCCCTTCGAGCCCTTTCACGCCGACCGCGATCTCAACATGCTGTCCGTCCACTGTTGCTTCGCTGAGGACCGCGCGCAGGTGCTCAAGATGCACGATCGGCTCAAACGATCGTTCGGCGAGCACTTTGCCCCAGCGCTGAACAATTGGTGCCTCAAAGTAGTCGGATGCCCTGGCGACAGCTGCCCGACGCATTTCCCGCACACTGTCTTCGGGCATGGCGAGGAAGCGAAGAATTGCTTCTGACAGCGCATCGACATCTCCGACTGGGACGAGGAAGCCGTTGATACCGTCATCAATGATGTCTGCAGGTCCGTAGTCGACGGCATACCCGATGGGGATGCATCCGGCCGACATGCTCTCGAGTATGGCCAGAGGTTGACCTTCGTAGCGGCTCGTGAGGAGGCTGAAAGCGCTCGTGTGGAAGTTCTCCTTTGCTCCAGGCGTATGCCCGTGCAGTCGGACTGAATCCGCGACGCCGAGGCACTCGATGAGATCTGTCAGCTCTGTTCGTTCGTCACCCTCGCCGTAGACACCGAGAGTGATGCCTGGAGCATGAGCAGATGCTTTGGCGATTGCACGAATGGCGTGTTCAACGCGTTTCTCCGAAACCAACCGGGCAATCATGGCACCATGTTCACGAACACGGGGCGCGGTCGGATCGCCGTCAAGGTCCTCGGTGAGGTTCGGCACCGTCCTGATTTTGCCGGACGAAAGTTCAGCCTCGCCCATGTCGTCACGCTGCTGATCAGTGAGTGTGGTGACGAGGTCGAAGGAGTCGAGGTTGCTGACGTAGCGGATCTGTCCAGGATCCAGTTCTCCGAAGTTGCCGCCTCCCGGCTTACTGAGGATATGAGTATGGACGACCTGACAGAGGATGACGCTGTCTCGTCGGTAGTCGAAGACGAGTCCACCGGCGAACGGCGAGTCAGAAATCAGGTACGACGGCTTACTCCCGATGACCACGTCTAGCCACGACTGGTAGAGCGCGCGAGCAGTAGACCATTGAGCGATGATGTTCCGATTGCGATCGAAGAGGCTTATTCTTCTTCCTCCCCGTTGCCCGCGCTTGTTCATATCGAGGCGGTCGCTGAGCAGGAGTGTTCCTCTATCGTGATAACGGTCAACTTGGAGGTCAGTCTCGCCTGAATCCCTACGGAATTCTGTCCATTCTGAGCCGGTGCGATCGAGAACGTCGCCTACTGCGGTGTGGTCCAACGCGGATGTGCCGACCATCCTGCGCAGTTTTCGGTCAGGCCATGAGGTGAGGTCTTTCCATATGTTGTGCAGGCGCACCCGGCGGTCAATCCGCCCCTCGTCGCGTAGCTCTCGCTCTCGGTCTTGGTGCTTCAGTTCGGTGCTGAGCGTCAAGATGTCGATCCGCCGATTGTCCTGCCGTGCAAAAGCCGAGCTGCGCTCGAGCGCGACAGTCGTCATGCCCCCGAAGTCATACGAGATGCCCCAAGTCAGCGTGTAGTAACACCCTTCCGGAAGAACACCTTTGTGGGGAAAGCGGTGGGAATAAGGCTGGTGACGTGACGGGGAATTGGGGATGGACTTCATAGACACAACTATAATTGTCAGGATCGCGAGACCTACTCAGGTGACCCGTCCATTGCAATAGGCGTTGTGGCGCTGAACTCGCACTCAATATCTGCTGAATCTGCGCATCTTCGCGAGCAGAGAGTGGTGTTTCATCAACCTGGCGGCGAACACAGGAAGAGAAGTACGGATGTGATGTTCGCTACAAGGCAGCAGATATGCCTGCTTGTACGCGGACTTCGTCAAAAATCGCATTCATGATTCTCTGAACGTCAGCAAGACGGCACACCCTTCCTCATCCACGACGACACGGCCGACCGCGCATTCCACAGTGCCACGTGAAATGCCAGCGCAACGACGAGACGCGGGCCAGCACGGACAGAGAGTGCTGTCCGAGCTGGCCCGCGATCGCCGGGCGGGTGCCCTGTATGAGGAGTGGACTCAGCCGATAGGGACGAGACTCAGTCGACCGTCACCTTCTTCGATTCGACATTGACCGTGACTTCGGTTTCGTTTCCCTTGTCATCGAAGTCGAATTGGTATTCGCGCTGTCCGTCGTCATATTCAAGCTTCCAACCGGAGACACGGCCCTCGCCCTTGTCCTTGGCCAGGTCGAACGCTTCGTCGTAAGTCATCGGAGATTTGAGGTCGATGGCCTTTTCCTTGTCATCGCTGTCATCCGATTCGTCGCGAACGACCTTGCCTGAGTCTGCGTCGATGACTACCTTATGGTCGGTCTTGCCGTCCATGATCTTGACATCGTATTCCCATTTACCGTCGTCACTGTCGTAATCGAGTTCAACCGCGTGCAGAACCCCGTCTTTGGCCTTGACCTTATTCTGTGCCGTTTTGACAGCGTCCTTAGCCGACGTAGATGGAGATTTCTTGCTCAGATCTGCGTCTTTGGAAAGCTCGGAACCGGAGGTCTTCGCATCGTCTGTCGACCCTTCATCGCTGGGTTCCGACGCATCCGCTGCCTGAGTCTCGGCAGGGGCCGGCGACTCTTGAGCATCGTCATCTGAAGCGCCCGAGCAACCCGCGAGCGCCAGCCCAATTCCGAGCACACCTGCAACTGCAACATGGGACATTCGATTCGTCTTCATCCGGTCACGCTAACACTCGTCTGTTGGACTGAAAACCCCCATCGGAGCGCTCTGAATACGCCACCGGTTGGAGGTCCGCCGGAACAGCAGCCATCATTCTTCTGTTCTCATCCTGCTGTTCATTTCTCGGTCTCCGAGAGCTTGCCTGGCGCCCATAGCGTGACAAGCGTGATTACGACTGAGCAGAACAATTTCCGTCCTCGCCCATCTCCGATCCTCGCCGCTGCGGTGCTCACCCTGACGGCGACTCTCGGCACCGGCGTCGTCTCCGCCTCCGCGCACGGCCTCGGCTCACCGTCCGAGACCGATTTCGCTGCACCCGATCAGGTCTCCGAACTCGAATTTCCCGTCACGGTCTCCCACCGCGGCGGCGCCGACGTCTATCCGGAGGAGTCCATGGAAGGATTCACTGCCTCGGCGAAGGATGGATTCCTGCCCGAGATGGACATTCAGTTCCTCGAAGACGGCACCCCGGTCCTCATCCACGACGACACTGCCGATCGCACCCTCAACGGTGTCAGCGGACCGATCCGCGACCTCAGCCTCGAAGAATGGGACGCTGCGACCATCAAGCACCCACAGGGTGGAGAGCCGGCGCAGACGGTCACCCTCGATGAGGCACTCGACGAACTCGGCGGGGAGGTCGTCATGGTTCCCGAGATCAAGCCAGGGGCCACCTCGGCGGAGGTCGATCAGGTTCTCGATGTCTTCGACGAACGCGGACTCAAGGACTCACTCATCGTCCAGTCCTTCGACTTCGAAGCGGCGAAGACAATCGCGCAGCGCGGCTACACCTCGCTCTACCTCACAGGAGCAAAGCTGCCGACAGAATCGTTCGGTGAGATCTCCGATGCCGGCATCGAATGGGTTGGGCCCAGTAAGAATCTGCCGACCCGAGACCTGCGCAAACTCGACAAGGCAGGCTTCCACGTTGCACCGTATACCCTCGCGACGTCGAAGGACGGACACCGCCTGCCTGGCTGGATCGACGGCTATTTCACCGACGACGCCTGGACGAACTGACCATGCCGGATCATACGAGCAGACTTCACTGAACGCACCTGGAGTTTCGCGAGGGGTCCGGATCAACACACCGAGGTTCAGCGCTTGAGAAGTCCTTTGAAGACGACGTCCATGATGGCCTCGGCAGTGAACTGAATATCGAGTTCTTCCTCTCGAAAATAGGAATCCATCGCCAGACCCCAGCACATTCCGACACCCATCGTGGTGATGATCCTCGGGTTGAAATCCTCATGATCCCAGGAGTTCAAGTTGCTGTGCACCGTCTCCACGACGCTGTCGATAAACGGCACCAGATGCGTCGCATAGAAGTCTCGGCCAACTCCCCTGTCGGAGAACAGCACCGTCCCGAAGAGGTCAATCGTCTCAGAAAATGTCCTGAGCAGTGATCGATAGAAGTCTCTGGTGAAACTCACCAGCTGGTCTTCGGTGCCGGCTGGCATCGATCGCGCTTCGGACTGCAATTGGTCCATAAGTTTGATCAGAGGCTCGACGATGGCAGCTTCGAACAGTTCCTGTTTCGACGCAAAATGTCGGTAGATGAGTGCCTCATTGACATGTGCTGCCGCCGCGATGTCACGAATCTTCGTTCCGTTCGGCCCAGCGCCTAGGAAGGACACACGAGCAGCCTCCAGCAATTGTTGCCGCCGCTCTGCTGCAGCAAGTCGAACCATGGCGCCCTTTCAATGAATCATTAGCAGGAGCGTCTGTGCCCCTGTACTTCCAGACTAGCTTCTCGACCGCGATGTCGGCCCTTTCCAAACCCATCAGCGCGTGCGCCCAGACTTCGCGCCTGCAAAATAACCCTTGACTTTGGTCAATAGTATGTAAACATTTACTTACTACCAATGCGACGTTGCATTGGCCCTGATCGAAGGAGATCAAATGAGCTCTACAGTCTCGACGGCATTCGGAGACCTTCGCGGCACGGACCACGACGGGATCACTTCTTTTCTCGGTGTTCCCTACGCTGCACCGCTGACCACCGCCAACCGGCTCCGGCCCCCACAGGCACCACAACCGTGGACCGGCATCCGTACAGCAGATAGGTACGGTCCAACTGCCACTCAGAATTCTTATGCGCCCCCATATTCAGACCTGTTCGTGGAACCAAAGATCGACGGCGCCGAACAGCTCAACGTCAATATCTGGTCTCCGGATTCCTCCGGTCAAGCACCGGTGTTGGTCTGGATCCACGGAGGCGCGTTTGCTCATGGCGCAGGCAGCCTTCCGCAATACGATGGCTCGTCATTCGCTCGCAACGGCGTTGTCTGTGTCACGATCAATTATCGCCTCGGCATCGAAGGATTCTTGGATCTAGGTGACGACGATGCCAACATCGGGCTCCGTGACCAAATCGCGGCGCTGAGCTGGGTGCGCGACAATATCGCAGTCTTCGGCGGTGACCCGAACCGAGTCACCGTGGCTGGACAGTCAGCCGGCGCAATGAGCATCGGGGCACTCCTTAGCAGCCCCTCAGCTACTGGGTTGTTCCATGGAGCCATTCTGCAGAGCGGGGCCTGTCACCAGACGATTTCACGAGACACTGCGAAGGTCGTTGGCGCTCATCTGGCCGAGCAGTTAGAGATCTCAGCCGATCGGGAGTCATTCGCGCAGGTCGATTCAGATCGCTCGCTCGCGGAGCTGGCTACGTTGGAAACATCCCTTCAGACTGCCCCGGACTTTGCCAAGTTCCGTGAGGCCGCAGCCAATATGATGCCGATGAGCCCGAGCATCGATGGCAACGTCATACCTCAGCCGCCTTTGGATGCGGTGAGCCAAGGCAGCGCCGAGAAGGTACCTCTGCTCATCGGCACCAACCTAGACGAGAACATGCTGTTCCTGTCGCCCAGTGGCGCGATCGACGCCATAGACGAAGACACCCTTCGCGCTTCAATCGCCGGGTACGGAATCACCGACGTCGAGTCGGCGCTCGAACTGTACACCGTGGACGCCGATCGCAGGCCGGGACGTACCTTGGCGGCATTGGCGACCGACTGGATGTTCCGCATACCCGCTGCCCGTCTGGCCGAAGCGCAGCATCAAGCACATGGCGGGCCGACCTTCATGTACGAATTCGCTTGGCAGTCACGCGCTCTCGATGGATGCCTGGCGGCCTGCCATTCTGTGGAGATCCCGTTTGTGTTCAACACCCTTGATGAGGACGGCTCTGATCTCCTCACAGGCCCTGCTCCACAAGAGCTGGCTGACGAGGTCCACCAGGCGTGGATCGCATTCATCAGGGACGGCGCTCCCGGATGGCGTCCCTATTCTCCGGACGATCGCGCCGTACAGCGTTTCAACACTTCGACACAGACAATCACCGACCCTCGTTCTGAGTCTCGCAAACTCTGGAACGGCATCCGCTAAGCCTCACCAGCATCAACAAGGAGTTCAGCTATGACAACGACGTCTCCAGCACCATCAATCCCACAGTCTAAAGCCGATGCGCTCCGGCAGAGATACGCGGAGGAACGCGACAAGCGCCAGCGCAGCGACGGCCTGAATCAGTATGTGAGAGTCAGCGACACCATTCTCGGTGAGACAATCGACCCCCATATGCCGGTCATCGCTCGTGAACCGAAGGCCGACCATGTGACTTTCGCCGTGATCGGAGGAGGTTTTGCCGGGCTGGTCACGGGCGCTCGGTTGAAGGAGAAGGGCATCGCAGATGTTCGCATCATCGACAAAGCCGGCGACTTCGGCGGTGTCTGGTATTGGAATCGATACCCCGGAATCATGTGCGACACTTCATCATTCGTCTACATGCCGCTTTTGGAAGAGACCGGCCATGTGCCCACCGAGAAGTTCGCACATGGACCGGAGATTCGCAGACATTGCCAGCAAATCGGGCAGCAATACGGTCTCTATGACAATGCGTTGCTTCACACGCTTGTCACCGGCCTGCGATGGGATGACGAAGAATCGGTGTGGCACGTCCGGACGAATCGTGGCGACGATTTCACGGCCGACTTCGTATCCATCGGCGTCGGCCCCTTGCATGTGGCGAAACTGCCGAAGATCGAGGGAATCGACGAGTTCGCAGGCAAATCATTCCATACGACCCAGTGGGATTACGACTACACCGGCGGAAGTCCCGACGGTGGGATTCTCGATCGTTTGGCCGACAAACGCATTGCAGTAATCGGTACAGGAGCAACCGCAATTCAGGCGATACCGGAGCTGGCCAAATCCGGCGCCGAAACTTTTGTTTTCCAACGCACACCAACCTCGGTGGATGTCAGAGGCAATGGCCCCATTGATCCGGAATGGTTTGCCGGCATGTCGGCTGAGGCCGGATGGCAGCAAGGGCTTTTCGACAATTTCGCCGCCAACTGGGAGGCATACAGGGGTGACCCGGCCGAAGAGATCGAGGATCTTGTCGGTGATGGGTGGACTCAGCTCGGACGGCGTCTTCGCGATGGAGTCAGAGCGATCCCACCCGAGGAATTCTCTCCGGAGAGAATGATGCAGGCGCTCGAGAACGTGGATTTTGCCACGATGGAGGATATACGGTCACGCGTCGACGAACTCGTCACCGACCCCAAGGCGGCATCCGGCCTCAAGGCTTGGTACAGCCAGCTGTGCAAACGACCGGGCTTCCACGACGAGTATCTCCAGTCATTCAACCGCCCCAATGTGCATCTGGTCGATACCGATGGCAAGGGAGTGGAAAGGATCACCGCCACCGGAGTGGTCGTGGCCGGTCAAGAGTATGAGGTCGACTGCATCATCTATGCCACTGGTTTCGAATACCTGACTGACTACGCCTCACGGCTGGGGTTCCCTGTCGAAGGACGGGACGGCCGGACCCTGTCCGCTCATTGGGACGAAGGTATGCGCACGTTCCAGGGGATACACATGCATGGGTTTCCGAACCTGTTCCTTCAGCAGATGCTCCAGGCGGCCTTCCTCGGGGCGAATGTTCCACAGAACTACGTCGAAACTTCGAAGAACATCGCCGCGGTAGTCGTCGAGGCGACGGGCAATGGAACCAATCGTGCCGAGACTACCGCAGCGGCCGAGGAAGAATGGGTCGCAATGCACTTAGAGCAGGGCCAGCCTTTCGGCTCAGCCGAATGCACCCCCGGCTACTACAACAATGAAGGCACCGACTCCGACCTGAAGAACCGCCACAACGTCGGCTATCCAGGCGGGGCCACAGGCTACTTCAAGCTGATAGACGAGTGGCGAGCAGCCGGTGACTTCGTCGGACTGAACTTCGGGAAGTCAGCAAGCACCTCGGCGTAGCCAGAGTCAGTACCTCCAAGCGAACGCGAACTGAGTGCGCGGAGACACAATATGACGCGTTCATGATGTCCCGCGGTGACGAACCGATAGAATCGGTTCGTCACTCACTTCTCTCCTGAGGAGTTGCAGTGACGTCCAACGCAGCGATGCCGCACAAGCGACCTTGACGGGCCTCAACAAGGAAGTCGACTCCTCGTCATGCCGCTCGGCCTCCTCCTCACCTAAGTGACCTGGCGGCGTATTCACCGATGAATCACGCCGTTGCACACGAGAGGACAGCCTGCATCGCCTGCGGCAAACTCCCGTAACAGCTAAGGAGCACAATCGATGAATACCCCCATCAAAGTCGCCGTCACCGGTGCTGCCGGTCAGATCGGCTACAGTCTTCTCTTCCGCATTGCCAGCGGCGCTCTCTTCGGCCCGCAGACTCCAGTTCAGCTTCGCCTGCTGGAAATAACACCAGCACTGACCGCCCTCGAAGGCGTGGTCATGGAACTCGAGGACTGCGCCTTTCCCACTCTCGACTCGGTTGAGATCGGCGATTCGGCCGAGCACATCTTCGACGGCGTCAACCTCGCCCTGCTCGTCGGCGCTCGCCCCAGGTCTCAGGGCATGGAGCGCAGCGACCTCCTTGAGGCCAATGGTGCGATCTTCACCGCCCAGGGCAAGGCCCTCAACTCAGTCGCCGCCGACGATGTCCGCATCGGCGTCACCGGGAATCCGGCCAATACCAATGCGCTGATCGCCATGCACAATGCACCCGACATCCCCGCCGAACGTTACAGCGCGCTGACCCGCTTGGACCACAACCGCGCTCTGGCACAGCTGGCCAACAAGGCCGCAGTATCGGTCGCCGACATATCCAGGATGACGATCTGGGGCAACCACTCAGCCACCCAGTATCCCGACATCTACCATGCAGAGATCGGCGGGGTGAATGCCGCTGAGGTCATCGGCGACCAAGCCTGGATCGAGAACGATCTCATCCCCACGGTTGCTGAGCGCGGTGCCGCCATCATCGAGGCGCGTGGATCCTCCTCTGCGGCCTCTGCTGCCGCGGCGACGATCGACGCCGCCCGCGACTGGCTGCACGGCACGCCCGAAGGCGACTGGGCCTCGATGGCTGTGGTCTCCGATGGCTCCTATGGGGTGCCTGAGGGGCTGATCTCCTCCTATCCCGTGACAACTTCGTGCGGGAACTGGGAGATCGTGCAGGGACTGGAGATCAACGACTTCAGCCGCAGGATGATCGACGCCACCACGGCTGAGCTCGCCGAGGAGCGTGAGACGGTGACCGGTCTCGGTCTGATCTGAGATCGCGTCGGCTGGGTGCTGATATTCTCAGCCTCAGATGACCCCGTGACCGAAGGTACCCATGAGCACCGAGAATGTCTCGCCGAATGCGGCTGATCCCAGTGTGGAGTACATGGGTGCGCTCATCCACCAGTTGCGGGAATCGGCAGGGATGACCCTGACCGACCTCAGCCGCGTCGCCGGGGTGAGCCAGGGATTGCTGAGCCAGATCGAACGCGGTCGCGGGAATCCTGCATATCTCACGCTGCTCAAGATCGCGAAGGCCTTCGATGTTCCGGTCGGTCGGTTCTTCACCGAGGGTGAGGAACCGGCCGACAATCGCGTGGTCCGCGCCCACAAGCGTCGGCAGCTGCAGGTCACCGATCGCGGACTCGTCTACGAGCTGCTGACGCCGACGATGAACGGCGCGCTGCTGGTGCTCAAGGTGCGGGTCCCATCGGGGTACTCCAACGAGTCGGTGCCCTTCAACCATCACCGCGCCGAAGAGTGTCTGTTCGTCCTCGAGGGAACCTGCTATTTCCAGATCGGCGATGACGGATACACGCTGGCAGCCGGTGACAGTATCACCTACTGGGGCGATCAGCCGCACTGGTTCCGTGTCCTCGGTGACGCCGAGGCGGTCCTCATCGCCACGATGACTCCCCCGGTGTTCTAAGGTCTGATTCCAGGGGTGGGCGAGACTTCAGTCGCTCTTCTTCGTTCGCTGGCTGCTTTCACGTTCGAGGGCTTCGACGAGTTCCTTCTTGGTCATCGAGGAACGTCCTGGGATCTTCAGCTTGCTCGCCTGTTGGTACAGGTGGTCCTTCGTCGCATTCGCGTCCACCCCACCAGCGGTCGGGCGATCGGTGTTCTTCCCGCCCTTGGCTTGGCTATCTGATGGTCCCGGTGAGGATTTCGGTTCCCATCTGTCACCGACCTTTTCGTGAGTGTGCTTGAGCGCATCGTAGGCCACCTGGTGAGCGCGCTCTTCGTCACCGTACTCCTCCATTGCGGAATCGTAGGTCTTGGCGAAAGTTCGCTGAGCTTTGGCATCCGAATGTCGCAAGGTTGCTGGAAGCTCTGACTTCTTCGGGACTCCTGAACTGCTCATCTTCGGCATGGTGACCACATCTCCTCACGTACGCGAACGTCACGGTTATCCCGACGGTAACGCAGATCACCCTCGCATGTCAGGAACCGTGCCGCACACTGTCTGCGTCGATATCGCTTCGCAGACATATCGCTGGTGTTCCGTGCCCGGCGGAAACGCCCCCGAACCAGTGACTCTTGTCCGCTGTCGGACAGGGGCGTACGTTTGATGCACGAGGACAGTGTCGCGCACGGACGCCTGCGCACCGGCGCAGGAACGGCAGCCGAGCTCGGCTCAATGCTGCACCGCTGTGTTACTGAGAGGACGCGTCATGGATCAGGAGACGTTCGACAACCTGATGGTCTCCGCCGATGCCGGTCTGATCGTGGTGACCACCGCGGCAGAGGACGAATGGGCTGGCTGCCTGGTGGGTTTCCACTCGCAGGCGAGCATGTCTCCTCAGCAGTACGGTTTCTGGCTGTCGAAGGCCAATCACACCTATCACGTGAGCCTGCGGGCCGCACATTTCGCGATTCACTTCCTCACAGCCGACGATTTCGCCATGGCACAGCGCTTCGGTGCCCGATCAGGTGAGGACACTGACAAGTTCCGCGGACTCGATGTTCACCTCACCGAGCAGGGAGTGCCGTTGCTCAGTGCTCTGCCGAACCGGATGGACGTCGAGCGCATCTCGATGCTCGATGACGGAGGAGACCACGTCGCCATCACTGTTCGGGTGATCTCAAGCGAGACCAGCGGAGCCTTTGCGCCTCTGCGCCTGTCCCACATCGGCGACCTCTCTGCAGGCCGTGACAATGCCGAACGGGCAATCCAGCTCTGATGTCCTGAACGGTCCGGCTGCAGAGGCAGCCCGCAGCACAGCAGGGCCAATTCCCCCTTTCTTTCAGACGCTGTCACGGCGTGGGCTGGCCTCCATTGACGTTGAGAGTCTCGCCCAGGACGTAACTCGACTCAGCCGAAGTGAGGAACACATAAGCTGGCGCGAGCTCCGTAGGCTGACCGGCTCGCCCCAAGGGAGTGTTCTTCCCGAAATGGGGCAGTGCTTCCTTCGGCTGACCGTCAGAGACCTGAAGGGGTGTCCAGATCGGGCCGGGAGCAACTGCGTTGACTCGGATGCCGCGTGGAGCCAGCTGAGTGGCCAGTCCCTTGGTGAAGTTGTTAATCGCAGCTTTAGTCGACGCATAGTCCAGCAGGTGGGTCGATGGAGAATACGCTTGAACGGACGTCGAGTTCACAATCGTTGCGCCGGCGGGCAGATAGCCGACTGCCGTCTTCGTCACGCGGAACATGGCGCGAATGTTGGTCTCGAACGTATTGCCCCACTGTTCGTCGGACAGGTCTTCGATCTCTTCGACTGCGATCTGTCGCCCCGCGTTATTCACCAGGGCGTCGAGTCCGCCCAGCCCGTCTGCCGCATCATGGACGACCTGCTGGCAGTAGTCGGCGTCGGCGAGGTCACCGGGCAATGGGACCGCTGTGCCGCCGGCCTCTCGGATGACGTCACAGACATGGCGTGCGTCCTCCTCCTCGGCAGGCAGGTACGACAGAGCGACATCTGCTCCTTCGCGAGCGAACGCGATAGCGACGGCCGAGCCGATGCCGGAATCGGCACCGGTGATCAGCGCCTTGCGCCCCTTGAGCCGACCGGTGCCGCAATAACTCTGCTCGCCACGGTCAGTGCCTGGAATCAGTTCGACGTCCAGGCCCGGCTCAGGCTGGTCCTGTTTGGGTGGAGAGATGTCTGGAAATCGTTTCACCGGATCCTGGAAAGTCAGTTGGTCGCTCATGAGCTGTGGCCCCTTTCGACTGACCCCGCTTCCGCAAGGATCAGACTCGTTTCGCTCTCGATCAGCACGGTGCTCTGGGAAGCTTCAGCACCGCCCGGTGCCGCAACGGTAACAGTCTCCTCGGAGTCTCGTAACCCCCGTTGTGACCGAGGTGGTCTGCGGGAGAACATGCTCGACCCCCTCCTGGTTCAGGCGGTGACCTCCTCCGGGTCGATGTCGCCCCGGAGTCCGCGCCATACGGGATGACGCAGACGACCGGCCTCGGTGATACCTCCGTATCGGACCTCACCGACGAGGCTGGGCCGCACCCAGTTCGCATCACGTGACTCGGCGGCAGGAACATTCAGAGAAGGTGTCTTCCGGCTCAGGCGATCGAGCTGTGCCCGCACAGACTGCAGTTGGTGGTCGTCGAAGCCGGTGCCCACACGACCCAGATAGACCAGACCGTCCTTTTCGTGGGCTGCCAGCAGCAGCGAGGCGAAGGTCTCGGAACGTTCCCCTTTGCCGCTGCGCCACCCGACGATGATCACGTCTCGGGTCGAGGAATGTTTGAGCTTGGCCCAGGTTCGTGTCCGACGGCCCGGCAGATAGGTGCTGCCGGTCTGTTTCGCCATAACGCCTTCGAGCTGGAGTTCACGACTGGCCTCCATCGCCTTGTCGACGGTTCCTTCGAAAGCTGCCGGCACATGGATGTGCTCACTCTCGGTGACCATGTCAAAGAGACGTTCGCGTCGTTCGAGATATGGGGTCTTCAGCAATGAAGCGCCATCTTCGTTCAACACATCGAAGACCATCAGATACACCGGTGTGCGCTCACGTTCACGCTCAATGTCACTCTCACGCGTCAGCCCCATCCTGCGTTGCAGCCGCCCGAAGTCGGGGCGACTGCCCGGGCCCAGCGCAACGATCTCTGCGTCAAGGACGCAATCACCGTCCACACAGTCGGCGAGCTCGATGAGTTCGGGGTAGGCCTTCGTCATATCGTGACCATTACGGCTGGTCAGCGCGATCGACCCGGACGAATCATCGGTGCCGGCACGCACGGAGGCGAGCGCTCGGATGCCGTCCCACTTCATTTCGAATGCCCAGTCCTCGGCCTGTCGGCGAACGGAGTGAAGGCTTCCGATACTGGCCAGCATCGGTGCCATGTCAGTGGGCTGGACATCTGTGGAGCCGGTGCGTTCGGGGCCGGTGTGCCCGTTTCGCTTGGAATCGGTGGGCTCAGGCGAGGGTTTGCCCCGCAGTGATGAGTTCGTGGTTGAGTCTTTGGTCAGGTGGATCATCCAGTTCTTCTCGGGTTCCTTGTTCGGCCCGTGCTCGCCGGTGTTGAACAGTGCGAATCGTCGTTCTCCCCCTAGGCCGCCGTCTTCGGCCCCATGGAGGACAGCGATGATCTCGCGACCTTCCTTCCACTTCTCGAGTTCGTAGGTCCCCGAGTCCCAGATCGTGACCTCGCCCGCACCGTACTGTCCCTTCTCGATCGTGCCTTCGAAGCTTCCGTATTCGAGAGGGTGGTCCTCGGTCTGGATGGCCAGATGATTGTGCTTCGGATCGGTGGGCGGTCCTTTCGGCAGTGCCCACGAGACCAGCACGCCTTCGTGTTCGAGTCGGAAGTCCCAGTGCAGGGTGCTGGCGTGATGTTCCTGGATGACGAAGGACAGCTCGTCCCCGCTGGTGCCGTGGCTTTCGGGCACCGGTTCGCTGGTGTGCTTCGGGTCCCGTTTGGACCGATAGATGTCCAGGCGGTCGCGCGGCGCCTTCGATGAGTTCGACGATTCCTTCTTCGAAGCGGGTGCGGCTCCCGCCGAGGTGGGAGTCGGATTTGCTGAATCGCCGGCAGTCTTCGCCAACGGCTCGAGCAGATCGCCGTAATCGTCGATCCGCTCAAGGACCTCCTCGAAGCGCAGCTGCTCGACAGCGGACGGGTCGTCGAGTTCGTCCCAAGTCCGCGGTGTCGCCACTGTGGGGGTGAACCGGCCGCGCAGAGAATACGGGGCCACTGTCGTCTTCGCCGCTGAGTTCTGAGACCAGTCGATGAGCACCTTGTTCTCTCGCAGCGTCTTCTTCATGGCTGTGACGACGAGGTCCTTGTGATCGGCTTCGAGGCTGCGCGCCAACTCGTGGGCGACGTCGGAGATCTGCTGGCTTGATGCCGATCCATCGAGCGGCGCATAGAGATGGATCCCCTTGGAGCCACTGGTCACCGGGTAGGCGTCGAGATCCATCCCGGTCAGCAGCTCCCTGACCAGCTGTGCGACCTCGATACAGTCGGCCAGTTCGCGTCCTGGCCCCGGATCGAGGTCGAAGACCATGCGGTCAGGATGCCGTGCCGTCGACTCGATGGTGCCCGGGTCGGATGACCCCTTCGCGACCTGCCATTGAGGGATGTGGATCTCGAGTGAGGCCATCTGCGCAAGGTAGGTCAATGTCGCGCGGTCCTGGACCAGCGGGTACCTTTTGGATCCGGTGGAATGACGGATGGAACGGGATGTGAGCCACGATGGTGCGGAATCGGGGAGGTTCTTCTCAAAGAACACGTCTCCCGGTTTCTGCGGTGTGCCGACACCGTCGACCCAACGTTTGCGGGTGGCGATGCGGTCATGGGCGTGCCGGATCAGATGTTCGTGAATGCGAGCGTAATAGTCGAGCACCTCGCCCTTGGTTGTGCCTGTCTCGGGATAGAAGACCTTGTCGAGATTGGTCAGCGTCAACCGATGCCCGTCGACGGTGACTTTCTGTTCCTGGCGTGACATGGACACCTCCTGTGGTCTGTACGGTACCCGCTGACAGCAGAGTGCACGAGGGGGCACGGACGGTGGCGATGCCACGACCACCTCGGCGCTGGAGCCCTTCCAGGTCGGACGGGCCAGCAGGGCCAGTCGACGGGGGCGTAATGCCTCATGTCAATATGCCCGCGAAATGTTCTCGATGCCTCACATAGATTTGCCCGCGAAACCTACCCAGTCTTGACTCGCACGCCCTTACGCACATCCGGCAGGGCTGACGGGAACGAAGCCAGATACATTTGCTCGGTCTTCTTACCCGATAGAACCAGCAATCGGTCCTGGACCCGGGCGATCTCAGCAGCGATCCTCGCCGGGTTGAGACTGTTGCGATACGCCGTCATGTCCTTCACCTGTTTCGGCGCTAAGACACCAGAATCGAGGAGCCTATCGAAGGGAGTCCGGGGCCGATCATAGACACGTTTACGTCGCCCATTCTTCGTCGCCCCATACCCGGTCGGCTTGATCGTGGGCATCAGATAATTGACCCGATCATTGACTAAACGCCATAGCCGGTTGAGTGCTCGTCGTTCCAGGTCAGTGTCGTAACGGTAGTAGAACCCATACCGGCGTACGACGTGGTTGTTCTTTGACTCGATCGTGGCCTGATCGTTCTTTTTATACGGCCGCGACCGGGTGAAGTAGATGCCCTTCGACCCGGCCCATTCGATGACGTATTGGTTGAGGAACTCCGACCCGTTATCGAAGTCCAAGCCAGTGATCTGAAATGGAATCTCACGAGCTGCGGTCTTCAACCCCGCCAGGATGTTCGTATGAGCGTTGTTACGCACCGTGCGCGTGAACGTCCACCCCGTGTGGAAGTCGGTGAGGTTGAGCGTGCGTGCGAATTCCCCGGACTCAACGGGTCCGCAGTGGGCGACGGTGTCTCCTTCGAAGAAGCCGGGCTCGCCTTCGACATCGTCACCGGCCCGGCGGATCGTGATCGCTGAACGCAGCAAGGACCCGGGCTTCGTCGTCGAGATCCCGTTGATCGCGTCCCTGGCTCGCACGGGTTTGAGGTACCGGTCGATCGTGGCCGGACTCATCGCAAGCAGTTCCTTACGCACCTTTTTGGTGTAGCGGTCCTGGCCGGGGGTGAGCTCGTTGTGGGCTTCGAGGAGGTCAAGGAGGATCCGCATCGTGGTGTGGAGGTATTTGCCGCATTGACCACCCGAGATCGCCCACACGCGCTGGAGGATTTTGACCGCGTCGTAGGAGTATTTCCTGGCCCGAGGTTGACGCGGATGCGAAGCGACTTGCTTGCCGCGGCCGGGTGGGTGTTTCGCGGCTTGGGTTAATCGCCGTCGTGCGTTGTCGCGGGTCCAGCCCGTGACGGCCATGACCTCGTTAAGAACAGTGCCCTTGTTCTTCTTCGAAGCCTTCTTGTATTCCCTGGCGTATTTCGTGGTGATCTCTGCTCGAGTCGCCATCGACAGTTCACTCCCCATAGCTTCCGAGGGTCCACCATTTCGCGGGCAAAAGTATATGAGGCACCGAGGGTGGCATCCGGGCTGTTTACGTGAGTCTGGTCGGGGGGTAGCCAAGGTGCTGAGACTGAGTTTCAATGGAGGTATGAGAGCCATTTGGACCGGATCGATTGTGTTTGGTCTCGTCAACGTGCCGGTGAAGCTGTACTCGGCCACCGAGAACCACGATGTCAGCATGCACCAGGTGCATGAGAAGGACGGCGGACGCATCCGCAATCAACACCGTTGTCAGGAGTGCGGGAAAGTCGTTGAGTTCGACGACATGGTCAAGGCCTACGACGACGGCGACAACCGCGTGATTCTCACGAAAGACGATTTCGAAGCCCTGCCCGCCGATGAGAATGACGACCTTGACGTCCTCCAGTTCGTGCCCAACGATCAGATCGACCCGATCATGCTGGAGAAATCGTATTTCCTGGAGCCGACGTCGAAGACACCGAAGGCCTATCTGCTGCTGCGGCAGACGCTCGAAGACACCGACCGCACGGCCATCGTGAAGATCACTCTGCGCACCCGCACCCGACTGGCGATCCTGCGAGTGTGTGGAAAGGTGCTCATGATCCAGACATTGCGGTGGGCCGATGAGATCCGCGACGTCGACTTCAAGGGAGTGAACTCCCAGGCGAAGATCTCCAAAAAGGAAATGGAGATGTCAGCCAAACTCGTCGAATCGTATTCGGAGGACTTCACACCGGAGGAGTTCAACGACGACTACCAGGACGAACTGCGCAAGCTCATCGACGCGAAGATCGACAAGGGAGAGACCCTCGACCTGGAAAAGGCCTTCCCTGACGAGGACGAGGACGAAGAACCCGGCGGCGACGTCATCGACCTGATGGAGGCGCTGCGCAAATCCGTCGACACCTCACGCTCCTCGAAGAAGGGCTCGAGCAGATCCGGGTCGAAGAAGAGTTCGAGCAAATCGGGTGCGAAGAGTACGTCTGGGAAGTCCTCGTCCTCGAAGTCGGGTGCGAAGAAGAAGACAGGATAACGCGAAGCAAGAACAGCAGAGGAGTTCGCATGATACGCCGTCCCTTCGACAGCACCGCCTCCTTCCTCAACGAGGGATACGCATTCGTCTCCTCTCGCTGTGACACATGGGACACCGATCTCTTCACCACGAGACTGTTCCTTCAGCCGACCACATTCATCCGGGGCGAGGAAGCAGCTGGGCTCTTCTACGAGGGCAATCGGTTCACCCGTGAGGCCGCCGTGCCCCCGAGTGTTCAGCACCTGCTGCAGGACAAGGGGTCAGTCCAAGCTCTGGACGGGGTCGAGCACCACCGGAGAAAGCAGGCGTTCCTGTCCCTGATGGGCGAGGACGCGATGTCCGGCCTCGGGGAGATCTTCGACGAAGAGTGGGCCGAGACGCTGGAAACGCGTCCTGGGCCACGACGCATCGTTCTTCATGATTTCGCCCGGGACGTGCTGACTCGCACAGCCTGCCGGTGGGCGGGGGTCCCCCTGGAGGCGACCGATGTCCGGAAACTGAGCAGTGAACTGGGCATGATGATCGATCACGTTGCCAAAGCCGGCCCTGCGAACTGGTATGCGCAGTGGCGCAGACGCGGCACGGAAACCTGGGCGGCCAGTCTCATCGAGAAGGTTCGTCAGGGGGCTCTGTCACCTGCGCCGGGCTCTGCACTCTTCGTCTTCGCCCATCACACCGATTCTGCTGGCCAGGAGCTCTCTTCCGAGGTGGCCGCGGTCGAACTCATCAACATCCTGCGTCCGATTGCGGCGGTTGCCCGCTTCATCGTCTTCGCCGCTGTCGCTCTCGTTCACCATCCGCGCTGGCGCGATACGTTCGCATCCGGTGACGAGACCGATCTGGAACCATTCGTCCAGGAGGTCCGTCGCTTCTACCCGTTCTTCCCGGCAGTCCCGGGCAGAGTCCATGAGCCATTCAATTGGCGTGGGCACCGGTTCGACGAAGGCGACCGTGTCATCCTCGACCTCTACGGCACCTGTCACGATCGCAGACTGTGGACGGACCCCGACAGTCTTCAACCCGAGCGCTTCCGCGGCTTCAGCTGGGACGAGCACCCCAACACGCTGATCGCGCAAGGTGCCGGCAGGCACTCCGAGAACCACCGCTGTCCCGGGGAATGGAGTACGGTCGAAATCCTCAAACGAGCCGTGCGTCTGCTGGTCAGCAGCGGACTCGACGTGCCCACGCAGGACCTGTCCATTCCCCTCAACCAGTTCCCCGCACTGCCGCGCAGCGGGTTCGTCTTCCACTACTCGGGCAGACCAGGTTCAGACATCTGAGGTACGAGTATCTGATCAGAGGTGCCGGCCAGGCGCGAGCGGAAACCGTAGACAGCGAAGAAGGGACTGGAATGAACTATTCGTCACACGATGAGAAGATCCCCACCCCTGACGGCATCGACATGACGAAGATGCCACCCGAGAAGAAGCGCACGCTCAAGCGAGCCATCGGCGGTTCAGCACTGGGCAACGCGGTCGAGTGGTTCGACTACGGCGTCTATTCCTATGTCTCCGTCTACATCGCCAGCGCCTTCTTCCCCGGCGAGTGGGGTGTCGTCCTCACTTTCGCAGTTCTCGCTCTGTCCTTTGTCTTCCGGCCCCTGGGAGGCTTCATCCTCGGGCCCCTGGGCGACAAGGTCGGCCGCCAGCACGTGATGGTTCTGACTATCATCATGATGACGATTCCGACCACGCTCATCGGAATTCTGCCCGGCTATGCCACACTCGGGGCATTCGCACCGATCCTGCTGTTGTTGTGCCGCATGGTCCAAGGCTTCTCCACCGGCGGCGAGTACGGCGGTGCCGCCGTCTACATGGCAGAATCGGCACCCGACAGACGCAGAGGCTTCTGCGGGTCCTTCCTCGAGATGGGCACCCTGGCGGGAACAGCCTCGGCGGCATTCGTCTGCACCATCCTCCTGGTCGTCGTCGGCTCCGACGGCATGGAGGCCGGCTGGTGGAGACTGCCCTTCCTGCTGACCCTGCCCCTGGGTGCCGTCGCGCTCTGGCTGCGGATGAAGCTCGATGAACCGGAGGCGTTCTCACAGACCACTTCACGGCAGCAGGCCAACCGGAAGCCGTTCCAGGAGCTGTTCACCGGGTACAAGAAACAGATCCTCATGCTCATGGCCTTCGTCGTGCTGCTCAACGTCGGCCAGTACATGGTGCTGACGTACATGCCTACCTACCTCAGCGGCATTCTGGGCCACTCCGAGGTCACGAGCAACTTCATGCTTGTCGGGCTGCTGTTGGCGATGATAGCTGTCGTCAGTCCGCTGGGCAGGCTCACGGATACGATCGGGCGCAAACCGGTGCTCTACACCTCGGCGATCGGCTTCATCGTCCTCGCCATCCCCGCATTCATGCTCATGCACGCCGAAAGCCGCGGGCTCCAATTCCTGGGACTGGGCATCATCGCGCTGCTGCAGGTGATGATGCAGTCCTGCGTCTCGGCGACGCTGCCGGCGATCTTCCCCACCCAGGTGCGGTTCTCCGGCTTCGCCATCGGCTACAACATCTCCACCGCCATCTTCGGTGGGACCACGGCAGCGGTGAACACCTTCGTCATTCAAAAGACCGGGTTCGATCTGTTCCCGGCCTTCTACCTTGCGGGGGCCGGGATCATCGGCCTCATCGGCATCCACTTCTTCAATGAGACGGCGGGACGTCCGATCAACGGCGTCACTCCCCCGGGCTCCGAAGACGAGGAGCTTGCCGACATGGGCTATGAGCTCATCGGTTTCAACGACAAGGGTGCCGAGGCTGATGACAGCGTCTGAGAACCCCCTTGCGCCAGCCCTGCTGATGGCGCGATTATGACAGATAGGCCGCAGGCCTCGTATGGGTCAGGACCTGCTGCCCAACCGAAAGGAAGAGCAATGAGCAAAGAGAACTCCCACAAGGCCGAAGAATTCAAGGGCAAGGCAAAAGCCGCTGCCGGCAAGGCCACCGATGACGAATCTCTCCAGGCAGAGGGAAAAGCCGACGTGGTCCAGGCCAAAGGCAAAGAGGCTGGCGAGAAAGCCAAGGACGCCGCTCGCGGCGTCGCCAACTCGCTCAAGGACTCCCCTGAGAGCTGAGACGCAACTGATCTGAGAATGGGAGTGGCAGTTCATTGCCGCTCCCATTCCTCTGTGTATCTCAAGCATCGCGGCATGGACGCCGCGGAAACTGCTCGGACACCTGATGAGTGCGAATTCGAAAAACTACGGTTGACGAGCAATCCGCTGAGCCGACTTCTCCGAATACACACTGTGCGGTCCCGAACGGGACTGTCCACAGAAGAGAAGGGAAGCACCATGCGCACAGCAAAGAAGCTCATGCTCACACCCGTCCTTGCCTTGACTGCCTTCGGTCTGGCAACAGGCCCCGCAGCCGCGGCGACCGCGAGTGATACCGGCGGCGAAGACAGTTGGACCTACCAGGCCGACCTCGGCGAAATCAATGACAGCGGAGCATCAGGCGACATCATGATCACCCTCAAGGGCAATCAGGCGATGGTCACCGAACACGTCGAAGGCCTGGCCGAGACGTTCATGGACGGGCCCTACCCGCACGTCCAGCACATCCATGTGAAGGCCGATGGCAGTGCCGAATGCCCCACACCCTCAGCCGACGAGAATGGTGACGGCATCGTCAACACACCCGAAGGCGGAGCCGCCTACGGTGAAGTTGCCACGACCTTGACGGACTCCGGTGACACCAGTGCCAAAGCGGCCGTCGACGTCGACCACGCCGGCATCAAGGGCGGCTCGGCGACATACAAGCGCACCATCGATCTCGATGACAAGACCGCAGACGCCATCAAGGACGGCCGCGCCTCTGTCGTCGTCCACGGCCTCAACCCAGAGAACCTGTCGAAGGATGTCCAGGACGCGAAGAGCCCGCTCGATGACAGCCTGCCGCAGGCCGCCACTGCCCCTGCTCTGTGCGGAACTCTCGCGGACAGCCAGATGGGACAGCCGCCCAAGGGCGGACCTGACACCGGTGGCGGAAGCACCGCTGGCACTGATGACACCGTGATGCTGGCCGCTGGCGGCGGCGTGCTCGTCGCAGCGGGAGCCGCCTTTGTGATCTCGCGGAAGAAGAAGACGACCAGCGCTCACTGATCGAGCCCAGGCTGTCCCACAGCAGAGAGGAAGACACCAGTCATGACTGACAAGCAGGCAAGGACTCATCGCGGCATCAACACCTGGGCCGCGGTGGGTCTTGCCCTGCTCGTCGTCGCGGCGATACTCATCACGATCGGCCTCGTCCGCGGCCAGTCACCACCCCAGCCGGATGCAGCGTCCAGCAGCGAATCTGCCGCTGCAGAGAACAGCGATGACCCTGCCGCGCCAGCCCCCTCAACCGCCGAAACCGATTCACCCGCCGAGACTGAGCCCAGCACCCCAAGCGATGTCGCTGCAGACACCGCACCTGATAACGCAATGGACGCCTCGGCGCCGACCCAGTTGACGATCCCGGCCATCGACGTCGACACGAGCATCATGAAGCTTGGTCTCACGGACGACGATGAGCTCGAAGTCCCTCCGTTGGGCAAGGACGCACCGGCAGGCTGGTACGACCGCTCTCCCACACCCGGTGAGGTCGGGCCCTCGCTCATAGTCGGACACGTCGACTCCGCGAAAGACGGGCCCGCCGTCTTCTTCGACCTCGGTGCCCTGCACCGCAAAGACAAGCTCACCGTCACCCGCGAGGATGGTTCGAAGGCCACCTTCAGCGTCGATGACGTCACCGACTACGGCAAGGACTCGTTCCCCGACTACCAGGTCTACGGCAATACGGAGGACCCGGAGATCCGACTCATCACCTGCGGAGGGGACTTCGACGAACAGACCGGCCACTACGAGGACAACATCGTCGTCACCGGCCATCTGATCAGTCAGAGCTGATTCCCCGACCGTCGCGGACTCGCGCCTTCTGCGAAGTCGATACCATCGCCCCCGTCGGCCGCACTGCTACGAAGGGCTGCCCTCGGTTGTCGAGGTTGCGTGTTTCCTGCTGATCCGCCTTTCGCTCTTGTCGATGAGGTGGGCTCCGACGAGGTCGCCGGTGATATTGATCATCGTCGCCCCCATCCCGAGTATCACGTCGACACCAGCGACCAACGCCACAGTTTCGAGTGGCAACCCTGCCTGCTGCAACAGGATCGTCAGGCCGATGAGTCCAGCGCCGGGGACTCCTGCAGTGCCGATGGAGACGAACGTGGCTGTGAGCACGATTGCGCCGAGTTCGAGGAGGGACATGTCATGTCCGGCGATATTGGCGGCCAGCACGACCGACGCTCCCAGGCGGATGACTGCGCCGTCCATGTTGATGGTCGCTCCCAGCGGGATCACAAAGCCCGCGACTTCCTGGAGGATTCCCGCTTTCTTCGTCGCCTGCAGCGACACCGGGATCGTGCCGGAACTGCTCTGGGTGGTGAACGCCGTGGCCATCGGCTCACCGGCGATTCGGAAGAATCCGCCGATCGGAACCCGATTGATCAGCAGCAATGGAATGTAGATCAGCAGGATCTGCGCAGCCAGTCCTGCATAGACGGCACCGGTCAGCTTGCCCAGGGCCGCCAGTGCATCGAATCCTTGACTCCCGATATCGCTGGCCACGAGAGCAAAGACACCGAACGGCGCATATTGGAGGATGCCGGCGAGGATGCGGAACGTCATCTCTTTGGCTGCCAGCACGAATTTGTGCAGCAGGGCTCCGAAGTCCGAGATCGTCACGTCCGACGAGCGCCGCATACCCGCGAGCGTGAGGCCGATGATCATGGATACGAAGATCAGAGCAAGAATCTTGCCATCGGTCAGGGCCTGGAAGAAGTTCTCAGGAAATACTCCGACCAGCTGGTCGGTGAACGACGGCGGTTCGGGCGTCTCTGTGCCGTTCTCAGGACGGTTGAGTCCCGTTCCCGGGTTGATGAGAAGGCCCAGCGACAGGCTGATGATGACGGCGGCGACGGTCGTCAGCAGATAGAAGGCGAAGGTCTTGAAGGCAACCCTGACAAGGCTTCCGGACTGCGTGGTGTTGACCGCGTCGATCAACGTCAGCATGATGATGGGGATGACGACCAGCTGCAGGAGATTGAGCAGAATGTCACCGATTGGTGACAGCACTTGAGCCTGTTGGCCGAACACCAGTGCAACGATCAGCCCCAGCACGAAGCCGACTGTCATCTTCACAAGGAGTTTTGTATCCCGGTAACGGTGCCAGATGCGTACGAGGATCCGTGACATGTTCGACGGTGCTCCTTCGCAGATAAGTGCCAGCTGGAGATGGTGGCATCCCGGCCCACAATGATACTGACCAATTGTCACTCTAACTCACGTCCGTCTCGAGATGACCGGCATTTCCCCGATCTGATGACTGCCCGGTTGTCTGACACGGGTGTTCCGAAAGCGCGGGTGTTCTGATACTCCGGCTTGTCCGCGACGACCCCCTTGTCCACCTCCCGCAGTGGGGGTAGGTTTGACAGACGTCGACAACGCTGTCTGGAGGCGGTTCTCGTGGACCATCCGCTGAACCTCACCGTCGACGGCCAGGAGCACACGCTGGCCGTGGACCCCCGAACCACTCTGCTCGATGCACTGCGCGACCGGCTGGGGGTGATGTCTCCCAAGAAGGGCTGCGACCATGGTCAATGCGGCGCATGCACGGTTCTGGTCGACGGCCGCCGGCTGAACTCCTGCCTGGCGCTCGCGCTGACCCATGAAGCTGCTGACGTCACGACCTCCGACGGCCTGGCCACCGACGGTGAACTCTCCGCGCTGCACCGCGCATTCCTCGAACAGGACGCTTTCCAGTGCGGCTACTGCACGCCGGGCCAGGTCTGCTCGGCCGCCGGCATGCTGCAGGAGGCGGCCGACGACGCCCCGAGCGTGGTCACTGAGGATCTGGAGGCTCCGGTCGACCTCACTGATGAGGAGATCCGCGAGCGCATGAGCGGCAATCTATGCCGGTGCGGAGCCTACGTGAACATCGTCGCGGCCGTCAGCCAAGCCGCCGAGGAGTCGCGATGAACCCCTTCGACTACATACGCACCACCGACACCGCTGACGCCGTCGCCGTGCTCACCGAGCGACCGGACGCGGTGTTTCTGGCAGGCGGAACCAACCTCGTCGATCACCTCAAGCTCGGTGTCACGGAACCGGGACTGGTCGTCGACATCAACGGCCTGGACCTGACCGACATCGAGGGCCTCGATGACTCGGGACTGCGCATCGGTGCGATGGTGCGCAACAGCGATGCCGCCGCCGACCTACGAGTCCGCCGCGACTATCCGATGCTCTCGCGAGCCCTGCTCTCAGGTGCCTCCGGTCAGCTGCGCAACGCAGCGAGCATGGGCGGCAACCTCCTCCAGCGCACCAGATGCGTGTACTTCCAGGACACCTCGACGCCGTGCAACAAGCGCGAACCCGGCTCCGGCTGCTCAGCCATCGGCGGCTACACCCGCTACCACGCGATCCTCGGCGCCTCACAGGACTGCGTTGCGACCCACCCGTCAGATATGGCGGTCGCGCTGGCCGCTCTCGACGCCACTGTCGTCGTCCTCGGTCCTCACGGTGAGCGCCGGATTCCGGTCGACGAACTCCACCGGCTGCCCGGCGAGCAACCCGAGCGGGACACGATCCTTGAGCACGGGGAGCTCATCACCGCCCTCGAACTCCCTCCCCCACGCGCTGGACGCTCGACGTACCGAAAGATCCGTGACCGTGCGTCCTACGCCTTCGCGCTGGTCTCGGTCGCCGCCACGGTCAACGTCGATGACTCGGGACCGAAGCCGGTGATCCGCGAGGCCGCGATCGCTCTGGGGGGCGTCGCCCACAAACCCTGGCGTGCACGCGCCGCCGAGGCAGTGCTGCGAGGTGCGGAGCCGAACGAGGAGACGTTTCTGCAGGCGGCCGATGCTGAACTCGCGGCCGCCGAGCCCTTGGACGGCAACCGCTTCAAGGTCCAGATGGCACGCGGTGCGATCACGACGGTGCTCACCGAGCTGACCGGCGGCTCGGAGTCGAAGCTGGACGACACCACGGAGGACACTCATGAGTGATCTGCTGGCAACCTCAGCCATCGGCACCCGGCAGGTGCGTCTGGACGGACCCGACAAGGTCCGCGGCCGCGCCACCTACGCGTACGAGCATCCGGTCGACGACCCTCTCTACCTCTGCCCCCTCCTGGCGATGATCGCGCGGGGACGCGCAGCCACCATCGACACCTCGGCGGCCGAGGCAGCAGACGGGGTCGTGCATGTACTCACCCACGAGAACGCACCGGCCCTGCAGAGCACGGATGACGCGGAGCTGGCGATCTTGCGCTCTCCGGAGATCGGATTCCGCGGACAGTACCTCGGTGCCGTCATCGCCACCACTCCGGAGCAGGCCCGCCACGCTGCGGACCTCATCACCGTCAGCTACGTGCAGGAGGACCATGATGTCGAGCTGCGGGAGGACCATCCTGCTTCCCGAACTCCGGAGTCCGGCGGCGGGGACGTCACCGTCGGCGATGTCGACTCGGCCCTCGCCGAGGCTGCCGTCAGCATCGATCAGCGCTACAGCACTCCCATGGAGCACAACAACCCCATGGAACCGCACACCACCATCGCCCGCTGGGACAGAGGCGAACTCACGCTGTGGACGTCGACCCAGGGCGTGCACCCCGCACGGTCGACACTGGCACCCATCCTCGGTCTCGAGCCTGACCAGCTTCGCATCGTCTCCCCGCATGTGGGAGGGGGCTTCGGCTCCAAGGGCGTGCCCCACGCCGATATGATGCTGGCCGCACTCGCGGCCAAAGCGGTGCCGGGACGTCCCGTGAAGTACGCCGTGACCCGGCAGCAGATGTTCTCGATCACCGGTTACAGGGCTCCGACCCTGCAGCATGTTCGTCTGGGCGCACGTGCCGACGGCACGATCACAGCGTTTGCCTTCGACGCGGTGTCCATGTCGTCGCAGACCAAGGAGTTCCCGGAGGAAGCGACGAAGCCGGCCCGCATGATGTACGCAGGCGACAATCGCCGCGTCACCCAGCGAGTGGTTCCTCTGGATGTGCCCGTGCCCTCGTGGATGCGAGCTCCCGGGGAGGCCCCGGGCATGGTCGGGATCGAGATCGCCATGGACGAACTTGCTGTGGCCAGCGGAATCGACCCGATCGAACTGCGTGTGCGCAACGACCCCGAGAACGACCCGGACACCGGGTTGCCGTTCAATCAGCGCCGACTCGTGGACTGCCTCCGCGAAGGGGCGGAGCGCTTCGGTTGGGACGAGCGAAGTTCTCAACCGCGCACTCAGCGGGATAACGGCTGGCTCATCGGAATGGGTGTCGCCTCCGCCACCTATCCAGCAGGCAGGCAGCCCGGCTCTGTCGCACGGATCCGCCGGACCTCTGATGGCTACGAGGTGGCCATCGCGGCCGCGGATCTGGGCACCGGCACCTGGACTGCCCTGACCCAGGTCGCAGCGGACTCCCTTGACGTTCCCATCGAGCAGGTGGAGCTGCAGATCGGCGACACCGACCTGCCGAACGCGACTGTCGCCGGCGGCTCCACCGGGTTGGCGAGCTGGAGCGCCGCGGTCCTCGCCGCGGCCGAGACGTTCCGACACGAGCATGGAACCGATCCCGCATCCGGAGCCCAATCGCAGGGTGAGGCACAGGCGAACCCGGCAGCAGAGAAGTTCGCTCTGCACTCCTTCGGTGCTCATTTCGCCGAAGTCCGCATCCACGCCGCCACCGGCGAGATCCGTGTCGACCGGATGTTCGGAATGTTCTCCGCCGGGCGGATCGTGAACCCGCGCACCGCTCGTTCACAGTTCATCGGCGGGATGACCATGGGCCTGGGGATGGCGCTTCTTGAGAAGGGTGAGCTCGATCCGCGGTTCGGCCACGTCGTCAACCACGACCTCGCCGAATACCACGTTCCCGTCAATGCCGACGTTGCTGAGATCGAGGCGGCTTGGCTCGACGAGGAGGACCCGCGGGCCGGTCCGCTCGGGGCGCGCGGGATCGGGGAGATCGGCATCGTCGGTGCGGCGGCGGCACTCGCAAATGCCGCCTATAACGCGACCGGGGTGCGGGTGCGCGATCTGCCGCTCTTCGGTGACGTGTTCCTGCCCCGATGACAGCGAAACTCGACCTGCCACGATGACCGCGAGCCCCGACCAAGAGCCGCCGATCAACTCTGCAGCCCTGCAGGGCCCGTGCGGGCTCGTCCTCGCCGCCGGCGCAGGTCGTCGATTGGGCCTGGGACCGAAGGCACTGCTGCGCAGCAACGGCCGCACCCTCGTCGAGTCCCTCGTGGAGTCTTTGCTCTCCGGAGGCTGCTGCAACGTCACGGTCGTCACCGGAGCCGGAGCCGAGGAGGTCGCGACCGTTCTGAAAGGACGGGATCATGTCCGAGTCGCTCACAATCCTGAGTGGGATGAGGGAATGGGTTCATCGCTGCGCAGCGGCCTGGACTCGATCGGCCCTGGACGCACTGTCCTGGTGACGCCCGTCGACCGACCTGGCATCTGCCCGGCGGAAGTCGAACGCGTCATCGCCGCTCATCGTCCGGGCGCCATCACCGCAGCCGCCCATCGTAATCGGAGCGGGCGGCTGCACCGTGGACACCCTGTTCTCTTCGATGCGATCTGGACCGCCGAGGTGGTAACTGCCGCCCATGATGACATCGGTGCTCGCGAGCTGCTCATCGCCCACCGTGACATCGTTGCGCTGGTCGACTGCAGCGACCTCGACGACGGGGAGGACATCGACGTGCCCGCGGATCTGCATCTTCTCGACCGACCGGATCGCACGGTCAGTGAGGGTGCAGTGCCCCCGACCGGCAGCTGAGGGGCACTGCCTGCGTCCTGCCGCCGCGCACAGCGAGGATCTCCGCGAGAATCGAGACGGCCACCTCGGCGGGCGTCATCGCGTTCACATCGAGACCGATCGGAGAGTGCAGCCGCTCCAACGCTCTGCTGTCGACTCCTGCCTCCTGCAGGGCATTGCGGCGGTCGCGGTCGCTGCGGCGTGAGCCCATCGCCCCGACATAGGCGACGTCGAGGTCGAGCGCACGGACCAGTGTGGGGATGTCGACCTTCGGGTCATGGCTGAGGACGCAGATCATGCTGCGCTCATCGACCGCTCCCAAGTCGGCAGCTTCGGTGAGGAAACGGTGTGGCCAGGCTCGGACCACCTCGGCGCCGGGAAACGAGGTCGGGCCGGTGAAGGCGGGGCGGGGATCGCACAGCGTGATGCGGTGGCCCAGTGGCAGGGCAGCTTCCACCAGGGCCCGCCCGAAGGCGTTCGCTCCGATGATGACCAGGTGTGCCGGCGGTATCCGGGTCTCGATGAAGAGGTCGATCGGGTTGCGGTCGCCTTCGGGCGCAGTGATGCGGACTGTGCCCGTGCTCCCGCTGCGGATCATCGACTCAGCATGCCTGACCGCGGAGTCGAGCACCGAGGGCGGGACGATTGTGCCCAGACCCGCGGCAAGAGAGCCCGCAGCTCGTCCGGAACTCTCCTCGAGTGCGTCTTCGCTGACGGCAAGGGCGCTGGAGGACTCATCGTGGTCTGCAGCAGGAAGTCGCATCACCATCGCGATCGGATCCTGCTGATCGGTTTCCTGTCGCAGATCCGAGCGACCGGCGCTGAAGGGCTGGACGAGCACGTCGATGCTGCCCCCGCACATCAGACCGACGGCGAAGGCATCGTCATCGCTGTAGCCGAATCTCTGAACTGTGGCCGCTCCGGTGGCGAGCGCCTCTCGGCAAGCCTCGAGGACGGCGCCTTCGACGCATCCTCCTGTGAGGGAACCGTGGATCTCACCTGCGGCGTCGACCAGCATCGAGGTCCCCACCGGCCGCGGCACCGAACCATCAGTCCCGACGATGGTCGCGACCGCAACGTCCTGCGGTTCCTCCGCAGCGAAGAGCCGCTGCTGTGCGGCAGTGAGGACGTCCAACATGCTAGGAGCCTATACCCTATGTTTCATCGCATCATGTGGCACGAGGAGCGCGACCTCGGCACCGGCGACGGGTGCCTGAGTCTCGTCCCGGAGTGCGCTCGTGATCAGAATTCCAGGACGAGTCGCCCGCGGACGCCGCCTGCCTCCAGGCGACGATGCGCTGCCGGAGCCTGGTCTTTGGAGAACGTCTCAGCCACCTGCAGAGTGAGCGTTCCGTCCTCAGCGAGTTGGCGGAGCTCATCGAGTCTGCCGTGCTCTCGTGCATAGTCGACGACCCAGACGGGCGTGAACGTGACACCGCGCTCACCTGCTTCGTCGTATCCGCGCACCGTGATGACTGTGCCCCCACCGCGGACGGCCGGGGCGATCTTCTCGAGCATGAGCGCTCCGTCGATCACGCCAGCCACACCGTCGGGGTACCGCTCTCGTATGAGCTGCGGGAAGTCGTCGCCTCGGCGGAGCACGAGATCGGCTCCAAGCCCGGTGACACGTTCTTCGTCGGAGTCTTTGGCATCGGCAATGACTGTGAGGCCGTCCTTCTTCGCCAGTTGCACGGCGTACCCGCCCATCGTGCCGGCCGCACCGGTCACCGCGAGCACGCTGCCCTTCTTAAGCCCCAGGGTATCCAGCGCCAGACGGGCGGTGAGCCCATTCATCGGCAACGTGGCCGCCTCCTGATCGTCGAACCCGTGCGGGGCGCGGGCGACTGACTCGATGGGCACGGCGATATGTTCCGAATAGGCACCGTGCGCTACCGTAGGCGCGACCACTGCCATCACATGGTCGCCGACTGCGAGATCGGTCTCAACGCCGTCTCCGAACTCCTCGAGGACTCCGGCGGCGTCCATTCCGGGCACACGCACCTGGGACTCCTCTTCGGATCGCCGAACACGTGTGCCGCTGCGAAGCATGGTGTCGGTGGGATTCACAGACGCCGCATGAACGCGAATCAGAACCTCTCCCGCGCCCGGGGCCGGAATCGGGAGGTCGATGACCTCCAACGCCTCAGGCCCACCTGGCTGATGAAATCCGACGACTTGCATGTCGACCTCCTGACGACGAGGAAATGAGTCTGGTTCGAGGCTACGCGAGTCGCCACTTCGCGGCTAGCCTCGTCACGTACACCGCGACCGTCCGTTCGTCCGAAGGATGTCCACTCCGACTGCGCAACCTTCACCACTGCGTCGTCAAGAGGTACTCGATGGCGACCGCGGATGCCATCTGTGTGGCAAGCAGCGGCCGTTGCCAACGCAGCGGCAACAGCGATGGCAACACCAATGTCCAGATTGTGAACGGCAACCAGATTCGTTCGACCTCTGCTTTGCTCATGCCCGACAGCGTCGCCACCAGGATCGAGACGAAGCCGGCGCAACCCAGGACAGCGACCACGCGCCGCCCCTTGTCGGCCCCCCGCCACGCTTCGGCGATGCCGCGGGGAAAGGCCGCCCATACCGCTAGTCCACTGGTGAACGTCCAGGCGCCCAGGTTCGCCCACACCCAATAGCCGAATTGCCGTTTGTGTTGGATCCCGTCGTAATAGCGGGTGACCAGTACGGGGAACCCCTCCCACCACCGGAATCCGGCCAGGGTGAATGCCGCAACGACGAGCAGCGCACCGCCGAGTGCCCAGGGCAGTGCCGTCCATCTGCCGCCGAGATAGATCACAGCGATGGCGAGGATCCCCAGCAGCAATAGTCCGTAGGAAAGATACACGCTCAGGCCGAGTAGCAGCCCTGCGGGGAGACCAAAGCCGATCAGTCGTGAGCTGCGGTCTGCTGTCGCGGCCAGCGCCAGAAGCGCCAGTCCCCAGGCGGCCACTGCTGTAAACAGCGCATCAGCGGACACGCCCATCCAGATCGCCGCGGGTGCGGCGATCAGCCAGGGCGCTGCGCGGCGGGCGAACTTCTGCGAGGCCAAGGTCTTGACGGTCAGCAGCACTGCGACGACTCCGGTGCAACCAAGAGTCATGACGATGACACCAGCTGTGTACGGGTCCTCGATGCCGATCCGGTCGAGCAGGATGAAGAACAGCGTCGCGCCCGGTGGATGCCCGGCAATGTGAATGGGCCAGTGGTCGGGCGCACGCAGAGGCACTTTTTCGATGAATCCGGACAAGAACGCGGGGATCGAGGACACTTCTTTGGCATCGACGAAGTATTCGCTGGGGCGTGCAAACACCTTGCTGACGCTTTCCTTGCCGCCGACATGGGCCAACGCGGCCGTCCACAGCCAGGATCCGGCGAAGACCGCAGCCAGATAGGGGCCCCAGTTCAGTGCGGAGCTGATGCGTCGCCAGCACAGAAACCCGGTCAGTGCCACGAGCACCGGCAGCACCAAGGTAGGTGCCGGATCAGGTGTCCATCTTGCCTTCAAGGGGGGCCAGTGGATGAAAACATCCGTTCCCGTCGCGCGCGGCCAGACGATGGCGGCGGCGACCAACCCCACACCGATGAGTGTACTGACCATCGCTGCAGTCCAGGCCCGGCGGGAAAGTAAGGATGCTTGCGTGGGCACAATCACATTTTAACACTGGTACTGTCACCTTATGCATGATCCTCTCGCACGTGAGCCGCTTGCCTGCACTGTGGTGATTCCGTGCCGCGACGAGGCGCTGGCGTTGCCCGGCGTCTTCAGCACCATCCCCGATGGCATGAACGTGATCGTCGTGGACAACGGGTCGGTCGATGGCACCGCCGAGGTCGCTCGCAGCCTGGGCGCCGAAGTCGTGTACGAGGCTGTCGCCGGTTACGGCGCTGCGGTTCACGCCGGAATCCTCGCGGCCACGGCGCCCTTGGTGGCAGTGCTTGATGGCGATGGTTCGATGGATCCTGCCGACCTGCCTGAGCTGGCTTCGGTCGTGAGCAAAGGGGCGGCCACGATGGCGATCGGACGCCGAAGACCAGAGGGAAACGGCGTCTGGCCTTGGCATGCACGAGCCGGAACAGCCGTCCTGGCCTGGTGGATCCGACGCAGCAGCGGCTTTGGTGTGCATGATCTGGCTCCGATGCGGGTCTGCCGCCGGGACGACCTTCTTGCGTTGGATATCACCGACCGACGGTTCGGCTATCCGCTTGAGCTCATGATCAAGGCCTCGCGGGCGGGCTGGACTGTGCACGAGAGGGACATCGTCTACCGCAGGCGTGCGCGAGGCACGAAGTCCAAGGTTTCGGGAACGCTGCTGGGGACGTGGCGGACCATCGCCGATTTCGCCAGGGTGCTGACATGAGCGCACCACCGACGATGCTGGTGGTCGCCAAGGCGCCGGTTGCCGGCCAAGCCAAAACCAGATTGGCGACAGCTGTCGGGGATCAGGCGGCAGCACGGATCGCCGCGGCCTCGCTGCTGGACACGCTGGAGGTCGTGGGTGATCTGGGATGGCCCGTGGTCATCGCGATGACCGGTGACCTTGCCGAGGCGGCAATGGCAGATGAGCTCGCCGCGGCGTGTGGCAGGCACCGCGTCATCGCCCAACGCGGAGGCTCTTTCGCGTCCCGGCTGATCGCGGCTCACCACGACGCCGATGCAGGCCACGGGGTCGTGCAAATCGGCATGGACACGCCCCAAGTCACCGCGGAGAGCCTGCAGACGGCGGCAGCGGCATTGGAATGCCATGACGTCGCGCTGGGCCTGGCTGAGGACGGAGGATGGTGGATACTGGCTGCACAGAATCCCAGTTGGACGTCCAGCCTGGCCTCGGTGGCGATGTCGAGACCCGATACCGGCATGCGGACCAAGGAGGCGCTCGTGAGCAACGGTGCCCGGGTCGCCTCCGTTCCGGTCCTGGCCGATGTAGACTACTGGGAGGACTCACACGCTGTCGCCTCCCTCATTCCGCACAGCCATTTTGCCGCCGAGGTCGCTCAGGCAGCCGACCGTGAACAGATTGGGTCCCAACCATGACCGAAACCATTGACTTCGCACCCCTGGACGCCTTGAACGCGGCCATGACGGGCCACGCATGCGACGTGGTCAGAGCCGATGGCACAGCGACCCGATTAGATGTCCAGCAATGGACGGGTGCGCCCGACGCGACGGACCATGCGCTGTTCTTGGACCGCTGCATGGGCCCGACGCTTGATGTCGGCTGCGGTGCAGGCCGTCTTGCGGGGGCACTGACCGCCCGCGGCGGCGACGCTCTGGGGATCGACATCTCTCTCGTCGCCGTGAAACTGGCCCAGGAGCGCGGCGCGGTCGCGATTCACATGAGTGTCTTTGACGAAGTGCCCGACGAAGGCTGCTGGCAGGATGCTCTGCTGGCAGACGGCAATGTCGGGATCGGCGGCGATCCGGTCCGGCTGCTGCAGCGGATTCGCCAGCTGATACGTCCAGAGGGGTCCGTCTTGGTCGAGGTCGATGCCCCCGGGGTGGGCCTGGTGCATGAAAGTGTTCGATTGCGCGTCCAGGGACAGCTGACCGGGGCCTTCGACTGGTCGCTGGTCGATGCCGAGGCCATCGTCGGCGTTGCGGCCGCGGCAGGATTTCACGGTTGCAGACTGTACCAGCATGAGGGCCGGTACATGGCTGCGCTGACGCGTGACGGGCACGCCTAGCCGATGCGCTGGCGCAGTCCGATCCGTGGGCCATGGCTGACCTCGGTGTTCGGTGCGGTGCTGCTGGCCGCGCTGCCGGTGGTTACCTTGACCGGTCTGCTCTCCTACATGGCATACGCACCGCAGCTGGGCCAGGCCATACCAGGGGACGTGGGCTGGCTGAAGCTGCCGACTTTCCAGTGGCCCACCAGTCCTGCCTGGCTCTATCAACTCAATCAGGGGATCCACGTCGTCCTCGGCATGGTCGTCATTCCAGTGGTGCTTGCCAAGCTGTGGTCGGTGACGCCGAAGCTGTTCACATGGCCGCCGGTACGCTCTCCGGCGCACGCCCTCGAACGACTGTCCCTGCTCATCCTCGTCGGCAGCGTCCTGTTCGAGTTGGCCACAGGCGTATTGAACATTCAGTACGACTACATCTTCGGGTTCAGCTTCTACGCAGCGCACTATTTCGGGGCGTGGGTGTTCATCGCGGCATTCATAGCGCACGTATGCCTCAAGCTGCCGAGAATGATCGAGTCCCTGCGCTCGCGGTCCCTGCGCACTGAGCTGCGCACTCCCCTGGCCGAAACTCACCCGGAGCCGCCCGATGCCGATGGGCTGGTGTCGTCTGACCCGACTCCGCCGACTATGAGCCGCCGCGGTGCCCTGGCCCTTGTCGGTGGAGGTTCCGCACTTGTACTCCTTCTCAGCGTCGGCCAGACGATTGGTGGAGTGCTCCGGCCTTTGTCCGCACTGCTCCCTCGGGGGCGAGTGCTGGGAGACGGACCCAACGACTTTCAGGTCAACCGGACGGCCGCGGCCGCGCGCATCAGTCCCGACGACACGGGCGAGGTCTGGCGACTGACTCTGCGCGGCGGCGACGGCGACATCTCATTGAGCCGGACGCAGCTGCTGACGATGCCCCAACACACCGCTGACCTGCCGATCGCGTGTGTGGAGGGATGGTCGACAACGCAGACGTGGACCGGCGTCCGGTTGGCCGAACTGGCACGTCTGGCCGGAGTCGGCGAACCAGCCTCTGCCCGGGTTGAATCGCTTCAGGAATCCGGCACGTTCAACGCCGCCACGTTGCAGCACAACCAGGTACTCGACCCCGACTCGCTGCTCGCCCTGCGCGTCAACGGTGCGGACCTGTCGATCGATCACGGATTTCCCGCACGGATCATCGTCCCGGCCATGCCCGGTGTGCACAACACGAAATGGGTGCGCTCCATCGAGTTCAGGACCTGATATGCCAGCACACCCCGGATGGTTCCGACAGATGTATGGAGCCCGACCCCGGCACCTGCTGGTGCTGACCGGGTGCTTCCTTCTGGCCGGATACGCGGTGCTGGAGCTGGGCCCGGATCAGCTGTTCGACTCGGACGTATGGTGGCAATCCCCTGCGGTCTGGTTCCTAGGCGGGGCCATCGTCGTCGACCTCATACTGTTTCCGCTCTGCTCCGCGGCGGACCGTGTGCTCAATGCCGTCCCCCGTGCTGAGCGGACAGCCCGGAGACGTGGCCTGCGGGTGCCAATCGTCAACTACATCCGGGTACCGGTGCTGGCCAGCGGACTGCTGCTCCTGCTTTTCTTCCCCGGCATCATCGAGCAGGGCAAGGACAGCCACCTGGCCGCCACGGGCCACACCCAGGAGCCGTTCCTCGGACGGTGGCTGTGGCTCTCGGTCCTGTTCTGCTGCCTCAGTGTCCTGGCTTACGCAATCCGTTACGGCGCAGGCCGTTTGAGAACAATGCGATCAATCGAAAGAGAGCGTGATGACTGAATCACCCGACATCGCCATCATCGGCGGCTCCGGCTTCTACACCTTCCTCGATGACCCACAGGAAATTGAGGTCGAAACGCCCTTCGGCCCGCCGTCGGCGCCCATCGCGACCGGCAGGTTCGAACACGGGGACACGAGCCGCACCGTGGCTTTTCTGCCCCGGCACGGACGGGGGCACGAATTCCCTGCGCACCGCGTGAACTACCGCGCCAATATGTGGGCGCTGCGCAGCCTCGGAGTGCGGCAGATTCTGGCACCGTGCGCAGTCGGCGGACTCAGTACGGACCTAGGGCCCGGCTCACTGGTGGTTCCAGACCAGTTGGTCGACCGGACGTTCGGCCGGGAGCAGACGTACTTCGACAGGGGCGCCTGCCACGTCTCATTCGCCGATCCGTACTGTCCCAGGCTGCGCACGGCCCTGCTGGACGGGCTTGCAGATGACCACGAACCGCCGGTCGACGGCGGAACCATGGTGGTGATCGAAGGTCCGAGGTTCTCCACCCGCGCCGAGTCCCAGTGGTATGCAGCACAGGGCTGGGACATCGTGAACATGACCGGCCAACCCGAAGCGATCCTGGCGCGTGAACTCGAGCTGTGCTATGCGACTGCTGCGCTGGTGACCGACCTCGACGCGGGCATCGACTCGACGCATGCCGTCGACCAGTCGGAGGTCTTCCGGGTCTTCGCCGAGCACACCGACAAACTGAAATCGAGTCTGCGGACAGTGATCGCTTCACTGTCATCGGAGCGTTCGTGCAGCTGCTCCCAGGCGCTGGCAGGAATGACACTGCCGTTGGAGCTGCCATGAAGGTGCTGTTGACCGGCGCGGCCGGTTTCATCGGACGACACATCGCCGAGGCGGCAACGGCTGCCGGACACGAAGTCACCGGCGTCGACATGCTGCTTCAACAGGCCCATGGGAAAACCGCAGTGCTGCCCGCAGGCGTCGTGCACGGCGACATCCGTGATCCGATTCTGCTCGATGAGCTGCTGGCCGATGTCGACGTCGTGTGCCATCAGGCCGCCACGGTGGGCAACGGCGTCGACGCCCAGGACCTGCCCGGCTACGCCACCCACAACGACCTCGGCACCGCTGCCCTTCTGGCAGCGATGGCCCGCTCCGGAACGAAGCGATTGGTACTGGCTTCCTCCATGGTCGTCTACGGTGAGGGAAGATACACCTGCCCCGACCACGGCGATGTGCCCCCGGCCCCCAGGCAGGACAGAGACCTGCAACAGGGCCTGTTCGACCCTCGCTGCCCGCACTGCGGAGGAACAATCAAGCCACACCTGATCAGCGAGGATGCGGTCTTCGCTCCACGCACGGCCTACGCCGCGTCGAAAATCGCGCAGGAGCACTACGCCGCTGCCTGGTGCACATTGGAATCGGGCCACGCCATCGCACTGCGCTACCACAATGCCTATGGGCCCGGCATGCCGGCGGATACACCCTACTCAGGGGTCGCAGCCATCTTCCGCTCGGCACTCGAGCGCGGTCAACCGCCCCAGGTATTCGAGGACGGCAACCAAATACGCGACTTCGTCCACGTTGCCGACCTCGCCCGCGCGAACGTCGCCGCCATCGAAGCGGTCGGGGCGCATAGTCCTGGGGTGAGCGCTTACAACATCTGCTCGGGACAGACTTACACCATCGGCGACATGGCCCGACGTTTGGCAACGGTGATGGATGGACCGGAGCCGGCGGTCAACGGCAAATATCGGGCCTTCGATGTCAGACATGTAGCGGCCTCGCCTCGGGCTGCCCTCGAAGACTTGGGATTCAAGGCGCGTATCGGACCTGACGAGGGCATCGCCGAACTCGCGACGGCACCCTTGCGCCACCGATAGGGCGCTTTCCCTCGGCTGCCGGGGACTGTACCACTGCAGCGACAATGGACGGGCCCGGCAGCCCTGTCAGTGGTGGAGCGGAAGCGTTGGACTCTTGTGGGGTTCAAGGGTTCGTTGACAGTGGCGATCGTCTCGGTGATCGGTGTCTGTCCATCCCACTGGTAGATGTACAGCAGGTCCAGGTGGTCGGTCCACAGACGGCTCAAGCTCTCGTCGACAGCCCGGATCAGGTGGTGCCGACTCGTTCCGCGTCGTGGCCCCGAACGCCTGCAATCTTCTCGAACCCTCCCCCTGAGCCGAAGGGTATCGTCCCCCAGTGCCAACCTGGATACGTACAGACCCGAAGTGCCCAGTCGTGTATATTCCATCGTCGGTCTCCTTGTTCTTCCTTGAGGTCTCAGCTCTTCGAGTCCGTCGCAGACGAATGACCCATCTCACGAGCACAGTGAGAACAGCAGAACGTGGTCTGCCCGGATTCGACGCCGTGGCCCATGATGCGACAGCTCCTCTTGACGCGGTGGATCAGTGTGGAGTGGTCATGCTAGTGACTCACCTCAACCGGCGGAAGGGGATGGCCTGATCGCAGCTTGTCCGCGATAATGCCGTATCGGGCAACTCGACCGCGATCAGTCTGACTGACCGATCACCAACAGGAGCTTTCCATTGGCGAGCTTCGTCTCGAGGTCATCGCACTCTTCGAGATCGAAGCCGAATCCGCTGAAAACGGTTCTGAGCTCAGAGTCTTCTTCGTTGTAGCGATCGGCAACGAGGTGCGCGATATCGGCAGGCTGGGAGGTGGCATGGCCGACGATGCAGTCGATGCGTGCGTCATCGTGGGCGAACACATGGAGACTTTCCTTCGGCGCACCCTTCGATGCTTGCTTCTTCAGTTCGTTCAGCAAACCGATATCGTCCTGAAATGCCTTCACCGTTGGCTTCATTTCAGTTCAGCTCCTCATTCGAACCAGTGACTATCCGCAGTATCTCACCAGGCGTCCACCGAAGTCACTGCGCCGTGAGATCTCCCTGCGGCTCATCGGCTTCGGCCAGTGCTGTGAGAAACCGGATGACGACCTCACGCTCGTCACTGCTCATGGCGGCGGCGGCATCAAAGCGGCGCGCGTGTTGGCGGCCGATCGTCTCATGTGCCGCCTGTGCGGTCTGAGGCGTCACGCTGATGCAGATCGACCGCTGGTCTTTGGGATGCGCTGCACGGATCAGATGGCCTGCGGCGACGAGGCGGTCGATGAGCTTCGTCGTCGATGCACTGGAGATCCCCACCTCAAAGGCAATGTCCCTGGGAGTGATGATCTGCCCTTGCTTCTGCGCTTGCATGAGCATCCGGATGGCGCGCATGTCACTCTCATTGAGGCGCATATACCGCCTGGATGCCTCCGCCAGCGCCCGATCGGCTTCCCGCCAGAGGCGCAGCGACTCCATGACGGACATGCACTGCGTGATTTCGGACTGCGTCAGCTGAGAACGATCGGAGAACTCGAGATCGTTCGAAAAGTACTTCAATTCTGAATCCGGGTGGATTCTTCGCTCTGTGCTCGACACGATGACAGCATACCGTTGCTACACTAGATTAGGTCTCTCGCCCGGCTAACGAAAGTGGGTTCGAACAGTGGAAATGGTTGTTCGCGTCGACGGACACGGTCGTCTTCTCGTCACACGGCGCGCACTGACGAAGAAGACGTGGCCGGGAGTATGGACGAATTCTTTCTGTGGCCGTCCCGGGCCCGGCGAAACGCTTGAGGCTGCAGTCCGCCGCCGCTCCGGAATCGAAGAGAACGAACACTGCCCGGTCTTCATCGCCCGGGCCACATCGTCGATGGCACCCGATCATATCGCCGAGCACATCGCCGAGGCGGGGCTCAATGACTGATTCGATCACCCCACTCGAAGACATCGCGTTCTCGTTCCAGGACCGGCTCTCACAGGTGCTGACGGAGGGACGGCACCGTTCGCGCACATTCTCCGCACAGTACGGACAGCTCTGGGACTCACTCACACACATGGCCACAGGCGGAAAGCTGATCAGACCACGCCTGCTCCTGGACGCACATCACGGCCTGGGCGGACGTGACCAGGCAGCCGCCGTCGACGCGGCCTGCGCCATGCAGCTGCTGCACATCGCACTCGTCATCCACGATGACGTCATCGACAATGACACCATCCGTCGTGGTGAGGCGAATATCTCCGGAGCATTCGCCTCCGACGCACTGTGCCGCGGCGCCGGCCAGCATGAGGCTCAAGTCTGGGGAGACGCCACAGCACTGCTGGGCGGTGACCTGATGCTCACCCTCGCCCATTCTCTGCTGGCGCGGCTCGATGTCGACGACGCCAAACGCCGGGCCATCCTCGACATCTTCGATGACACGTTGTTCCGGAGTGCCGCGGGAGAACACTCAGATGTGTGGTTGAGCCTGCATCTGGAAGAGGCCCGTTCCCGGGAGGTCCTCGAGATGGCAGGGCAGAAGACCGCCGTGTACTCGTTTCAGGCTCCCCTGCTCATCGCGGCTGTTCTGGCCGGAGCAAGCAGCACCCAGACTGCCGAACTGGGCGCTATCGCTGCGCAGATCGGCATCGTCTACCAGCTGCGCGACGACGTCCTCGGCCTGTTCGGCGATGAACGGGAGACCGGGAAATCCAATGTCAGTGATCTCCGTGAAGGCAAGGAGACTCTCTTGATCACGTTCGCTCGCTCCGATCCGTCCTGGCCCGAGGTCCGCCCCCTCTTCGGGGATAGGACGCTGAGCAATGCCGATGGTGATCGGCTGCGGACCATCATCGAGGAATCAGGAGCTCGCGTGTTCGTCGAATCCATCATCACTCAGCGCTGCGAGGACCTGTATCGACTCATCTCCGATGCAGCCCTGCCGTCGGCGTTGAGCCGCCAGCTGATCCAGCTGACCTCCGACTGCAGCTCGCGCATCGCATGAACTCGGTGAGCAAGCGAAAAGCAGTGGGACCACACGACGAGACCGAACCTCGCGTCGAGCACGATGGAACCATGTGGAGGATCCGCTCCTACGAGGCAGCCACTACCGTGCTGCGTGCGCGTCACCGCACGACTCAGGCAGGATTCACCGCAGAGAAGATCCCGCGCGGGTACTTTCGGAAACACCCCATACTGATCTCTGACGGTGACGATCACGATTCTCAGCGCAAAGAGGTCGCTCGCTACTTCGCCCCCGCAGTGGTGTCTGCGAAGTACGGAGAATTCATCAACGAGCGCGCTCAAGCCCTCGTCGACCGCGCCGTCGCGAACGGCGGGCTTCGCCTCGATGAGGCGGCTCTGAACTATTCCGTCGAAGTCACCGCCGAGATCGTGGGACTGACCGAGTCCTCCACCGATGCGATGGCCAAGCGCCTCGTCGGGTTCTTCCGACAGCCGCCTGTCGACCTCGCAGCTCCTGCGATGGGCCGGACCCGTCGGCAATGGGCCCAGGCGGCCGTCAACGGCCTCTTGCCCATCGGACGGTTCTACGTTCACGATGTGCAACCGGCGATCCGCTCCCGGCGCAGCCGGCGCCGCGACGATGTGCTCTCGCATCTGCTCTCCGCCGGCTACAGCACCGCCGACATCCTCGTCGAGTGCATGACCTACGGCACCGCCGGCATGGTGACGACTCGCGAATTCATCACCATGGCGTGTTGGCACCTGCTGACGGACGAAGAGCTGGGCCGTCGCTACACCGAGTCCTCACAGCCCACCCGTCTGAAGATCCTCGAGGAGATCATCCGCCTCGACCCTGTCGTCGGCCACCTCTACCGTCGAGCGCAAGCCGATATCGAGGTCTCGGACAACGGATGCCCCCACACCATCTCCGCAGGCGACCTGATCGACGTGTGTGTGAGACAGACCAACACCGACCCACACGCGATGGGAACCGCCCCGGAGACGATCATCCCCGGGCGCGATCTCGAACGGGGGAAGGCCGCGACGGGGCTGAGCTTCAGCGACGGAGCCCACGCGTGCCCCGGCCAGCCACTGGCTCTCTACGAAACCGATGCCCTTGTCCACAAGCTCCTGGCCATCGGCCCACGCATCCTCCGGAAGCCCGAAATCAGCTGGGACAACCTCATCGAGGGGTACCGTCTGCGCGGCATGGACCTGAGCCTGATGGAAAGGTCGCGTCCAGCAGCCACGAGAGAGACGAGATGAGCTCATTCGAATACCTGGCGCTGATGGGTGCCTGCCTGCTGATCACACTTCCTCTGGAGCTGGTGTTCTCCGCCAAGGTGTATCGACGCTGGAAGATCCTGATCGGATCTCTTGTTCCGATCGTCCTCATCTTCTCGCTCTGGGACATTGTCGCCATTTCCCGCGATCACTGGACCTACAACTCGAAGTACGTCACGGGCGTCCACCTCGGCGACCTTCCGTTGGAAGAGATCGTCTTCTTCATCGTCATCCCGATCTGCGCCCTGCTCAGCTACGAGGCAGTGGGCACCGTGCTCGAATTCTTCGCCAAGAAGGCCAAGAGCAGAAGGGGAGGCAGTGGTGGTGCCTGAATACACGCTGATGACGATCCTCGGGATGCTGGTCGTCATCGGGCTCGAAGCCTTCGTCTTTCGCAGCGGGATCTTCCGACGCGCGAAGTACTGGGCCGCGCTCGCCATCTGTCTGGGATTCCAATGCCTGGTCGACGGCTGGCTGACCAAACTGACCGATCCCATCGTCATCTACAACCCGTCTCAGTTCCTGAATCTGCGCTTCCCCTGGGACATCCCGATCGAAGACTTCGGATTCGGATTCGCCATGATCACCTCTGTGCTCATGGTGTGGCAATGGCAGCTCAACCGTTTGCAGAAGGGCACCGAATGACACCTGGACCACGACCCAGAGATCGACGTGCGCAGAACATCCCCGCACTGCAGGGACGCCCTCGCCCTCTCAGACCCAAACGGGTAACGGTCATCGGCGGGGGCATCGCGGGATTGGCCGCGGCCACGATCCTTGCCGAACACGGTGTCAAGGTCACTGTGATTGAGGCCGAGGACCACCTCGGCGGGCGTGTGGGCGCATGGCCAGTCGGAGACGATCGGACCATGAGCCGAGGCTTCCACGCATTTTTTCGGCAGTACTACAACCTTCGCGATCTGCTCAGTCGGACAGATCCCGAGCTTCACCGCCTGCAGCCCGTCGACGACTACCCCCTCCTCCATCGCCGAGGCTCCACGGACACCTTCGCCTCGATCCCCCGGACTCCACCGTTCAATCTCCTCGGGTTCGTCTGGCAGAGCCCGACCTTTCCCCTCCGCCGGCTCCTCGACGTCGACATCCCGGCTGCGGTTGAACTCATCGACGTCGAGTTTCCCGCCACCTATCGACGTTACGATGGTGAGTCCGCGGCCGACTTCCTCGACCGGCTGCGCTTCCCCGACGAAGCCCGACATCTGGCTCTTGAGGTGTTCGCGCGCTCCTTCTTCGCCGATCCGCAAGATTTCTCCGCCGGTGAGCTCATTGCCATGTTCCACACCTATTTCGCCGGATCGGCGGAGGGGCTGCTCTTCGACGTCCCCGTCGATGACTACGACACCGCTCTCTGGGCCCCACTGGCCGACTATCTCACCGAAATCGGTGTGCAGATCCGCACCGGGGAGATGGTGACCTCGCTTGAATCCACCTCGTCGGGTTGGATGGTGTCGACCGAGAGCCAGGAGGTCCACGGCGATGCAGTTGTCCTCGCGGCCGATCCCGCGCGAGCTCGTGAGCTGCTGAAAGTCAGCCGCGACTCGATCGTAGGCACCGCTCCAGCCGCGCAAGGGTGGCTGGAGAACATCGACTCGCTGACCAACGCACCCGCTTTCGCTGTGCTTCGTCTCTGGCTGGGTGCACCCGTGGCTGACCATCGGCCGGAGTTTTTGGGCACCAGCGGATATGACGTCCTCGACAATGTCTCGGTGCTCGAACGCTTCGAGGACGGTGCCAGCCGGTGGGCGCAATCCCACAACGGTTCGGTTCTGGAACTTCACGCCTACGCGCTCGACATCGACGCTGATCCTTCTGAGCGGGACAGGGCGAGCATCGTGACCCGTCTGCTCTCGGACCTGCATCAGGTCTACCCCGAAACCGCCCATCTGCCCATCGTCGACCAGGAGCTGCTCATCGAAGCAGACTGCGCGTTGACGGACACCCGCCCCTGGGATGAGCGGCCCGAAGCTGCCACCCCGATTCCGGGTCTGGTCGTCGCCGGTGACTATGTGCGCTGCGACTTGCCTGTGGCTCTCATGGAACGTGCCACGACGACCGGTTATATGGCGGCCAATCACCTCCTCTCCTCGTGGAGGGTCGAAGGAACCCCGCTGTGGTCACCACCGACTCTCGGACTGCTGAGACGCGGCGTGCTCGGGCACCTGAGGCGCGGGAACTCATGAGCACTGACTGGAAACGCTTCCTCCTTCCGTCGGCTGTATGCGCCGGAGCAGCCACGCTCGGCGCACTCGGCACGAAGGTCGACTCTGATTGGTATTCGAACCTGAAGAAGCCTGCATGGCAACCACCGGGCCGGGTCTTCGGGCCCGCGTGGACAACCTTGTATTCGTTGACAGCATTCGCATCAGGCCGCGTTCTGAATCGCATGCCGAACAGCCGGGACCGACGAGCGTATCTGGGTGAGTTGGGGGCGAACATGGCAGTCAATGTGGCATGGAGTTGGCTGTTCTTCTCCGCTCGGCGTCCGGATGCCTCTCTCCTCACCTCGGCAGTACTGGAAGCATCGACGCTGAGACTGCTGACGAAGGCTGCCAAGGTCGATCGGGTGTCGGCTGCAGCGCTCGCACCGTACGCGGCGTGGGTGGGATTCGCGACAGTTCTCAACGCGGAGATCCTGCGTCTCAATCCGAGCGGTCGCTGATGGGCACGACCGAGGAGGACCTCACTTTGGTGTGGTTTCGTGATGACCTGCGCGTGAGCGACCACGCAGCACTCACGGCGGCGCGTGCCGATGGCCGCGTCATCGCCGTGTGGATTCGTGAGGCTCGCGACATTCAGGGACTGGGGCCAAGGCCAATGGGCGGGGCCAGCCGGTGGTGGGCGCACGAATCGTTGGCAGTTCTCCACCAAGAGCTCTCTGAGCTGGGAATTCCTCTGCTCTTCGCCGCAGGAGAGGCGGCTGCGATCATTCCGCAGCTGGCCGACAGCCTCGGCGTCGGCGCGGTCCGGTGGTCGCGCCGTTACGCCCCCGCCTCCCGGGCTCTCGACAGCCAGATCAAGACCGTACTCCGCGAGCAGGGCTTCGCTGTCCATTCCCACACCGGGTCTCTCCTCGTCGAACCTTGGACTGCCGCACCTCAAGGTGGTGACCACTACAAGGTCTTCACCCCGTTCTGGAAAGCCGTGTCAGGACGCGAGGTCGGTGACGTGCTGCCGACGCCCGAACCACAGTCACCAATCGAACCGTCCCTGGTGGAATCCGCGCGAGACTGCGCAGCCGTGACCGCCCTCGACGGACTGGGGCTCCTCGACGGCACAGGGACCGGTTCAGGACATTTCGCTGCAGTCCGCGGCCCCCGATGGTGGCAGGACACCATCGCCTGCCACTGGCTGCCGGGAACCCGGGCCGCTGCCGACCAGCTTGACGATCTGGCTGTGGGCATCGATGGCTACAGCTCTACCAGGGATGTTCCCTCGGATGCCAACAGCACCTCTCGACTCTCGCCGAGGCTGCGGTTCGGAGAACTGTCACCGCGGCAGCTCCTCCACGCCGCCCAGACGACGACGTCCGTCACCCCAGACGACCGCGCAGCATGGGTACGTCAGCTCTACTGGCGCGAATTCTCCTGGCATCTGACCTACCACTACCCCGACATCGACTCCACGCCGATCAGGAGTGAGTTCCGAAACTTCCCCTACGAAGACGACGATGAGGCTCTGGCCCACTGGAGGTCGGGGACCACAGGCTATCCACTCATCGATGCCGGCATGGCCCAGCTGTGGGAGACCGGGTGGATGCACAATCGAGTTCGGATGGTCACGGCGAGCTTTCTCACCAAGAACCTCCTCCAGCATTGGTGGTGCGGTGAGCAGTGGTTCTGGGACACCCTCGTCGACGCCGATGAGGCCAACAACCCGGTCTCCTGGCAGTGGGTCGCGGGAAGCGGAGCCGATGCCGCTCCCTATTTCCGAGTCTTCAATCCCGAACGCCAACGCGATCGCTTCGATCCCGACGGCGCCTACGTCGACGACTGGCTTCCGTATCCCCCAGCAGCGGCGCCTGCTCCCATCGTTGACCTCGCGGATTCGCGACAGGCCGCGTTGAGTGCCTACGACCGGATGAAGAATATGTCCACAGGACCTGTATCCGCAGGCGATGACGATACGAAGGCGGTCCGATCATGAAGGTGCTTCTGGCAGGATGTGGTGATCTCGGAACTCGTCTGGGCCTGCGGCTGGTGCGAAGCGGCCATGAGGTCGTCGGTGCACGCCGGCACCCCGAGCAGCTTCCCGGCTCGTTCGAAACGCTTGCGGTGGACCTCGGCAACCCCGGTGACACCACCATCGACGGCATCGATGCAGTGGTCATCACGCTGACTCCCGATGACTATTCCGATGCGAGTTATGAGCAGACGTATCGCCGTGGAGTCGAGGGCCTGATCAGCATCCTGACGTCCCGGCCCAAGCGGGTGATCCTCGTGTCCTCGACTCGGGTCCTCGGCAGTGCGTCGCCTGGCGAGACCGCTGATGAGGACACTGTGCCCCGGCCTGAGTCGGGTCCTGCACGCTCTCTCTGGGAGACAGAGAATCTGATTCGCAGCACGTTCCCTTCCGCCTCGATCGTTCGGGCCGCCGGGATCTATGGTCGCGAGGGTTCTCGCCTCGTCGACGGAGTCCTCTCCGGCCGAGCAGTGAACTACCGACGGTGGACGAATCGCATTCACTACCGAGATCTCATCCGAGTCTTGGAAGCTCTCCTGTTCACTTCTGACCCGCCGCAGCTGTTACATGCTGCGGACTCGTGTCCAGTTCAGCTGGGCGAGGTCGTGGGATTCCTGGCCTCCTCGCTGAACGTCTCGCCTCCGCCAGACCTGACGGAAGAGTCCGAGGCGGGAAGACGGATTGAGAACACTCGGCTCCGTGACTTCATCGGATCGTTGGATTTTCCAACGTTTCGAGACGGATACCGGCACCAGTTACGCGATCCCGCGCCGGCGCGCCTAAACTGAGGTATGGCTGATTTCAACACAGGCGACACCGTGACGATCACCGGCGAACCCATGAATGGCAACACCGGCAAGGTCGAGGTCTTCGACGAGGAACGGGGCAAGTACCTCGTTCGGGTCAATGACCTGGCCCAGCACTACTACAGCGCAGACGAACTCGAGCAGTTCAACGGCTGAGACTCTGCTGCGTCGAAGGTGCCGCCCTCTACCGGCAAGGGGCCCGGGCTTGAGTCTCCTCGGATGTGTTTGAGAACCAGTTCAGCGCTGATCAGGCACATCGGCACACCGACACCGGGTGCCGTCGTTGCACCGGCGTAGAAGAGTCCCTCCACCTTCTTGGAGGCATTCTGCTGGCGGAACATCGCGCTCTGCCGCAGCGTATGGGCAGGCCCGAGCATCCCGCCCAGCCACGAATTGAAGGTGCTGGAGAAATCCGTCGGGCCCTGCGTCTGCCGAAATCTGATCCGAGCTCTCAGGTCAAGAATGCCTGCCCATTGCGCAATCTGATCGATGGCTCGATCCGCCGCACGCTCGATGCGCGGATCTCCCTGCCCATCGCTGCCACCTGCGCCCAGGCCTGCATCAGCGGGCACGGGTATGAGGATGAATAGATTCTCGTGATCGGGTGGTGCCACGCTGGGATCGGTGTGGCTGGGTTTGCACACATAGGCCGATGCCGGGGAGGAGATCTTCGGTCGAGGGCCGAAGATGTCGTCGAAGTTGGTCGACCAGTCGTCGGTAAAGAACAGCGAGTGATGGGGAAGCTGCGGGACTTCTCCCTCAATTCCGAGAAATACCAGAATGGCGCCCGGCCCGCTCGTCACCTTCTCCCACCAGCTTGCAGGGAAGCTCCGATCGACTGGATCGAGGAGCTGAGTCTCCGTGTGGTGGAGATCAGCGGCGGAGACGACGATGTCACAGCGGTGTTCGTGCTTTCGGCCCTCGTGATCCGTCCAGACGAGACCGGTGGCTTTCCTGCGTCGACCGCTGCGCGGGACGGCAGATATGTGCTCCACTGCGGCGTTGGTGTGCACGCGGACTCCGGACTTTTCGACGATGCGAGTCAATGCGTCGACGATGGTTCTGAATCCTCCCATCGGGTATCGGACTCCGTCGTCGAGATCCAAGGCACTCATCAGGTGGTAGATCGCAGGTGCCGTCCGCGGGTCCGTGCCGAGGAAGATTGCCGGGTATTGGAGGATCTGTCTCAGCACGGGATGCCTCACCGAGGCGGAGGAGAAGCGTTCAAGCGATGTGCCGAGCTGACGAACCAAGGTCGGGAGCGCGGTCATGATCTCTGGCCGAAGCATCGATATCGGTGAGGTGAAGGGATTGTAGAGAAAGTAGTCGATCGCCATGTTCTTGGTGCGGTCGGCCGATGCCAGGTATCGGCTCAGAGAACGGCCGCTGCCCCTCTCGACGCGTTCGAATACCTCGAGCACTCGAGCTCTGCCCTGCGGAATCGTGATCGTCTGCGCTGGTGCGAATGTCGAGCCGGGGCTGAATACGGTGTAGGCCGGGTCAAGACTGCGCAGATCCAGTTCGGCACTCGCAGAGGTCCCGACGAGGTTGAAGAAGTGTTCGTAGACCTCCGGCATCAGATACCAGGAGGGCCCGGTGTCGAATCGATAGCCGTCGCGCTCGATCGAACCGATACGACCGCCGAGAGTGGAATTCTGCTCGAAGAGGTCGACCGTGTGTCCTTCGCGTGCCAACAGGGCTGCGGTGGCGAGGCCCGCCGCACCTCCACCGATGACACCGATGCGCTGTGTCATGGCCGTCCTTCCCTTGCAGTGGACAGGATGGCTCGCGATGCCAGACGCATCTTCACCACGTTGGGGATGCGCACACGCTCCTGATAGAGGCGATCTACGGGAGTGAGAGCGATCCTGTCGTTGAGAGCGGCGAAGAGTGCGGCAGCACTTCTCACCGCCGCTCTGGCATCCTTCGGCAGCAGCGAGAACGTGGCCTGAGCGTCTGCGAGCTGTTGTCGGATGATGATCACCCACGCGGTCTTGTCGGAGTCTGAGAGTCGACTCTCAGTGGTGAGGTAGCTGCGATGGAGGCGCACACTGTCGTCGGCCAGATCGCGGAGGAAGTTGATGTTCTGAAACGCCGCCCCGAGCTGCCGCGCACCGAATTCCAGCGTCTCAACCTCGGTGGGGGTGCGGTTCTGGTCGCTGAGGAAGACCTTGAGGCACATCAGGCCGACCACCTCGGCGGAACCGTAGACGTAATCTCGGTGTTCGTCCGCAGGGAGACTGCGGACGGGGGCACTCGGGGCGCTCAGATCTGCCCTCATTGAGGCGAAGAACGGCTCGATGAGATCAAACGTGATTCCGGTGGTCCTGGCCGTCTGCGCAAAAGCGTGGATGATCAGGTTGTCACTGATGCCGAAATGCAGTGCGCTGCGGGTTGCGGCAGCGAAGTTGTCCAGCAGCTGCCGCTGCTCGCCTGCATCGAGTCCAGCATCAGCGGCAAGACCATCAACGATCTCATCGGCGATCCGCACAAGGGCGTAGATGTTGCGGATGTGGTGCCGATAGGTGGGCCCGAGGAGTCTGGTGGCCAGACCGAAGGACGTCGAATAGTTCGAGATGACGGCCGCGGCCGCCTGCTGGGCCGTGTGACTGAACACTTCGTGCGTCTGCGGGAACATATTTGTTAGCTTAGCTAACTAATTCCTTTCTGACGTCTCTCGGGGTGAGATTTCTTCGCAGCCGTGGCAATGTTCTTCGCCATGGCAGGAAAGATGAGTCGATGAAATGGTGAGATGAAGGCCCAGTAGATCCGACCGCGAACTCCCTTGGGAATGAAGATCGCCCGCTGCCTGAAGTCGCAGCCTTGACCGGCATCGGTGGTGGTGAATTCGAGCCAGGCGCTGCCCGATACCCGCATCTCTGCCCGCAGGAGCAGTCGACGCTCGGCGTCAAGCTCTTCGACTCGCCACCAGTCGACCGGGTCACCGACCCGAAGCCGATCCGGAAGTCTCCGCCCGCGGTTCAGGCCGGCGCCGCCGACGATCTTGTCCCACACGCCCCGTACCCGCCATGCTAACGGCCACGAGTACCAGCCGTTCTTCCCACCGATGCCTTCGATGACCGGCCAGAGCTGTTCGGGAGTCAGATCAGAGAAGTGCAGTGTTCGATCATCGGTGAAGACGCGCTCTCCTGCCCATTCGGGGTCATTCGGCAGCGGCTTCGCCGCCTGGGCAAGCCCTCCGGCGTCGGCATCCCAATTGGTGTCGACGGCTCCTTCGGCTTCGCGCAGCAGAGCCAGACGCACAGACTGCTCGAAGTCAAGCATCCCTTCGTGCGGCGGAGGGATGACCTCGTCGACATCGCGGTCCTTGGTCACCGCGTCCTCCTGCAGCGACTGGACGAGCGGCAGCGTCAGTGCGAACGGCAGCGGGGTGACGAGTCCGACCCAGATGCCGGACAGTGTGGGTGCAGGCAGAGGCAGTGTGAGGACGTGCCGGGGTTTGAGTCCGGCGATCGCAGCGAATCTTCTCATGATCTCGGCGTACTTGAGAACATCATGGGATCCGATGTCGAAGGCACGGTTGACGTCGCCGTCGATGTCGACGGCCTTGAGGAGGTAGTAGAGCACATCACGGACCGCCAGCGGTTCGACGTGATTGCTGACCCACCTCGGCGCCGGCATCAGTCTCAATGTCAGGGCGAGATGACGAACCATCTCGAATGATGCCGAGCCTGATCCGATGATGATGCCCGCCTGGAACGCGACGGCAGGCACAGGCGAATCGATGAGAATCCGGCCGACCTCTGCTCGCGAGCGCATGTGCATGGACAGGTCCGTCTTGTCGGGGTGGAGTCCGCCGAGGTAGACGATACGTCGAACACCGGCGGCTTCTGCCGCTTCGGCTACCCGCCTGGCCGTTGCGGCCTCCTTGTCTTCGAAGTCACGCCCCGATCCCATCGAGTGGACCAGATGGTGGATGACCTCAGCTCCGGTTGCGGCCTCGATGAGGCCGTCTCCATCGTCGAGATCGACGCGATGGATGTCGACCTCGTCGGCCCAGGGCACCTGTTCGAGCTTGTGCGGCGATCTCACGGCGACACGAACGTGGTGGCCGGCCTGCAGAAGGCGCGGGACGAGCCTCCCCCCGATATAACCGGTGGCCCCGAGCACAAGAACGGTTCGCGGGAGGGGCGAGGGGTCAATGGTTTCGAATCGAGATTGCGCCATTCTGTCACCATAGGCAATATTCACTAGCCTGGCTAGTAAAAGGCGGAACTGCCTTGGCTGGTAATGCACGGAGCTGCCTTCACGACCATGCGACGCTTCAGTGTGCGTGCACCCAGAAATCAGCTCGCGTCACCGGCTCACCAGGGATTCGCCAGCTGCCACTGCTCGAACCAGTACCTGTCGCCCTGATAGTGGGACTTGGAAGGCTTGCAGCCCTTGAGATCCGCATGCTCTCGCAACCAGGTGCGCACCAGTCCAGGCACCTCGTCCATGCGATGGCGCCAGGCGTCGAGCGGCAACAGCAGCACCGTACCGTCCTCTGCCGTGAGGCGGCACGAGTAGTTCGGCAGCCCCTCGGTGTTCTGGGAATGCGTATAGCTGATCTGCTCGCAGCCCGTGGTGAGGTAGAAGCGGACGTACTCCCCCGAAACGTCTGAGCACAGCGACTTGAAGTCCTGGTACCGACTGAGCCATTCCGGTCGCTGATATTCGTTCATACGTTCTATTATGCTCCGCTTTCGGTCAGTCGTGAAGCATGCGCGTCAACGCGACTCTCAGCAGCTGTCAGTCTGAGGATTCCGGGAAATTTCGCGAATCGTCAATCCAAACGCACGAACCCTCCGAACCAGTACTGCTTGCCCGGTGCAGATGATCTGCACCGCGTGTCAGGAAAGGACAGGGACAATGTTGAGCCTCAAACGCACAGGTCTTCGGGCCATCGGCGGTGCCGCAATCGCAGCTCTCGCCGTGATGGTCGGAGTCTTCGCCGCCCCCGGCGCAGCTTCGGCAGCTGAAGCACCACAGACAGATTCTGCAGATACCTCCAGCTCACTGATCGAAGGACCGCTCATCGATCTCGGAGATCTGATGAACCTCATCGGCTCGATCAACATCGGACAGTTCCAGTAACCGTCCTTCTGCCGTTTCAGCAAGACCGCATCACACTCTCGCGTTCGAAAGACACAATGACTGAAGACTCCCCCCGCATCGAACTCACGTCCGCACAAAGAGGCATCTGGTATGCCCAGAAGATCGAACCCGACAACCCGACATTCCAGATCGGGCTGTACGTCGAAATTCTCGGGCCTCTGGACATCGATGTCATGCGACGTGCCGTCGGCACCACCGTAGCCGAGGCCGATTCGCTCAACGTCGTCTTCGGCGAAGACGATCAGGGAGTCTTCCAAAAGCACGGCTCGCCTCGCAGTCACCTACACTTCCATGATCTGCGAGGCGGGTCGGTCGACGAATCCATGGCAAAGGCCCAGGCCCTCATGGAAGCCGACCTCGCCACCGTTCACGATATCGAGACCGGTGAGCTGCTCAGGTCTGAGCTGTTCCACCTCGGCGACGACCATTGGATCTTCTACCAGCGAGCCCACCACCTCCTCGTCGACGGCTACTCTGCCGTGCTCATCCTGCGACGCGAGTCGCAGCTGTACGGTGAGCTGGCTGATCCTGCCGCACAGCCATCGGATTCGCCTTTCGGCAGCCTGGAGGCCCTGGTGGCCGAGGAGGCGGACTACCGGGCGTCACAGCGTTTCCGCACGGATGCCGACTTCTGGTCACAGACCATCGCCGAGTCGGAGACCGCCACGGGCTTGGCGGGACGTCCGCCTGCCTCGGCGAAACAGCTGGTCACAGCCAACGCCGACATACCCCCGGAGCTGGCCAGGCAATTGGCGAGTGCCCAGTCGGCACCGACGCTCATCCTCGCAGCGGCTGCGACCTATCTGCACAGGATGACAGGTCGGAAGACCGTCTCCGTGGGCCTGCCGGTGACGGCCCGGCGCAGCGCACTGGCCAAATCAGTGCCGTCGATGATGTCGAAGATCCTGCCGCTGCAGCTGACCACTGCACCCGAGACCACCTTCCCCGAACTCCTTGAGAGCACGGGTTCCGCCCTGCGCTCGACACTCATCCACCAACGATTCCAATATCAGGAACTCGATACCGACACGAGCTACATCGGGCCCTCGGTCAACATCTTCCCTGCCGTCGATGACATCAGCTTCGGCCAGGCTCAGGCCTCCCTTCATCTTCTGTCCACGGGGCCCGTCGATGATCTGTCGATCATCGTCCACGGCCTGGGCGCGGACCAGAACACCTCCGGCAGAGGCTCACGAACTGCGATCGTTCGGCTGGAGGCCAATGCCGAGCTCTACTCCCAAGAGAGCCTCGCCGATCACCTCGGACGCTTCCTCTCCGTGCTCGCCCAGCTGGATCCCGGTCACGCTCAGTTGGAACCCGGTCACGCTCAGCCTCTGGCCGGATTGTCTCTGCTCGACGACAGCGAAGCAGACGAGGTCATCGCCGGCGGACAGGGCCGAGTCCAGGACATCCCCCACCACACCGTGGTCGACGAATTCGTCAGCCACGCGCATCAGACCCCCTTCGCCTCCGCTGTCGTCGCCGATGACGGGCATCTCAGCTTCTGCGAACTCGATCGCCGTTCGACACAATTGGCCGGCCATCTTCGCCAGCAGGGCGTCGGCCCGGGTACACGCGTCGCCGCACGCATCGGACGGACCACGGCGATGCCGGTCGCTGTGCTCGGGGTCCTCAAGGCGGGAGCTGCATTCGTTCCCCTCGATCCCGATCATCCGGCGGCCCGAATCGAAGCCATGGTCGCCGATGCTGCCCCGGCCCTCGTACTCAACTCCTCAAGCGTGCCCGGCCCTGACGGAGAGACCACGATTCTCACAGACCGACCTGTCATCGACCTGGATTCGGACGCACTCGCCGCTGCACTGTCGTCCAGGACCTCTCAGACGGCACCGGGGGCCACTCCGGCACCCGACGACCTCGCCTATGTGATCTTCACGTCCGGGTCGACCGGCCGGCCCAAGGGCATCGGCGTCGAACATCAGTCGCTGCTCAATCTCTTCCTCAGCCACCAGGAGACCATCTTCGCTCCGGCCGCGGAACGCCTCGGTCGCGGGCTGCGGGTGGCACACACCGCAGGGATCTCATTCGACGCCGCATGGGACCCGCTGCTGTGGCTCTTCGCCGGGCATGAACTCCACCTCATCGACTCGCTCACCCGCCGCGACCCAGAGGCCCTGACGGCCTACTTCACCACCCACGGCATCGACTCCATCGAGACGACGCCCTCTTTCATCAAGGCTCTGCTGGCTCACAGCAGCTTCGGCGCGGACGGCCACCCCAGCGTCGTCGCGTTGGGCGGAGAAGCAGTCGACAGCGGACTCTGGAAACAGCTGGCCGCGCGTGAAGGAATGACCGCCTACAACCTGTACGGACCGGCAGAGACCACCGTCGACAGTCTGACTGCAACCATCGCTGCCGACACGTCGCCGATCCTCGGCCAGTCCGTCACGAACACTCGGCACTACGTCCTCGATTCCCGGCTGGCCCCTGTGCCCGAACAGGCCACCGGAGAGCTCTACATCGCAGGGCTCAACCTGGCGCGCGGCTATGTGGACCGTCCCGGTACGACATCTGAGCGCTTCGTTGCCGACCCGTTCGCCGACGATGGTTCGAGGATGTACCGTACCGGAGACATCGTCCGCCGGCCCCTGAACGGCGGCATCGAGTTTCTGGGCCGCGCCGATGAGCAGATCAAACTGCGCGGCTACCGAGTCGAACTCTCTGAGGTGGAACTCGCCCTGCAGTCTGATCCCAGGATCAGTTCGGCCATCGTCGAACTCAGGCAGAACCAGGCCGGCTATGCTCAGCTGCTCGGTTTCGTCACCTCTCCTTCGCAGCTCGATACCGCCGAGGTGCGCCGCAGTATGAAGACCCGTGTCCCGGACTACATGGTTCCCTCGTTCATCATGCAGATTGAGAGCATTCCACTCACAGTCAACGGCAAACTCGACCGCCAGGCCCTCCCCGAACCGGAATCGGCACGTTCCGAATCCGAAGCGCCGAGAGACTCCCAAGAACGGATCGTGGCCGAGGCCTTCAGCGACGTGTTGGGCATCGACTCCGTCGGCATCGACGATGACTTCTTCGAACTCGGCGGACACTCGCTGCTCGCCACCCAATTGGTCGCCAACCTGCGCACGAGCTTCGCCACCGCACCCGCCCTGCGCGAGGTATTCCAACACCCCACGGTCCGCGAGCTCAGCGCCCGCTTCGACCCGAAGGCCACCACCGACGATGCCGGTCATGAGCTCGTCGCCGCAGACCGACCCACCCAGGTACCACTCTCATATGCCCAGGCTCGTCTGTGGTTCATCAACCAGTTCGATCCGAGTTCCGCGGCGTACAACATTCCCCTGACTCTGCGCGTGCGCGGACGACTCGACGTCAATGCGCTGCAATCGGCCATCAATGACGTCACCGCGCGGCATGAGAGCCTGCGCACCGTCTTCCCCTGGACGGCTGGGCAGCCCGAGCAGGTCATTCTCAACCCGGCCAACGCCCGCGTCGCTATGTCCACGGTCGGCGTCAGTGAAGGGCTCGTCCACCACACCGTGGAAGCTGAGGCCACCCGAGGATTCGACGTCTCCACAGAACTTCCGATCAGGGCCCTCCTCATCAGGCTCAGCGAGGATGAGCATGTGCTGATGCTGACTCTGCACCACATCGCCGCTGATGGCTGGTCACTTGGACCCCTGGCCAGAGACCTCTCCACCGCCTATCGCGCCCGCGGGCAGGGTCGGGCCCCGGCCTTTCCCCCTCTTCCTGTGCAGTACGCCGACTACGCCCTGTGGCAGCGAGAGACCCTCGGAACCGAGGACGACCTGAACAGTGCGCTCTCGCACCAACTGGCATTTTGGAAGGACACGCTGGCCGACGCGCCCTCACAGCTGCGCCTCCCCGCTGATCGGACCAGAAGTGCTGCGAACTCAGGATCTGTCTCCCGTGCAATTCCGGTCGACATCAGTCCCACGGTCCATGCCGGACTGCGCAGACTCTCCAGCGAGCGCAATGCCAGCCTTTTCATGGTGCTGCAGGCGGCATTCGCCGTCCTGCTGGACAAGCTCGGTGCGGGCAGTGACATCCCCATCGGCACCCCAGTCGCAGGCAGAACCGAGACCAAGCTCGACGAACTCGTCGGGTTCTTCGTCAATACGCTCGTCCTGCGCACCGACACCTCGGGCAATCCGAGTGCTGCCGACGTCATCGACCGAGTCCGCGGATCCAACCTCGCGGCCTACGCCAATCAGGATGCCCCGTTCGAGCGCGTCGTCGACGAGCTCGACCCACCGCGTTCTGAAGGTCTTCACCCCCTGTTCCAGGTGATGCTGACACTGCAGAACACGGAGCCTGTCGATATCGACATGGGCGACCTCAACGTCGAGCCGGACTCCGGCCCGCAGGTCTCGGAGGCGAAGTTCGACCTGCTCCTCGATCTGGCCGAACGCCGTGGTGAGGCGGCCGGAATCAGCGGCTCCCTGGAATTCGACTCCACACTCTTCGACGACTCCACTGCCCGCGGGATCGCCGCCAGGTTCGTGGACGTGCTCGAACAGTTCGCCACCGAACCGAACCGTCTTCTCTCAGACGTCGAGGTACTCAGCGGCGCAGAGCTCGACACTATTCGCCAGGAGAGCCGCGGAGCCGATCGCGAGCGAGTCGAGACGACGATCATCGACGCGCTCGACACCACTGTCCACCGTCACCCCGAGCGGACCGCACTCGTGGCCGAGGACACCGAACTGAGCTTTGCCGAACTCGGGGACCGCGTGCACCGCTACGGCCGCGCGCTCAGCCGGCGAGGCATAGAACCCGGTCAGCGGGTCGCGATCGCTCTGCCACGATCCGCCGATGCCATCATCGTGCCATTGGCGGTGCTGAGCATCGGAGCCATCGCCGTTCCCATCGACCTCAGCTACCCGCAGGAACGGATCCGGCTGATCCTCGACGTGAGCGACCCGGTCGCCGTCATCATCGACTCCCCCGACGTGCCGGTGCGAGCGGGCACAGCCATCTCCACCGCGGATCTGCATGCCGAACCAGCATTCGCTCGCGGGGACGCCTACCGTCCGAATCTCGATGACCGCGCCTATGAGATGTACACGTCCGGGTCCACCGGAACACCCAAGGGCGTCGCTGTGCCCCACCTCGGGCTGGCCAATCTCCTGGCTCACCACCAGGAGACGATCTTCGCCGAGGCAGGCCTGGGTGAAGAGTCGGTCAGAGTCGCACACACCGCCGGTCTGGGTTTCGACGCCGCCTGGGACCCGGTGCTCTGGCTCGTGGCCGGAGCGAGCCTGCACATCGTCGACGAAGATGTGCGCCGAGATGCCGAGGCGCTCGTGGAATTCTGTCGTGAGCAGCAGATCGATGCGCTCGAGACCACGCCTTCATTTGTGCGTCAGCTGATTGCCTCCGGTCTCCTTGACCGGGTCGGAGCCCTCGAACACGACCCTGATCGCGCCGATCACGCCGACGGCCGTGGCGAGACACAGCACCGCAAGACCCCTGTGCTGACGATCGCTCTCGGCGGAGAACCCGTGCCTGATGACCTGTGGCGTGAACTGGCCCAGCACGCGGGTACACGAGCCTATAACTTCTACGGGCCCACCGAATTCACCGTGGACTCAGTCACCGCAAAGATCGAAGGAGAGCACACCACGATCGGGCATCCGGTCAGGAACGTTCAGGCTCTGGTCCTGGACCAGCATCTTCGCGAAGTTGCCCACGGCGTCGTCGGCGAGCTCTATCTCGCAGGAGACGGAATCGCCACCGGCTATGTCAACCGCATGGCAGAGACCTCGGTGCGGTTCGTCGCGAACCCACACGGCGACGGCGAGCGCATGTACCGGACGGGTGACCTGGTCCGCCGAACCTCGGACGGGCGCCTCGACTTCATCTCCCGTGACGACGACCAGATCAAGCTGCGCGGGTACCGGATCGAGCTCGGAGACGTCGAAAATGCGCTGACCGCCTGCCAGGGCGTCGAACAGGCCGCGGCCGTAGTCGACAACCCGCAGGACCCGCAATCGGCACGACTCGTCGGCTACTATGCCGGCGACGTCGAGGAGAGCGTCATCCGCAGCCATCTCACCCGCCGACTTCCGGCACCGATGGTCCCACGCGTGCTCATCTCAGTCGACTCGATTCCGCTGACGTCTCACGGCAAACTCGACCGCGGTCGTCTGCCGGTTCCGAACCTGACGGGAGGCCGGTCCTCCCGCGCCGCCCAGACTCAGGACGAACGCACCATGTGTGAGCAGTTCTCGCTCGTGCTCGAGGCCGAGCACATCGGACTCGACGACGACTTCTTCGAGCTGGGCGGTCATTCGCTGCTCGCCGTCTCGCTCATCGGTCACATCCGTGAGGCATTCGACGCCGATCTTCCGCTGCGAACGATCTTCGATGCTCCCACTCCCGCGGCCCTGCTGGGCCGCCTCGATGGCTCGTCCCGCAACCTGCCGACCGGACTGGATGAAGGCAGGTCAGCACGCACCGAAGAGGTGCCCACCGCTGACCCCGGTGCCACTTCGGGGCTGCGCCTGTCCGAGTGGAAACGCTCTTCCCAGAGTGCTCGCCCTCACGCGATCCCCTTGTCTTTCGGGCAGGCGAGAATGCACTTCCTCAATCAGCTCGACACCAGGGCCTCCGACTACACCATCTCTCTCGCGGCGCGTTTTGAGGGAGACCTGGACCCGGATATCCTCGCCCAGGCTCTGAATGAGGTCATCACTCGGCACGAGATCCTGCGCACCATCTATCCGACCATCGATGGCAGACCTGTCCAGCACATCCTGCCGCCAGAGGCCGGACACGGCATCCTCGATCGCCGCACCACCCCGTCGCCGGCCGCGACCACAGAGGAGATGGCCCGGGAAGCCGCCCGAGGATTCGACCTCAGCACCGACCTGCCCCTGCGGGCTGTCCTCTTCGCCGAAGGCGGCCAATGGGTCCTTCATCTCGTCATGCACCATATCGCCACCGACGGAGCGTCCTTGGGGCCGCTGACTCAGGACCTGGCGACCGCCTATGCCGCACTGCGCGGCTCCGCCCAACCGATGCGACGAAAGCTCGACGTCCAGTACGCTGACTTTGCTCTGTGGCAGCGTCACGTGCTTGAAACGCAGACTCTTGTCGGTGACGGTCGTCCGCTCCTGGAGCACAGAACCCAATTGTGGACCGAGCGCTTGGCGGGCATTCCGTCCGAAACGCCGCTGCCCTCGGACCATCCTCGTCCGCATACCGCCCGTCAAGCCGGCCGTCACCATCACTTCCGCCTCGACGACCGCACGACGCAACGCCTGACCGCCATCGCCGCCGAGGCGGGAGCCAGCCTGTTCATGGCGCTGCACGCAGTGCTCGCCGGGTTCCTCAGCAGAATCGGCGGCAGTGAGGACGTCGTCATCGGCTCGCCGAGCGCCGGACGTTCGGACCCAGAGCTCGAGGACATGGTCGGGCTCTTCGTCAACACCGTCCCGATCCGCACCGATGTCTCCTCCCAACCGGATTTCCACACCCTGCTTGCGCGCACCCGAACCGCGGTCATCGACGCACTGGAACTCGACGACGTACCATTCGAGCGGCTGGTCGAAGCCATCAATCCGCCCCGGGTGCTGGGCCGCCATCCTCTGTTCCAAACCATGCTCTCCCTGGAGAATACGGCCTCTCCCCTCCTCGACCTCCCGGGAGTCGACACGAGCATCGAACCGGAGGTCGAGACCGGAGATGCGAAGTTCGACCTCTCCTTCACCTTCCGCAGGACCGCCTCAGGCAGGTCGACTCCCGAAGCCGGTCTGGACGTCGTGCTCGACTACAACTCCTCGATGTTCGAGACCGCAACGATCAGCGACATGTGTGAGAATCTGTCCAGGTTCGTCGCCGAACTCGTGCAGAAGCCCGCGAGGTCGATCTCCGACATCTGCCTCCTCGAGACTGCAGAGGTCACTCACGCGATCAACCAACTCGCCGGCCCGGTCTCCTCGGGTTCTCTGCCGATGGTCCTCGATGTCTTCGCCACCACTGTGCGCCAGCTGCCCGATTCCACCGCGGTGGAATCAGCCGACACCTCGCTGACGTTCAGGGAACTCGACGAAGCCTCCGATCTGCTGGCCCGCGAACTCGTCAGGTTCGGTGCCGGGCCCGGGTCGACGGTGTCCGTGCGGCTGAGCCGCGGGGTCGGCATCATCGTCGCCACCCTGGCCGTTCTCAAGTCCGGTGCTGCCTACAACCCGATCGACATCGACTACCCCACAGGTCGCACGACTGCGATCTTGGCCGATGCGACACCGAGCATCGTCTTGGCCGAAACAGGAACCGCGGAGGAGCTGGCACCTGTCCTCGCCGAGGCCGGGATCGCCCCTCCCATCGTTGAGATTTCAGCCCTCGACGGCACAGTCGACGATGCCCGACCGACCTGGCCGTGGCCAGTCTCGGTGACTGCGGCACCGGAACAGACGCCTCCGGCGGGACAACTCGATCCGGCGGCCTATGTGACCTTCACTTCCGGCTCGACTGGACGGCCCAAAGGCGTTGAAGTCGGCCACGATGCGCTGGCGAACCTGCTCGCCTCCCACCGCGCCACCTATCTGCCGACCCCGGCCACCGGTGCCGAGCAGGTCACAGTGGCTCACACTACCGGTATCGGCTTCGACGCCGCATGGGACCCCCTGCTGTGGATGATGGTCGGGCACCGCGTCCACATCACCTCCACACTGGTCCAGCGCGACCCACAGCAGCTGGCACACCTGCTCCGCGATCTGCGTATCGGGTTCTGGGAGACCACCCCCAGCTACCTGCGTCAGCTCAGAACAGAACCGGACTTCCTGGAACTGATCGACCAAGCGGCCAAGGCAGATGACCCAGTGACTCTCGCCCTCGGCGGTGAGGCGATCGATGAGGACCTCTGGGGGTGGCTGCGCGAACGCCCCGGCATCAGTGCCTACAACCTCTACGGCCCCACCGAAACCACTGTCGACGCCTTTGCCGGGCCCGTAGCCGCCTCCGCGGCTCCGGTTCTCGGCTCGGCACTGCAGCACATGCGCGGCTATGTGCTCGACGAACGACTCCACCATGTGCCAGCCGGGACGACTGGAGAGCTCTATCTCGCCGGGCGCCAGTTGGCACACGGATACCGAGGCCGCAGCGGACTGAGCGCCGAACGCTTCGTCAGTGATCCCTACGGTGAGCCAGGTGAACGCATGTACCGGACCGGGGACCTCGTTGTTCGTCATCACAACGGCGGCCTCAGCTTCCTGGGTCGCAGCGACAACCAGATCCAACTCCGCGGGTTCCGGGTCGAACTCGGCGAGGTCGAACGCGCACTGCGCTCGGCCCCGAACGTCAAGGACGCACTCGTGAGGCCATTCGGCGCTGATGCCGCCACCATGGCGCTGGTCGGCTATGTCGTAGCGGCTGGGACCACTGCCCCGGGAGCGGGAGAGGAGCGTGCAGACCTCGCCGATGAGGCTCGGCGACATGTGCGGTCGATGGTGCCGAACTATATGGTCCCGCCGCGGATCGTTGTCATCGACGAGATCCCACTGACAGCGCACGGCAAGATCGATGAGTCAGCGCTTCCCGACCCATCACAGACAGAGCTCGGGTCGCGTTCGGCACCTCGCACGCCACGCCAGGAGACCGTGGCCGCCATCTTCGCCGAGGTGCTCTCACTGCCCCGTGTCGGGATCGACGAGTCGTTCTTCGAACTCGGCGGCCACTCCTTCCTCGCCCGACCGCTCATCGCAGCCGTCAACGAGGCCCTCGGTGCCGAACTCTCGGTCCAGTCCCTCTTCCGCTCGCCGACAGTCGAGCAGTTGGTGGACGAAGCTGGCCAGGAGACTGCTGATTCGGTCAGGGACAGCCTGCAGCGTCTGCTTCCGCTGCGTACGACGGGCACGAAGGCTCCTCTCTTCACGGTGCATCCGGCCACCGGCATCAGTTGGGGCTTCGCAACGATGCTCCACGGCCTCGATGCACAGCGTCCGCTGATCGGCCTGCAGATGCCGGGACTGGCACCGGAGGATCCGGAGCAGGTCTCTGCTCACACGCTGATCGAGCTCGCCGACGATTACATCGCGCAGATGAGGTCGGTGCAGCCGGAGGGTCCGTATCACCTGCTGGGTTGGTCCTTCGGCGGCATTCTGGCGCACCGCCTGGCCGCGCGGCTGCAAGAGCTCGGTGAGGACGTTGCCTTCCTCGGGATCCTCGACGCCTTCCCCGACGGTCAAGCCGCCAACGAAATGGTCGTGGGTCCGGAGCTGTGGGCCGACTACCTCGGCGCCAATCATCCTGGCGTTCGGGTCGGAACGGAAGACCTCGACGACGAACGGGTTTTGGAGCTGCTGCGCGAACTCGGCAATCCGCTGGGCAACGTGTCGACTGAGACCATGAAGGCGATGACCGACGGGTTCTTCACCATGTCTCGACTGCTCCGGGAAGCTCCAGCGGAGAGATTCGTCGGCGATGTCGTGGTCTTCACAGCCACCCAGGATGTTCCGCCCGGCACCCCCACTGCCGAATCATGGCGGCCATATGTCACTGGTCACATTCACGTCACCGAAGTCCCGGCACGACACGCAGGCATGCTCACAGTGCCTGCCCTTCGAGAAATTCTTCCCGCGATGGCAATCCACTTGGACGATGACGCCGAACCACAGATGTAAGCGTTATATCTCACCAGCAATCGACAGGAGATGAGGAAAAGTGCAAAACCCCTTTGATGACACCACCGCCACTTTCCGTGTACTCGTCAACGACCTCCAACAGCATTCCCTATGGCCGACGTTCGCCGATGCGCCCGCTGGTTGGGTCATCGCCTTCGGCCCGGCTCAGCGCGATGAATGCCTCGAATTCGTCGAGGCGAATTGGACGGACATCACTCCGCGCCGGCTCGCCGAGATCGCGTCATAGTGATCCGCATTGACCAGCTGAGGAAGAACTACGGAAGCTTCAGAGCCTTGGACGGAATCGATCTGCAGGTCGACCAGGGACAGATCTTCGGATTGCTGGGGCCCAATGGGGCAGGCAAGACCACCACGGTCAAGGTTCTGTCGACGCTGATCCGTCCCGACTCCGGAGACGCGACCGTCGCGGGGAACTCGGTGACAGCCGATCCCACCGCCGTGCGCCGCAGCATCGGACTGTCCGGACAGTATGCGGCGGTCGATGAGAAGCTCACCGGCTACGAGAACCTCCTGATGGTCGCCCGCCTCTACGGGATGAGCCGCACCGAGTCGCGAGCTCGAGCTCGCGAACTGCTCAGGGAGTTCGCCCTCGTCGACGTCAGAGACAAACGAGCAGGCGCCTATTCGGGTGGCATGCGACGGCGCCTCGACCTGGCTTCGGCTCTGGTCTACAGGCCACCGGTTGTGATTCTCGACGAACCCACCACCGGCCTCGACCCCCGCGGCAGGCTGGACACCTGGGACGTCATCTCCACTCTTGTCGGCCAAGGAACCACGGTGCTGCTGACGACCCAATATCTGGAGGAAGCCGATCAGCTGGCGGATCGCATCGCCGTCATCGACTCCGGTCGAGTCATCGCCGAGGGGACCTCGAACGAACTCAAGGTCAGCCTCGGCGCAGAACGCATCGCGCTGACCCTGCTCAGCTCCGATTTCCTCGCCGAGACTCTGCGCATCATCGAACGTATCCTCGGAGGCTCGGTCACACCGCAGCGCGATTCCACGGGTCAGCGCCTCACAGTCCCGGCCCCGCAGGGACAGAAGACTCTGCTGGAGGTGCTCGGCGCCCTGGACCGAGCCGGTGTCCTCGTCACCGAGGCGGCACTGTGCCGTCCGACGCTCGACGACGTCTTCCTGGAGCTGACTGGAAGCCCGGCCACTGCGGAACCATCGCCTCAGCCGCAGTCGGAAGTCGAGGTGGAAGCATGAGCACCATCACTTCGGCGGCACGCGACAGCTCCGTCATCGCCTGGCGCAATCTCCTCAACGTGGGCCGCACCCCCGGAGCCCTGGTCACCGGCGTCGTGCAGCCGGTGATCTTCGTGTTCCTGCTCGCATTCGTCTTCGGCGGCAGCCTGGGTGGCGCACCCTATCGGGAGTTCCTCATCGGGGGAATCCTGGCCCAGACGCTGACCTTCAACTCCTCATTCACGGCCGTCTACCTCGCCAAGGACCTTCAGCTGGGGCTCATCGACCGGTTCCGATCGCTGCCGATGTCCCGCGTGGCAGTCATCCTCGGCCGGACCACCTCCGACTTGGCCACCGGTGTGATCTCCCTCGCCGTCACCATGGTCTGCGGACTGATCATCGGGTGGCGCATCACCGAAGGCCCATGGTCAGCGCTCCTCGGCATCCTGCTCCTGCTCCTCTTCGGATTCGCCATGTCGTGGATCGGAGCGTTCATCGCGTTGACAGCGCGAAGTGTCGAGGTGGCTCAGAGCCTCGGCCTGATCTGGCTCTTTCCGGTCACCTTCCTCTCCGGGGCCTTCGTCTCGGTCGATTCACTGCCCGGACCGCTGCAGGCGATCGCCTCATGGAATCCCGTCACTGCAGTGGCAACCAGCGTCCGAGAACTGTTCGGCAATGTCTCTCCCGCCGGGTACACCTCGGGCACCGGATGGGCGGCAGACAACCCGATGCTCTACGCCGTGATCAGCTGCGTGGCAGTCATTGCGATCTTCTCCACGATCGCGGTGTCCCAGTACCGGGGGATCAGCAAGAGATGACCGTTGCCGGGATCGAGTACCTGGTGTGCGACATCAACGAGGTGCGCGAGACGCAGTCGGCTCACCCATGGCTCGCCTCACTGCTCTCACCGGCTGAGGTGAAGCGCTCCGATCGCCTGCGCCATGCATCCGATCGGATCGCCTATCGCTGCGCACATCTCGCCTTGCGCCTCGTCGCTGCTCGTCGACTCGGCGTGGATGTTCGCAGTGCTGGTGACCTGGAGTTCACGCGTTGCTGCCGCAGCTGCGGCGGCCCACACGGCAAGCCCCAGGTCACGGGCGCGGAAGTCAGCCTGTCTCGTTCGGGAACGATGGTGCTGGTCGGCTCCGCGCCGCCGTCCTCACCCATCGGCTTCGACATCGAAGGTCTCCCAAGCGAGGTCTTCCCCGGATTCGATGACTATGTGCTGGCCCCGAGTGAGCGCACTTCCGACTGTACGAACTCAGACCGGAGGCGTCTCGAACTCTGGGTAGCCAAGGAAGCTGCGCTGAAGACGACTGGACATGGTCTGAGTGTGGAGCCCAACAAGCTCGAAGTGGTGCGAACCGAAGTGGTGCGAACCAGTGAGGAAACGTCATCTCTTGACGGCAGCGGTGCTTGGGCATCGTCGATCAGAGCCCCAGACTATCCGGAAATCGATGGATTGAACCTAGCTTCCGTGCCCTGTCGTCCCTCTCATGCGGCGGCACTCAGCTGCGTCGACCGGCTGCCTGTCACAGCGTTGACCCTCTCGGACCTTCTCATCGAGTGACGGGGCGGCCCTCACGTTGGGGTGCCGCTGAGCATACCGGCGATCAGACCAAGCACCGCGAGGGCGGCCAAAATGATGATGAGCACACGTTTACGCATGCGTCCTATTCTACTGTGGACGCCTGTGCAGTCCCGTCACTTCCGCTCAATGGGCAGTCGACTCCAGTCTGCCGCGACGATTGCGCCGGATGTGTCCCTGCCTGATCGCTTCGCGCACCGAGGAGTGGAAACGACCCGGGCCCCAATGGCGGGCGCCGATGGCGCGGTAGAGCTCCGTCTCTGAAACAGGCTGCATGTCGCCGACGTAGGCGATGATGCCCTGCACCTCGTTGGCCGAGACCTCGGGTGGGACATCGCGTGAGGACACCGATGGCCATGGGGAGTATATTCCCACCGAACCGGGACCAGGACGCAGCCTCTGCCGTCGGCTCTGCGGCACCTTCCGCTCCCCCGCCTCGGAAGTCTTCTTCGATGCGAACTCATCCTTGGCCTCGTCGGCATCCTCGGCTGTCAGGGGGCGGGCGATGTCCTCGAGGTTCGCGCCTTCGGCCTTGACACCGAGGAAGATCTCGGCGACCCCGCCCAGAGCCATGACCCCTGCGCCGATGCAGAATGCCATCGCGACCAGCGACCGGTCGCCGGACTCGATCATGTTGCCGAAGAGCAGCGGCCCTGCGATGCCACCGACGGCGGTGCCGATCGCGTAGAAGAAGGCGATCGCCAGGGCCCTGGTTTCCATCGGGAAGATCTCACTGACGGTGAGGTACGCGGCGCTGGCGCCGGAGGAGGCGAGGAAGAAGCAGACGACAAGAATGATGAGGAATACCCAGGCGTTGCCGATGCCCGCGTTGAAGACAAACGCGAGGACCACTGCAACGATCGCGGATCCCAGATAGCTGAACGCGATCATGGGTTTGCGTCCGATAGTGTCGAAGAGCCTGCCCAAGACAACGGGCCCGGCGAAGTTGCTCAAAGACCAGAGAATGATGAAGATCGGCACACTCGCCGCGGCCACCCCGTAGAAGCCGTTGAAGATGCCGCCTAAGTTGAACGTGATTCCGTTGTAGAGGAAGGCCTGACCGACGAAGAGGAGCAGGCAGAGAATCGCCCGCCGCGGATAGAGCTTGAAAGCGACCCTCGCCAGTTCGGCAAAGGAGATCGTCTTGCGTTGGCGGATCGTGATCGTCTGATCCGGTGCCGGAAGCTTGTCCTGAGTCGCCTCCTCGATGTCGGTCTCGATATTCTCAACGATGCATTCGGCCTCGTCCTTCTGTCCGTGGATGAACAGCCATCGTGGACTCTCGGGGACGTTCTTGCGCACGACGAAGACGAAGATCGCCAGCAGTGCACCGACGGCGAAGGCCAGTCGCCAGCCGATCATCTGCGGCAAGATGTCGGTGTTGAGGAAGAACAGCGTCGTCGCCGCTCCTCCGGCGGCACCGAGCCAGTAGGAGCCGTTGATGATGAGGTCGATGCGTCCGCGCACCCGGGCGGGAATGAGTTCATCGATGGCAGAGTTCACGGCTGCGTATTCGCCGCCGATTCCGGCACCAGTGAGGAAGCGGACGATGAAGAAGTACCACGGTGAGAAGGAGAACGCCGTGGCGACGGTGGCCACGAGGTAGAGGACGAGGGTGATCAGGAAGAGTTTGCGGCGACCGAACCTGTCGGTGAGCTGACCGAAGACAATGGCGCCGACGCACGCCCCCAGCACGTAGATGGCCCCCGCAGTGCCGATCTGTCCGGCAGTCATATCGATGCCGCTGCCGTCCTCGGTCATCCGGGCGGCGACATTGCCGACCATCGTGACTTCGAGTCCATCGAGGATCCACACGCTGCCGAGGCCGACGACAACCATCCAGTGAAATCGAGCCCACGGGAGTCGGTCCATGCGGGCCGGCACGTCGGTCGTGATGGTTCCGAGTTCAACATCCTTGCTCATCAGACACCTCGCTGTATCAGTTCGCACCGGTTACCTGTCTGTGCCATCTATCGGGGAGTTTAAGCAGACTCCACACAACAGACAAGACCTGGTGTGACTGTCTGAGGGAGAGTATCCTCCGCTGTCCGGAACAGTCGCATCAATGACCGGATCAGGCTGCTCTGTTCGCTGCGCGAATGAGCACCACAGCGAGCAGCGCGCAGAGCAGGTAGACCAGTCCGACAACGGCCCAGCCCAGCGAGAAGCCACCGGGTGAGCTGACCAGCACGCCCATAGCCACCGGCCCGAGGGCAAACCCGGTGAACATCCCGGCGGTGACCATTCCACTTGCCGACGCCATCGCGGTCGCGGGAATCGACCGCATGAGAGCGCTCATGAGAACGACAGAGACGCCGAGTGCCGAGGTGCCGTGCAGTGCCGCCGCGATCCACAGCAGCCACGGCCAGCCGGTAACACCAGCGGCGAAGAACAAGGCGGCACCGGCGACGGCGATGAGCGCAAGAAGCAGTAGCACGCGGGGCCCGGATGCACCGCGGGCCATCTGCCTGGCCCAGCCGACTCGGGCGGCCACACCGATCGCACCGGCCACTGCGGCGGTGACACCGCCGAGCACGAGTGGAAAGTCCAACTCGCGCACGGAGAACAGCGGCATGTAGACGTTGGTTGCCTGGACACCGATGCCGTTGAGCAGGCCGAAGGCCGCCAGCGCCCACATCATGCCCGGGTACCGCGGCGAGGCGGCTGGTGCGGGCGCCACCGGTGCGGCAGGACCAGCGGTGACGTCGGCAGCCTCGGCGAGATCGGGGTTGCCAGGATCGGGTTCGCCGGGATCAGGTTCGGCAACCGGCGCCGACGTCTCGGCCAGCAGCGGTGCGGCACGCAGCGCACGCCAGGTCATCACCATAAGGACGAGCGGGACGAGTGCGATGACCAGGGCCGCGCCCCGCCACCCTGCGGCCGCGGCCAGCAGCGGAAAGACCACACTGGCCACCAGCTGGCTGACCTGCACCCCCGACTGCTTGATTCCCACCCAGCCGATCCGCTTCTGCACCGGAACTCGTTCGAGGAGGATCCGGTTGGTGACCCCGTTGGGGAAGGACTGTGCAATGCCCGACAGTGCTGCGGCGACGAGCAGCATTCCGAATCCTGCCGGGACCGCCACCAGCGCCAATGCCGCGGCGGCGAGTGCGAACACAATGGTCATGAGGAACATGTCCGAATGCCTGTCGGCGACACGCGCCAGTGTGGCGTTGCCGATGGCCGCACAGGTGAAGCAGGCGGTGGCCAGGAGACCGAATTGAGCCTCCGAGATGCCGAGGTCGACGATGATCGAGTCGCTGACAGCACTGAGTCCGTAGAGCAGCAGCGGTCCGGCACCGACAGCGCCCAGCAGGACCGTCAGCATTCCCCTGCTCGGCCCCTGTTGTTCTCGACTATCCACTCATCACTCTCCTCATGCTCCCTTCCAGCATGATATGCATCTGAGTGGCCGAAGTGGTTTGAGTCCGAGCGGTGACCACTTCACCGAGGTGAGTCAGGGTATGGCGCATCCGGTGGCCAGCACCGTGGCGTAGGAGTAGAAGACTGAGGAGAAGACGGTGACGAATGCCGCGAGCACGCTGACCAGAGCCACCACCGGCAGTACCCCGGATGTCATAGTGGCCGGTGCGACCAGCTGTCGAATGCGGTCGGGCCCGGCGATATTGAGAGCATGGAGGCCGCCGAGGTGGTCGCTTTGGCTCGTGGGCTGCCCGATCTTGAGGAGAGCGCTGGCCAGAGCCGGTGTGCCGGCAACCTGCCGAGCTCGGTTGTCGGCAATGATCTCGAGATAGAGGGGAATGGAAGCAGCCACCTCGGCGAACAAGGGAATGAACGACAGCGGTCGCACGAAGGTGTCGGCGATTGCCATCACCCGATGATGCCCGCCCTCGACGTGGGCTCTTTCGTGCTCGAGCACGGCGGTGAGCTCATTCTTCTCCAAGGTCGCACACAAAGCTTCGGAGACGATCACACCGCCGTATTTCTGTGGCAGTGAGAACGCGAACGGGGCCCGACCATCGAGGACGTTCAGTGAATGCCCGTTGATATCGGCGACCGCCGAGCCCCGGCGCAGTCGCTGAGCTTCAGCCGAATTCGCCTGCCTGCGACGAGTCCGCTGATGCAGCGCCCAGACGGCGGAGACCACCGAGAGCACAAGCGGGAAGATGAGGAAGAGGACGACCGGGACCATTGTGTCGACCTGCGCCAGCCCGGGGAAGGGACTGGCTGCGATGAGGCACCGCTGGCACACATCGGCAAGGGGAACGGGCAGAACGTCCGGACCCTTGAACAGCGAGGCCGCCATGAGGCTCAGCGCTGCCACGACGGCCCACCACATGAGGGACACCGACAGGAGCCCATACACGGCCAACCGCGGTACCCGCATGAGAACCGGCGCGGCCGTTCTCACGAGAAAAGGACCGATGAAGGAGATGAGGGCGAACAGAGCGACTGCGCCGGCGCCGATGAGCAGCAGACTCATCCGCGTTCATCCTTGGAGTTGAGATAGCTACGGAGGAGCTCGACGTCCTCGGCTCCGATGCCTTCGACGAAGTGCAGGATCGATGCCGCCCGGTCTCCCCCGTTGAGCAGCGCCTTCTGCATGAGCGTCGCCGCATGCTCCTCGCGGCTGATGATCGGACGGTGCAGCACCGATCGGCCCTGTCGCTCACGCCGCACGAGGCCCTTCCGCTCAAGGTTCGTCAGCACGGTCGCGATCGTTGTGTAGGCGGGAACATTGTCCAAGTCCTCAATGATCTGCCTGACCGTCAACGACCCCTCGTCCCACAGCAGGTCCATGACCTGCTGCTCGAGAGCACCGAGGCGAATCGGTGATGACTTCTCAGTCGAATCCGACGCTGATGTCATGACAGGCGGCTCCTTTCACGATTGGACACCGGGCAGGAGAACTGCCCCTTGAGGCGGACGACTACCGCGACCAGCAGCAGGATGACCGACAGCACCGCCAGCACAGGCTGCAGCGGCGCAAAGTATGTGAGAGCCCCAGTGTAGCCGAGCACCAGAAGCGCGATCTTGTTGCACACGGGGCATCCGACGGCGAACCATCCGAGCATGCCGCCCACGGTGCCGAAGGTGCCGCCGCGACGTTCAGCCCTCTCATCGACTACGTCCTCATCGACCAAGTCATCGTCGACCGCATCGGCAACGTCTTTGTTTCCACGGGAACCGGTTCTGCGAGGGCCGGGCTCGCGGACATAGGTGGCAATGAGAAGGCCCAAGAGGACCGACATGAGAATCCAGACCGGGTAGTCCCACCACTCGGGAGGGATGTCTCTGGAGAAGAAGGAGTTGGGAATCAGCACCGTGGACAATCCGATGACGAAAACGGAAGCACCGGCCGCCGCGATGGCGACGACGATGCGGCGGGTGCCCCATATCCGAAGCGACTGGGCCGCCTCAGAGAGGTAGGAGAACAGCATGAGGGTCCCTTCGTTGCGCAGCTTCGGACAAAACGTTTACTATGGAAGTTAGTATACTATGCCAGATAGTAAAGCTCCATGGCACGCTGCCTCGAATGCGTGCCGATCCGACTCCAACCCGACATTTTCAAGGAGGCTCCCGTGTTCCGTTCCGATCGCGGCCCCATGGTCTGGCTCGTGCCCTTAGCCGTCATCGTTCTCGCTACGGTGCTCATCGGCGTGGTCATCGCCAGCCAAGGCCCCTCTGACGACAGTGCGGACGCACACTCGCAGAGCGAAGCGGGTTCCGGCAGCGATTCAGGCTCCGAGGGCGAAGAGATCGACCTGTCGTTCGTCGAGCACCGGGTCGAAGACGACAGCCGCGCCGTCGGCGATGTCGATGCGCCGGTGACTCTCGTCATGTTCTCCGACTACCAGTGCCCCTACTGCGCCACCTGGAACGAGGAGACATTGCCAACCATGATGGAATACGTCGACAAGGGTGATCTGCGCATTGAGATGCGTGACCTCGCCGTCTTCGGTGAGGAGTCCGAAAGGGCGGCCCGGGCTGCCTATGCCGCCGGCCTCCAGGACAAATACTGGGAGTTCCACAATGCCATGTTCGAAGGCGGTGAGCACCCTCCGAAATCCGAGCTCGACGACGACTCACTGGTGTCCACCGCCAAGGAACTCGGCCTCGACCCCACCAAGTTCAAGGGAGACCTGAATTCGGTCAACGCTCACGACGAGTTCGAGGCCAACGCCCAAGAGAGCTCTTCCCTGGGCGTGGCCAGCACCCCGACGTTCGTCATCGGCGGCAAACCCCTCGTGGGTGCCCAACCGACCAAGGAATTCGTCGGTGCCGTCGACGATGCCCTCGCCGAGGCGGAAGGGTAAGGCGGCGTGCGACCACGACCCATCGCCTCAGCCGTTCTGCCACTCGCGCTCGCCGTCGTCCTGCCGCTCAGCGCTTGCTCTGCGTTCGTTTCGGAGTCCCAGTCGTCCGAGCCGAGCTCGGCTGGGTCACGAGCTCCGAGTTTCGATGCCGGTGAAGCTTTGAGTTCCAATCATGGTGAGGCAGACAGCGATTCCGCTGCGTCTCGCACCGTCGACCCGGGTTGGGACGCCTCCGCCCAGGAAGCGGACGGGACGTTCCTGTCGATGCACGAGAACGATGACAGCCTCGAATATCGTGCTGTCGATTCGACCGGGGAGGTCCTGTGGACTGCGCAGCGTCCACGAGCCTGTTCCGCTTATCTCGTCACCACAACCGATGATGGGCCCATTGCAGTCCTCATGGACCAAGACCTCTCGACCGGCAACTCACTCACACCTACCGCTAGCGGCTATGACCTCAAGACCGGTCAGAAACAGTGGGGACCGGTGGAGACGCCCGGCGCAATGCTGGGCAACGGCCTCATCTTCGCAGGCACACCGAAGGACTACATCGGACCCAGCGGTCCCCGCACCGCACTCGACCCGGCCACCGGAGACGTGGTCGCCGCCGAAGGAGAGGACGCAGGTGAAGGTGGCGACGCCTCGCCACGTGTGGTGGCACTGTTCGGTGAACATCTCGTTCGCAGCCAGGGCAGTGACATCGTCGGTGAGGATCTCGATGGACAAGAGCGATGGAACCGAGCCGCCGAGGACTTCAGCATGTCAACGTCCGAGGCCAGGGAGGTGCCCTGGGAACCGATCGGCACCACTCATGCACTGCTGGGCGACGCCGGCAGCGACATGCGGACTCTGATCGACATGCGCTCGGGTGCCATCGTCGATTCCGAGATCGCTGGGGCCTGGTTCGATTCATCGAGCGACACCCTGGTCACGGTCGGGTCCGAACTGCACGGCTTCGACGCCGATGGGACCAATCGCTGGAGCACACCGCTGCCTGCCCACGCCGAGGTTTCCGCAGTGGGCGCAGGTCTCATCACCTTCGACTCAGAGAGTGGGAGCGAGCCGGAGAACGAGAGCGACTCGGACCAGGAGGAGCAGTCAGTCACAGCCAGATCCGCTCGCGACGGCAGTCCCATCAAGAAGGACACTCCACTGCTCAAGGCGACCAAGCAGCTCGGAGCCCCACACCACATCTCCGAATCCGGTGCCGCGCTCATCGGTGATCCACAGACACCGCTGTTGATCACGAGTCAGGAATGAACGTGGCAGCACTGGCCCGCCACGACATGCACTTTATTAAGTTTCATAGTAATTCAGGAGTGGTGATATGCCGAGACACGAAGCGCTCAGACCCCAATACCGTTGGTGGATACCCCTCGTGGTCATCGCCTCGGCCCTGGCTCTCGTGCTCATGATCCTCTTCATGGATCGAGAGCAGGGCGACGATTCTGGCCAGACCACCGCCGGACAGAAGGAGTCGGATGTCGTCGTCACCGAGGTCGAGGATCCCCAGCAGAAGGATGTCAGCGATTTCGACAGCGACGATGACGACCCTCTGGCCGACGGTCCGGTGGATGCTCCGGTTACTCTCGTCGTCTTCTCCGACTATCAGTGCCCGTACTGTGCGGCCTGGTCTCAGGACACTCTGCCGAAGATGCTCGACTACGTCGACTCCGATGATCTGCGCATCGAATGGCGCGAGGTCAACGTCTTCGGCTCCGCGTCCGAACAGGCCGCCAAGGCGGCATACGCAGCCGCCCTGCAGGAAAAGCACTGGGAGTTCCACGAGAAGCTGTTCGCCGGAGGCAAACCACGTCCGCCGGAGGAGCTCTCTCCCGAAGCGCTGACATCCGTGGCCGCCGATATCGGCCTCGACATGAACCAGTTCGAGAAGGACATGAACTCCTCTGAAACAGCCGCGGCTGTCGACAAGAACGCCAAGATGGGCACCGAACTCGGCGCCTTCTCGACTCCGACGTTCATCCTCGGCGATCAACCCTACGTCGGAGCCCAGCCCACCAGCGTCTTCGTCGACGCCATAGAACAGAAATTGGAAGGAGCGAACTGATGGACATCGGTTTACTCAGCGCTTTCATCGGCGGAGTCCTCGCACTGCTCAGCCCGTGCGCGGCGCTGCTGCTGCCGGCCTTCTTCGGCTCCACGGTAGGGGCCGGGTCACGACTGCTGCTCCACGGTGTCATCTTCTACGTTGGAATGCTGCTCGTCCTCATCCCCCTGGGGATGGGAGCAGGAACCCTGGGAGCAATCTTCACGGCCTATCGCGGAACGATCGTCCTCGTCGCCTCGGTGATCCTCGTCATCCTCGGCATCGTCCAGTTCTTCGGATTCGGGTTCGACCCCGCTCGGGCGCTGCCGGGTGCCGACGCCATGAGGTCGAAGTCCGCAACGGCGACAGGAGCAACGAAGACCTTCCTCCTGGGTGCCACGAGCGGGATTGCCGGAATCTGCTCCGGGCCCATCCTCGGCGCGGTCCTGACTCTGGCGGCTACGAGAGGCAGCGTATTCCTCGGCGGTGTGATGCTGGCGATCTATGGTGCCGGCATGGTCGTGCCGCTGTTCATCATCGCGGCCCTGTGGTCGCGGATGGGGCCGCGAGCCAGGTCGGTCATGCGCGGAGGCTCGGTCAACTTCTTCGGCCGCCGGCTACCCATCATCTCGATGATCACCGGAGCCCTGATGATCCTCATCGGCATCGTGTTCTGGATGACGAATGGTCTGGTCTCGGCACCGTCTCTGGTTTCAACCTCAACCCTTGCCCATATTCAGGAATGGGCGAGCTCCTGGACGTCGACCACGGTCGACATCCTCGTCGTCTGCCTGTTGGCAGTCGTCGCCATCGCCCTGTGGTTCCGGCATGAACGCCGTCGCAATAGGGACAGGACGGGCAGGGACGAGAGTCAGGAGCAGACAGAGACTGCGACCGGATCGGAGACAGAGACCGGGCCGGAGACCGCGAAGGCACCGAACCGGGTCAGAGACGAGCGAAGGCCCTGATGGCCAGGCGAGGACTCGTCAGTCTGACCATCGCGCTGACCACCACACTGGCTCTCCTTGGCTGCACCTCGGCCGAGGAACCGCCCGAGCTCGAACGCGAACCGAAGCAGGTCGACACGAAGCTCGATGCGGTCGATGCCTCCGACCTGCAGCTGCCGCTGATCGTCGAACCGCTCGAACTCGTGGAACCGGACTGGGACCTCGACGTCAAGCACCTCGGCGATGTCTTCCTGTCCGCAGGCAGCAGCGAGGATCGGCTGAACTTCAGCGCCGTCGACAGCAACGGCACCACCCTGTGGCAGGCCCAGCGACCTACGGGCTGCACCGGGTTCACCGTGACCGCCGACAGTGAGGGGAAACCGCTGGCGGTGCTCACCGACTCGGCATCTGACGAAAGCTGCAGCACCGAGGTGACGGCGAGCGCCTATGACCTGGAAACGGGCGAACAGAAGTGGGGCCCGACAGACGTGCCCGGTCCGCTGCAAGGCCCGGGAACGGTCTTCTCGCCCGCCGACGATGACGGCGACACCGATGACGGAGAAGCTGTGGCACTCGACTCTGACTCCGGTGAAGTCGCAGATGAGGAATCCTCGACCTCGCGCGTCCTCGGCGAGTATCAGGGGACGATCCTCAGTGTTGATCAGGACACTCTCTCCGCCTCGGACGGAGGAGACACCGCGTGGGAGATTCCGCTGGCGGATCACGACTGGAGCGTCGAGGGGCTTACAGCCTTCCCCGAACAGGTCGACGGTCTCATTCACCTCGATGCCGACGATGGGTCCGGGCCCGTCATCGATGCAGAAACTGGTGATGTCCTCGACGAGTCCGCCAGCGAGATCGCTCGAGATGCGAACTCGGAGTTGATCATCACGAGGGACGAGCAGGGCCTGACGGTCATCGATGAGACGGGCACGAACGAACTGCCAGTCTCTCTGCCCGAGCCCGTGGTCTTAGAGGCTGCCGTCGGCGGGCTCATCTACCTGCGCGAGGGCGAGAGTCTGCGGGTCCACAACGCAGCCACCGGCAGCTTCGCCAGGGGCTACCCTGCCGAGGGCTCGGGCATCGTGGCAGTTCCCGACGTCTTCACATCGACGGGTGTGGGTACTCTTCGAGCCGGAGACCGGACCCTGCTGGCCACAGACAGGGTGGTCGAGGAATCCACAGAAGGTTAGGGCTGCCGCCGACCGCGGCTGCGCAAGTTCAGTCCTGAATCGCGGCGCTCACCTCGGTGACCTTCGCAGCGCGGCGCTCACCTCTTCGGCATTGGGTGTCGAGATGAGCAGTTCATCGAATCCCCCGTTCTCAGAGCCGTCGGTCAAACGGATGCGCAGCACCGGTTCACCGGCCTTCATCGCCACGAGACGACGTGTGCCGTTCGGGTGCCGATAGGTGCCGAGCTTCCGGTAGCCGGAGATGTTCAGACCAGATCGCAGACCCAAAAACTCCGACGGCCACCCGGTGACTTCGGAGGCGCGGATCGCATCGAGGGGAACAGAATGGAAACGGCGTCCGGCCATCAGCCGCTCCCACCCGGGAAAGACGATCGTCAGTCGGTTGTTGTTGATGGTGACCTCAGTCATGGCGAATCCTTTACCTCAGCTGGGCGGGGTAGCCCATGAATTCAGCGTATGCGCGCACCTGCGGGGCCACTTCCCTCTGAAGACTGAATTGCCGATCCTTCCCGCGGTGGATTCAGGCCCGACTGACTCGCCACAGAGCAGACCAAAATCTCGCGCCGAGCCCTCCACATCGATGTCGTCTCGTGACCTAGAGATGACCGCTGATGCCTGTCCCCCGTCGGCCGGGCGGCGTATTCTGAAGGCGAGTCCCTGACCATCAGTCGGGTATTGCTGACCCCCGAGGTGCCCCGAGGTGCTCGCCCAAGGTCTGGCTCACAGTATCTAAGACGATGCCCTGCAGCGGTGCAGCGGTGCAGCGGTGCAGCGGTGCAGCAGCCTCACCCTGGCAGTCGGACAGGAGAAACGTCATGTTGCTCGAACGAATCTACGATGAGGACCTATCTCACGCGAGCTAATTCATCGGCTGTCAGGCCACCGGCGACGCCATCGTCATCGTCATCGACCCCAGTCGGGACATCAGCGCCTACCTGGAGCTGGCCGAAGCCAAAGGAATGCGCATCGCCCACGTCACCGAGACGCACATTCACGCCGATTTCTTCTCCGGTACTCGAGAATTGGCCGATTCCACCGGCGCAACTGCCCATCTGCCCGGTGAAGGCGGAGCTGACTGGCAATACGGGCACGAGGGCGAACGCTTGGCCGACGGTTACACCATCACAGTCGGCTACGAACGCAGCTTCTCCTGGTGGGGCCACCATCTTGCGGCCGGCGATGAGCAGGGTTTCATCGACGAGCTCTTAGACGGACAGCCGGATGCTCCTTCCTATTTCGGTCGCATGAAACGACAGAACCTGGAAGGGCCTGCGATTCTCGGTCCACAGTCGGTGCTGCCAGAACTGAGTGTCACTGCAGTCCGCGAGGGCCTGGCGAACGCCGCTGTGACCCTCATCGACACCAGGGATCAGCACGGTGTCCATGCGGGCGCGGTTCGGGACGCGATCAACATTCCGGCCTGGAACAAGCCTGCCGTCCATGCGGGCTGGGTGCTGGATCCGAAGTCCGATACTCGGCCTCTCGTGCTTCTGACCGACGGCTCGGACACCGCTCACCACCTACGAAATCACCTCATTCGGGTCGGCATCGACACAGTTGAAGGCTATGTCACCGCCACCGACGGACTCCCCGCAGCTGTCCCCGATCTGGTGGGGCCGGACGACCTCGACTCGACTGATTACGAGATGCTCCTCGATGTACGCAACGCATCGGAATTCGCGCAGGGCACGATCCCCGGCGCAGTGCAGCTGAGTGCGGGGCGGGTCCTGTGGCATCAGGATCGGCTGCCAGCTTCGGGCACGATCCTCAGCTTCTGCCAGAGCGGTGTGCGCAACTCGGTGGCTTCCAGCGCTCTGCGGCGAGCCGGGCACCGCGTCATCGAACTCGAAGGCAGCTATCTCGGCTGGCAGGCGGCCCAGCAGAGGCAAGGGCTCCAGGTGCAGCGACCCGATGGGCCACAATCACCTTGGCCGGAATCGGGCCGGGGCTCAGGCAACCCGCTCCGGGTATGAGTAGACATTGAAACGGCCCCTGCGGTTGAAGCCGATGACGCTGACACCCACACTCTTGCCGTGATCGACGGCCAGCGCCGAGGGTGCACTGACGGCCGACATCATCGGGATGCCTGCCATCGCTGACTTCTGCACCAGTTCGAATGAGGCACGCGCTGAGACCTGCAGGACCGTTCGGCTCAGCGGCAGACCACTTCCCTGGTGTGACATCGCCCAGCCGATGACCTTGTCGACGGCGTTGTGACGACCCACATCTTCACGTCCGACGAGGAGTTCCGGCTCATCGTTCGGGTCAGCACCGACGGCGAAGAGCGCGGCGGCGTGGACTCCCCCAGTCTTGTCGAAGACGTCCTGCTGTGTGCGCAGGCGGTCGGGCAGCTCACCGAGCCGTGCGGCCGAGAGCAGGGGCGGGAACCGGTACTCCTCATCGTTATCCTCGTCGAGGTGGAAGGAAGCCGGGATCAGGGGGTAGGCGGAGGTCTTCGTCACCGCGTCGATGGCCGCGGTTCCACAGATCCCACACGAGGACGAGGTGTAGACGGATCGGGCGGGGGCCGCCTCGGCGCTCCAGATTCCGGGTCGCAGCCGCACAGCCGCGACGTTGTGGTTCCGAGTCCCGTCGGGAGCGAGCCCAGTGGAGAAGTCGATCTCCTCGATGTCGGCCATGGTCGTGATGATCGCTTCGGAGAGGAGATAGCCGGCCACGAGTTCGATGTCGTTGCCGGGTGTGCGCATGGTCACGGAGAACTGCTCCCCGTTGAGGCTGACCTCCAGCGGCTCCTCCCCAGCCAGCGAGTCGGGCCCGGCGGAGATCTCTCCGCTGGCGTCGAATCTGTGGACTCGGGCACGAACGGCCCTGCGTTGAGCCATGGTGATCAGACCCTTGGTCCGTGGTCGGTGGTGTCCTCGATGGAAGTCTGGATGTGTTCGAGGAGGTCATCGATGACGGTGATGCCGTCCTTGACGCCGCCCTTCGAGCCGGGAAAGTTGATGACGAAGCTGCGGCCCCGAACGCCGGCGACGCCGCGACTCATCACCGCCGAGGTGGTCGTCTCCAGGCCCTTGCGCCACATCGCGTAGACGAGCCCCGGGGATTGTCGTTCGAGGAGTTCGGCGGTGAATTCCGGAGTTCGATCGTCCGGAGCCAGTCCGGTGCCGCCGCTGGTGACGATGATGCGTGGGCGTTCGTGTTCGGGAGTGTCGACGAGGAGCGTGCCCAGCGCCTGACCGACGGGCTCGCCGTCACGCACGACGATGGCATCGGGAGTCTCGTATCCGCGGGTGCGCAGCCAGTCGACGAGGATCGGCCCGGTGGTATCGGCCGCCTCTCCCCTGGCTGCCGAGGTGGAGGCGATGATGACGGCGGCAGTCCGTCCCGCGCCGAGGCGGTCGTCAGTCTCACCGACTGCTGAGTTCTGGCTATTCACGAATCAATCCTTCTTCCCGGCGCACACGCGAGCTCTGCTACCCATTGTTCCACGAAGACCTAGAGACCGAACCAGAATCCCAGCGCCTCGCTCAGCCCTGCGGCCGACGATTGCCCGACCCACGCCACATAGCCGTCCGGGCGGATGAGCACGGCAGTGGGAGCCGACACCTCGCCGATGACCGGCAGATCCCACACACCGTAGTAGCGCGCATCGACACGATCGACACGATCTGCCCATGCTGTGATGTCGATGTCACTGGGATCACCGAGGCTGAGCAGCACTGGGCGAGCGCTGTGGAGAAGCGTGAATGCTCGCCGTGCCCCCGCTGGAGTGTGGAGGTCCAGGTCAGGCATGCGACGACCCACCAGTGGGTGCACGTCTGAGCTGGGGTCATCGGTTCCACTGGCAGCATCGGCTGTACCGACAATTTCGGTTCGCGCCTCGTAGCGGATGGCGAGGCCGGAGAGGTCGCCGGCAAGTGATTTGCGCGGCTCGTCCATGTGGAGCCAGCCATCGATCACTTCGTTGAGGGCTTTGACGCGGTCGTCCATTCGCATCAGTGCCGTCTGGGCCAGGTTGTGGTGGATGACTCGCGCGCCGACTGCGTGACGCTCCCGGTGATAGGTATTGAGGAGGTTCTCTGACGACGTCCCCTTGATCACTCGCGCCAGTTTCCACCCTAAGTTCATCGCGTCTTGGACGCCGGTGTTGAGGCCCTGGCCACCGACCGGCGAGTGGACGTGCGCCGAGTCTCCGGCCAGCAGCACCCGTCCGGAACGATAGCTCGCGGCCTGCCGAGCCATGTCGGTGAAGCGAGTCAGCGAACTCGGATCGCGAACCCCGAAGTCTTTCCCCCATGCCTCGGTCAGCGCGAAGCGCAGATCATCGAGAGTGGGCTCTGAGCTCTCCTGCGGCTCCCTCTCAGAGACGACGAGACTTGCCCGGCCATTCGGAAGCTGGCTGAACGCCTGCGTTCCGAACTTGTGCTGGTGGACGCCCCATTCTGGTTCTTCGGTCAGCTCAACCTCGGCGATGAGGCTGCTCATCGTCGGCTCCCAACCGGGAAAATCGATCCCCGCAGCCTTGCGGATCCGACTGCGCCCTCCGTCACAGCCGACGATATAGTCAGCGCGCAGCACACGACCATCGGACAGCTGAGCCTCAACTCCGCTGCGGTCCTGATCGAACCCGGTGACTTCAACGCCGTAGTCGATTCTCACCCCGAGCTCCTCGACCCACCCGGCCAAGATCTGTTCGGTGCGCTGCTGCCGGAGACCCAATCCGTACGGGTGCCGTGACGGAAAGTCGATGATGCCCAGTCGCGTGTTGCCGAACCCCAGAACTTGAGCGACTTGGCCCTCATCTAGAAAACGATCGACGATGCCGCGCTGATCGAGCATCTCAAGGGTCCGCGACTGCAGACCCAGCGCTCGCGTTCCGACGAGGTCCTGGTTTGCTCGTCTCTCGACAAGAACACTGTCCACCCCTGCCAGAGCCAGCTCTGCGGCCAGCATCAACCCGGTCGGCCCGGCACCGACGATGATCACTTCAGTCACAACTGCTCCACTCTCTCAACCCGAGGTACCAGTCTGCCCCGCAGACGGGGCCTTGCCGCAAGTCCCCATCTGCACTATAAAGTAAATAGAGGCAAGGAACTTTGAGTTCCTTGCCTTCGTCATCTGTCGCTGTCATCTGTCGCTTCGCCACGATGTAGATTGACCATCAGGCAGCACCGCCGACACACTTGGCCCGAGATCACAGGAGGCGCGATGGAGGATCTGTCGCTGAGCACGTTGATCTGGCTGCGCATGGTGCGTTTCGTTCAGAACAGCAACCAGATGTCCAATACTCACCTGCACCATTTCGATCTCACCATCGCCCAGTTCGAGATGCTCAGCCACATCCGCGCCTTTGAACCGGTCACCCAGTCGGATCTGGCGAAGGGACTCACGGTCAGCGGCGGAGGTGTGTCCCGGATGGTCTCCCGGCTCGAACGTGATGGTCTGATCTCACGCACACAGGACTGGAAGACAAAGTTCATCTCCTTGACGGACGTCGGCAGGCAACGGCTCGACAAGGCCTACCCGGCCCAGATCGAATTCCAGTCTGCGCTCTTCGATGAGGCCCTCGATGAGGATGAGAAGACGCAGCTGCATGCGCTGATGAAGAAGCTCTACGAGCACAGTGTGAAGCGCCGCGAGGCAGACGAAAAGCCCTAGGGAATTTTTCTCCGCACCGATCAGTTGACATGGCAAACGATACTTTTCGAATTCGCCGTCACCGAGGAGAGAACATGACCGACACCACCACCCACACTGAGCCCGCGAACGTGATGGATCACTTGAGCATGATGGATCACTTCGGATTCACGCCCGGCCAGGGACTGCAGTTCGGGATGTACAGCCTCGGCGATCATCTGCCGAACCCGGCCGACGGATCCAGAGTCAGTGCGGGCGAGCGCATCCGCGAGTTCATCGGCTATGCGCAGGCGGCCGAGGATGCTGGCTTCGACTTCTTCAGCGTCGGTGAGAGTCACCAGGAGTACTTCGCTTCGCAGGCTCACGCCATCATCCTCGGCGCAATCGCCCAGGCGACGAGCGCCATCCGAATCGGCAGCACCTCGACGATCCTGAGCACCTCAGATCCGGTTCGCGTGTTCGAGAACTTCTCCACGATCGACCACATCTCCGGCGGCCGGGCCGAACTCGTCGCCGGTCGCGCCTCACGCGTTGGGCTCTTCGAACTGCTCGGCTATGATCTGCGCGACTACGAGGAGCTGTTCGAAGAGAAGTTCGAGCTGCTCAACCGAATCAATCGCGAGCAGAAGCTCAGCTGGAGGGGCCAGTTCCGTGCACCGCTGAACGACGCCGAGGTGCTCCCCCGTCCCGCACAGGATTCTCTGCCGATCTGGCGAGCCGTGGGTGGTGCCCCGACGAGCGCGATCAAGGCCGGCCTGGCCGGGGTGCCCATGGTCATGGCGCACCTGGGTGGGACAACCTCGTCGTTCAGACCCACGGTCGATGCCTACCGGGAAGCGGCACGCCACCAAGGGTTCGACCCAGATACCCTGCCGATCGCGACTGCGGGATTCTTCCATGTTGCCGAGACCTCGCAGGAGGCGCTGCGCGGACTCTACCCTCATATCAACGAGGGGATGAAGCGCACGAACGGTCAGGGCATGCCCAAGCAACTCTTCGCCCAGGCGGTGGACCCGCACAGCATCGTCAACCTCGGCAGCCCCCAGCAGATTGTCGAGAAGATGCTGCACCAGCATGAGGTGTTCGGCCATCAGCGGTACCTGGGTCAGATGGATTTCGGCGGCATGCCCTATGACCAGGTGATGAAGCAGATCGAGATCATCGGCTCCGAGATCATCCCGGCCCTGAAGAAGTACACGGCGAAGGAGGTCACCCGATGAAGCTCGTCGCGATCTCGGGTTCGAACGTCGGCACGAAGACGCGGACCGTCATGGAACACGTCACCCAGACGGTGCTGGCCCAGGACCCGGACGTCGAGGCCACCCTCATCGACCTCGCCGAGGTCGACATGGTCTTCAGTGACGGACGAAACTTCACCGAGTACACCGGGGATACCGGTCGTGTCACCCGGGCCCTCGTGGATGCCGATGCCATCGTCATCGGCACGCCGATCTTCCAGGCCTCGATTCCGGCGACGCTGAAGAACATCTTCGACCTGCTGCCGGTCAATGCCTTCCGCGACAAGGTCGTGGCGATGGTCGCGACCGCTGGGTCAGCCAAGCACTATCTCATCCCCCAGCAACAGCTGCAGCCGATCCTGACATACATGAAGGCTCAGGTCGTGCAGCCGTACGTATTCGTCGAGGAGAAGGACCTGCTGCGCAACCAGATCGTCAACAACGATGTCATCGCCCGCCTCGACCGGCTCGTCGAGGACACCCTTGTGCTCACACAGACCTACGCCTCGATCAGGGAAGCGAAGGACGCTGCCTACGGGTTCTGAGCATCAGACTCCGACGGCCAGCGTCGTCAGCCACGGCCGTCCGCGACGATCTCAGATGACAAGCGAAACTGCTGTCAGCGTCTTGCCAAGCGCAGCGCATACTCTGTAATTGCAATTTCAATCAACCCTGGAGATCGCTGTGTACGCCACGACCGGATTCCCGACCATCGCTCGCGACATCATCACCGTCATCGCTCGGATCGCCCTCGGCGCCATCTTCATCGCCCACGGCTGGCAGAAGTTCAATGAGTGGACCGTCGCCGGAACTACCCAGTCATTCGCACAGATGGGCGTGCCGCTGCCGGACATCGCGGCGCCGTTCGCCACGTTCGTCGAACTCATCGGCGGCGCGCTGCTCATCCTCGGCGCCCTGACTCCGATCGTCGGGGTTCTGTTGGCAGCCAACCTCATCGGAGCCCTTCTCATCGTCCACCTGACTCCCGTGCCGTTCGTCGATCAGGGCGGCTGGGAACTCGTGGCAGCTCTGGCAGCAGGCGCCCTTCTGCTGGCAGCTATGGGGCCGGGACGCCTCAGCGTCGACCGGTTCCTGCTCAAGGGCAAGAAGAACAAGAAGGCGAACCAGGCCGACGAGTCGAACGCTCAGCTCACTTCAGCCGACTAAGTTCGGGCCGCGCTTCGAACCGGCGACGATATTCCGAAGGCGTCGTCTTGAACGCGGCAGCGAAGTTCTGCCGCAAAGTGACCACACTGCCGAATCCGCAGTTCACGGCGATCTGATCGATCGACACGCTCGTGGTCTCCAGCGCCCGACGGGCCTCATCGAGGCGACGCATGCGCACCCACGAAGCAGGCGTCGCCCCTGTCGATGCCCGAAAGGTGCGGATGAAGGTCCGCACACTCATGTGTGCGATCTCGGCCAACCTCTCGACCGGCAGTGATTCGTCGAGGTGATCGACTGCCCAATCGAGAACCCGAGAGATCGGGTCGTCATCGGCATGTTCCGGCAGCGGTCGCTGAATGTACTGCGCCTGCCCACCGTCGCGGTGCGGTGCGATGACCAGACTGCGTGCCACCTGGTTGGCCGCGGCGGCGCCCAGCCGGGTTCGGACCATGTGAAGACAGGCATCCAACGCCGAGGCTGTGCCAGCCGAGGTGATGACATCGCCGTAGTCGATGTAGAGAACTGAATCGTCGATCTCCAGATCCGGGTGTCGAGCCGTGAGCTGGTCGAACCCCTGCCAGTGCGTGACCGCCCTGCGGCCGGCGAGCAGACCTGCGTCTGCGATGGGGAACGTGCCCAGACAGAGTCCGGCAATGGAAGCACCCCGGTCATGGCAGTCAACGAGCAGCTGTCGCAGGGGCTGCCCAGCCGGGCGACCATCGTCGTACCAGGACGGGACAACGACAACCTCGGCGCCAGCTGCCGCGTCCGGCCCACTCAGCCCAGTGATCTGATACCCCTCCGCCGTCGTGATCGGCGCAACGTCGTCGGAGAACAGGACGGTTTCCCACGCTGCCAAGCCCTGGCGGGCAACCTCGTTGAAGACCATCTGCGGCACAGACAGATGGAACATGGTGATGCCGGTGAAGGCATAGATGGCGATGCGCACGTCGGCGCCCTCCTGTTTGGCTGGTGGCAGGCTCGGGAAGTTTGGCGTAATTCCATCGTAGATGAGCATTTGTGCTACTGGTAGCGCCCGGTCGGCTCTCGCACACTTGAGATGTGCCGCAGTTGCGCGCCACGTCCCTACTAACGACATCTTGGAGATTCGATATGACTACCGCCCGCCGTGCCCTTGTCCTCGTCGATGTGCAGCAGCAGTACTTCGACGGCCCCTTGGAGATCCAGTACCCGAGCCATGACCAGTCACTGCCGAAGATCACTGCGGCCATCGACGCTGCGGCTGCCGCCGACATCCCGGTCGCCGTCTTCCAGCACACGATGGGCACCGAAGCCCCGGTCTTCAATCCGAACGAGCCCGGGTTCGCACTCCACCCAGAGGTCGCTCAGCGCCAGGTCGATTCCTGGAAGTCAGTGGTCAAGGAATACGGCTCCGTCTACGCCGACACCGATCTCGAAGCATGGCTGCGCGAGAAGGGCGTCGACACTGTCACCCTCGTGGGCTATATGACCAATAACTGCATCCTCTCCTCGGCAGCAGGCGCCGAGGTTCTCGGCTTCACCACGGAGGTGCTCTCCGATGCGACCGGTGCCATCAACATCGCCAATGATGCCGGCTTCGCCGATGCCAAGACCGTGCACACGACGCTGATGGCACTCCTGCATTCGAACTGGGCCTCCGTCGCGACCACCGAGGCCTGGACTCAGGCACTGACTGCTCAGGAGCCGCTGCCGAAGGGAGACCTGGGCGCCTCGGCAGTCACGGGTGCGCAGAAGGCAGGGCAGAGCTCATAACGTCTGATTCAGTCTGTTGCCACAGTGGTGCTGCGACCGTGCTCCAGCCCGGAGGGGATACCTAGCGTAACTGGCTGTGCGGGAGAATCGCAGCACGAATCCGATTCTGCGGCTTCGACGCCAACCTCGGCTGAGGTCGACTCGCATGACGAACCGATGTCGGCCGAGCACACTCCGGTCTCCGGAAGCACGAGCTCGACCTTGTCGGCCGCTTCCTGATCGCCGGCGATCGCGGCGACGATAGAGCGAACCTGTTCATAACCGGTGGCCATGAGGAACGTCGGCGCGCGACCGTAGGACTTCATACCTGCGATGTAGAAGTCCTTCTCCGGGTGGGCCAGGAGGCGAGCACCGTGTGGCGCGACGGTTCCACAGCTGTGGTATTCCGGATCGATGAGTGGGCCCAGGCCTGTGGGCGCCTCGACGATCGGGTCGAGATCGAGTCGGATCTCGCGGAGGAAGCTGAGGTCAGGGCGGAACCCTGTGGCTGGCACTACCCGGTCAACGTCGAGCGACACTGATCCGTCTGGAGTGGTACCGGTGACGATGAGTTCGCTTGCAGTGCCTGAAGCTGTGTCGTCGTGCCCTACACTGGTCGCCGAGGTGGCGCTCGGGTCCGTGATGCCTAGCCTCGTGATGGTCACCGAGGTGTGGACCTCAATACGTCCGGCTTCGACGAGGTTGCGCAGTCGGGTGCCCAGAGTTCCGCGGGCTGGGAGTCCGTCCTGGTCGCCACCGCCGTAGACACCGGCAGGGTCAGTTCCTCGTATGGCCCAGCTGATGCGGGTGGTCGGTTCGGCCTCGCGGAGCTCTCCCAGAGCCAGCAGAGTGTTGGCCGCCGAGTGACCGGCCCCAACGACAAGAGTGTGACGGCCAGCGAACTGCGCACGGTCCCGGCCGAGGACATCGGGCAGCGGTGAGCTCACGAGCCCGGCCTCGCGGGCCTCGTCTTCACCGAGTGCCGACAGTCCAGCCTGGCCGAGTGGATTCGGTGTCTCCCAGGTTCCTGAGGTGTCGATGACGGCGCGCACGACATGATCCAAAATTTCTCCACGCCCGTTCTGAGTTCGCACGAGGAATGGAGTGTCGCCGCGTCCCGGGGTGCGGGTGCGATCCTTGCCGACGCGGCTGATCGCAATGACTCGTGTCTGCGTGCGGATCGCGTTGCTCAGCTGTGGGGTCGCGGCCAATGGAGCGAGGTACTCGGTGACGAGTTCAGCCCCGGTGGGCAGGTGGTCGCCATTGGGCTCCACCCATCCTGTCGGCCCGAGCAGCGCTCGTGCAGCCTGGTCGATGTTGTACTTCCACGGTGAGAAGAGACCGATGTGGCCCCACACACTGACAGCGGCCGCAGGTGTCGCACCTGCCTCGAGGACGAGCGGCTCCATGTCGCGAGCGATGACGTGCGCCGCGGCAGCAAGACCAACCGGCCCGGCACCGATGACGGCTACGGGGAGTTCGCCTGTGGTGATGTCAGTCATGAGTCATCCTGTCTGGGAGTGCGTCATCTGCAGAAGCCCTGGATATGGACAGGCTGGTCAGCAGGGTCTCGACGTGGGCACGGATGTCGTCGCGGATGGTGCGCACGGCCTCGATTCCCTGACCTGCCGGGTCGTCAAGTTCCCAGTCCTCGTACCTGCCGCCATCTGCGACCGGCCGGCGTTGTGCACGCAGACGAAGAGGACGGCGGGCTTCGTTTCGGTTGAAGTCATGAGTACGACTCCTGTCGATTCGGCGACATCTGGCCTGCGGCACCTTCGGGGAAGAAGCGGCGTCGTGACCATAGTGCTACGTAGACGAGGGCGACGAGGATGGGGACCTCGATGAGTGGGCCGACGACTCCGGCCAAGGCCTGCCCGGAGGCGACTCCGTAGGTGCCGATAGCTACGGCGATGGCGAGTTCGAAGTTGTTTCCGGCAGCGGTGAAGGCCAGCGTGGTCGTCTTCTCATACCCGAGGCGAAGGGCGCGTCCCACAACCATGCCGAGGGCGAAGACGACGGTGAAGTAGATGAACAGCGGCAGTGCGATGCGGGCGACGCTCAAGGGATTCGAGGTGATCTCATCGCCTTGGAGAGCGAAGAGCAGGACGATGGTGAACAGGAGGCCGTAGAGCGCGAAGGGACCGATCTTCGGCAGGAAGCGGTCTTCGTACCAGGTCTGCCCCTTGGTCTTCTCACCGATGGTACGGGTGAGGAAACCGGCCAACAGCGGGATGCCGAGAAAGACGAGGACGCTGAGCGTGATCGCCCAGAATGAGAACTCTCCGCTGGTCGTCGGCAACCCGAGGAGGTTCGGCAGCCACTGCAGGTAGAACCAGCCGAGGAGACCGAAGGCGAGGACCTGGAACACCGAGTTGATCGCAACGAGGACGGCCGCGGCTTCACGGTCTCCACAGGCGAGGTCGTTCCAGATGAGGACCATGGCGATGCAGCGGGCGAGGCCGACGATGATGAGCCCTGTCCTGTATTCGGGGAGGTCAGGCAAGAAGATCCAGGCGAGGGCGAACATGAATGTCGGAGCCGCCAGCCAGTTGATGAGCAGAGAGGTGATCATCAGCTTCTTATCGGCCAGCACCCGGCCGGTCTCGTTGTAGCGGACTTTGGCCAGCACCGGATACATCATCACCAAGAGGCCCAGAGCAATCGGCAGCGACACGTCGGCGACCCTGATCGAGTCCAGTGCCGACCCGAGTCCCGGCACGAGGCGGCCGAGCAGCAGACCAAGCACCATCGTTGCGATGATCCACACCGGCAGGAAACGGTCAAGGGTGGACAGTTTGGCCTGGGCCGGTTCACTGGTAGCGGTGACGGGGGTGCTCATCGAACTCCTCGGACGCTTCTGATCATGACAGGCATCGCCCGGTCACAGCCGAGCCCGCCACAAACATCGATGGGTATCGATATGAATACAACCACCACATATCGACAACTGTCAATATGTGGGCATAATGGACTGGTGACTGCTGAACAGACTTTGCCCGCACCCGCCTCGGCGGCCTGCTGCGCTCCCCTGACTGCTGAGCCCCTGGGCCTGGACGAGGCCCAGGATTTCGCCCGGATCCTCAAAGCGCTCGCCGACCCTACCCGTCTGCGCCTGGTCTCACTGGTTGCCGCGCACGAGGACAATGAGGCCTGCGCGTGCGATCTCATCGATCCGGTCGGACTGGGCCAGCCCACGGTCTCACACCACCTCAAGACCCTCGTCGACGCGGGAGTCCTTCACCGTGAGAAGCGCGGTATCTGGTCGTACTACTCATTGGCAGAAACGACCTTGGAACGCATCGCGGCGTTCCTGTCCCCTGCGTAAGATGCGACACGAACCACTCCCTTGAACGAAAGCAGAGAGGTCAATGACCAAGACTGTCCTTCAGGCAAGCCTGGATGTCTTCCGCGCCCACGGAATGATGACGATATTCGGCAACCCCGGATCGAACGAATTGCCATTCCTCGCGGGACTCGGCGATGATTTCCGCTTCGTCCTCGGCCTGCATGAACAGGTCGTCGTCGGCATGGCCGAAGGCTTTTCACGCGTCACCGGGCGTCCGGTCCTGGTGAACCTGCACGCTGCGTCCGGGTCCGGCAACGGTATGGGAGCGCTGACCAACGCTCATTATGGCCACGTTCCGCTGGTTGTCCTCGCCGGCCAGCAGGTCCGCCGGACGGTCGGTCTAGAAGCGATGCTGGCCAGCGCGGATGCCGCCGCACTGCCGACGCCGCTGGTGAAGTACTCCCACGAGCCGTTGTCTGCCGCCGACGTCCCCCGGACCCTGTCCCAAGCCGCATTCGAAGCCGTCACCCAGCCGAGCGGTCCCGTCTATGTTTCGGTGCCCTTGGACGATTGGGGCGAACCGGCACTCGACGATGACGACCTGTTGCCGCAGCGATCGGTCTCGACCGGGCGTGGTATCGATCCGGAGCTCGAACAGGAGCTGCTCACCTCCCTCAACGGTGCGAAGCGTCCGGCTCTCGTGGTCGGCCCCCAGGTGGATGCCGCCGCCGTTGCTGACTCGAGCGTCATGGAAGCAGCGATGTCGCTGGCGGAGAAGCTCGACGCCTCCGTCTACATCGCCCCGTCGCCCACCCGCTGTCCCTTCCCGACGACCCACCCGAACTTCGAGGGAGTCCTTGTCCCCGGGATCCAGTCAGTGCGGGACCAATTGGCCGACCATGATGTCGTCCTGGTTCTGGGTGCGGCCGTGTTCAGATATCACCGCTGGGAGCCCTCGAACTATCTCACCCCCGGCACCGAGGTCATCCAGATCACCCAGGACCCGCGCGAGGCCACCCGGGCACCGTTCGGCCAAGCCGTCATCACCGATGTCGCCAGCACCACCGTGACGCTTGCGAAGCAGATCGCCGATCGCGGTGCCCGTCGCGGCGAGCGCGGTTCACGGATCATGAGCCCAGCGGCCACCTCGGCGGAGGGAATGACCGGCGGAGAGGTACTCGAAGTGCTCAACGAGCACGTCAATGACACGGTGTCCTACGTCAATGAGACCACCACGCTGGACCTCGACTACCTCGAACGGGTCGCCATCGACCGACCCGGAATGTACAGCTTCCCAGCCTCCGGCGGTCTGGGCTTCGGGCTGCCTGTTGCCGTCGGAATGTCGATCGGAGCACCGGAGAAGACGATCGTTGCGACCGTCGGTGACGGCTCCGCGAACTACGGCATCACCGCGCTGTACACGGCCGCCCAGCTGCAGACGCGAACCGTGTTCGTCATCATCAACAACTCCGGCTACGGCGCCTTGGCCGGCTTTGCACAGCGCATGGGCGTGCCCAAGGTTCCTGGTCTGACCCTGGGCGGCATCGACTTCGTCGCCCTGGCCCAGGGCTACGGAGTACCGGCCAAGCAGACATCGACCCGTGCCGAGTTCGCCGCCGCCTATCGGGAGGCACTCGAAGCATCGGGCCCGGCGCTCATCGACGCCTCGATCGTCTCGTGATTGCGCACAGCGCACGGTCGGCTCCGATGGGGCCGCAGTTTGTCCTGCGCACACCGGTCTCGATACCCTGAGAAGTGAGCAACAGCAGCTAGAAACGGTCGGGACGACCCGAACGCAATCAGTCACGATGAGGACGGCCTCGAAGAACAGGAATGCCCTCATGACTGCCGCCATTCGCAGCATCCTCACTCCCTCCGCCATCGTTCGCCTGATCCTCGGCTGGGGCGCCTTCGCCGCTCTCCTCTTCGCAGGCCCACTGCTGACTCCGCCCGTTGCGGGCCCGCTCCTCGTCAGCGCCCTGATCGTCATCGTCGGCGTCATCCTCATCTGCGCCTTCGGCGTCGTCCACGAGGCCGAGCATCTGGCCCGCCGCCTCGGCGATCCCTATGGTTCGCTGGTGCTCACGCTCTCGATCGTGCTCATCGAGGTGGTGCTCATCGCTGCCGTCCTCCTGGGCCCCGGAGAGCACGCCACGATCGCTCGCGACTCAGTCATGGCTGTGTCGATGATCATTCTCAATGCCGTCATCGGCCTGTGTCTGCTCGTCGCGGGGCTGCGCCACGGCAGCCTCGCCCATAACCGCACGGGCGTCTCGACGTATCTGTCACTCATCATCGTCCTCGCCGCTCTCGCCTTCGCCCTGCCGGCGCTCATCGGCGCGAACGGCAGCTACGAGGAATGGCAGGAGATCCCGATCATCGTCCTCACGATCGGCATCTACGCCTTCTTCCTCTACCGTCAGATGGGTGCCCAGGCCGCAGACTTCCACGAGGTCGATCCGCGACTGACCCAGATCCCCGCCGAGGTGGGTGCGAGCGATTCCATGCCACCGAAACTGAGCATCGTCGAGATCATCTCCACCCACCGCATCGAGATCATCGTGCGTCTGGCGCTGCTCATCGCCACGGTCACTCCGATCGTACTGCTCTCCCACGATATGGCGTCGCTGCTCGATGACGGCCTGGGCCGCCTCGGCGCTCCTGTGGCTCTGTCGGGTGTCGTCATCGCACTCATCGTCTTCCTCCCGGAGACGATCACCTCAATCAGGGCCGCATGGCAGGGCGAAATCCAGCGGGTGAGCAACCTGTGCCACGGTGCGCAGGTATCCACGGTGGGGCTGACGATTCCGACGGTGCTGCTCATCGGGCTGCTCACCGATCAGCCGATCGTGCTGGCGGAGTCCCCGGCGAACCTGCTTCTGCTCGCGGTCACGCTGCTGCTGTCGGTGACGACGTTTGCGGCGAAGAAGGTCACAGCCATCCACGGTGCGGCCCACCTCGTCGTGTTCGCGATCTTCGGGATCACGCTCTTCTCCTGAGCCGGCCCGCCGCTGGCAATGCGCTCGACCTCAGCTCGCGCGGGTCCGCTCGGCGTCGCTCATGCGGGTCACGGATTCCCGAGGTGAGGAAATGGGATGACCCGCGGCGCACTCGACGACAGCATTCACTGGTTGGCCGCAGTCGCGATGCAGCACTTCGAGTGGCGGACCGCCCGATCCGACGTCCTGGCCGCCACCGTGCCTATCTCCCCAGCGCAGCAGCGAGATCATCACCGGGTAGAGGTCGAGGCCCTTGTCCGTCAGCCGGTATTCCTTGCGGGCCCGCTGACCTACTTCGCGATAGGGCTTCGCCGTCAGGACTCCCGCGGTGACAAGCTTGCGCAGCCGGTCGGAGAGCACCGGGTCCGAGACGCCGACATGGTCACGGATCTGGTCGAACCTGCGCACTCCATTGAACGCCTCACGGAGGATGAGCACGGTCCACTTCTCCCCGATGACATCCAGGGTCTTCTGGATCGAGCAGTCTGCAGTATCGAAATCCAGCCAGTCCATATGCGCTCCTTCGTTTGACCGCCTGATCCATTGTAGGCTAACTTCAAATTATTCAGCCAGCTCGAAGGGGAACTCATGAATCCGCAGTCAGACTCACTTCCAGACGTCTCGCTTGAGACAGCCAGTCGCTTCGTCGCCGCCTCGGGACTCATCATCGACGAGGTCACGAATACAACTGTCCGCGGCCATGCCGACCTGGGCTCCGACCATCACACGCCCTGGGGCGTCGTCCACGGCGGCGTGTACACAACGCTCGTGGAGAGCACGGGAAGCATCGGCGCCAGCCACGCCGTGGGCGAGCGCGGCGAGTTCGCCGTCGGCATCCACAACGCCACCGACTTCCTGCGCCCGACCACCGGTGCCCGTGTCGCAGTCGAGGGCACTGCCCTGCACCAGGGCCGGACCCAACAGCTGTGGGAGGTCATCATCACCGACACCTCTTCGGACAAAGTTCTTGCCCGCGGCCAGCTGCGCCTGCAGAACGTCCCCATGCCGAAGGAAGCCAACTGAGATGAGCAGGCAAACACACACTCGCGAAACAACGGTGACGTGGAGCGACCCCTCGGAGGGACTGGCACTTCTGCCGACGCTGGACGGCATCGACTACCTGCGCAAGATGGCTGCCGGCGAAATCCCCGGGGCACCCATCGGCTCCCATATGGGCATGGAGATCGCCGAGGTGGGCGAGGGCACGGTCACATTCCACTGCCGTCCCGATGAGTCCCATTACAACCCGATCGGCATGGTTCACGGAGGATTGGTCTGCACCCTGCTCGACTCGGCACTCGGGTGCGCGGCGCACACCACCTTGCCGAAGGGCACCGGCTATACCTCGATTGAGATCAAGGTCAACTACCTGCGCCCGGTTACAGCCGACAGCGGGCTGCTTGTCGCCACAGGTCGAGTCGTCAAGCCCGGTCGCCGAGTGATCTTCTCCGAAGGCGAAGTCGTCGACAACAAGGGCAAGACTGTCGCCACGGCTTCCGGCAGTCTGCTCGTCTTCCCGCTGGAAGCCTAGTAGCGCGCGGTCTATTTCTCTGGTGCGGCGGTCTCTGCTTCATCGGTCGAACCATCCGCGCCGCCGTCAGGTGAGCTCGCGTCGCCGTCATTCGGGTTTGTGGCGCCATCGCTCGGACTCGCTGAGGATTCTGCTGAGTTTGCTTCCGAGGGCTCGTCCGAAGTCCCTGCGGGGGTCTCTTCGGTGGCTGATTCGGCACTGACACTCTCGCCCTCGCCCGGTTCCGGCCAGGCTACTTCCCCGTCGAAGGCGGGCTGATCCGCACACGTGTCGAGCACGGCCTCCATCGCGTCCTTCTCAGCAGAGGCCACCCACAGTCCGTACTTGTGCTTGATCGCGATCTGTCGGGATACGTATTCGCATCGGAAGTCCTCGTTCGGCGGCAGCCATGCGGCTGCGTCGCCGCCGCCCTTCTGTCGAATGACATTTGCGCTCACGGTCAGCAGATTGAGCGGGTCGTTTCCGAACTCCCGCAGTTCGTCGATGGACATGCCTGCGGCACCGGTCTGCCAGGCGTTGGAGCCGGAGACGATGTAATCGACGTCGACATTGGCGGATCCACGCTCGAAGGCGTATGACTCACCAAGGTATTTGTCTTCGAGATCACCGGCGATGGCAACACAGCCGTTGGTCTCCGCCTCGATCTTAAGTTCCTTGAGGTCGCGTCTGAGCGCATCGTTGCGTGTATCGCAGCCGTTGTCATCGACGTCCGAGGTCCAGTCGAAGAGTTCCGGGTCGTAACCGGTCCTGTGGTCTTTGACCTTGACCTCAAGCTCGTCGAGCATCGACCGTGCCGGGCTCAACCCGGCGGTACCTGCGCTGTCCTGTGGAGAATCGCTGCCGTCTTCACCATCGGCTGCAGGCTTCGACTCGTTCTGCGCGGCGACATCACGACCTGAATTCGCGGGCACTTCCTGGTCATTGTGCGGTCGAGTTTCCTGGCCGGGTGCCGCCGAGGCTGAAGGTCGGGAGGGAACCGGGTCGGAATCTGCTGTGCCGCCTCCGCCGGTCGACCAGGCAACTTCGCTTCCGTCGACCTGACTTGAGCCGCTGCCGCCGCACCCGGAGAGCAAGGCAAGGACAAATATGGCAAAAAGGGACATTGCCCGAATTCGAGTGCTGCGAGTCGCGACTGCGGAGTTCATCGAATTGGACACGCTTGAAATGCTAGGGCAGGTTGTCACTATAGGGAACGACCCTGAGCATTCGGTAACCGATTCGTTATCTGTTGAAATCGAAACTGTCATAAAACTCTCACGCTCGGCCGCTTCGACGACTATTCGCAGCCGATTCCATCACCATCACGGTCAAGGTGAGACGCATACCCGGGGTCACCTCGGCGAACAGGTGCGGCACCGGCGTCACGAACCGCGGTGCAGTTCTTGTAGAAGACCGAGCCCGACGATCCCGAGCCGGATGACGTCGACTTCTCACCCGAATCGCCCTTGGAACCGGAACTCGACTTCGAACCGGACGATGCCGGCCTCTTCTTCGTAAGGGTGTCTTCTGAGGTCTTCACATTGTCACCCGCGCCGGGTTCTGGCCAGGCGACGTTCTTCGTGAACGCGGGCTGATCATCACACGCGCTGAGGACTCGTTCCATCGCGGACTTCTCGGCTTTGACGACCCACAGCTCGTACTTGTGCTTGATCGCGATCTGGCGGGAGACGTATTCGCAGCGGTAGCTCTTGGCCGGCGGCAGCCAGGTCGCGGCGTCCCCGTCGCCCTTCTGCCGGTTGAGGCTCGAGTCCACGGCCAGCAGGTTGAGCGGGTCGTTGCCGAATTCCTTGAGCGTGTCCTCGTCGAACTTCGCGGCACCGGTCTGCCAGGCGTTGGAGCGGGCAACGATGTGGTCGATGTCGATGTTGTTCGGGTCGCGGTCGAAGGCGTAGGTCTCGCCCTTGTACTTGTCGTTCAGATCGCCGGCGATGACGACGCAGCCCTTCGTTCCAGCCTTGAGGGTGATGTCGCTCAGGTCCCGGCGCAGCACGTCATTGCGGGTGTCGCAGCCATTGTGGTCGGCATCCGATCGCCACTTGAACAGGTCCGCATCGTAGCCGGTCTTCGGAGCCCGGCCCTTGACCTCCAGCTCCTGAAGCATCGCGAGAGCTGTACCGGCAGTCGTTCCGCCGGCTCGGCCCTGTTCTGTCTCCTCTGGCGTGTCCTGGCCTTCGCTGTCCTCGGCGTCCTCGTTCGGTGCTGTGGTCTCGGGCTCGGCTTCCGACTCCGTGGCCTCTTCAGTCGCGGGGCTGGTTTCCGAAGTCCAGGATGCGTCATCGGCGCTGGTCTCGACGTCGCCGCCGTCGGCGCAGGCGGAGAGGAGGGTGAGGCTGAGGATTGTGATGAAGGCGAAGACTATGCCAGCGCGCAGGCGCGTCGAGGCATGGCTGAGGAAGGCGGAAAATGGCATGGGTGTCCAGTCGTGCACAAGGGTGGGAATGTGGTCGTGGACCGTGACCGGCAATGCTGCCGGCCCCCGATCCACTACAGAAATGATATGACTGAATCGTGGCCGTTGCACGACCGGCGGACACATAGAGACGCATTCGTTATCGACGTCGCGCAGGTCACTCCCCCTGCCCCTTCAGTCGCTGAGGTGGATGCCCAAGTCCAGGCGTCCGGGGTTCACATCGTCGACCAGGGCCCGGGTCCTGCGGTCATAATCTCCTCCCAGCAGCGTCCGATACGGGCGGACCCGCTCGCGGGGAAGGCCCGCCAGCCGGTCCGTCAGTCGCTGTCGTTCCTCCTCGCGCCCGGCGTCGCCGATACCGTCCACGTCATAGACCACGTGAAGGTCAAGCACTTCGATCCCCACATACCACAAGGCACCATGCGTCAACGGGAAGAGCAGGGATTCCAAGTCGCCGCTGATACCGCGCGGGCTCAGCGTGCGCTGGTCATCCCCAGCGGTGACAATGATCAGAGCCTTCCTCCCCATCAACCGACCGTCGCCATACCGGCGCGGCAGCCCCGTGTCCTCGTCGACGTCCCCCTGTGCGAATCCGGTCTGCAGCACCCGGTCAAGCCACCCCTTCAGCATTGCGGGAGGCCCGTACCACCAGAGCGGAAACTGCAGCACCAGCAGCTCGGAGGCAGCCAGGTTCTCCTGTTCCCGCCTGACCTCGGGTTCAACTTCGCCGCGTGCATACGCCTCGCCTGCCAGGTCCGAGATGTTGCCGGGGACCGTGGACAGGCTTCCCAGATCACGCTCACTCAGTGCCGGGTCGAATCCGTCGGCGTAGAGGTCGGACACAGTCACGTCATAATGTTCGGACAGAACAGAGCAACCTGCCCGAAACAACTGCTGGTTGAAGGAATCTGCCCGGGGGTGCGTGTAGACCCAGTGGGCGCGGCCTGGCGTAGGTTCATGAAATGTGTTCATATGCCAATCTCACCGCACATGAGTGAGACGCAGAATCGCCCACAGTCTCATAAAGATCATTCAGCGTCTAAACTGGGGGTGTGGACACACTTTCCGATGTACTCACACACATCCGCTCCTCCGGCGCACTGGTAGGCCGGACTCTCGCGAACCCGCCCTGGTGCGCCACCTTCGCAGAGGACGCTTCCCTGTCCCTGATCACGATGCTGCGCGGGGAAGCATGGATCGTCGACGGCGAAGAATCCCATCAGCTCTCCGCACACGACATCGCCATCGTCGTCGGACCTGCACCCTTCGACGTGACCAGCGACCCCGCAGCGAACCCCATCCCCATGTACGTTCAGACCCAGACCGGAGTCTGCTTCGCTGATGGCGGCGCGCAGTCCGAGAACATCGCGCTGGGCGCTCGAACGTGCGGGGTGCAGTTAGATGCAGATGACGCCATGCTGACCGGCTCCTTCACCGTCACGGGGCGCATCGCCGATCGCCTGCTGAACACTCTGCCACGGGTCCTCGTCGTGCCGCGGGCCGTGCAGCGCACAGCGGCGTTGCAGCTGATGGAGGCAGAGATCCTGCGTGAGGAACCGGGCCAGCAGGCCATCCTCGACCGATTGCTCGATCTGGTGCTCGCAGGTGCCCTGCGTGACTGGTTCGCCTTGCCTGAGGCGAGGGCACCGGGCTGGTATCGGGCAAGTTCAGATCCGATCGTGGGCACCGCGTTGACAGCCATGCACGAGGCCCCAGACCGAGGTTGGACCGTCGAGTCGCTGGCGCGTCAGGCGCTTGTTTCGCGTGCCACGTTGGCGCGCCGCTTCACCGATCTGCTGGGCGAGCCTCCGATGTCGTATCTGAACGGGTGGCGACTGTGTCTGGCCGCCGACCTCCTCGAGCGCACCGATGCCACAGTCGAGTCCGTGGCTCACGAGGTCGGCTATTCCAGCGGCTACTCTCTGAGTACCGCCTTCCACCGCGAGTACGGCGTCCGGCCCAGTCAGCACCGTAAGGCCACAGGGAAACAGGAAAAGAGCTGAGGCAGGTCACCGGTTCGTGCCATGGTGGAGGAGAACGCATTCGTCCATGACGAAGGAAGAGGGAGGCGATCTTGCGACACGATGCAGAACGACCCGAGACGAATCGCCTGATCACTGACGCCCCGGTTCCCGGCCACTGGATCCAGGTGCTCGCGAGGATGCGAGCAAACACCTTCACCCGCCTCAGTCTTGCCGAGGTCCGGGCCGAGACGCCCCACATTCTCATCGTCTCCCCCACCGCCGAGGTGGCCCGCACCTGCTTCGCCGACCTTCTCGGCAGCGCTGGTTCAGACACCGACGCCCGTGCCACGGACGAGTTCGTCACAGTCATAACCGCGAAGGAGGTTGTGCCCGCCGACGTCCCCGCGGGGACGTGGATCTTCCTTCCCCACTGACAGGACGGGTGGACGGAGCTCGAGACCACCTCGGCGAGGGTGCGTGCGGCACTGGTCGAGGAGAACACCGTCCGGGAACAGGGAGAGAAGCTCACCTTCATCGAGTACGGCATCAACCTGTGGCTGTGGGCCGAACCGCCCTACGGCGGCGGCGATCCCGTCTGCCACGCCGGCGAGCTCATCAGCTGGGAAAGCGCATGGGCACTGGGCGGGGCGAGCGACACAGGATCTGCTGGCGCAGGATCCGATGGCAGCGGACCCAGTGGCGCAGGATCCGGTGGCAGCGGATTCTCCGTCCGTGCGCCGGAAGTCTCCTTGCGGCCGCCCATCTATTTCGGCTTGCCCGCCGTGTTGCGTGAGCGCCGCCGGGACGGATAGGACGAGGTCCGATCACGACACAGCGACGACGACTCCGGCTGTGATCAGCAGGATGACGTAGCCCCAGGCGTGGATGATCTCCGGGATCTTGGGCACGCGACGGCGCAGCAGAACTATCAGCGGAATCGCACCGATGAGGAGGGCGAGTGCCGAGCGCAGATCCACAGAGCCGACCATTCCCGGGACCTCGGTAGAGGCATGAGTGGTGATTGTGACGAGCACAGCGGGGAGCATGATGACCAAGGTCAGCGGGTTGGCCAGCGTGGTGGCCACAGTCATGGTGGCCCCTGATCGGCGCATCATCGGCACGGTCATCACACTGCCGCCGACACCAAGGAACGAGGCCAGGCCGCCGATCGGGAAACCGAACAGTGCCGCGATGCCTCGACCGCCGTCACCGAGGTTCTCATCGTCTCCGACTCCAGCGGTTCCACCATTCCGGCCATCGCCGCCCTTCCCACCTTTCGTGCGCGCCTTCGCACCACCTCGGCGGAAGAAGCCGGGGCGGGCCAGTAGGTCGATGGCGGTCACTGCGATGTAGATGACGAAGCCCCACTTCAGGAGCGTTTCGGGTGCGAATTTCGCGCAGAACGCGCCGAACGCCCCACCTGCCGCAAGGAGGAGGAACAACCACCACTCCCCCTTGAGGTGAGCCAGGGTTTCGCGTTTGGTCGAGATCGTGGAGACGACGGCGTTGACGAGCATGACCAACGCCGAGGTGGCCGCGGCCACCCGTGCCGTGTCGCTGCCGAGGTCGGAGTCGACGAGAGTGATGATGGGGACGGTGACGAAGCCGCCACCGAACCCGAACAGCACCGTGGTCAGCCCGACGAGGCACCCGACGAGCACCAATCCCACAAAGTCCATTCGCTCATCACACCCTACAGTCACCCCGGCGGGCAACCCCTGGCAGCTTCGTCGCTCAGTCCTTGTAGCCAGTCAGTCGTTCTTCCGTGCGAACGCAAGCGCGAACTCTTTCCGGCTGTCGGCCAGCGCCTCGCGTTCGAAGCTGTTCTTCCACGTCCGGTGCAGGCGCTTCTGCTGGGCGATGACCGCACGATCGGCCTTCATCGTCTCGTGCAGGTACTCCAGCGCCCGGTCCTCGACCGCACTGTCCTCGACGACCGTGTTGAGGAAGCCGCATCTGTCCATGTCGGCTGCGGTGAAACGGCTGCCGGTGAGGATGAGTTCCGTGGCCTTCGTCCACCCCATGAGGCGGTGCAGATTAACGGATTCGAGGACCGAGGGGATGCCGATGCGCACCTCGGGCATCGAGTACCAGGAGTTGATGCCACCAACCCGGAAGTCGGCAGCCGCAGCGATCTCCGCCGCTCCCCCGATGCAGTAGCCGCGGATGGCGACGGCCACGGGCAGATCGCAGTTCTTGATCGCTTCGCACACCTGCCCAAGCTGGGTGATCGTGTCAAATGCCCGGCTCGGATTCGAGTGGTTGAACTGTGCGGTGTCCATTCCTGCGGAGAAGCCTTTGTCACCCGCCGCAGTGAGCAGGATACCGCGCAGCTCGTGATGGTCCGATGCCGCTTCGAAGGCGTAGATGAGAGCGTCGAGCATGCCCGGGCGCAGCGCGTTGGCACTGGTGGTGTTGTCGATCGTGATCGTGAGGATCCCATTCTCGCTGCGGGTGCGTCGGATCATCAAGGGCTCACTTTCGGTGGATGGGGAACGGCTTGGTGCGGGTGCGAGTCGGCCCCAATATCGTCCCACGGCGAGGTGACGCGAAGGACAACACGATCGCCATGGAGCGGCCCCGCCCTGGGGTGAGATCATCTTGTATCCAAGCTGGATCCAAGATACGTTGTGTGAGTATATTCCACAGAACACGGAAGGCGTCGATGAAGACCCGCACTTCGGCACAGGCCAAACTGATCACCGCGCAGCTGCTCTCCGGAGCCGGAATCGCCTCCGGCTACGCGGTCGGCGGTCTGCTGGCCGAGGAGATCACCGGCAAGACCTCCATGGCGGGCATCGCGCAGATGAGCGTCATCCTCGGCGCCGGCCTCATCGCCTACCCCCTGGCCGTGTTGGCGGGCAAGGCCGGTCGGCGAACCGCACTGACGCTGGGATTCGGTATCGGCGCCCTGGGTGCGACGGTCGTCCTCCTCGGCGTCGCATTCCAGTTCCTGCCCCTGTTCATGCTGGGCATGATGATGTGCGGCTCCGCGACCGCATCTGGCCTGCAGGCTCGCTATGCGGCCGTCGACCTCGTCGATCCGAAATCCGCTGGGCGGGCCATGTCACTGGTGGTGTGGGCGACGACCGTCGGCTCAGTTCTCGGGCCCAGCTTCACCGAACCCGGCGCTCACCTCGGCGCGGCCCTGGGCATGAACGAACTGGCCGGCCCCTACCTGATCTCGATGACCGCCTTCGGGCTGGCGACCCTGGTCGCATCAACGCTGACCAAAAAGATCAAACCGGGAGCCACCGAAGCTACCGCTGAGTCCGATGAGCCCACCGTTGAGACCGCGACGATGAAGCTTGGTCCGGCGCTGCGCTTCGCCGCTGCCCGCCCGGTGCCGCTGTTTGCCATGGTTACGATCATCGCCGGTCAGATGATGATGACCAACGTCATGGTCATGACGCCCGTGCACATGGACCACCAGGAATTCTCTCTCGGCGCGATCGGCATCGTCGTCAGCGTGCACATCGCCGGCATGTACGCCCTCTCCCCCGTATTCGGGTGGATGGCCGATCGCTTCGGACCAGGAACAGTGATCGCCGGCGGCGTCGCCGTCTTCACCACCGCCATCACCCTCGGCGTCGTCGACGCCGCAGCCGAGGTCTCGTCCATGATTCTGCTGAGCACCGCGCTCATCTTCCTCGGCATCGGCTGGTCGATGTTCCTCATCGGCGGGTCCGCGCTGCTGACAGCCTCGGTGCCGCGTCATGCGAAGGTCCCCCTGCAGGGTGCATCGGATGCGGCGATGAACCTCGGCGGCGCTCTCATGGCAGGTCTGGCCGGCACCGTGCTGCAGGCCGGAGGCTTCCTGTGGATCAAAATGATGGCTACCATCGTGCTGCTCATCGCACTGGCATTCTCAATCCGGGCCGTTCCTCTGATGCGTTGGCCCGGCCGGACTCAGAGATCCGGCTCGGTGGAGAACGTCGAGGAAGCTTCGCAAGTAAGTTGAGAGAGCAGATTGACACAGACGCAGGAAGGAACCCGATCCGGCAAATGAGAAGATTGCGGTCATGACCAGCAGCGGCAAGACCCCGAGTGCGGCCGAGCGCGCCTATCAGCTCATCCGCGCTCAAATCCTCAACGGCACCCACCAGCCTGGGACCATGCTGGGCGAGACCGGACTGGCATCCGACCTCCAGGTCAGCCGCACACCGGTGCGAGTTGCTCTTGCTCGCCTCCAGGACGAGGGGTGGATCGTCATCTATCCCAAGCGCGGGGCCATCGTCCAAGGAGTCGATGAGCGCACGGTGGCAGAACTCGCCGACGCCAGGTTCGTACTGGAGACGACGGCCGTCGACCGGGCCCCGGATGCGCTGCGGCAGAAGCTCGCCGATGCCCTCGACGCTTCGATTCAAGCGCAGCGCGAGGCTTTCGACGCCGGTGACATCGCCGCTTTCATCGACCTGACGCTGCAGTTCCATCGCGGCTTCGTCGAAGCCGGTGACAACCTGGTGATGATCGAACTCTATTCCCAGCTCTCCGACCGACACCGCTTCATCCTCTTCGCCTCCGGAGACCGCCTCCTTGACCGGTGCGAGGAGATCATCGCCGAGCACGTCTCCCTGGTCGAACACCTGCGCGAGGGCGACTCCACCGGGTTCGCGAACATCCTGCGCGGTCACCTCGCGGAGAACGCACCGCCCACAGCAACCTCGGCGAGGTCATTGACAGCCTTCGATTCGACGATGCTTCGGCGCGAGTGACTGCTCCTCAGCCGCTCCTCGGCCAAGCGGTGTCATCAACGGTGAGGAACGGTTCGGATTGCACTCCGACAGGCGTCACTCCGCTCACCGATCGGATCTCTCGAACCAGATGCGGTTGATCCGCGAACCCCGCTTCCGCTGCGACCTGAGCAGAACCCGTTCCGCCCACAAGCCGATGGACAGCGTCGTCGAAACGCACGATTCTGGCGGCGCGCTTCGGCGACAGTCCGAAATCCGCACGAAACCGTGCCCACAGTCTCTTGCGACTCCACCCCACTTCAGCTGCCAGATCGTCGACTCCCACCCGGCCGTGCGAGGCTCTGATCCGCTCCCACGCCCAGCGGACCACCGGATCGGGCGGGTGCACGTCACCGAGGTGATGATCGAGCCATGAATCGAGAACTGAGAATCGTTCATCCCAGCTCTTCGCATGGTGAATTCGCTCGGTCAGCAATTCGAAACGTCTCACAGCCAGGTCGGCGACGGACACCGCCCCGGTCGCCAAGTCATCGGCTGACACATCCACGAGGAACGGGAGCAGACGCGGGGACAGGCGCATCTGGATGCAGTCGAGCCCTGTGCCCTGCGCACGGGAGCCCCCGCCGATCCCGTGACCGAAACCTGTGACGATGCTTCCCGATAAGGACTGGTTCTCCGACCGCAGCACGGGCGTGCCGACACCGAAGCTGAGAAACAAGGTCGCCGCCGGATGCGGAACCATCGTCAATCCACGCAGTTCACCGACCCGGAACCCCGCCATACGAATATCCCGCCGGCCGAACAGCCCCTCGAGCATCGTCGACCTTGACCGTTCAGAAGGCACAGCAATCTCCCAATCGCTCGGGTCATCCCTGACCCCGGATCGGTCGTTGTCGGTGCCCGGGCTCGACAGCATGGGCCAACAGTAGAAGGGACGGGAACATTTGTTCAATACCCCGTCGAACCTCAGCCCTACCGTGAAGACATGACATCACTTCACACTGAAATCGACGGCCCCGCAACCGCTCCTCCTCTGCTCCTCATCCACGGCTCAACATCGTCGAGCCGGTCGTGGGACAGCCTGGTCCCCTTGCTGCAGGGGTCCCACAGGACGATTCGAATGGATCTCTTGGGGTTCGGCCAATCCGACAAACCCGACGGTGACGTCTACCAAGTCACGGCCCAGGCTGACCGAATCGCTGAGACGCTGTCCAAGTTCTCCATCGCCGAGGCGGTCGTGGTCGGACACTCGAGCGGCGGCCTGGTCGCCACCGCCCTCGCGGAACGGCATCCTGAGATGGTCACTGCCCTGGCGTTGATCAACACCGGACCGAATCCTGATGCCTTCATCGCCGGCGGAGGGGATTCGTCCCTCATCAGCCCCGATGCCTGGCCTCCGAGTGATGAGCAGCTGCGAGATCTCGCCCGTCCTGCATTCAGCAGATCCGGGTTCGACATTCCTCAGGTTCTGCTCGACGACGTTCGGCGGATGACATTCCATTCCCTGAGCGCATCGATGAAGGCATCGAACGAGTACCTGCGGGCCAGATCGATTCCAGACAGGCTCACGGACGTGAATGCACCGCTCTTCGTCATCTTCGGGCAGGAGGATCGGCGGTGGAGCTCATCATCGGCCGAGGACTATCGGCGGATCGCGGGTGCCGCTCTCACGATGTTGCCCGGAATCGGGCATTCCCCCAACCTCGAAGCTCCGGAGTCGACAGCTGAGCTGCTCAGTGATTTCACGAACCGCACTTCCCAAGCACAGCTGCGCGAGTAGGCTGGGGTTCATGGAGCACAGATATCTTGGAAACAGCGGCCTGAAGATCTCAGAAATCACCTACGGAAACTGGCTCACCCACGGCTCCCAAGTGGAGAACGACACGGCAACGAAGTGCGTTCATGCAGCCCTGGACAGCGGCATCTCGACCTTCGACACCGCGGATGTCTATGCGAACACAGTTGCCGAGCAGGTCCTCGGCGATGCCCTCAAGGGCCAGCGTCGCGAATCCTTGGAGATCTTCACCAAGGTGTACTTCCCGACCGGACCCAAGGGTCACAACGACACCGGGCTGTCCCGCAAGCACATCATGGAGTCGATCAACGGCTCCCTGTCTCGCCTGGGCACCGACTACGTCGACCTCTACCAGGCCCACCGCTACGACTATGAGACACCGCTGGAAGAGACCATGCAGGCGTTCGCGGATCTCGTCCGCGCGGGCAAGGCACTCTACATCGGCGTGAGCGAATGGAACGCCGATCAGCTGCGTGCAGCGCACTATCTGGCCCGTGACTTGGGCATCCAGCTCGTGTCGAATCAGCCGCAGTACAACATGCTCTGGCGCGTCATCGAGTCTGAGGTCGTCCCGGCCTCGAAGGAACTCGGGATCTCGCAGGTTGTGTGGTCACCGATCGCTCAGGGTGTGCTCACCGGCAAATATAAGCCGGGCCAGCCTGCCCCTGCCGGGTCACGTGCCACCGACGAGAAGGGCGGCAAGGACATGATCACCGACCGCTATCTCGACGATGAGACGCTCAATGCTGTGGCCAAGCTGGAGCCGATCGCGGCCGACCTGAACCTGACTATGGCGCAGCTCGCCATCGCCTGGGTGCTCGCCAACGACAATGTTGCGACCGCTCTCGTCGGCGCATCACGTCCTGAGCAGGTGGAGTCCAATGTTGCCGCAGCCGGGGTGAAGCTCGACGCCGAGGTGCTCGCGCGCATCGATGATGCCCTCGGTGATCAGCCTGTCACGGATCCGTCGAAGACCAAGTCCCCGCCGACCCGGATCGTGTAAGCGAATAGGAGCATCGGCTGATAGGCATCTCTGAAAGTCTCCTCGGCTACTAGCTGTTGCTGCTGCGCAGCGGAGTCAGCTGTGCATTGTTGCTGCGGGGTTCCACAATGAGGAATGACGCGGCAGCAGTGAAGACTCCAGCCGTCAAGGCCGGCCCACCGAGTGCTCGCATGACGTCTCCCTGCGACTCGAAGGTATATGTTGACGGGCCGCCGGTCAGAACGAGGAGCACTGCGAACCCGATCAGCGCCGAAATGACGCCGAGGACGAAGAAGAAGGCGAGAGCAGATTTACGACCCGGCAGCGCACGAAGACTGAGACGAAGGACTCCGTAGGCCGGCACTCCGATAATCAGTCCCAGAACGGCACCTGGAACCAGGAAGAAGAGTATATAGGCGAGCCCTTCCAGCAGTTCGAAGAAGCTGGCAGGAGGCGCGTTGAACAGATACAGACCCAGTGCGGCTATAGCGCCGATACCGGAAGTCAGCAGCACGAACCGACCGAGTGTGCCCCATCTGCTGAAGGTCATTCCCGTCCGCTATGAGCCTTTCTCGCCTGAGGACTGAGGCCGCTGCTCACCTGCGAGACATCTCCTTGACACCTGTGCCTTGACCTCTGCCGATACCCTGTCCCTAGAGTCCGATCCGACGGGGAGTAGACTCGCACGGCGCGGTTGAGCACCGACGCGGTGCGGATGGTCGGATCTGTACCGCTGCCGACTGCGCCGGCGAAGGCAGACGTTGAAGGGAAAGAGGGAATTTCAGTGACAAAAGAGGACGACGCGCAGTACACAGCAGCCGATGGCAAGCCGATCAATCGGAATGTGGTCCTGGCTGTCCTCGTCTCCGGTGCCTTCGTCATCATCCTCAACCAGACGCTGCTCAACACCGCGCTGCCCGCGTTCATGCAGTCCTTCGACATCACAGCCAGCGCCGCGCAGTGGGTGACGACGAGCTTCATGCTGGTCAACGGCATCATGATTCCGATCACGGCCTTCCTAATCCAGAAGTTCACCACCCGGGGGCTGTTCCTCACCGCGATGCTGCTGTTCATCGTCGGCACGCTCGTCTGTGCGCTGGCACCGACCTATCCCGTCCTTCTTCTTGGACGTGTGATTCAGGCCTCGAGCGGCGGCATCATCATGCCGCTGATGCAGACCATCCTCTTCGCGATCTTCCCGGTGGAGAAGCGCGGCACAGCGATGGGCACGTTCGGACTCGTCATCGCCTTCGCCCCGGCAATCGGGCCCAGCCTCTCCGGTTGGATCGTTGATCACCTGCCCTGGGAAGTTCTCTTCTACATGATGCTGCCGATCGCGATCATCGACATCATCGTCGCCTATTTCATCCTCAAGAACGTCACCGAACGCACCTACCCCAAGCTCGACGTCGCCTCCATCATCCTCTCGACCTTCGGCTTCGGCGGGCTGCTCTTCGGCTTCGGCACCGCTGGCGATGCAGGCTGGCTGAGCCTCGAGGTCATCATCCCCCTTGCCATAGGTGTGATCTCCTTGGCTATCTTCATTCCACGCCAGCTCAAGCTGGACCAGCCGATGCTCGAGTTCCGCGTGCTCCGCTACCGCATGTTCACCCTCAACACCGCACTGGGCATGTGCGTCTTCATCGTCATGATCGGCGGCATGATGATCCTGCCGCTCTACATGCAGAACATGAACGACTTCACTGCCATGGAATCGGGCCTTGTGCTTCTGCCCGGTGCAGCAGTCATGGGGCTGATGTCGCCGGTCACAGGTCGAGTCTTCGACGCCATCGGCGCCAAGTGGCTGGCTGTGGCCGGGTTCACCCTGCTCACCGTCACCACATTCCTGTTCGCCGACCTCGAAGCCGACACCTCGTTCACCTTCCTCGCCGTGGTCAACACGATCCGCATGTTCGGTGTGGCCATGGTGATGATGCCGGTGACCACGGCAGCACTCAACCAGCTGCCGCAGAGTCTCATCCCACACGGCACTGCACTCAACAACACCTTCCGCCAGATTGCCGCCTCGGTGGGCACCGCCGTCCTGGTCACCATCATGGTCTCCACAACACGCGACCCCGAAGTCTACGGAGTCGAAGGGCTGGTTCACGGTGCGGACGTCGCCTTCTTCGTTGCCGCGGTCATCGGCATATTCGGTATCGTCGGGTCCTTCTTCATCAAGAACTCCCACGGGCTGAAAGTCGAGGACTGAGGGAGCAGACACGTCTCCTATGTCACCGTCGCAGCAACTGAGGCCCTCTCCACCGACTTCGGCACTAGAATAAGCCAAAGCAGCAGACTCCCTGCCTCCTTGGTAAGAGAGTCTGTTGGCCAGACGATCTTCAGCTTCCAGGATTCCAGGTAAACACATGTCGAAACCCTCGCAGCCTCACATCAGGGCTGTCGAACGAGCCGTCACGATTTTGCAGACCCTGGAACGAGCACAGCGACCTCTGCGCCTCAAAGAGATCGGCGAAGCGGTCGAGCTGCACAGTGCAACGGTGTCGCGGATCCTGTCCACGCTGCAGGCGTCGAACTACGTCGTCGAAGAGGATCAGCGCTACCGCCTCGGTGCGGCCGTGCTTCGGCTCACGCACGGTTACCTGGTCAACGACCCGCTCAGCCAGTTCGCCCGTCCTGTCATGCAGAGCCTGACCAGGCAAACCGGACTGACATCGACCTTGCACCTGCTCAGCGGACTGGAGCGACTGCTCTCAGTTCGAGTCGATGGCTTCGAACCGATGCAGTATCAGCAGCCGATCGGACGCTGGCTGCCTCTCTTCATCGGGTCTGGCAAAACGATCGCCGCCTTCATGCCAATCCAACAGCAGGAGGAAGTCGCGGCACTCGGCGACGGTCATGAGACTACCTCGCATCATGTACTGACAGCCGCAGAGATCCGCGAGGACTTCAAAGGGATCCGACACGATCGCCACCTCATCTCCATCGGTGAACGCGATATCAGCATCGCGTCCATCTCAGTGCCACTCTTCACAGACGAGACTGTCGCTGGGTCCCTGTCATTGACAGGACCCAGCGACAGTACGACGCAGGAACAGCTCGAAAGGGTTCTGCCTTCCCTGGCTTCAGCGGGACACGAGATCAGCCGAATGAAGAGCTACAGCTGACGCCTATCAACACCCGCACGACGCAGGATCGTCTCCGCCCGAACCACGAACGGCCGATCGACGAACTGCCCGTCGGACAACATCACCGCTCCGCTCCCCTGCGCTGAGATTCTGTCGGCAGCCTCGACGACGCTGTGTGCCCAGTCGACCTCCTGACTGTCGGGACGGAATGCATCTCGCACGGTCTCCAGCTGCATCGGATGCAGGACGGTCCGGCCAAAGAAGCCCATCCCCCGCAGTCTGACCGAATCCGATCGCAGACCCTCGAGATCCTTGATTCGCGGATAGACGGAGCCGGTGGGAGCCTCTTTCCCTGCGGCGGCCAACGCCATGACCAGGCGGATCCGGATCTGGTCGAGAACCGCTTCACCTTCAACATTGAGCACCGCCCGCAGGTCGTTGTCGCCCAAGGAGACACTCGACGGTCCGCCTGCCCGGCAAAGGTCCTCGAGCGCCGCCAGACCCAGGGGTGATTCCAACAGGATTTGGATCTTCTTTCTCGCACTGACGACGGATTCGATTCGACTAAGATCGGTCAACGATTCGACCTTGGGGACGCGAATCCCTTCAACAGCGGGCAGCTTAGCGATCGCGTTAAGATCATCGATTCCCCAGGGCGAATCCAAAGCGTTCGCACGCACGAAGATCCGTGAAATTGCTGCGCTGCTGTCCGGCGACTCGCTCGCGGGAAGCACGCTCACCGACGAAAGGAACTCGACAAGCTCGGCTCTGGCGCTGGTCTTCCGATCGACGTGGACAGCATCTTCGAGGTCGAAGATGACCGCATCGGCACCACGGTGCAGAGCCTTGTCCAACTTGCCGCCGCTCGATGCCGGAGTATAGAGCCAGGTGCAAATCTCGCTCATGAGACCACCCCTCGCGAGCGCAGATCAGCAATCGTCTCCGCGTCCACGCCGAGTCCGGACAGCACCTCGTCCGTGTCCTGCCCATGGCCTCGTCCTGTCCATTCGACACGGCCGGGCGTGTGCGACATGCGGAACGGAACATTGAGCATCTTCATCGGGCCGAGATCCTGGTCGTCGATATCGATGACGGATCCCAACGCATTGTACTGTTCGTCCTCGATGATGTCCTCAGCGTTGTAGACCAGCGAGGCTGCGGCGTGCGCCTCCCGGAAAGCCGCTAATGCGTCGTGTGACGATTTCGTTCTCACCCAGGTGGCGACGGCAAGGTCGAGTTCATCGGCGTGTTCGACCCGGCCCTTGGCCGACTTGAACCATTCTTGCTCGACATATTCACCATGCCCGACAAGCTCGATGACCCGTTCGGCGATCGACTGAGATGACGTCGATACCGCCAGCCACCGACCGTCGGCCGTTTCGTAGAGATTGCGCGGAGCATTGTTCTCGGATCGATTTCCCAACCGTTTGGGCACCAGGCCCAACTGGTCGAAGACGCTCACCTGTGGGCCCAGCGCCGAGAGCATGGGTTCGATGAGTGACATATCGATGTGCTGCCCCTGACCGTCAGACAGGCGCGAATGTACCGCCGTCATTGCGGCGAAGGCGCCCATGATTCCGGCAATGGAATCGGCCAGCGCCAAGGGCGGCAAGGTGGGCGGACCATCGGGTTGGCCTGTCATCGACGCGAACCCGCTCATCGCCTCGGCGAGGGTACCGAATCCGGGCTCATTCGATTTGGGGCCGAACTGCCCGAACCCGGTGACGCTGACGACGATCAGGCCCGGATTGATCTCCGAGAGAGCCTCGTACCCCAGTCCCCATTTAGCCATGACACCGGGGCGAAAGTTCTCCACGATGATGTCGACGTCCGCAACGAGGCTGCGAATGAGGTCTGCTCCGGCTGCATCTTTGAGATTGACTGCGACGGTCTTCTTGTTGCGTCCAAGCGTCTTCCACCACAGTCCGGTTCCGTCCTTCTGAAATCCGTGCCCGCGTGCTGCATCCGGCTGCCTCGGATTCTCGACCTTGATGACCTCGGCCCCGTAGTCACCCAGGAGCGTCGCACACATCGGACCGGCGAACAGAGTCGACATGTCGAGCACCTTGAGGCCGTCCAGCGCACCCCGCGATGAATCGGCACCCGCTGATGAGCTGGTGGGTTCTTGCGTCAAGTCTGTCACTCCTCCTCGTCAGCAGATGCTGCTGACTTGTCCGTGTAGGTATAGATGAAAGCGATGATTCCGCTGACCGAGGCCAGTACCACCGCAGGGGCGTTTAGCGTGCTCGACGCCCAGGTCACCAGGGTCGGATTCGTCATGATCAGACCGATGATCTGAGCGAACACGAGAACGAACCCGGTGATGAGAAACAAGCTGAACACGATGACGAACAGCGACCGTATGAGTCGCGAGCTCGCAGTTGTCGACTGAGTCATGAGAGTTCTCCTATCCCTGCATCGGCACTGGGAGAACCCCGATGCCCACCAGAACTGCGATGAGCATTACCGGTAACAGGTAGTAGACGATCAGGGGGACGAATGTCGTTTCGGGTCTTGCCTTGACGATGCCCGAAGCGATGAAGATCGGTGCCGAGGCAGGCGGTGAGGATCCCTCCGTCGACGCCGCAATCAGGACCACGGTGATCGCAAGGACCGGATCGATTCCCACAGCGATCATCGACAACATCGACACCTGGCCGATGGCGGACACTGTGGCCGTCGACGACAGCGGTCCGGCGATGAGCGCCACTAGAACAACGACGATGGCGACGAGAACCCATTTCGGCAGGTCCAGACCATTGAGAGTGCTCTCAATGTCTCGTGCCAAGCCGAGTTCGGTGAGCACCGAACTGGCAGCAATGGCGAAGAAGAGCAGAACACCGATGGGGGCCAACCGAGGGATCGAACCGGCTATCAGCTCGTAGAGCCCCCGCCTCGTCTTAGGAATCTTCTTCCAACCGATGAGCACCGCAAAGAGAATGATGAGAATAGGGATCCACGTGATGATCGAGATATCGCCCATGGCGTCACCGACCTCTGTCGCATTCTCCAAGAACGACGCCAGCGGTCCGATGGTGACAGCGATCGGAATCAGCGCGCCAAGGTAGATGAGGATCGGAACACGACCCTGCTTCCAGGCTTGCCCCTTCGAGAGCACATCGATGCCATTACCGGCCTTGATGTTGTCTCGCCACACGAAGTAGGTGATCAGCAGAAGACGGTAGAAAACCTGGTAGAGACCGCTGACCAGTAGGGCGAGATAGACCGAGCCTGTGGATGCTAGTCCCCCGGCGAAGCCGAGCATGATGACCATGGACGTGCTCGGAGGCAGGGCGGCACCCATCGCCGAGTTGCCTGCGACGACTGTCGCAGCCCGGGACGGTTTCCACCCCTCCTTGACCATCCACGGCCCGGTGATAGCGCCGGTTGAGGCGGCATTGCCAGAATTCGATCCGGACAGAGCTCCCATGACGCTGGATGCGAGGGTGTCGACATAGGCGGGTCCCCCACGGACCTTGCCGAACACCGAGTTCAGCAGGTCGAGGATCTTCTGCATGATTCCGAGTTGGTCGATCAGATACGTCATGAAGACGAATCCGAGTGCCGCGTAGACGACTTCGTTCTCCGTAGTCGAGGCGATACCGTCCCACGCGACGGTGAGCGCTTGTGGGCCGGCGAACAGGCAGGTGGCGATAAAGCCGATGATCATGGCTTCACTCATAGAGCGCTTGAAGGCAACGTTCCACACGATCAAAACCGCGATAAACACCAGCAGCGCAATCAACGCAATGGGCATATGTCTCCTTCGTCAAGCCCGATGGTTTGCATCTGGTGCAATTCACATTCGCAGTATGCGATTGCAATGCACTCGATGTACAGTACGTGGCAACGGTCACAAGCGCAAGAGCGAGTACCGCACAGTAAATCCCCGACAACTTTCGCATCACTTCAATGGAGGAATAATGCGCGTATCTATTCTGGGTCTCGGAGAAGCAGGCCGAGTCTTCTCATCAGCGTTCGCGACAGCCGGGTGGGGTGTCTCTGCCTTTGATCCGGCGGACACCCCGACCCCGGAAAATGTCGCCCGATTCGACTCCGTCGGCCCCGCAGTCGCTGATGCCGACCTCATCCTCAGCCTCACAACTGCACGCTTCGCGGCCGGCGCCGCCGCGGATGCAGGTCCGCACCTGAAGAACGATGCGGTCTTCATTGACCTCAACGCCGCATCGCCTGGGCGTAAGCGCGAGATCGCCACGGCCCTGGGCAACGAGACTCAGCTAGTCGACGGTGCCGTCCTCGGCTCTGTGATGAAGTTCGGCCCGAACGTCACAGTGCTCCTCGCCGGCTCGCGGGCACAGTCGGGCGCATCCCTCCTGTCTCAAATCGGCGCTGAGACGGTTGTGGTCAGTGAGCAGATCGGCTCAGCATCGCAGCGGAAGCTGGTCCGCAGCGTCTTCGTCAAGAGCCTCGCCGCATTGATCGCAGAGTCAATGGATGCTGCACGGGCCTTCGACGGTGAGCAGTGGATGAAGGAACAGATCGCGGAATGGCTCAACGACGGTGATTCCACCATCAATCGCCTCGACCACACGACACGGCTGCACGCTGGCAGGCGCAGCCATGAACTCGAGGACAGCCTCGGCGTGCTCGCCGAGCTCGGCGTCACCTCCACCGTCACAGAAGGCGCCTTGGCTACTCACCTGCGGTACGCGCGGTCGAAGGCAGACGATCTTGCGGCTGCCCTGGCCGAGGTTCCGACTCCCGCATTGGGTGATGCCAATGAACGTCGCGGACTAATGCACTCCGCGATCAAACCAGTCTGGGCATCACCGCGAATCGCCGGACGCGCGTTCACAATTGAGACGAGGGCCGGCGACAACAAGGCGATCCATGACGCGATTGCCGACATCCGCCCGGGCGAAGTCGTCGTCATTGACGGTCGCGCAGAGACGGAGCGGGCTCTGATCGGTGAGCTGATCGCCGAGCGCCTTCGTGACGCCGGTGCCGCTGGTGTCGTACTCGACGCCGCAGTCCGCGATGCCAGCGGAATTGCCGAGCTCGACTTTCCGACATTCGCTCGGGCAGTGACACCGGCCGGCCCCTACCGCCATGGCCCCGGACGCCATCAGGTCCCGATCTCCATCGGAGAAGTGGTGTGCCACCCTGGCGATTACATCGTCGCCGATGAGGATGGAGTCATCGTTCTACCGGGCCTGCAGGCCGAGTCGATCCTCAGAGGAGGTCTGGCCAAACTCGATGCAGAGGCCAAGCAGAGTGCGGCCCACCGACGCTCTGTTCGCGCGACAGCCGCCGACTGAAAAACCCGGTCCACAGGACCTCAATACAGGCGTCACATGCTCAGAAATGACCGAAGCAGAATACCGTTCGAGGATTCGCAGCGCAGGCGATCTTCTTGGCGGCAATCTCGTTGACTCTCATTTGGCACTTTCAGGCGAGACGTGGGGTAAAGCTGACCAGCGCCCTGCCTCATTCCCCAGAGTCCGCTGGTCGAATCACCTCAAACTGATCACCTGAAGAAGGTCGGACTGACTACTTGTAGAAGCCCTCGCGCAGGTCGATGCCGTATTCGACCCAGGCCTTCAAAGCGGCGAGCATGCCGGTCCAGCCCATGCAGTTGCCGAAGGCACCCTCTGCGCCCCCGACGGTCGTCTCCCACGACTTCTCGGTCACCGTGACAAGAGTCCGAGCTCCGTCATCGACAGGAGAGAACTCGAAGGTCGTCGTCGTGGACTTCGCCGTGGCATGCTCCGTACCTTCCCACGCGATGACGATCTTCTCATCCTGAACGGACTCGAGGACCTCAACCGGGAACCGACCGGGGAAATCCGCGAAGTCCCAGGTCACCTCGGCGCCGGACTCCAAACGTCCGCGTGCACCGCCAGTGGCGAAGTACTTCGAGAGCTGCGCCGGATCGGCCACTGCCTCGAAGGTCTCATGCGGGGTCTTCGAGATGTAACCCATGACGGTGAAAGACAGTTCTTCCAGCCGTGCATCTTTGGTGCTCTGCTCATCGTTCATGTGATATTTTTATCACATGTTGTCTGCAAATGGAATGGCCTCTCCTATTGATGAGGACGAACGCGATGATGCGGTGTTCAAAGCGCTGGCCAATTCCACCCGTCGCCGGATCCTCGACATGCTGCGTGACGAGCCCCGAACCACAGGAGAGGTCTGCGCCGCCTTTGCCAGGCTCGATCGCACGACGGTCCTCCAACACATCCGTGTCCTGGAGCGAGCGGAGCTGATCGGAGGGCATCGCGTCGGCAGGACCCGCCGGCTGGCACTGGCTCCCTTGCCGATCAAGCGCATCCACGATCGCTGGATCGGCGAATACACGCGGGCCGCTGTGGGGCTCCTGGCCGACTTGGAGAACCAGTCCACGGACCCAGCATGACCGACGCAGATCCTAGTGTGAGCGGCGCAGAGCTCGCAGTATCCAGGACACGACACCGGCGAGGAGCAGCAGCAGGGCGCAAACGAGGAACGTCGCGGAGTCGCCGAGATAGGTGAACCCGAGTCCGCCGAGGACTCCGGCGATGGCCAATCCGATGTCGAAATTCATGTTCCAGGCAACGCTGGCCTTCGCCGGAGTGCTGACATTGGAAAACGCCATCACCAGGCTCGCCGACTGCAGTGTGCCCAGCCCCAGGCCGATGATCATCATCGCGAGGCAGAGCATTCCGCCGAATGCGACGACGGTGACGACGAGCCCGATGATGGCGAGGGCAAGGCCCAGAAGGTTGAGTGCGAACGGGGAGAAACGGTCGGCGATGGCGCCGGCTGCGAACCTGCCGACCACGGCCGATAGCTGCATGGCGCCTATGTACAGTGCGGCCCCGGCGATGTCCTCGCCCGGGCCGAATCCGATGATGAGTCCGAAGACCACCATGCCGATGAGGAACGGAGAGAGCATGATGACCAGGTACAGGGCCTCACCGAGGCTGCGGCCAGTCTTGCGCAGAGCCCCGTGTCCTCTCGGTCCGTTGCGAACTGTGACCCCGGAATCGTCGGTCGAAGCCTTCGCGGTCCTGCGTTCACGGCCAGGCAGGAACTTCACGACAGTCGGCACCGCCAGGAGCAGCGAAAAGCACACAATCATTCTGAAGGTCCAGACGGGGACCGTGCCGACCAGCCACAGTCCGAATGGAGCTCCGACGGCAGAAGCCAATGAAGTGATTCCGCCGAAGAAGCCAAGCGCCTTGCCGATGCGGCCAGGAGACGTCGTGGAAGGCACCGCGGCATTGGCCAGAACCACGAAGAGTCCGAAGCCCACTCCCCCGCACAGTCCGGCCAGCACCAAACCGAGCAGCGGTGCGGGCACGGTCAGACCGAGGATCTGTCCCAGCAGCTGCAGACCCAGCGCGAAGAACAGTGCGCCCTTGAGACCAAGCACTCTGCCTACCCACGGAGCAAAGGGCTGAGCGACGATGACGCCGATCATCATCGTCGTCAGGACCGAACCTCCGGTGACTGTCGAGAGTCCGTTGACGGCCGCGATCGAGACCATCGTCGAATAGCTGAAGAAGAAAGCCGAAAATCCGAACATCGCGGTCCACACAAGGCCCAGCAGTGCTGGGGTGAACGTCGAAGCATCAGACCTGTCGGAACTCATCATTTGACCATACGGTACCTGCAGTCTCAGTCCGAAGTCCGGGACCTTTCGATCTCAGCGTCGAGCTCCGCGCCGAAGATCAAGGCCAAATTCACCATCCACAGCCACGCGAACCCGACGATCACACCGCCGATGGCACCGTAGGCGGCGTTGTAGTTGTCGAAGTTGTTGATATAGAGGACGAACCCGAGAGAGACGAGGATCAACGAGATCAGCGCGACGAAGGCTCCGATGCTCGTCCAGCGGAACTTCGACATCTTCACATTCGGAGTCGCATAGTAGAGCAGAGCAATGGCGAGCATGACGAAGAAGATCACGACCGGCCACCTGGCGATGCTCCAGATCATCACGGCCACCGGCCCCAAACCGACAAGACGCCCGATCGACTCGGCAATCGGCCCCGAGACCACAAGCAGCAGACCAAGTCCGGCCATGAGCAGCAGAAGCACCAGGGTGATGAACAGCATCATCGGCTTGAGCTTCCAGAGCGGCCGGGTCTCCTCAACCGCGTAGGCCCTGTTCGAGGCGCGGCCGAAGGCGCCGACGTACTTCGACGATGACCAGATCGCAAAGGCGACGCTGACGATGAGAGTGAGACCCGCAGCCGGTGTCGACACCAGCTCGGTGACGAGCGGGCGGATCGCCTCGGCTGCCTCGGTCGACAGATCAGAGGCCAGACCCAGAACCGCCTCGGTGGTGGACTTCGCCTCCCCGACGACGCCGAGCATCGACACGAGCGCCAGGGTGGCCGGGGCCATCGACAGCAGCGCGTAGAACGCCAAGCCCGCCGCCAGATCAAGTCCCTGATCACTGATCACGTGTCGGATCGTGTTGGTGACGATTCCCTTCTTGCCTCGTTCCAGCGACTGCGCCCGGTCCCTCATCCGATCTCCCAGTCGGTCTCTCAGTGCTCGATCATGGCCGGATGAGGCAACCGCATCAGACAAAGGCTCGAGCGCCGGCGTCTCATAACGAGTCGCGAGTGACTCGGCATGAGTGGGGGTCTTTTCTGCCATGACGTTCTCCTGACCGCGGGGCCGGCCGACTGGGGACTCTGCAATACGTTGACATCGTAGTCGTTCACATCGTTCGCTCAGCCCCGCCATGCCGCCCCAGGCTTCTCCCAGTCCAGGTTTCAGCGCCTTGGACAAGGAGACCTGAGGACCGTGCGCTCAGGCGAGGGTGCGGCGGCGGTTCAGTGACGGTTCAGTGACGATTCAATGACGGTACGGCGCGACTGCGGCGCCGTCAGTTGTTCATCTTCAAGTCAAGCCACCTCTGTACAATCGCGGAATGAAGTCCTCTACCGAAACCAATTCCAGCGGCGGCATTGACACGGCATTCGTACTGCGGTTCGAACCTCAGTACACGGTCACGGATGCCGAGGCCGAGATCTTCGGTTCCATTGGACCCAAGGTCGTCAAGCGCGAGTCGTACAAGCGCAAGCATTTCCTCAAGGTCGCCGAGTGGAAGGCCGTCGCCGCTCAGGCGACATTTGAGAGCCTCGACTCCGATGACATCGAGTATGTGACCGCAGTGGCCCTCGACGAGGACACACCCAGCCACCTGCGGCTGCCGTTCCTCAAAGTTCTGCCCGGTGTCGGCGGACCGCTCGCGAGCACTCTGCTCACCGTGTATGACCCGAAGAAGTTCACCATCATGGACTCGCGCGCCACGGGTGTCCTCCACGAATACGGTCTGCTTGAATCGCCCAACCCGAATCAGACTGACTACCGGACCTATCGGAAACTGGTGAAGTCACTGGCCAAGGGCGCCAACTGCGCACCGCTCGATGTGTACCGGGCGCTCATCGCTTACTCGCGACAGCCCAACGACTGAGTCCAAGCAACGACTGACACAACACGCGCTGCAGGGCGCTTGCACATCTGAACATCCGACATCAGAGTGACCGAAGTCAGCACCCTGATGTCAGTCACCCTGTTGTCGGGGGCCGTGGTGTCAGGGCCCCGACAATCGGAGACACCATCGTCAGCGCGCCTGACCCCAATCGGCCATGTGCCACATGCGCGATACAGCGCGGTAGATCAGGTACGCCACCAACAGCGGCCATACAGGGACGAAGAATCCCATCCGCGCCGCATCTCTGCGATCGCGCCACGATCGTCCATAATCGGCTTTGGACAACAGCAGGATGATGATGAACACGGCCACTCCCGCATAGGCGATCATGGCGATGGCGACGGTTTGGATCATGAGTTCTCCCGTACGCTGCGCCGCGCCAGGCTCCCGCTCGCCTTCACCAGTCGTTCTCTTCCATCAGTGCACGCAACTCCATAGCCATCTCCCAAGACGCTCTTCTGACAACCGGCTCGCCCGGTGCTCGAGGATGGCCGGGCTGCACACCGACATCCTCAGCGAAGGTGGTCCGTCTCCACCCTCGGTCAGTCCCTGCTGAAAGACCGCATCCCCGTCATACGGGTGCGATTCAAACTCGGGGTGGCACGTAACATTGTGCCGATTTTCGAAGGTTCGTCAGATCACAATCGATCTTTACTGTACCCGGAAGTTACGCGATTGTAATCCCCCAATAACGACTTGCCTCAAAGTCGCCCTCGGGCTGGTTTCCTGGCAGGGTCGCCTGCTAAGATTGAAGTTTTGATTAGCGGATGCCCGCCACGAGCGACAGTCCACTCACCCCGCCAGCTCGGTGATCTCACTGAGTTCGTTCTGCCACCGGCTGATATCTGCAGCGAGCTTCGCGGGGTCGAGGCTGTTGCGGTAGGTGATCAGCTCGGCTTCCTGCACAGGCGACATGACACCCGCTGCGCTCAAACGGTGCAGCGGCGTCGCAGGATCGTCGTAGATCCGTTTGCGGTGACCGGTCGAGTCCCTGACCCAGGCGACCGGCTTCCGGATCGGCGTGAAGAAATTCAGTCGATCGTTGACCGCCCTCCACAGATGGTTGAGCGCCCACCTGGCCTCCTCGGTGTCATAGCGATTGACGAACCCGTACTCGTGGACCAGGTGCTGATGCTTCGAAGCATCCGGCAGCCGGTCTCGCCGATGATCCTTCGGCACAGGACTGTAGTGGATATCAAGCGCCTGGGCCCACGAGGCGACCGCTTCGTGGACCCTCTCGCATGCGTTGCTCAATTCGACGGCGTTGACCCAGAAGGGAATGCCTTTGATCTCGTCGAGCGACCACTGCAGAGTATCGGCGACGAGGTCCGGAGCGTTGTCTGCAAGGCTTCGAGTGAACACCCACCCGGTGTGCAGGCATGTGGCGTTGAGGGTGAATAGGGAGTCCCCGCTGAGGGCTGGACCCGTGTGGGCAACGGTATCGGCCATGAAGAAGCCAGGTTCGTCCTCATTCTCCCCGCCGGCGAAGTCGAGAAACTCCGCACTGGGTGCATGAGAGCGCCTCGTTGACACATTGCGAGTCGCAAAGTCACAGGTTCGGGCACACTGCAGGTAGCGGTCAATCGAGGCAGGGCTGACGGACAGCAGCTCCTGCCGCACTCCCCTGCTGTAACCATCCTCACCGTCTGTCAGGGAACCATGACGCTCCAGAGCATCGAGCAGCACAGGCATGGCGGCGGCCAGATACTTTCCACTCTGCCGACCGGACCAATCCCAGACTTGCTCCAATGCAGTCCTGGCCTCGTCGGAATATTTGCCCTCTCTGTGACGCGGCCGGTCAGCTTCGTCCAGCAGCGGCTTCTGCCCTCGTGCCAACTGGGCCAAGAGTCTGCGGACATGGTCCCGTGACCACCCAGTCATTACGACGATCTCGTCGAGAATCCAGCCTTTGTCCTGCTTCCGTGCTGCTCTGTAGCGATCTAGATAATCGTAGACGATCATCCCGCGTTGTCTCCTCGAACCAGGGTGAGGAGCTAATTGCGTATGCATGAATGCCTCTGTTCCTCCATTTTCGTCACGGCCTCGCTGCCGCATGCAGCTCATTAACATTTCAGAACTCTGATGCTATTGTTTGATTAGGCAGGAGGTCTTCCTAAATCAAGGGAGACAACAGAAAATGTCACAAACTGCAGCGCGGCTACTCGGATTGCTGTCATTGCTGATGGTTCCTCGCACTTGGTCCGGCACGGAGCTGGCAGAGCGCCTCAACGTCAGCTCACGCACGGTACGCAACGACATCGGCACATTGCGCGACCTCGGCTACCCTGTCGAGGGAACCCGCGGCGGAGAGGGCGGATACCGCCTGGGAGCCGGCGGATCGGCTGTGCCGCCACTGCTGCTCAACCCTGACGAAGCCGTCGCCGTTGCTGTGGGACTCCACTCCGGGCTGAGCTGCATCATCGGCGGAATGGAAGAAACCTCGGCGCAGGCCCTGGCGAAGCTTGAGCAGATCCTGCCCGCAAGCGTGCGCAACCGTGTGAAGAACCTAGCCCATTTCACAGTCCCGCTGGCCGGCAACCATCCGATGCCGATCGTCGACCCGAATCTGCTGACCCTGATCATCGAGTACTGCCACAGCCACGAGAGGTTCAGATTCACCTACACCTCCGAGACTGGTGCCTTTTCGGATCCAGGAGGCACACCGTCGAATAGGGAGCGCGGCGGGGAGTTCGAGGTGGAGCCCTACCGGCTGGTGAACCATCAGCATCGCTGGTTTCTCCTGACCTTCGACCCTGTGGAAAAGGCTTGGACGATCTTCCGGGTCGAACACATCGTGCCCAAACTGCCCGGAGGCCGACGCTTCGAGCCCCGGGCTCTCCCGGCCGAAGACATCGGCGCCTATGTCGAACGCAACGTCTCAGCCAGCAGGTGGAAACACGCAGCCACAGTCACCGTAGACGCTGCGGCATCCGAGGTCATGAAGATGCTGATGCCGGCCGAAGGCACCGTCGAAGCCCTCGACGAACACCGCTCGACGGTGAAGATCGGAGCCGAGACTGTCAGCACCATGGCGTTGACGCTGGCCAGGCTCGACGTCGAGTTCGTCGTCGAGGACTCACCGGAGCTCAATGCGGAGCTCAGTGCACTCTCGGATCGACTGCTGCGTGCGACGACGCAGGCAGGACCAGCTGCTGCGCACCGTCCCACCTCGATATAACCTGCCGCTCGCGGCAGAGTCCAACACCGAACGATCCTCACCCGACGTGTCCGCGAAAATCATATTGTCACGCGGCTTTTCGCGGGCATGAGTCGTGAGTCTTGTCCTTTCCTTGTCTCCTGCGATCGTCGAACTGTAGCTTTCTTAGCAATCGCCTAAGCAGCACCGCGACTATTCCGAGAAATCATTGTGGTCAAATTCCACCACAGTTCTCTTTTCCCGAGGCAATGATCCATTTCAATGCCTGCGGACGAATTCAATCAGAACCCAATCACATCTGAACAATCACATTCGACATTCGTTTGGAGAATACACATGCGCCCACCGAAATGGCGGATCCCCTTGGCCATCACGGCCGCCGCCTGCATTCTGGGAACCACCCTGCAACCTGGCCCAGCGGCGGCCGACGAATACGCAGACGGAGTGCCGTCGGTCGTCGACGTCAGCCCACGGGCCCTCGCCACCACCGACTTCATCACCGACAACCAAGCGGTGACCATCACGGCCACGGGCTTCCTTCCAGGTGAGGAGGTGCGGCTCGACATCGCATCCACACCGAGAGGCATCGAGACCATCCACGACAGAAGACGAGCTCGAGCCGATGGAACGGTGACGTTTCCAATCGGCGGCCCACCCGGCCGACCGCTCAACACCTACGCCGGCGGCTACCAGGCTGAGATCTCGTCGGAGCAGAGCATGGACGAAGAACACTTGAGCGAATCGTTCTCGGTCCTGCCCGTCATCCCAGCCAGCGATACAGACACCGGTGCCGATACCGGCGCCGGCACCGGCGGGGCCACGACACAGGTGGGAAGCATCGGACCTCAGGCAAGGAACGGTATTCAGGTCCCGCCGAGTCCGGGACTCTCGGTCCTCGGCATCGGCCTGAGCATGCTCACCCTCGTCTTCGCCTCAGCAGCGACCGTCGTCGTGGCACGAAGGTCACCGAAGTCGACGAGCGATGACCGACAGTAAGGACAGACAGCACATGACTCTGCCCGAGCAGATGATCCGAGCCGAGCTCCTCAACTCACGGATCACGCGAACCAACGCCGTCTACGCCCGCTTCTACGGACCGCTGTGCCTGCTGGTAATCTCGCTGACGTTCTTCCCCTACTACGAGTCGGAATCAGACAGCTCAATCATCTACGGAAACCTGTGGCAGGAGGTGGTTCGACTCGGACCCGGCTACGACCTGATGGCGCTGCTGGTCCTCCTCCTGACAGCACTGCTGCTGGCCTTCGCCGCGGTGGGAAAACTGTCGACGAGTGGTCTGATCGCAATCCTGGTGGGATCAACCGTCATCGGTTCCACATTGCTGCAGTCCCCCGGGTATGTTGACCCTCCGGCCTACACGGATTTCGGTGTCTTCGATATCGTCCTCAGCTTCCTCACCGCCGGCCTGGTGCTGGGGCACGCCGTCCACCTGTTCGTCCTCGAACTGGCGTTCCAACGCGGGGGCGTCTGAGGCTCACCGCGCGAACCTCACCGCGCGAACCTCACCGCGCGAGCAGGCCTCGGGCTTCCAACGCGGGAATGACCTGCAGACGAGTCAATGGAGCGAACTGACGCTCATCGGTGTCGACCGGCATCGGGGCGTAGGGAAACCACGCAGCCTCAGCGATCTCGGCCTGATGGTTGATGCGATCGACGTCGAGTTCAGCAGGCAGACCCTCATAGCAGAACACGTCCCCGATCACTCTGTGGTCGGCTTCATTGGCCGCATCCGCGGCGAAGGTGCCCAGAGGGGACAGGCGGCCGGCCTCCAGCGCCAGGCCCAGTTCTTCGCTGATCTCCCTGATGATCGTCGCCTCGGCGCTCTCACCGGATTCGGGTTTGCCGCCGGGAAGCATGAACGACGTCGTGCCCTCCTTGCGAACCATGAGGAGAAGAGGTTCGAATGGGTGCAGCAGGACGAGTGCGCTGACTCGGATATCGTTCATTCCAGCCTTTCATCAGTCTTTCGTCAGCCTCTCCGTCAGTCCTTCCAGACTCCGGAGACACCTCGGCGGTGGGACCCGAGGACGTGCGTGTCAACCATACCGACCGCCTCCATGAGCGCATACATGGTGGTCGGTCCCACGAACCGGAACCCCTTCTTCTTCAGCGCCTTCGACAGCGCCAGAGACTCGGGACTCGTGGTGGGAATCTCGCTCAGCGCGCGGGGGTGCGGTGTGGTCTCCGGCTGAAAGCTCCAGATGAAATCGCCGAGGCCACCTTCCTCGCGCATCGCCAATGTTGCCTTGGCGTTGCCGATGCAGGCTTCGATCTTGCCGCGATGCCGGATGATTCCTGCATCGGCGAGCAGGGATTCGATGTCGGTCTCACCGAACTCGGCGACCACCTCGGCGTCGAAGTCCTTGAAGACCTGTCGGAAGCGTTCACGCTTCTTCAGAATCGTCAGCCACGACAATCCGGCCTGGAATCCTTCGAGGCTCAATCGTTCGAACATCCCGGATTCGTCCCGAACGGGCAGACCCCATTCGGTGTCGTAGTACGTGCGCAGCAGCGGGTCACCATAGGCCCACGGAGTTCGGGCGAGCCCGTCCTCGCCTGCCACCGCGCCGTCGGCGGCTGTTCCATCGCCGGCATTCGTCTCTGTCATCGGTCCCTCTCCACTGCCTCGCCCATCCACACCGTTACGGTACCCCGGCGCACTGACATTGCGTGTCCGTGCCGATGTGTACCCTGATCTCATGAGTCCAGAGCGGGAAGTGGCAACGGTGGCGATGATCGGGTTCGGTGCGATCGGGCGACATGTCGCGCGGCTGCTGCATCCGGAGATTTCGAGTGGGCGGCTGAGGCTGACAGCGCTGGTCCGGGACCTCGATAAGCACGTCGAGCATCGGGGCCTGGGGGCCGATCTCATTGAGGTCGAGCATCCTGAGGACCCGCGCTGGGCCGAGCTCACGGCCGATGTCGTGGTCGAATGTGCGGGGGTTCCAGCTGCCAAAGCCTATGGTCCGGCCGTGGTGGCTGCTGGCACTCCGATCATTCTCACCAGCGTCGGTGCCCTCGCGCATCGGCCGACCAGGCAGGCGCTTCTGGCCGGTCCGGGCGAGCTGCATGTGACGAATGGGGCGATCGGCGGGCTCGACGTCCTTGAGGCCGCTGCTCAGGCACAGGCCCTAGACGACGTGTCGATCAGGACGGCCAAGGCCCCGACCGGTCTCATCCAACCGTGGATGGACGCCGAGGAGGTTCGCCGGCTCAATGAGCTGACCCCGGCAGATGGAGCGCAGACCATCTTCACCGGTTCCCCCGCCGAGGCGATCGTGAGATTCCCGGCCAACGTCAACATCACCGTCGCGCTTGCCTGGGCGACGCGTGGGCTCGGGTTCGACGCAGCCGACGATGACGAGCTGATGGAGGAGGCTCTGCACCGGACGAAGGTGGAGATCCGGGCTGATCCCAGTCAGGTGGACTCACATCATGAGATCACCGCGAGCGGATCGGGAGGTGACTTCGCATTCTCGATCTCGTCGACGCCGAGCCCGGAGAACCCGGCAACCAGTGGTCTCACCGCGCTCTCGGTCGCTCGCACCCTGCGGACATGTGTGGAGGGCCTGCGCCGGCGCTGACCGTGGTTGCCCGATCACAGACAGTGGCTGCCAGATCATAGGCAACCGCCCCGAGAAAGACAGCTGTCCCCGGCACGGCCGTCAACCTCGAGGGCAGATGGCTGGACCGGGGACAGGGTGCAGACGATGTCAGTCGTCGGGGTGAGCGATGTTCTCCTGCATCTGCAGGAACTCCACGTGACGACCGTACTTATCGAGGATGTCGTCGATGAGCTGTTCCTTCGAGTAGCCCATGATGTCGTATCCCTGACCGGTCCCACCGTCGAGGTAGACCTCCATCCGGAAGTAGTCCTCGGTTCCGCGCGGGATGTGTCCGCCGAACGAAGGAACACTGACCTTGTGCGGCCAGATCTGATAGCGGAACGGGTATTCGCCCTTGCCGTCGACTTCGAGTTGGATGAGTTCACCGTCTTCGACGAACACGCCTTCTGTGTCGACTCGACCGCAGTGGGCGTCGACACCGCGCTCGACCATCTCTGCCACGACCTCTTCGAAGGTGGGCAACAGGACGTCGCGTTCGAAGTCGCGTGCCTTGTTCCCACTGGGGAAGGACAGGACTCGACCGAGCTGACGCTGCCAAGGCTCATGACCGTCGACTGTGCGCGAGCGTCTTGCCAGGGAACCGGGCAGACTCTGAGAGACGCTGTCGACTCGGTGTGCCTCGACCCGCAGCGCCTTGTACAGACCGACCATCACGAGGATGACGACGAAGGCGAACGGCAGACCCATCACGACGGTTGCGTTCTGCAATGCCCCGACACCGCCGACGATGAGCATGGCAATCGTCAGCGCACCGGTAGACAGAGCCCAGAAGATGCGCAGTCCCGGCCGGCCGTCGTCCTGCGGGGTCGGCAGGCGCGATGAGAGGTTGGCCATGACGAGTGCAGCGGAGTCGGCCGTGGTGACGTAGAACAGCAGCGCGGTGATCGTCGCGAGTGCGGCGATGACGAAGAATCCAGGGTAGTTCGAGAGCAGCTCATAGAACCCGCCCTCGGGGTTGACCATCGTCTTCTCACCGAACTCCTTGTCGCCGTTGCGGATGAGGTCGAGGGCGGAGTTTCCGTAGATCGAGATCCACATGAAGATGTAGATGAACGGGATCGTCAGGGTGCCGAGGACGAACTGACGGATCGTGCGGCCGCGCGAGATACGGGCAAGGAACAGACCGACGAATGAGGCGAAGGCGATCCACCAAGCCCAGAAGAACAGCGTCCAGTCGGTCATCCACGTTCCGGTGTCTTCGAAGGCGAAGGTCTGTCCCGCCATGTTCGGGAACATCCGCACGAAGTCGAAGACGTTGAGGACGAAGGCGTTGAGCAGGAATTTGGTGTTACCTGCGACCAAGACCCAGAGGCTCAGTGCCACTGCCAGGAAGACATTGAGGATCGAGAGGAACTTGATGCCTTTGTCGACGCCGGAGACGGCCGAGAGCGTTGCAACAGCGACGCCGACGACGACGATGCCGATCTGAGAGCCCACACCGATGGGGAGGCCGAAGACCGTGTTGAGACCGACGTTGACCATGACCACACCGATGCCCAATGAGGTGGCCACACCGAAGACGGTGCCCAGAAGCGCTGCGAAGTCAACGGTGTCGCCCAGTCCGCCGTGGACGCGCTTGCCGAAGAGTGGGGCGAGTGCGGAGCGGATCGCCAACGGCATGTTCATTCGGTAGGCGAAGTAGGCCAGGGCGATGCCCATGAGGGCGTAGAGTCCCCAACCGCTGATGCCGTAGTGGAACAGGGTCCAGACGGTGGCCTCACGGGCGGCCTCGACTGTTTCGGGTTCCGTGCTCGGTGGTGCCAGATATTGGGTGACTGGTTCAGCCACGGCGAAGAACATGAGGTCGGTGCTGATGCCTGCGGCGAAGAGCATCGAGGCCCAGGCCAGCAGCCCGTATTCGGGTTTCGAATGTTCGGGGCCGAGCTTCGTGTTTCCGTATTTGGACGCGGCGAGGTAGATGACGAAGACGAGGACGGCGGCCACGAGTAGGACATAGAACCAACCGAACCAGTCCGAAGTCCAGCCGACGACGGCACCGAGAACAGCCTCGGCGTTGGCCGGAGCGAAGAAAGCCCAGAGTGTGATGGCCAGAGTGCCGAGGGCCGCAGCGATGAAGACCGGCTTGTTCACCGGCGGCAGAGCCTTCTTCACACCGTCCTTCGGCGATTTGGCGGGTTTGTCCACTGTGGCTGTCATCGGCTCACTCCTTCAGCGGACGACTTCGCGTCCACATCGATTTCCCTGTTTCTGCACACCGGGCTCCCGGTGAAGACCAACCATGCAGGCTACCATATCGTAACCGTTGGTAACCGGATAGAGGGCAAACTGTGACCTCACCAGGCACCTTGTGGCCATCACAGCGCCGGGACGCCTCTTCGCTCATTCCCTTTCGAATCCGCCTCGGCTCACAGGGAGACGAGGAACAGAGCCAGGGCCATGACGACCCCGGATCCGATGAAAGTCACCGAGGTGTAGCCGAGGATGTCACGCATCTTCAGCCCCGCGATGGCCAGCACCGGCAGAGCCCAGAAAGGCTGCAGCATGTTCGTCCACTGATCACCGTAGGAGACCGCCATGATCGCGATCGACGGATCGACTCCCAACTGGTTGGCGGCGTCGAGCATGATCGGCCCCTGGACCGCGAACTGTCCACCGCCCGAAGGGACGAAGAAGTTGACCAGTCCTGCCGAGAGCAGCGCGAGGACGCCGAAGGTCGTCGGGTTCGCGATCGAGACGAGAGCGTCGGAGAACACGGCGATGAGGCCGGTGCCGGACATGATGCCCAGGATTCCTGCGTAGAGGGGGAACTGGAGCAGGATCTCGCCGACGTTCGAGGCGGCTTCCTTCGTCAGGTGGATGAGTTCGAAGGGATTCTTCACGAGCAGGAAGATGAGCGCGAGGAAGGACCAGTTGACGATGTCGAGGGTCAGTCCTCCGCCCTGGGTGAAGTGGATGATCAGGTAGATCACGAGTGCCAGGCCGACGATGAGAGTGAGGATCCGCGAGGCGTCGATGCGGTCGGCGGGTGTGACGACCTCTTCGTCGAAAGTGGATCTCGATTCGGAGGTGATCGACTCAGGCAACTCGTAGACGGGTGCATCCTTCTTCGGCGCGATGAGGTAGAAGAGAGCCCCACAGACGACGATGACGCCGAGGATGGCGAGTAGGTTCCAGGTAGAGAAGATGGTCTCGCTGACGGGGATGACTTCACCGCCCAGCGACTTCGCCAGGAAGGAATCGGGTGTTGCTGCGGTCAGCGGGCCCGAACCGGAGTAGCCCATGTGCCAGACCACGAAGCCCGAGTACCCGGCGGCGACGAGCAGCGGGAAGTGGACCCTGTATCCGCGGCTGCGCGCCTGCACGGCGATCTCACGCGCCAGCAGGGCACCGACGACAAGGCCGAGGCCCCACGTGATGAGGCTGGCGATCGCAGCCACGAGGAAGACGAAGACATAGGCGAAGGCCGGGTTGCCGGGAACTCGAGCCAGCCATGTCAGCAGCTTCTGCACCGGTCCGGTGTTCGCGAGAATGTGGCCCAGCAGCAGGATGAGGCACATCTGAGTCATGAACTCGAGGAGTCCTGCCAGTCCCTCGCCCCAGCCGGTGACAACATCGACCGGACTGGCCCCGGTGAGGATGAACGCCAGGACGGCGACGATGAGGGTGAGAACGATGGCGAACGTCAGCGCTGACGGAATCCACTGTTCGAGGAAGCGGTTGATCGGACGCATGAACCCTTGTGAGGCCGCGGCGTTGACCTGGGGCGACGGCTTCGGTGCCGACATGAGATCCTCCTGCTGAGAAAAGAATGTGTGTGTCCTCAGCTTACAATCAGAGCGCTGATCGACTCTGCGATCAGCGCTCTGAGAGTGGCAGGCGGCTCAGACGACGTGGTGCGTCAGGAGTTCAGCCTCAGCTCTTCTTGAACACCATCTGCTTGTTGACGAACTCATCCATGGCCAACGGTCCCAGCTCGCGTCCGACGCCGGAGCGCTTGACCCCGCCGAAGGGCAGGTACTCGCGCGTGCCTTCGGGTGTGTTGAGGAAGATCATTCCGGAGTCGATCTGGGAACCGACACGCTCTGCCCGCTCCAGGTCGTTGGAGAACACAGCGGCGCCGAGTCCGAACGGGGTGTCATTGGCCATCTCGACGGCCTCTTCCTCGCTGCTGACTCGGTAGACGATGACGGCGGGACCGAAAAGCTCTTCGTAGTAGCCGCGCATACCCTTCTCCACATCGGCGAGGACGACAGGTTCGACGAAGGCGCCGCCACCGTCGTAGCGCTTGCCGCCGGCGAGCAGAGTGGCGCCGTCCTTGACCGTGTCCTGAACCTGCTCGATGAAGCGATCGGCAGCCGCAGTCGATGACAGCGGGGACAGGCGGGAACCTTCAGCACCGGGGGTTTCGGGGGTGAACTTCTTGGCCGCCTCGGTGATCGATGACAGGAACTCGTCGTAGACGTCATCCATGACGATCATGCGCTTGGGAGAATTGCAGGCCTGCCCGGTGTTGCCCATGCGCGTCTTGAAGAAGGTGTTCGCGCTCTTCTCCACATCGGCGGTGTCGAGGAGGATGTAGGGGTCGGATCCGCCGAGCTCGAGGACGACCTTCTTGAGGTTCTTACCGGCTTCGGCGGCCACAGCCGAACCTGCGCGCTCGGAACCGGTCAGGGACACTCCGTGGTTGCGTGGGTCGGGCAGGATGATGTCTGCGACCTGCTCATTGCTCGCATAGATGTTGATGTAGGCACCCTCGGGCAGTCCGGCTTCGATGAAGATCTCTTCCATGATCTGAGCCGAACGGGGGCACTGCGGGGCGTGCTTGAGCAGGATCGTGTTGCCCAGGGCCAGGTTGGGCGCTGCGAAGCGTGCGACCTGGTAGTAGGGGAAGTTCCAAGGCATGATGCCCAGCAGTGATCCGACCGGCTTGCGGCGGATCATCGCGGTTCCGTCATCGGGCCCGCGCAGGGGTTCATCGGCCATGAAGGCTTCGGCGTTGTCGGCGAAGTAGCGGTAGATGGCGGAGCTCAGTCCGACCTCGCCCTTGCCTTCGGGGACTGCCTTGCCCATCTCCATCTGGATGACCTTCGCCAGCTCTTCGGCCCGCTCCGCGTAGATTTCGGAGACGCGGACGAGGATCGCGGCGCGGTCGGCCACGGAAGTCTGACTCCATTCGGTGAAGGTGGTCGCGGATCGATCGAGTGCGGCCAGGATCTCTGAGTCGGTCGCTGTGGCGAATTCTTCGGCCACTTCGCCGGTTGCCGGGTTGGTCACGCGATACATGGTGGACATGTCGAGCCTCATTTCTGCGGGGGTTGTTGACCTCGATCCAACGGCGTGGAACCGAATCTCCGGCACCGATCGACGAATGGATTCATCTCCCACGCTATGGCCCAATCACCTCGGCGGCAATTCCCCATCCCACCCTGTGAGCGCAGGCTCGAGTGTGATCGCTGTTACTGTGTTGCCATGGACAGTGTGACTGAACTCGTGAAGCGCTATTATTCCACCGTCGATGCCGGAGACGCGGGAGCCACCTCGGCGCTCTTCGCGGCCGAAGGTCACTACGATCGGCCCGGATATCCGACCATGATCGGAACGCAGATCACCGAGTTCTACCACGGTGAGCGCGTCATCGAATCGGGTGCGCATTCGCTGACCGAGATTCTCATCGACGGCGACCGCGCGTCCAGCCGCGGGGTCTTCACCGGCCGACTCAAGGATGGCACGGAAACCTCCGTGGGCTTCGCCGACTTCTTCCTCTTCGACACCGAGGGCCTCATCGCCGAACGCACGACCTACTTCTACCAAGCCGCAGTCTGAGCAAACGGCTTGCCGCTCGGGCGCGTGCGGCATGGCACCAGACACTCGCCTCACGCGTCACTGCGCTTCGGACCCGCGTCAGTCGTGCGCAGGCGTCGCCCCCTCCGAGTGCGCACCACCGTGACCACGCGATTCGAGCACCGCACGCTGAGCACGATCACGCGCCTCGGCGCCGGCCGGACTCGGGGTCTTGCCGTAGGCCTGTTCCACCTGGGCATAGACATCGGTCATGCCCTCATCGCTGAGGTCGAGTGGAAGCTCGCCGATCTCAGCGAACGAGGTTCCGATGTGGTGCATGAAACCTCGGATGCCCTTCTCTCCCCCGCCGAGGTGCATCGCTTCGAACTGCCCCACCGCGGACCATCGCAGGCCCAAAGAATTCTTCATCACCGCGTCGAGGTCGGGGGCTGAGATGACTCCGTTCTCCACCAGCGAGATCGCTTCCTTCATCAGTGCGTTCTGGAGACGATTTCCGACGAAGCCGCGCACTTCGCGATTCAGCGCCACGGGTTCGCGCCCGCAGCTGCGGTAGAACTCAAGGGCGCGTTCGACCGTGTTCGGACTCGTCGCCGGGGCCGGCACCACCTCGACGAGCGGCATCAGGTGAGGTGGGTTGAATGGATGACCGACGATGACGCGGGCTGCGACTTCCGCTGGCAGATGCCGAGCGATCAAAGATGCAGGGATGGTCGACGAGGAGCTCGCGAAGACCGCGTCGATCGGGGCCGCTGCCGCGATCTGGGCGAACAGCTTCGGCTTGGCCTGGGGATCCTCGGGCCCCGATTCCTGCACGAACGAGGCCCCAGCCACCGCGGCCTCGACCGATTCGGCGAGGCTGATGGACCCGAGTTCGGAGGCGAGCATTTCGTGGGCGGCAGCATCGGCACTGACGGCGGCCTGCAACTCGGCGACCACCTCGGCGAGGTCGGGTCTGGGGTCGAAGACCTGGACCGGGTAACCCGATCGGGCGAACAGCCAAGCGAATGAATGGCCGATCGTCCCGGCCCCTATGACAGCAACGCAGAAGCTCATATCTTAAGGCTATACCTGCCGGTTGCTCTTCGACGTCACCCGCCGGCACCAGCACAGATGCTTCAGATATCGATGTTCGGGCACGTCAAGCCGGGCTGTTCGGTGGCACAATGTCACCATGACACCGCGCGATGGATTGACCATAGTGGACTCGGAGATCATTGCCCTGGCCGAGGATGAGTATGCGGCCGCAGCTGACACCGCCCGGATCGAGGTGCGCGAGATCCACACCGCCGCCGAAGCCGCCGAAGCCGCCCTCCTGCTCGACGAGGTGTGGAGCGTCGACGAGACGGGCACCAATGTGCTCGAGCCCGGACTCATCGTCGCCTTCGCCCATGCAGGAAACTACGTCTCGGCCGCCTACAGCCTCGACGAACCCGACGAGATGATCGGGGTGACGATCGGCTTCTTCGGCCAGCCGCTGGGAACGGTCATGCACTCTCACATCGCCGGTGTGCGGCATCAGATCATCGGCCGCGGCGCCGGGTCTGCGATGAAGCTGCATCAGCGCCTGTGGTGCCTCAACCTCGGCATCACGGAGATGACCTGGACCTTCGATCCGCTGGTGGCACGCAACGCCTACTTCAACTTCCAGCGACTGGGAGTGGGAATGGTCGAATACCTCGAGGACTTCTACGGGCAGATGCGCGACGGCGTCAATGCCGGTCAGGCCAGCGACCGCATGGTCGTATCGTGGCCGCTCGACAAGCCGGCCAGAGCCACGCTCGCCGAGGCGGACGATGCCTTCGAATGTCTGCGCAGTGACGACAACGGTGAACCGCTGGTTGCCGAGGTGCCTAAGGAAGCCAGTCTGGTCTCCCTCGACATTCCCTCCGACATCGAGACGCTGCGCGGCCAGGATGCCGAGCTCGCCTCACGGTGGCGGAAGGCACTGCGCGATTCGCTGACCGCGCTCGTCGCCGACGGCTGGGTCCTCGACACCTGCCTCAAGGGCGGAACGTACCTGCTCCACCACCCGTGAGGGCGCACCCGCCTGCAAGTGGGTGCCCGCCTGCCTCTCCTGAGTGGGCACCCGCCCGCCTGCCTTACCTCTCCTGAGTGGGTGCCCGCCTGCCTGCCTCCCCTGAGTGGGCACCCGCCCGCCTGCCTCCCCACCCTTGAACCACGCGGGTAGAGTCTCGCGCGGCTTTCATCTATCGCGACAACGGCGGAGGAATGCCCGTGAACCAGCCGCTGCACAGCAGCTAGCCGAGCCGCGGCACGCACCCCGCAACTCGGGTACAGCGCTGACACGCGCCCGGCTCGCCGAGAAACACGTCGGGCGCCAGGCGGCTTCCCCGAAAAACGGGCGTCGACCTGAGACAGCTAAGTGCACAACCGATATTCGGGACAGACACCGTGTTTCGATGCGACGTTGCATCAGCTCTCAACTTGCCTGACCCAAATTGGCGGCCTCAGTTCAGCGTAGATCTTAGTTGACTCGCTCAGCCAGGGCCTGCCGCTGATGCTTGATCATCAGCGCATCGATGCAGTTTTTGATCGCAGTGAAGCTTCCCGGGCGAAATAGGTCACCGAATGTCAGATTGAAGACTTGGTATCCGGCATTGAGAAGATTCATGTGGCGCTGATGGTTCTGCTTCGCAGCTTCATCAGGACCATCAGGGTGGAGATAGTATTTCCCCACTCCGTGAACCTCGACTATGACTGGAACCGTGTCGTGTTGAAAATCATTGCGCCCAATGAGCCCACCTGCGGCGGAGCGAACATCAACCTGAGGCACCATCCCGGTGATCCCGTGTCTGTGGAACTTGACTGCACAAAATGACTCGGACGGCGCTTCGTATACCGCGCCCGAGAGTTCCAACGCCACTTGCGCCCGACGCAGGCCACGCCTCCCGTTCCTCAAATACCTGCGAACTTCATCGGTACTCACCCCGCGATCTCTCATCGCCTGTGAAATCAAGGGAACAGAGACTTCAAGACTGTGATCGAGAGCGATGTCTGCGAGAGTGCGGCTCAAGGTGGTAATCGGATAGCTGAAACCCTCAGCGACATCAGAGACTTCGAGCTTGCGCGAGTACACGAACATGCCAGGATAGTTCCGAGTGACTGTGCCCCTGGAGACCTCTACTTTCCTCGTCCCGGTGATCACCGGATCAAGGCCGTGAAGGAGCGCCGCCGAAACATGCGAGAAGACATCGCCGGGCAGCACAGTGTCACGTCGGGTCGATATCTGCAGCCGCAACCGCTCGATCTCGTCTCTGATGTCACCATGAAATTTCGGGAACGTGGTCCCTGGCTCAGATGACAACGGTGCGAGCACAGCATGATGCTCCTGGTCGCACCGGCCCCTGAGGACGAAATATCCCCGTCGCACCTTGTACAGACAGCACCCGACAGCCTCAGCCACATGCTGTCGCGGCATGTCGAGCTCGCACAGTTGCTTGGTTGTCAGCACCCGGAACATTCCATCATTATGCATCTATCCAGCATCAAACGCAATCAAATGCTATCCAAATTCATCTACTGCGCTTATACGCTAAAGAGAAGAATTCAATTACGAGTGCGAGTGAAAGGCGGGAGCGAGGATCAGACACGACCCCGCAGAACAGGCAAGAGCTGAGGAAAAGGTGAACGGTGCGGAAAGGGTGAACATGCAGCCTCGGGGAGGCGAAACCCTCCGGACGGCCGGCGAGGTGCTCGGGGGCAGTCCGGCACCTTTACCCCAGACGCTGATTTGATCGAAAACCGCACGCCGAACCGACGAACGCGGGTGTTCAACCGAGTTTCGATTGAACACCCGCGCTTCGAGGAAGGAAGCCTGACCTCGCGGTCTCTTTGGCCTGGTTGCTCAGGTCACTTCTCTTCCCAATTCTTGCGCAGCAGCTTCTTGTCGAGCTTCCCGACCGACGTGCGAGGCATCTCCGCAACGACGTTGACCTCATCAGGCATCTGCCACTTGGCGAAGCGCTCACTCAGCGTTTCGATGATGGACTCACGGGTCACCTCGGCGCCGTCATTGGCCACGACATAGGCCACAGGACGCTCATCCCACTTCTCATCGGGGACTCCGATGACGGCTGCTTCCTTGACGTTGGGGCTGTCGAGGATCGCGTTCTCCATATCGATCGAGGAGATCCACTCGCCGCCGGACTTGATGACGTCCTTGAGGCGGTCTGTGATCTTGAGATAACCATGCTGGTCGATGACACCGACATCGCCCGAGCGCCACCATCCGTCGATGAACCGGTCCGCATTGTCGGGCAGCTGGTAGTAGGACTCAGTGATCCACGGGCCGCGCATGACGATCTCGCCCACAGACTTCCCATCACGGGGCATCTCCTGGCCGGTCGGGTCAACGATCTTGAGATCGACGCCGATGATCGGCAGACCCTGGTAGCGCTTGAGGTCCCACTTCTCCTCTTCGCTGAGGTTCATGCCGGACTTCAGGCGCCAGTTCGTGGTGGCCAGTGGAGTGGTTTCGGTGGCACCGTAGCCGTGGATCACCTCGGCGCCGGTGATCTCCTTGAACCCGCGCATCATCGACAGCGGCGGCTCGGAGGATCCGGAGACGAGGCGAACGCCGCTCAGGTCAGGCGGGGTCGGCATGCTCTTCATCATCGCCAGCATCGGGGTGAAGATCGCAGGCGCACCGTTGGCCAGCGTCACCTTCTCTTCGATGAAGGCCTGGCCGATGGCGCCGAACTCTTCGGCCGCGAACTTGCCGGGCAGGACGAGCTTGGCGCCGGCGGCCACTGCGTTTTGCGGGAAGCCCCAGGAGAGCACGTGGAACATGGGGGTGATCGGCATGACGCAGTCGTCGAAGGTCGCCTGCAGCGCTGCCAGTCCGCCCATCGTGTGCAGGTAGATCGAGCGGTGGGAGTAGTAGACGCCCTTGGGTCGGCCTGTGGTTCCGGTCGTGTAGCCTGCGTAGGCGGCGGTCTTCTCGTCGACGACGGGCCAGTCGTAGGTCTCAGGCTTGTCGGCGATGAGGTCCTCGTAGAAGACGACGTTCTCCAGAGATGTCTCGATCTCCGAAGCGGGCTTGTCGGTCATGACGACCCAGCCCTTGACGTCGAGCTTCGGGGCAAGTGCCTCGGCGACGTGGAGGAGTGATTCGTCAACGAAGATCCAGTCGGACTTCGAGTGGCTGACCACGTAGGCGAGGTCTTCGGGGGCCAGACGCAGGTTGAGCTGGAGCATGGTCGCGGCCACGCCGGGGACCGAGAAGTACAGCTCGAGGTGACGGCGGGAGTTCCAGTCGATGACGCCGACCATGGAGCCTGCGCCCACGCCGAGTTCGTCCAGGCCATGTGCCAGCTGGGCCATCCGCTTGTACTCATCGGCGTAGTTGGAGCGGCCCCAGGACCCGTCCGATCGGCGGTAGACGACCTCTGATTCGCCGAAGAAGGTCGCTGCATGGCGGATCAGGGTGGTGGTGTTGAGCTGGTAGCTGTCACCGAGAGTGGATGGAATGCCTGTAAGCATGAGACTCCTTTTGTCATGGTGGTCGTGCTGGGGTGGAGGTGCCGTGCAGATATCCGGACTATTTTCATCGTCAGACTATCCCGGCAAGTGATACAGCTCACAACTTTCGCCGCAACGTTACCAATTAGAAACGTGTGCGCTTCGAGTTCCGAGCCCGTCGGCTATTCGCCGCTGAAGTTCGGTCCGCGCTTCTCAATGAATGCAGCGACTCCCTCGGCGAAGTCCTTACTCGCCCGCAGGTCAGTCTGTCCTTTGAGCTCCCGATCGAATGAATCGTCAAGTTCGGTCAGTGTCGCCGCGTTGATGGCTTCTTTCGAGGCCGCGAAGGCCAGAGGTGCGCCCTGAGCCCACTGCGCCGCTATCTCCTGCGCCCGGCTCAGGTGCTCACCTGCCGGAGTGACCAGACTGGCCAGGCCCCAATCCGCAGCCTCCTTCGTCCACACCTTCTGTGCCGTCAGGGCCATCTTCATGGCTCGATGCCGGCCCGCCGAGGCTGCCACGAGTGCTGTTGCTCCGCCGTCGGGCATGAGCCCGATTTTGGTGAAGGCCAGCATCAGATAGGACTCTTCGCTCATCACGGTGTAATCGCAGGCCAGGGCCAGGGAGCAGCCGATACCCGCGGCCGGGCCGGAGACCGCGGCGATGGTCGGAATCGGCAGATCGATGAGCGATCGGATGATGGCATTGGCCCGATCAAGCCCTAGCCCTCCCCCTTGCACCGACCCGTGCAGGTCGGCGCCTGAGCTGAAGGACCGGTCATTGCCGGTGATGATGAGCACGCGGGCTGTGGTGGCCGCCTCGGCGACGGCGTCTCCGAGCGCCTCCATGGCCTCCTTGGTCAGTGCGTTCAGGCTTTCGGGGCGATTGATCGTGACAGTCACGACCCCATCTCGCAGGTCGGTGAGAACACTCGAGGTCAAAGCGACTCCTCTTAGTTGGCGCTGGATGATTGATCTTTCCTCCAACTTTAACGCACGTTAAGTTGACCTGGGTCACAGTCTCAGAAGCGCCTGCGGAAGGTGGTCCTGCCGGGCCACAGTGGTCACGCCTGGTGGCGGCTGTCATGTTGGTCTGCCTCAGACAGCGAGGCCAAATAGGCGTTGTAGTCCCGCAGCGTTGCGTCACCGTCCCTAGCAGCTTGGCGATCGAGGCGGCGACTCAGGCGTTCATCCGATCGCTGCCATTTGAACACCAGCACGCCGAGCATGATCAGCGTCGGGATCTCCGTGAAGGCCCACGCGATGCCTCCTCCGAGGAACTGGTCCTTCAATGGATCGATGCCCCACATCGGCATGTTGTAGAAGCTCGTGAGCAATGTCGTCGACATCATCACGACAACGCCGAAGAATGCGTGGAAGGGGATGGTGGCCACTATCTCGAAGACCTGAACCACGGTGGGATCGATGCGCACTTGCCGCTTGCTGCTCGTTCGCGGCGAGGGGTCGATTCCGAAGATGTTCCAGAAGTAGAGCATCCCAATGGCCACGAAGTGGATGAACATCAGGTTATGGCCCCACATCGTCGACATCAGCCAGTCGAAGGCAGGCGTGAAGTACAACCCGTACAAGCTCATCAGGAACAACACGGTCGTCACCACCGGGTTGGTCAGCACGCGCATGACGGGACTGTGGACGATTGCGAGGATCACACGGCGCGCATTCCATCGCCCCGACCCGGCCGGAAGGACACGCAGCATCAGCGTGATCGGTGCCCCCAAGACCAACAGGATGGGGCTGAGCATCGACAGAATCATGTGCTGGATCATGTGCATGCTGAACATCGCCATGCCATAGCCATTCAAAGCTGTGCCATCGACGAGGATGACGGTGGCGATGCCCAGGCTCCACCAGATGAGTCGCGAGACCGGCCACGACACTCCGCGGCGGTGCAGCAGCCACACACAGAAGGCATACAGCACCAGACCGAAAGCCGCGAGAATGACGATGATGGGGATCGGCTGCGGATGCCAGTCGATGACCCGCTGGAACGTCGGCGGGAGCGTCGGGTGCCACATCAGTCCGCTCATCCCGGGCCCATCCATGATCGCTCCCTCCCGCCTGACTTCTACAGGACGTAGAAGTGCGTTTCGGTCACCACCGTACCCCTGATGCGCCGTCGCGTCATCCGCTCAGCCAAGCAGCGCGCCTAGAGCAGTCCAGCGTCGTGCTCAGATCAGCGCAGCCGCCAGCTGGGTCCCGGTCAGGGGCCGGTCAGCGTAGACCAGGCGCATCGCCTGCGGATCGGGATTGCCGGCGTCGGGAGCTCGATGCTGCAGACTCAGACCGACCTTCTCGACCACTTTCCGTGAGGCCGCATTGTGCTCGAGGAGGTAGGCGATGACAGGCAGTTCAGGCTTGAGCTCCTGGGCCCGAGCAACGGCCAGACGAGAGATCTCACTGGCGTAGCCGCGGCCCTGGACCTCGGGGCGGAAGCGGTACCCCAAGTTCCAATAGGCCTCGATCCGATCCGGGTTCCACTCATCAGCCAAGGGCATGCGCCTGACGCCGCAGCCGCACATCCCCAACACCGGCCCGTCTTCCGACTCACGGACGATCCATGATCCGAGCCCGTCGATCTCCCAATCAGCGATGCGGGTCAGCAGGTACGCCTCGGCCTCCTCCCGCTTGATCATCCGGCCGCTGGGAAAATGTGCCCACACGCGGGGGTCGCTGTAGATCTCGAACACCTCGTCCAGGTCCTGAAGCCCCGGGCGGTCAAGCACGAACGGATCTGCCATCAGGCGCCGTGCGCAGCCCGGAGGGCTGCGTCGAGGTCGTTCCACAGGTCGTCGGCGTGCTCAATGCCCACGCTCAGACGCAGCAGCCCCTCGGGGACCGACTCCGGTTCCGAGGCATTGCGCCGACGGCGTTCGATGAGGGACTCCACTCCACCCAGGGAAGTGGCCGGCGTCCACACCCGGACCGCCTCGGCGACGGCGGTGGCCTGCTGCGCGGTCTCCGTGCAGAAGGCGACCACAGCACCGAATCCCGTCATCTGCGCTGCCGCGCGCTCATGCCCGGGGTCGCCGGGCAGACCCGGGTAACGGGTCTCGACGACGTTGGGATGCGAACTCAGCCGTTCGGCGATCAGTGCCGCATTGGCCTGGGCTCGTTCCATGCGCACCGACAGCGTCCGCAGGCCCCGCAGCGCCAACCAGACCTCGAATGGTCCGGCGATGGCTCCGCGCAGTGAGCGTTCACTTTGAAGCCGCTTGTGAAGGTCTTCGTTACTGGTCAGCGCCGCGCCGAGGACGACATCCGAGTGCCCGGCGAGGTATTTGGTGACGGAGTGGATGACGACGTCCGCGCCCAGATCAAGCGGCGTCTGCAGGAGCGGAGTCGCGAAGGTGTTGTCGACAACGGTCAGGATGCCGCGATCGCGCGCAGCGGAGATGAGCGCGGGTGTGTCAGCGACTTCGAGCATCGGGTTGGTCGGAGATTCGATCCACAGCACCGCCGAGGCGGCAGCAACGTCATCGAGTGCGCTGACGACGGCGCCGGTGTCGGCGATGTCGACGGTGACGAAATCGAATCCGCTGCGCTCGGCGACCTCGCCCGCGGACTCCAGTGACCCCTGGTAGCAGTGCTGAGGCATGATCAGAGTGCCGCCGCGTGGGACCAGGCTGAGCGCAGCGGCGATCGCCGCCAGACCCGATCCGAAGACCAGGCCGGGCAGTTCGGCATGTTCGAGTTCAGCCAGTGCCTCTTCGAACGGGGTCCAGGCCGGAGTCGAGAATCGCCCGTAGACATGGTCGGAATGGTCGATCTCTCCGCTGCCGACGAAGGTCGAGGACAGTTCGATGGGAGGGTTCACCGACGAACCGTTCGAGCGTTGCGGACGACCCGCTTCGACGAGGACGGTTTCTGGTGCGTGGGAGAAATCTCTTGAGGTCATCGTCCCAATATATGCCGAGTGCCGACCGCTCCGCACCGATGTCTCAGTCGTGGCAGCGACGCCTCAGTCCTGGAACCGATGTCTCAGTCGTGCACGCGAATCATGTGCTCGAGCAGTGCTCTGGCTCCGACTGAGAGGCGTCGCCTGGGTGACCACACCGCGTGCAGCTCGCGTTCGAGGGCGACTTCGGCCTGCACCGGCAGCGGCACTAAGCGTTGAGCCCGGAAGTCATCGCGCAGGGCCAGCTCAGAGAGTACGACCGGTGCGATGCCGGTGGCCGCTGCGATCTTCAGAGCCGAGTTCGACCCGTACTCCCCCGCCACATGCGCCCCACCGAACTGCGCCAACGCGGCGTCGAGAACTTCTCTCGTTCCCGAACCGACCTCCCTGACCAGCAGCGGAACTTCGGCCAGCGCCTCGGCGGCGATCGGAGCAGTCCAGGCATCGGCGAAGGCGGGTGCGGCGGCAATCATGAGCCGGTCATGGCCGACCACCTCGGCGGGGAAATCCTGGGGCAAGGATACGGACTCGACGAGGCCGAGGTCGCAGCGCTGCTCACGCACGGCGGCGATGACTGCGGAGGAGTTCTCGACCGCCAGGCCCACATCGATGTCGGGGTGCGTCGAGGTGAACGTCGTCAAGTACCGGGGCAGCAGGTATTCGGCCACGGTCAGCGAGGCGGACACGCGCACAGTGCCGGCCCGCGCGTCCTGGATGGCTCGAGTGCCAGCGTTGAGATCGGCATAGGCGTCGATGACCTTCGAGGCCCACTGGGCAACGGCGTGGCCTTCGGCGGTGAGCTGGGTGCCCTGCGGCGAGCGCCTCAGCAGCGGCACCTTGAGGTTCCGTTCGAGATTGCGCAGACTGCGTGAGGCATTCGGCTGGGCAAGGCCCATCGCCTCGGCGGCCTGACCGATGGACTGGGCGCTCGCGCTCAGCGTCACCAACAGCCCCAGAGCCGGAAGCTCGGGCCAGTCCTGCATTCTGCTGAGGTCTCGCATGCCCCAATTCTGCCATATCAGCGCCATATGGGTCGGTCGAACAATGCCGTCTACCGAAAGCCCAGACCGCTTGACAGACTGAACTCATGAATCGCATCGTCCGCCTCCTCCCAGGCTTGGGAGTCGCCGCAGCAGCAACAGCCATCGCGTGGCCCGTCTCGATGGTGGCTCCCGTCCTCTCCCCGCTGCTCATCGCCATCGTTCTGGGAATCATCGTCGGAAACGTGTTCCCCGAATTGCCGCAGATCTTCCGTCCCGGTCTCGACTTCGCGGCCAAACCCCTCCTGCGTCTGGGCATTGTGGCCCTTGGCGCGCAGGTCGTGCTCGGCGATATCCTCGACCTCGGCTGGCTGGTCCTCGTCCTCGCCGCGGTCGTCGTCGCAGTCGGCATCGTCTCCGGTCTGCTGCTGGCGCGTCCGTTCCGCGTCGATTCGAATCTCGCGCTGCTCATCGGCTGCGGGTTCGGCATCTGCGGAGCCGCCGCGGTCGCCGGGATCGAATCGACGCTGAAGGCGAAGAAGGAGGACGTGGCCGCGGCGATCGGTCTCGTGGTCCTCTTCGGCACGCTGATGATCGCCGTGATCCCCTCGCTGAGCGCCGCCTTCGGGCTGGCCCAGGACACCGCCGGCATGTGGGGCGGGGCGTCCACGCACGAGGTCGCGCAGGTCGTCGCGATCGGCGGCATCATCGGTCCCGCGGCCCTGCAGGTTGCCGTCCTCGTCAAGCTCTCCCGTGTCATCATGCTCGCCCCGACCGTCGCCGTGCTCAGCATGGTGATGCGCCGCAAGGAGAGCCGGGAGCGGGCAGCGATGGCTTCCTCCACCGCGATGTCACGGGACGAGGCCTCGTCGCATTCCCCCGCCGAGGTGGTCCCTCAGTCTTCGTCGACATCGTCCTCGACCGCCGGATCGTCGTCGACTCGGGTGCAGTCGGCCGCTGCACCTGCGACGAAGCGTCCGCCCATTGTCCCGCTGTTCGTCCTCGGATTCCTCCTCATGGCGGGCCTGCGCACCTTCGGCCTGTTGCCGGACTTCGCGGTCTCCGGTCTGGGCTGGATCCAGACCGTGTGTCTGGCCATGGCGATGTTCGCCCTCGGCCGCGGGGTCCAATGGCGGTCCCTGCGCAACCTCGGCGCCGGTCCGATCGGCCTGGCAGCGACGACGACTCTCATCGTTGCCGTGATCGGCCTCGGCGGGGCCCTGCTGCTGACCTGAGCGCCGTCTTGAACGCCGGCCTCAGTGCACACATGCTGGAAGCTCCCTGCGCGGACGAACCGCTCTGGTTACGATGATTGCGAAGTCGAACCATGATTCAGGCAAAGGGTGCTGCAATGAGTGAAAACGCGATAGTCGTCGGCAGCGGCGTGATGGGGGCGTCGATCGCGTTCTCCTTGGCCAAACGCGGATATGCGGTCACCGTCGTCGACAAGAAATCCGGCCCGGCGCAGGGCTCGACCGGGGCCACCAGTGCGATCGTTCGCTTCACCTATTCTCTGCGGGACTCCATTGCCGTGGCCTGGGAGTCGAAGCACCTCTGGGAGAACCTGCGCGAGCATGTTCAGGCACCGGAATCAGAGCCAGTCGCGGACTTCATCCGCACCGGCATGGCCGTCATCGACATACCCGGGCTGCTCCCGAGCACCATCCGCACAGACTTCGTGGATCTTTCGATCCCCTACGCCGACTGGGACGCGGCCGACCTCGCCCGGGAGCTGCCCGGCGTCGATACCTCGAACCACTATCCGCCCGTGCGCCCCGATGATCCGGCGTTCCTCGACGACAGCGAAGAGGCGGCGACGGCGCTGTACACACCGGACGGCGGGTACATCTCCGATCCCGTACTGGCCACGGAGAACTTCGCTCGCGCCGCGAAGCGACACGGTGCCCAGTTCCTCTACAACGCCGAAGTCATCGGCGTGCACCACAGTGCCTCCGACGTCCGCCCCAAAGAAGGCGTCACCGGTCAGCCAAGTGCGGCTTGGACGCTCAACCTCTCCGACGGTCGGGTTCTCGACGCCGACGTCGTGGTCAATGCGGCCGGACCCTGGTCATCGCGGTTCAACGAGCTCGCCGGTGTCGGATCCGACCACGGAGTCTCCCTGACTCCTCTGCGCCAAGAAGTCCATACTCTGCCGGCGGCATCGACCGTCATCCGCAGCGACGGCACTCCTATTCCTGCGCTCCTCGATGCCGGCATCGGCACCTATATGCGCGCCGAGGTGGGCGGTCAGCTGCTCATCGGAGGCTCGGAACCCGAGTGCGATGAGCTGGAGTGGGTCGAGGACCCCGACACCGTATCGATGAGTGTTCGTCCCGAGCAGTTCGAGACGCAGGCTCTGCGAGCTGCCAAACGCTTCAACGACATCACGATCCCGAACCGGGCCCGCGGAGTCGTCGGAGTCTACGATGCCTCCACCGATTGGACTCCCATCTACGACCGTTCCGAGGCGGACGGCTACTATCAGGCGATCGGGACCAGCGGCAACCAGTTCAAGAACGCTCCGATGGTGGGCGAAGCCATGGCAGAACTCATCGACGCCGTCGAGCGCGGTCATGACCATGACCGTGACCCCGTCCGGATTGCCCTTCAGCGCACAGGAGGGGAACTGAACCTGGGAACCTTCTCTCGCCTGAGGTCTCCGGCTGGAACAAGCGGAAACGTCATGGGCTGATCTCAGCACAGCACTAACACGTTCCGATATTTGGGAAATTGCGGCCTTCCCCCTGGTGGTAACCGCGACTGTCGCGACTGAGCTGGTAGTGTCGCTCAGCGAGTCATTCAGTTTCATTCAGCGAAATTTCAGCCTAAATGGGGAAATCATGCTCCTTCAAATCATTGCGTTGGCGATCTTCATCGCTCTGTTCGCAGTCGGCGCGATCCGCGGTGTGCAGATCGGCGTACTCATGCTCGTCGGCGCCGCCGGAACCGGCCTGTTCCTGGCAGACATGACCGTCGAAAAGATCATCGCCGAGTTCCCGCTCTCCATCATGATCCTGCTGGCCGGGGTCACCTACTTCTTCGCCATTGCGCAGGAGAACGGGACCGTCGACAAGATCATCGACTGGGCGCTGGAGAAGGTCGGGTCCTCTGCCGTCCTTCTCCCGATCGTCTTCTTCGTCATCACAGCCGGCATCGCATCCATGGGTGCTCCCCTGGCCGGTCTCGTGATGATGCCGGTGGGTATGCAGGTGGCCCGCAAGTACGGGGTCGACTATGCGCTGATGGGCTTGGCGATCTGCTTCGCCATCGGCGCCGGCGGATTCGCTCCGACCAGCCTCTATGGCATCGTCACCTACAGCACCGCCCATGATGCGGGAATCGATCTGTCGCCGTTCCTGCTCTTCGGCATCGCCGTCGTCGTCTACCTCGTGATGCTCGCCGTCGCCTACTTCATGTTCGGTCGTACGCTCTTCGGGCGTAAGTCCGTCATGGCCGCAGCCGGCTCCGCTCACTCCGGTTCGACGGTCTCCCGCGGATCCGCCTCGGCGACGAAGGTGGCCTTCGGTGAGGACGAGGACGACGAAGCCCTCTTCGACTCATCCAGCACCTCGGCGAGTTCCGAATCGGGTCCCTTCTCCTTCGTGCAGATCCTCACCGTGGTCCTCATGGTCGGACTCATCGGTTCGGTCGTCGTCCTGGCCGCCTTCGGCAAGGAACCCGACATCGGCCTGCTGTGCTTCTTCTTCGGTGCGATCCTCTCGCTCGCCGATCCCAAGACCGGCAAGGCCGCACTGCCCAAGATCGACTGGTCGACCGTTCTGCTCGTCGGCGGCATCATCACCTTCGTCGGCGTCCTCCAGAACATGGGTGCTGTGGACCTGCTCGGTGAGGGCGCCGAGGCGATCGGTTCGCCGCTCATCGCAGCCTTCGTCCTGTGCATCGTGGGCGGTCTGGTCTCAGCCTTCGCATCGACGACCGGCATCCTCGCCGCACTCGTGCCGCTGGCGCTGCCCCTCATCGCCGCCGGCGGAGTCCCCGGCTGGGCGCTCATCGCAGCTCTGGGCGTGTGCTCGGCCGTCGTCGACGTCTCACCGTTCTCGACGCTGGGTGCCACGGTCGTGGCCACGGCTCCACAGGATCACAAGGCGCGACTCACGCGCATCCTCGTGAAGTTCGGCATGTCGATGGTCATCATCGGCCCCATCGTCCTCGTCGGCGGTCTCGTCGTCCCGGCAATGTTCTTCTGAGACTGTGGCCCGGGCCGTTGAGGCGCCCGGACCATAGTGACTGTTCTCCGCACAGTTCCCGAGATGCAGATGGTGCCCAGCGAAATTCGCTGGGCACCATCTGCATCTGTCGCTGCGTTGATGTCTTTCAGCTCAGCGGCTTGACCAGAACGACGAATTCGAGGTCGTCGACGAGCGGCACTCCGAACCGGTCGTCTCCGTAGGGAAAGGGTTCGACCTCTCCGGTTCGTTCGTAGCCGCGGCGCTCATAGTAGGCGATGAGCTCGGCGCGCTTGTTGATGACGCTCATTCGCAGCGAGTGAGCGCTCCAGCGTTCGACCACCCAAGCCTCGGCGAGGTTCATCAGAGCCGATCCCACGCCTTGCCCCTGCCCCAGTGGGGAGACCGCGAGCACGCCGAGGTAGGCGATTCCGTCGACGGGTTCGCGCAGGTAGACGCTGCCGACAGCCTGCCCCTCGGCGGACCGGACGAGGATCATCGACGCATCGGGCTCGGCGAGCATCTCGCGGGCCATATCGGCATCGAGTCGCTGACCGCTGAGCAGATCCGCCTCGGTCGTCCACCCCTGCTTCGAGGGCTCACCACGGTAGGCGGAGGCGACGAGTTCAACGTAGTCGTCGATGTCGTCGAGGCTGAGTTCGCTGACCTCGAAGCCTGTCTCGTGCAGGATCAGCTTGTGAGCATCGACCATCGTGGCGGGTGCGTAAGAGGACATAGGTCGGCTCCTTGAGGATGTCTGACCGTCGCCATGTACGGCCGAAAGAACGGGTTGCTCAACAGGTTAGTCGCTCGATGGGGAATACAACTATGGTTTCATGTATCAGGACTGACTCATCCACGTGCTGGCATGGGGATGACCGACACCTTCACCTTAAGGAGCGTTCATGGACCTCGAGATCTCGGACGAGACGTACACCTTTGCCCAGGACATCGCGGCGTCTCGCTTCACGGTGAGCCACGACGGCAAGGTCATCGGACACGTCGACTACATCGACCGCGCGGCCAGCCCTGATGACACGTCCGAATCCGCAGTGCGCACGTTCACCCACACCGAGGTGTCCCCCGCTTATGGTGGCCGCGGCATCGCCGCACACCTGGTGCGCTTCGCCCTTGAGACCAGCGCCGAGGCGGACCTGAAATTCCGTACGACCTGTTCCTATGTCATGGAGTTCTTCCGCAAGAATCCCGAATTCGACGAGCTGCGTGCCTGAGTCGGCACGAATCTGAGGACGTAGACGACCCAGACCGTGGCGGCGATGACGATTGCTGCGACGGCACCCCACAGCAGACCTGGATCGACCACCGCCAGCTGAGGTATCTCCCTGCCCGGAATGATCGCGGCGAAGGTGCCCGCCGTCAGCGCGCCGAGCCATGATCCGATCATCATCCCGATGTGCCTGCGGATGTTTCCTCTCCGGATCGCAATGACTCCGACGGTTGTGGTGCCGAAGGTGAAGATCGCGAGTGCGTGGAAGATCGTGAAGCTTCCGCTGAGGGTGTAGATGAACATTCCGCTCACGCACACGAGGTACATGAGGATGACCCATGATCGCCCGATCCATCTGTGCCGACGGTCCTTGGTCCGCCGGATGATCTGGACCGGGGCCAAGAGCACAACGCCAGAGGCGGCAAGAGCGTGGATTGCTATGAACATCGTTGTCATAGACCTAAGATAGTTTCACTAACCAAGGCCGGCAACGTAGATAGCAGAACCCGAATTGCTATCCAAGCCAGGTGCCGCCACGCTGCTATCTCAGCTGATTGGGGACCCGCATGAAGCTCAGCGCCTTGGCTCGAGAATCCGGAGTCTCGACCGCCAGCATCAAGTACTACATCCACGTCGGCATCCTTCGTCCCGGCCTCAAGCGCAACGCGACCACGTCCGACTACTCCCAGGCCCACGTCGACCGTCTCGGGCTCATCACCTGCCTGCGCCGGGAGCTCAGCTCCCCCATCGAGTCCATCGCCGCACTGACTCGGGCCATCGATGACGAGTCACTGGAGAACATCGAACTGATGGGCATCTGCCAAAGACTTGCGCTGGAGGCGAGCAACGTCCTGAAGTCCGCAGCCGGCTCATCCTCACCTTCCGAGCCTGAACCTGAACCGGCACCGAAAACTATCGAGAACGATATCCGTGACATTCTGCAAGAACTGGGTTGGCCGGACATCTCACCAACCGCCGTGGCATCGATGGCAGGCGTGCTCGAGGAATTGAGCGACTCAGGTTATCCCGTCGGGCGCGACACGATCCTCCGCCACATTCAGGCATTGGCCGAGATCGCGGCCAGGAACACCACACCGATCACCGACAGTCTGAGCAGAGATCGGATCTGCGTCGAGGTGGTTCGCGGGATCACGATGCACAACAGACTCTTGGTGGCGACCAGTGCTCTCGTCCATGCTTCGCTGTCGGCCATGCCTCGAAGCCCGCAGTCCTGAGAGTCCCTGACAACGAATTCCGTATAGCCCACATCGAATATCACCACTACACTGATCACGACTGCTCCCTACTGTGGCTTCCGGCGAGCGGCGGCCATGCCTCATCGACAACCAAAGGAGGATCTGTCGTGGACATCACGCCGATCATCGACAAGCTCAACACCGGACTGTTCATCAATGGCCAGTGGCGCGATGCCGAGGGCGGAAAGACCATCGACGTTGCGAACCCCGCGACCGGTGACTTCATCACCACGGTCGCAGACGGCTCGGCAGCCGATGCCGAAGAGGCCATCAAGGTCGCCGGTGACACCCAGGAATCATGGGCCGCCACCCCGCCGCGCGAACGCGCCGAGATCCTACGCCGTGCCTTCGAACTCCTCATCGAACGTGCCGACGACATCGCGGCAGTCATGACCGCCGAGATGGGCAAGCCCTTCGCCGAGTCCAAGGGGGAGGTCACCTATGGAGCAGAATTCTTCCGCTGGTTCTCTGAGGAAGCCGTGCGTGTCGGCGGCCAATACACCCAGTCCACCGATGGCAAGACCCGCGTCATGGTCTCCCGCGAGCCCGTCGGGCCCTGCATCCTCATCACGCCGTGGAACTTCCCGCTGGCCATGGGCACCCGCAAGATCGGCCCAGCCATCGCCGCCGGCTGCACCATGGTGTTCAAGCCTGCGAAGCTGACCCCGCTGACCTCCCTCATGCTCGTCGACGTGCTCATCGAGGCCGGCCTGCCCGCCGGTGTCCTCAACGTCGTCACCTCCGAATCCGCTCGTCGCGTGGTCACCCCGTGGATGGAATCCGGAATCGCCCGCAAGGTAACCTTCACCGGCTCCACCGAGGTGGGCGTGGGCCTGCTCAAGCAGGCCGCCGACAATGTCATGAAGACTTCGATGGAGCTCGGCGGCAACGCTCCGTTCGTCGTCTGCGAGGACGCCGACATCGACAAGGCCGTCACCGGTGCGGTCCAGGCGAAGATGCGCAACGGCGGCGAGGCCTGCACCTCGGCGAACCGTCTGTTCGTCCACTCCTCCGTCGCTGAGGAGTTCTCGACGAAGCTGACCGAGCGCATCGGCTCGATGAAGGTCGGCAACGGCCTCGACGAAGGCACCGAGGTGGGCCCGCTGGTCGATCAGGATTCCCTGGACAAGGTCGCCGGCCTCGTCGATGATGCTGTGTCCAAGGGCGCGAAGGTCCTCACCGGCGGGTCGAAGATCGAAGGCAAGGGCTTCTTCTACAGCCCGACCGTCATGACCGATGTGCCGCTGGACTCCGAGATCCGCACCACCGAGATCTTCGGACCCGTCGCACCCATCGTCACCTTCGACACCGATGAGGAGGGCATCGCTCTGGCCAACGAGACCGAGTTCGGTCTGGCCGGCTACCTGTTCAGTGAGAACGTCGAGCGTGCGCTGAACCTGGCCGACAAGATGCAGGTCGGCATGGTCGGTCTCAACACCGGCTTGGTCTCCAACCCTGCAGCGCCCTTCGGCGGGGTGAAGAAGTCCGGGCTCGGCCGCGAGGGCGGAAACGTAGGCATCGAAGAGTTCCTCGAGGTCAAGTACGTGGCTCTGCCCCGGGCCTGAGCGCGCATCATTCGCGTACTTCCAATGCGCATGTCAGGCATCAGTGCATGGCATGCGCATTGTCTGTGCGCAGACGCATGTCCACCCACTGCTTGACCTCGGGCCTCGGGGTGACACCCGGCTGGGGGTTCTCACCCTCCTGCGGCATCTTCCCGGCGAACACCGCAGGCACATCGTCGAGTGCCAGCGCCGGACCCATGATCTTCTCTGTGGGCATCTCGACGAGCAGGTCCACGGCCTCTGCCATGTCCCGAGGATGTTCGTAGATGAATGAGCCTTTGATGCGCAGCTGCTTCTGCGCGATATTGAAGCTGGAGGCGCCGAGGTGGTGGTGGTCTTCCCCGACCAGTGTGATCGCCGCGAACGGCGCCAGGTGGTCTACGACTGCACCGAGGGCCTCAGGCACTCCGGCGGCATCGATGACGACGTCCGGTGCTGGGCACTGTCCCGGCGTGAAGACCCGGGCTCCGAGTTCGACTGCCAGCGCGCGACGTTTGTCGTTGGGCTCACTGACCCATGGGCGATACCCCTGCGCGACGAGGGTGAAGATCGAGAGCAGCCCCTGGGCACCGGCACCGAGCACGAGTACGGTCTCCGTCCCGTCAAGTCCCGTTCGCCGGATCGCCGAGGCAGCAACGGCGAGCGGCTCGGCGCACACCGCTCGTTCGAGCGCCATCTCCGGGGGCAGTCGATGACAGAAATCGATGGGATGGTCGATCACCTCGGCGAGGAAGCCCGGCTGGGTGAGGACTCCTGCGCTCAGCCGCGAGGTGCAGGCGGAGGTCATACCGAGTCTACAGTATTCGCACCGGCCGCAGGTGATGTTCGGCTCGAGGGCAACCCGATCCCCGACGGCGAATCCGTGGGTACCGGAACCCACCTCGGCGACTTCACCGATGCCTTCGTGGCCCAGCCGCCACGGAAGCTCGGGCGGTGTGCGCAGGCCGGTGGCCAGTCTCTGGTCGGTTCCGCAGATTCCGACGGCGAGCATCCGGACTCGGAGATCACTGCCGCCCAACGGCCCCTGCGGCAGTGGGCCGTCGAGGATCTCGACGCGGCCAGGTGCTGTGATCTCCGCTGTGCGCATCAGAGCTGGAGCGCCTTCGCATCAGTCTTCGAGGCGCGCTCGACGTTGCGTTCGACGCGCCACTGGTGGACGAGGTACATCGCGATGGCGATCGAGATGAGGCATCCGCCTGCCAGGTACGCGGCGACGAGATACCACGAGCCGTTCCCGACGCCGATGAGGAAGGTCGCGATGAACGGGGTGAAGCCACCGGCGATGGCGCTGGCCAGTTGGTAGCCGACGCCGGCTCCGCTGTAGCGGAATTCCGGACTGAACATTTCGGCGAACAGGGGCTGCTGGACGCTGACGACGGCGTCGTGGGCAACGTTGATCAGCAGCACGGCGAAGATGACGATCGCGACGATGTTGCCGCTCTCGAGGGCGAAGAAGAACGGGATCGCGCAGACGAGGCCGACGAAGCCGCCGGTGAGGTAGACACGCAGTCGGCCGTACTTGTCGGAGAGGTAGGCGAATGCGGGGATCGTGATGATGCCGAGTCCGCCGACCAGCAGGGTGATGTTGAGCATCACGGACCTGTCGAGTCCGAGCTCATCCGTCGAGTACGACAGGGCGAATGTGGTCACGATGTACATGGTCAGCAGCTCGATGAAACGCAGGCCGACGATCTGGAAGATCTGGGCCGGGTAGCGTTTGAAGGCCTCGAAGATCGGCAGCTTCGCGACCTTGTCCTCCTTGGCGTTCTTCACTCGCTCGAGGTATTCCTCGGACTCCTGGACGCCGGAGCGGATCCAGAGGCCGATGAGGACGAGGGCGGCACTGAAGAAGAAGGGAATGCGCCAGCCCCAGGCGAGGAAGGCTTCCTGAGAGAAGTTGGCACTCAGGAGTGCGACAAGGCCGGTGGCCATCAGGAGCCCGAAGGAGTATCCGATCTGGACGCCGCTGGAGAAGAAGGCACGCAGCTTCGAGGGAGCGCTTTCGACGGCCATGAGTGCCGCGCCGCCCCACTCTCCGCCGACCGCGACACCCTGGACGCAGCGCAGCAGAACGAGCAGTGCCGGTGCCAACCAGCCGACGGAGTCGTAGGTGGGGAGGAATCCGATGAGGGCCGTGGCGATGCCCATGATCGTCATCGTCCAGATGAGCATGGATTTGCGGCCGAGCTTGTCACCGAAGTGGCCGAAGATGATGCCGCCGAGAGGACGGAAGATGAAGCCGACGCCGAAGGTCGCGAATGCTGCCAAGGTTCCCGCATGGGCACTGTAGCCGGGGAAGAAGAGTTCGCCGAAGACCAGTGCTGCAACGATGCCGTAGAGGAGGAAGTCGTACCACTCGACCACTGCGCCGATGAAGGAGCCGGCGGCTGCGCGTCTGGCGCGCTTGAGTTCCTCGGTGTTCGCAGCAGTCTGATTCTGTGCTGTGGACATGGCATTCTCCTTCGAATGGTGGAGCCGTAGGTCGATGGCAGTGCTGTCGGTTCGGGTTGACGCAAATCACATTATCACGATGTACGCTGTACGTACATATGTGCACTTTGCGCACACTAATGAGATCGTGTGCCCGTGATCTGAGTCGTTGCTTCCGTCATCCGCGGAGGATGTACGTCGCTGCGACCGATACCCTGGAGAGGTGAAGTCAGAGTTGAGTCCCACCGAAGAGCCGTCGCAGCGCCCCCACTACGTCAAGTCCGCCGAGAAGACCTTGGCCGTACTCCTTGCCTTCAACTCCGATACCCCCTATCGCACCGTCACCGAGGTGGCCGCCGCCACCAATCTGACGCGGGCCGCAGCCCGGCGCTTCCTCCTCACGCTCGTCGACCTCGGCTATCTGTCGACGGAGGGCTCGCACTTCGCGCTCACCCCTCGAGTCCTCGACATCGGAGCCGGCTTCCTCGCCGGCTTGGATCTGCCGAAGATCGCTCAACCGCATCTCAATGAGCTGGCCCTCGACCTCGACGAGTCCGCGACATTGAGCATCCTCGATGCCGATGACATCGTCTACATCGCTCGGGCTGCGGCCCCGCGACTCCATGCAGTCACCGTCAATTTGGGGAACAGGCTTCCCGCCTGGGCCACATCCATGGGCCGGATGCTCATCGCCGAACTGCCCGAGTCGTTCCAGGAGCAGTTCCTCGAACGCGTTGAGATCTCACCGTTCACCGACCACACCGTGTCATCGGCCGCCGAGCTCGGTGACGAACTCAGCCGGATCCGGAGACAGGGCTGGTGCCTGGTGTCCCAGGAGCTCGATGACGGTCTCCGCGGGCTGGCCGTTCCGATTCGCCGAGGTGACAACACTCTCGCCGCGCTCAACGTCTCCCTGCATACGTCTCATCTGCGCGGGCTCTCCGTCGAAGACGACCTCGTACCCCGCCTGCAGCAGGTGGCGGCATCGATAGCGACGGACTTCGGTGGACGCTCAGCTTGAGGCGGCCCCGGTGACGGGGACCGGCTCGGCCAGGGCAGACTCCTGGATGACGGAGCAGCCATGATTCTGCCCGAGGTCCGCGACCCGACGATGGTGACGATTCGACGCGGCGGCACAATGACCGATGCTGATCATCGACTTCTGGCGCTGTGGGCAGCCGACTGCGCCGAGCATGTCCTGCACCTCTTCGAGCGCGAAGCTCCGGAGGACACACGAGTCCGTGATGCTGTGACTGCGGCCCGCGCTTGGGCTGACGGCACCGTGAAGATGATGCGGGCGCGCGCCTCAGGAGGACACGCCATGGGAGCTGCTCGTCCCTTGCGCAGCGCAGCTCGGTTCGCAGCCTATTCGGCAGGGCAGGCCGCCTGCGTCGGGCACGTCGCTGAACACGATCTTGGTGCTGCCGCCTATGCCATCAAAGCCGTACGCAGTGCGAATCCCGAGGACCCAGGCGCGGGACAGGCTGAACGCGACTGGCAGAGGGACCAACTGCCCAGGCAGATCCGTCAACTCGTCCTTGCGGATCAGAAGCGACGCAACTCCATCTGCTGGTTCCTCTTCGACACCGACTGAACCTGCGAAGTACGGTGATCTGCGCAGCACAGTTACCTGCGAAGCGCAGGCACAGTTGCCTGCGAGGTCAGGCGCGGCGTCGGGCGAGCACGTCGTCGACGGCGCCCATCTCGGGAGCCTTGTTCGTCCTGATCGCCTTGCGACCGTGCTCCAGCGGACCGTCGTCACGAGCCGAGTCGCTGAGCTCGGGACGGTAGCCGAGTTCGGCGGCGAACTGAGCCGCGATGTCCTCACGGCTGCGGGCCTTGGTCTCATACGAGGAGTAGGACGACGCATCCGCTGCCTTCGCCTCGGGGACCGGGTGCTCAACCTGTGGGGCATCGACGTAGCTGGGGACCGGCAGCGGCGTCGGTGACCAGGCAGCACGTGCCTGCAGTCGCTGCATGAACGGATCGCTGACCTCGACGGTGTCGACACTCGACGCGGTCGCGACGACCTCGGATTCCTTAGCGGAGTCGCTCTCGGCAACAGACTCGTTGCGCGGCGCGGACTCAGCTTCTGCAGCCGATTCCGCTTCGCGGGTCGAAGCCGCGGCCGGTGCGGAGTCGGCTGCCTTGATCACGGATGCCGACTCGGATGCCGTCGGCTTCGACAAGGAGTCGGAACCGGCGGAAGCTGGCTCTTCACCCTGCGCTTCTGCGGCCTCGGGCGCTGCTTCTTCGACGATAGGGATCGGTCCGGTGAGCAGCACCTGACGGGTGGTGTGGCCTTCTGCGGCTTCGTTGCGAATGCGCACGAGCGGAATCTCGCCGGTGTCGGCCTCTTCTTTGCTCTGCTTTGCGCTCACGTTGCGCTGCATGACGGCACGCGCCTGAGCAGCCTTCGTCGATCCTGCCGACCGGGCCTCACTTGGCTTGGTGACCGGGGCCTTCGATGCGGCTGAGTTCGGGGCCTTCGATGCGGTCGAGTTCGGGGCCTTCGATGCGGCTGAGTTCGGGGCAGCAGGTGCCGAGGTGGCAGCTGGTTTCGCAGCCGCGCTCGTCGACTGCGTGGTGCTCTTCTTCGGCGCGGTGCGCTTGGCCTTCGGGTTCCGGCTTTCGAGTTCCCGGAGACGAGCCTTGATCTCCCGTTTGCGCAGGTTGAGTGTGCGCACGATGGCCAGGGAGACGATCGCGAGTCCGAGGAACACTCCGGTGAGTGCGACATGGACGACCGAGAACATCGCAAGCACGCCCGTCACCAGAATTCCCAGGGTGGAGGCGAGGAAGAGCAGTGCGAATCCCCGCGTCATGGTGCCCAGCGATTTCATCGACTCGCGCAGTGTCGTTGCTTTCTCAGTCATCGAATGGTCCTCATCGGCTCCGAAAGTCGGATTGGGAATCTGTGTACCTCGTCTGCTTGTCTCTGTTGTGTCTGTGGTGACAGCTTCATCTGTGTCTATGGTGACAGCTTCATCGGATCGGCTCTGCGGCGATCGCGGCTGGGTCCGTCCCGGCCGGATCGGAACCGTCCCGGAACGCTCGCCGAGGTGGCTGGCGCTTCCGGAGCCATCGCTCGCCGACGAAGCCTGGCCGTTCGCTCTGTGTGCGTTCGCACTGTGGCCGTTCGATCCCTGCTGCGACTGATTGAACACGGCGTGCACTGCCGGGTGCAGCATCCGAACGTTGTCGGTCGTCGCCGAGGCGGATGCCTCGTGGCCGCGGTGGCTGTCGAGGTAGGTGGAGCGGGTTTCGCCGACGGCCACAGGAAGGAAGCTTCGCTGATGCTGCTCGTCTGCCTCGGCGGTGGTGGATTCTGTGTCTGTGGTCGAACTCGAGTCTGCGTGTCCGTCGACGACGGCGAACTCCGGTGCCTGTGCGGAGAGGCTGAGCTTCGGTGTGCCAGCCATCGCGGCGACGTCGGGTCGCGGGACGGTTGGTTCGATGGTGGCCGAGGATTGGAAGACTCTTGCGCGTTCGGTGTGGTCGTGGCCAGGGATCTGGAGATCGGCGTCGATGACCTGTGCCTGATCCGGGACGGTGTCGATCTCGACGCGGGAGAGCTCCGTCGCTGATTTGCGGATCATTGTGGGCACGACAACGACGAATACCACGATGATGGCGATAACGACGATGATGCTGGTGTCCACACTGCAACCCTAGAGTGCCCGGTTCGGCAACGACGTGAAGGGATGTGGTGTGTCGGTCAAACAGGTGTCAAGTTCACAGCTTTCTCAGGCTGTGACGGTAGGCGGCGAGAATTCCCTGCGGAACCTCCTCGGCGACCAGGGCGAATGTCCGGTGGTCACACCATCGGCCGTCGATGTGCATGTACTTCTCGCGCAGCCCCTCATCCCGGAAGCCGAGCTTCTCGACCACGCGCAGGCTGGCCGTATTCTCGGGTCGGATGTTGATCTCAATCCTGTGCAGCCCCAGCGCGAAGAGGCAGTGGTCGGCAGCCATGGCAACGGCGATGGGAGTGATGCCGCGGCCAGCGACTCTCGAATCGATCCAGTAGCCGATCTGGCTACTGAGGATGGATCCCCAACTGATGCTCGACACGGTGAGCTGGCCGCGGAATTCACCGCCGACCTCGATCGCCAGCGGCACCGACTGTCCCCGTTTGGCCTGCTTGTCGTACATGCGGACCATGCTTCGAAACCCCGGAAGCTGCTGGCCGGGAATCGGCAGCGTCGCATCCCAGGGGCGCAGCCAATTCCGATTATGCCGACGGACCTCTCGCCACTGACTTTCGTCGCGCCGATTCAACGGGCGCAGCACGATGTCGGACTGCTGATCAGTCAGGATGACTGGCCACAAACGGTTGCCTCCGCTCTCGGGTGCTCAATCAGTGATGTCCGCTGGTACATCGGTGCGGTGATGCTTGGGTGCGGTGATATCAGGGTGCGGTGATGCTGGGGTGCATTGACGTTGACGACGGTCAGGGAAGCGTTGCCACGTATTCCTTGAGCCAGCTGTTGAGGTCAGCACCCAGGTCCTCGCGGGCGCTGGCGATCTGCACGACGGCCTTGAGGTAGTCGAGCTTGTCACCGGTGTCATAGCGAGCGCCCTTGAAGACGACTCCGTAGACCCCGTTGCCACCCTCCTGTCCAGCGAGGACTTGGAGAGCGTCGGTGAGCTGGATTTCGTTGCCGCGCCCCGGTTCAGTGGTTTCGAGGACGTCGAAGATCTCCGGTGCGAGGACGTAGCGGCCGATGATCGCAAGATTCGATGGGGCTTCACTCCGCTCTGGCTTCTCGACCAGGCCGGTGACCTTGACGACTTCGTCATCGGAGGTGGGTTCGACTGCGGCGCAGCCGTAGAGGTGTATCGCCTCAGGAGGAACCTCCATGAGCGCGACGACGCTGCCGCCGGTCTTCTCAGCAACATCGATCATCTTCGGCAGAATCGGGCTGCGTTCGTCGATGAGGTCGTCGCCGAGCAGAACCGCGAACGGTTCCTGGCCCACATGCTGGCGGCCCTTGAGCACGGCGTGGCCCAGGCCCTTCGGGTCACCCTGGCGGACGTAGTGGATGTCGGCGAGTTCGGACGCGTGACGAACAGCGGCGAGTTTCTTTGTGTCGCCCTTCTTCGCCAATGCGGCTTCGAGTCCGTCGACGCGGTCGAAGTGGTCCTCCAGAGGTCGCTTGTTGCGACCAGTGATCATGAGGAGGTCCTGCAGGCCGGCATCGGCTGCCTCTTCGACGACGTATTGGATGGCCGGCTTGTCGACGACGGGCAACATCTCCTTGGGAGTCGCCTTTGTGGCCGGGAGGAAGCGGGTACCCAGACCGGCCACAGGGATCACGGCCTTGCGCACTGTGCGCTGCGTTTCATCACTCATGTCGCTCATCTTAACCAAAGGATGTGGCTGCGATTAGGCTTATGAGCGTGGATGCAGAAACTTCAAAGGCGCAATTGCGTGCACACATACGTTCCGAACGCGCGGCTCAGGTTGCGGCGGGCGTTGAATCAACGATGACAGAGGCGAAATCGTCGATCGTTGAAGGCGAGTCGGCGGTCGCCGAGTCTACCTGGCAGATCATCGAGAGCCTGTGGCCGAACCTGGACCTGACAGGCCATTCGATGCTCGCCTATGCCGCCTTGACCGGCGAGCCCGACCTGGATCCGGTCATCGATCGGTTCCTCGCCCGCGGTGGAACCGTCTACCTTCCTGTCGTCACCGCCGTCGGTCATGCCCTCATGTTCGGTACCGTCACCGAGTCCATGGCCACGCTCCACGCTCGCGGAAGGTGGGGAATTCGTGAACCCTCACCTGTGTTGACCGCCGCAGATCTCATGTCCGCCGAGGTGGCCCCTGACCTTGTGTTCGTGCCTGCCCTCGGGTTCGGGCCCGGCGGCGCCCGCTTGGGCAACGGCGGCGGTTTCTATGACCGCACGTTCGGCCCGCGCGGCGAAGTGCCCCTGACAGGCAGGGAACACGCAAGCGTGGTCTACGGAGTCTGCTTCTCGACCGAACTCAGTCTCCCAGAGCTCACCGCGGAACCCTGGGACCTGCAGATCACTCGGGCCGTGACCGATCACGGTGTTCATTCCTTCGACTGATTCGCTCCTTCAACTGATTCGCTCCTTCGACGAAACCGAGACTCGGGCAGATGCGAGCACCGATTGCGATGCGACCACGCCCGCTCTCACGCTTCGTGCCGTTCTCAGATCGGGGCCACAGCAGCCGACTCGCGCGTGCGATCCTGTGGACGGGACGGCGCCGGCTCGAGCCTCTCACCCCATGCGTTACTCGCGGGCGAGTCCGGTGGACTATAATCTTCTCGTCGAAGAAAGGTCTCGAATGCCCGTTTACTCCTACGCCTGCAAGAGCTGTGGTCACGCTTTTGATATTCATCAAGATTTCAGCGATGACTCGCTCACAGTCTGCCCCGAGTGCCAGGGACGCCTGAAGAAGGTCTTCGGCACCGTGGGGATCAGCTTCAAGGGGTCGGGCTTCTACGCCACTGACTCCCGCGCGAGCAATTCGAGCACAGTCCCCTCTTCCTCGAACTCCGACTCTTCGAGTTCGTCCAACTCATCGGACTCGTCGAAGGAATCGCCGAGCTCCTCGGGCTCGTCTTCGTCGACATCCAGCTCACCGGCCAAGAGCGCTCCGGCGGCGAGCAGCACTTCCGCCAGCTGACTCCGTCGGCTTCCCTCTCACCGCAGCCGCGCTCTGTCGACTCGTGCGCGTGATCGCTGTGGATTGACCGAAGACTCATGTGCGATTCGCCTGTGGACACACAACCGCTGTCCACAGGCATTGTCTGCCTTCTTGATCTGAGCTTCTGCGCACAACCAGGCTCGAGGTATGGGAATCTTGCGGCGCCTCAGAGCCAGAGCATCGACCTGGTCGAAGTCCTCACGGATCAAACCACAGCGGATAGTCGCCGCTGTCTGCTTCGCCTGTGCGTGTGCTCTCGTGGTCTGGATCCTCACTCCGAATCAGGGCGGAACGTCCATCGTCGTTGCCACCAGAGATCTGCCGCCGGGATCTGAACTGCGATCTCAGGATCTGACAGTTGTCGAGTTTCCCTCGCAACTCGTCCCGGACAAGGCTTTCACCTCTGTCTCGGACGCCGATCACAAGCGCACCTCGGCTGGCTTGTCCAAGGGTTCGCCGTTGACGCAGTCGGTGGTCCTCGATCAGCAGGCACTGCCGGAGGGCAGCACTGACCTCCTCATGCCTGTGCGCTTGGCCGATGATTCTTCGGCAGCACTCCTACAGCCAGGACAGCGCATCCGCCTATTCAGCTCACTCCCCGACGGGGGCTCTGATGTCGTCGTGAAGGAAGTGACGATTGCCCGATTGGTCGACAAAGGCGACGGCATTTCCGCTGAATCAGGGCAGCTTGTCTCAGTCATACTGTCCTCGGATGATGCCGAACGCATCGCAGAATTTGCCGGGATGCCGATCAGCTTCGCGATCCTTCCGCGCTGACCCACCGCTGACGTCCCTATGACCCAGCGGCTGACTTCACCGGGTCGCTCCGGCACGGCTGACCGGGACATACCCAGCCGGGGCTGACTGGATTGTCCCCAACTGGGCTAATCGGATTGCCCCCATTCGGGCTAACTGGACTGTCTCGAGTCGGGCCAATTGGGATTTGTCGCGCCAGATGGCACGCATGTCCGCGAGGTGTAGTCGAGTTACCTGTGTGTATTATGTAATCGTAATAGAAGCATTTCACTCCCCATCATTGTTTACATATATGCCGAAAGGGTGCCTCTAATGCTTAAGGGCTTCAGAGACTTCATTCTCCAAGGGAATGTCGTCGAACTCGCAACCGCGGTGATCATCGGCGGCGCCTTCACTGGAATCGTGACGGCGTTCTCCGATAAGATCATCAACCCGCTGATCGCTGCCGTCGGTGGCGCGGAAGGTCCCGCGCTGTCCTTCCCCATCAAGGAAGGCGTTCGGGAGACGACCATTGACCTGGGCGCTGTGATCACTGCAGCGATCAACTTCCTGATCGTCGCCGCCGTCGTCTACTTCATCATCATCGTCCCGATGAACAAGCTCAACGAGCTGCGCAAGCGCGGAGCTCCTGAGGAAGAGGTTCCTCCGACCACCGAGGATCTGCTCGGCGACATTCGCGAAATCCTCCGGACCCAGGCGGCCACAACCGCCGGTGGTCCTGCCGAAGGTCCTGCCAGCACGGCCGGTCCGTTCGACGACACCGAATCGACAGAGCCCCCGCGCCACTGATTGACGCGAGCGCCACGAAGGCCCGTTTCCCCAATGGGGAAGCGGGCCTTCGTCTTGGTTGATCTCAGCTGTTCGCTGCTTCTCAGATTCCGCACCTCTCAAGGAGGCATATCACTGCCGCCCATCACCAGTGCGGGGGCTTCTGTGACCGGTAATAGTCGGCGCTTAAGCCTCCATTGCCAGTCTCTGCCTCATTGCGCAGCGTGGCACGATACTTCCGCACTGCTGCCTCGAGTCGCGCCGTCTTCTGATGCTCCGTTTCGTGCTCCTCATCGGGAGCACGTTCAGCGCAGAGATCAGCAGGTTCTGAGTCTTGTGCATGCTCACCCTCGGGAGATTGTGACCCGAGGCATTCGTCAGTCATCTCAGCGCAAGTCATCCGTGCGCGGCTCGATATCGGCTGCGCTCGGACGCTCCTTCTCAACACCCAACTCACTTGAAGCAGCCTCCTGCACACCACCGGTGGGCTCGGAGAACTCAGGCGGATTCCCCTGCGTGCCGTCCGGCGCACTCTGCCCGTCAGAGCTCGGTACTTGGTCAGAGCTCGGTACTTGGTCAGAGCTGGGCACCTGGTCATTGCTCGCGGTCTCGATCAGTCCCGCCTGACGCAGTTCATCGGCCCTGATCTTGCCCGTGTCGAAGGTGGGAACGACCTCGTCCTCCATCGGACTGTGCTGTGCTGATTCGGGAACCACCACCTCGGCGCCGGTGACTCGTTTGGCCTGTGCATGCCGTTGCCGGTAGCGGTCCACGGCCGCCTGCAGCTGGGAGTCTCCACGGCCGGAATTGCCCTTCTGTGCCAACGCCGTTCGGAGCAGATCCTTGATCTCACCGTCACCACGGACGACTGCATCGGACTGGACCCAGTCGATCATTGCATCGAGGCCCGAGCCCGAGTACTTGTGCATGGGCAGGCCCGGCACCAGTTTGGGCCGGCTGCCGGTGCGGCCCACGACGACCGAGGCCGCACGAGCCGCATTGAGGACAGCCTGCGGGCTCATCTTCTCGACCGTGGACTTCCAGGCTTCGAAGATCTTCTCGGTCTCGGACTGCGGATCGACGAACGCGTCGGTGGACCACATGCGCACGAACTTCCATCCGCGACGGGCCAGCTGCTCGGGCACGACGCGGTCACGCTGACGCAGACTGCGGACCGATGCGTATTCGGGTCCGTCTCCGGCGACGGCGATGATCATTCCATGCTCGTCCTCAGTCGAGTTCGCCACGGCCAGATCGATGCCGTTGTAATGTTCGTGAGCGACCACGCCAAGCTGCAGCAGACGATCGGCGATGTCGTTGAAGAGCGGGTCGTAGATCTCGCCGTGTGGGCCCGGCTGCTTGATGCCGCCGCCTGCCAGTTCGTCGAGCAGTCGTGGCAGCAGCGCCGCTCCCCCGCTGAGCCTGTTCGTATCGAAGTCATCGGATTCGATGCTGGAGACCACGGTGAGACGTTTGCGCGCCCGGGTCATCGTAGCCGCGAGGATCCGCTCGCCGTCGGGACCTGACAGTGCACCGAAGTCGTGGATGACACGACCGTGAACTGTCCGACCGAAGCCGAGGGTGAAGATCACCGCATCGCGGGACATGCCCTGTACGCGTTCGGCATCGGTGACCACAAATGGTTCCTTGCTCGAATCGTTGAAGAACGCCGCAACATAGGGCAGGTCCTTCATGGCCCGAGAGATCGCGGTGGCAACGCGCTGAGCGTGATGAGCAGTGAGCGCGACGACGGCCAGGGATTCACGCGAACGGTTCCGAGCGTGCCTGAGCACGAGCTCGACGACCCGCTTGACCTCGGCGTCAGGGCTCTCGACACGACCGGTGCCGATGTCCGTCGGCCCCCTTCCGTCGGCGACGTAGGAGAACTCGAGCCCGGTGCCCTCGCCCGTGTGCGCGGTCGGCATCGTCGTGATCGTCGAATCGTAGAAGTGCCGGTTCGCCAGATCGATGAGTCCGACCGGTGACTGTCGGTAGGAATTCGACAGTTTCATTCGGGGCAGGAATTCGCCGAGGCGCTCCTGCACTGAGCTCGGATGGTTCCCATCGTCCATCCCCCAGCGATCGACCGCGATCGTGAAGGGACGGGGACCAAGCAGTCTGGAGTCGCCCAATGAGATGACCTGACGGGCCCGAGTGATGGCGGGGACCACGTCGGGGACCGAGAGACGTCCCGCATCGGCGATGACCACAGCGTCGAAGAGCGGCAGTGCTGAGAAGAGTTCGGGCACCGTGTACGGGCTAGCCATCCAGACCGGGGCAAGCGTCGTCAGGAGCTCGGGAGCCCTCGTCGACATGGTCTGCACGGAGGTGTGCGGGGAGAGCAGCTCCTGCTTGATGACTCCAGCGGAGATCGGGTCGTTGTCGATGCCCCGCTTCCACCCCTGAGCATGGTTGTACCGCAGTCGGCTCGCACCTGCTGCGACGAAGGCACGGTCATTTTCGCGGAAGCCTTCGGCCACCTGATGCAGCGCGGCACCGTCGTGACGACCCACCTGGGGATCTTCGCTGGCCATCCTCTGCAGAACCGACGCCCAGTAGGCCAGGTCGAACTCCGGCCCGACAAGCGTGGTGTCGACCTTGCGGCGACGCAGGTCAGTGAGCAGATCAGACAGGCCCTCGTCGGTCAGTTCGCGCTGGATGCGGGACCGTTCCGGAAGTTCACCGAGGTTCTCAGAATCACGGCCCATGGCTTCGGTCCGCGCCTGCAGCTCTTCGATGAGCATCGATCCCAGATCGCCGCCATCAGGAGTGGTCTCCAGAATAGGTGCGATCTTGGCAACGTCGGCCTCAACACCTTGAAGGATCTCATCAGCATCGAGGACGCCGCGAGGAATCTGTGGACGACCGTCATGCCCTGCGAGGTCCTGGAGCACGATGCGCTGGGACCGGACGTCGATCAGCGCCGAATGCAGGTCTGTCACCTCGGCGCCGGGACGGAGGAATTCGTTCGCGGACTTCTTTTGGCGCTTGCGCTGAAGCATGCCCATCTCTACCCCGACCTCGGAACGGTATTCTGCGGTTCCGGTCGCGGCGATGAGATCGTCGAGTCGATGATCGTAGATGTCAGGGGCGAAGCTGTCGAGGGTCGCGCGCACACGCAGCAGCACCTTGATCGCGCGTGACCAGTCATTGAGATTGCGGCGGGGATTCAGTTTGGCTTTGGACAGGACCGGCTCGACGGCCTTGACCAGATCAGGGATGGTCCGGCCCAGTCGCTCGGCGACGGTTCGTGCGGCTTCGGCTTCTTCGACCGATTTCAGGTCCGCGCCGAACCAGACCGTGTCCTCGACGTCGAGAGTGAAGGCACCCAACGATGCCAGCTCGCTGAGCTTTCCACGCAGGGCGTTGCGACGGTCATCGCTGGCCTCGAGGATATCTTCACCGAACCGGACTGGAGTCTGGGGAGAATCGTCGCCGGATGTCAGCTCCGCCAGGTGCTGCATGGTCTCGTAGACGGATACGTCCCAGGGCTCACGCCGACGATGCAGTGACGAGACATGTTCGTTCAGTGTCTCGCGCTGTTCGTTGAGTTCATTGAGCAGCCCGCTCAGATCGGGGCGCTCGGCCTTCTCAGCCGATCCGATGAGGCCGATGAGCTGATTTCTGATCTCGCCGGAGCCCTGGCGGGTGTCCACGGCGAATTCTGAGAGCCCGACTTCGCCGAGGCGGGAGGAGAAGTCGTCGAGTGCGTCGGCGGTCTGCGCCAGGAAAAGAACGCTCTTTCCTGTGTGGGCAAGTGTTGTGGCCACCGCGACTGCGACCTGGGTGGCCCCGGTCCCCGGTGGGGTGTCGACGACGACAGACTGCCCGGAGACTGCGGCGTCGACGACGGCCTGCTGGTCGCCATCGACATCGATGACGAGGAACTCTTCCTGTGGTTTGCGATCAGGGAGAGGGGTGACAGGTTCCTTGAGTGCGGCCGGAACGACATCATCATCGGATTCGACAGCGTCCGAGTCCGCGAAGCTGTCGACGTCCGTCTCAGATTCTGTGTTCTGGGGTTCGGCGGTAGCTGCCGCTGAATCATCTGCCTTCGAGCCCGCCGACGTTGAGTCTGTCGCAGCGGTCTCGCCGATGCCGTGGTCCGACTGCGCGCGCTCATCACGCTCAGTGCTACCTGCCTCGGTGTCCTTGGTTGAGGTGTCCTTGGCTGCCGTGGTCCCACTTGCGGTGCTGGCCGAAGTGGACTCCCGTGAGCCTTCGACTGGGGCCTTCGCACCCCCGGGCAGAGACCCGTCTGTGATCGGCACCGTCGGCTGAGAGAACTCATCCTCGTCGCCAGCGGCTTCGTCCGAGGCAGAGGTGTGCTGTTCGTCGGCGCTCGGTGAGGCTTCCTGACGCGGCTCCTGCTGCGCTTCCTGCCGAGGAGCCGGAACGTAGGACGGGCCGCCGAGCGCCCCTCGCACGTCCTCGTCGCCTGCGAGGGCGCGGAGGATCGGGTGCTGAGTGGGCAGGTAGTCCGTGGTGAACGGGCTCGCAATGTTCGCGAATGTCGACACCACGAAACGGTGGTTGATGCGCAGCCCGGGCACTGACTGCGCGAGGTCACGGAGGCGATCGAGGGCCGGCCCTGGGTCGAAGCCGTGCGGACCTCCGGTGGCGTCAACCCATTCGTCGACGGGAACGTCCAGGTCGTAGGTCTCGGCCAGGTGCTGAACCAAGGCAGGGTTGATCATGATTCCGTCGCCCAACACGATCTCGAAGTCCTCGACGCGGGAGCCGCGGGGAACGAGAGTGACATGGCGCATCACTACGGGGGCGTTGAACTTGTACTTGGAATCCTTTTCGGTCCACGAGGCAAAGCCGATCGCCAGGTGTGCCGTCTGAATTCCGCGTTCGTTGTCTAGCTGCTCGGCCTTCGACCGGATCGTCTTCGCTCGACGGCGTGCGTCAGCGAGGACCTCATGGTCGCGGACCAGGCTGGAGAGTCGGGTGGCCCGACCGGCCAGAAGCTGGGCTAGGCCAGACGGGTGCGCTCCGGAGAGATCGATGCTGCCATCACGCGAATCCCGGAAATGGAGCATGGTGTCGCGACCGCCCAGATGGGCAGCCTGCTGTTTCCACTCGGCGAAGACATCGTCGAGTTCCGGGAACTGATCGTCAACAACGGAATCTGGCACAATTCGACCCTAACGAGAAATTTCACATAATAGGTGCGGGCACACCGTGAAACATCCAGGTTTCTTCTACGCTACACTGGGTGGTCGTGGTCGAAGAAGGCCACATCGCCCCCGTAGCTCAGGGGATAGAGCACCGCTCTCCTAAAGCGGGTGCCGGCAGTTCGAATCTGCCCGGGGGCGCCATCACAACTGCGGATCAGATCCGTTCTCGGCTCCACATCTCCTTTCGACCGCTCCACATTGCGCACCCGCACTCAGCTCATCACCCAGCTTGCCTGGGCCCGCCGCAGCAGTCGCCCTGGCCTCATCGGCGCCTGGAATCCGACGATACAGCGATGCCCGCGTGCGCCGTCGTACCTCCGAGTACACCCCAGACCCTCGGCGACGATGGGCGCCAACACCCGAACGGCGAGATCAACAGCAACTCAACAAGACAATAATCCTTGCTGCCTCTAAACTATCCAGGTGGGAGCGAGCAACGGCAACCTGCCTTGCGACCAACCACGCGGAGTCGAAGGCCGACACCTCGTGGCGCACCCCAGGAAGGACCAGAATATGCGGCACCTCCGCAGACGACTCCCCGTAGTCGGCACAACGATTGCACTGATCGCCGGGAGCACCCTCCTATCGTCTCCGGCAATGGCCGCGCCCGAACTCGGCCCCCAGCTCAGCGCATACGAGGGCGAACCTGATTTCACCGGTGTCACCACAAACCCAGAGACTGACAACCAGGGCGGCGTCGACAACGCCACCATGTACGGCGCCTACATTCCCTCGTCAGGTGTCCTCTCCGGCAGTCGTGTCTGGTGCATCGACCGGGGCCTGACCCAGCCTATGGGCAATGGCTACGACGAAGGCGGCAGATCATCTGTCGAAGCCCCCGAGCTGGCCTACATCCTCGCGAAATGGGACGAACCCCGCGACGATCAAGCCGATCAGATGGCTCATGACATGGCCATCGGCGAGCACGTGCACAGCTCTGATGAAATCGACCACCGCGACATTCTCGATGACCGCAGCCTGCAAGAGGTCACCGATGGAATCGGGTGGAACGAGGACTCTCAGAACCTCAAGGACATCGGTGCAGACGCGTTCTACGATGACGTACTTCCCAAGGCCTACGACCTCTCGGCAGTCATGGGCGACGAAGCCGCGAAGTATGCCGGAGACGGCACCTATAAGGCCGAGGTCGCCATTGACGAGGACTCATCGGCTGCGGTTGTCTCGCTGGTCAACTCCGAGGGCGTCAGCGTTCCCGGATTCGACGGTGAGCTCACTGTCGACGGCGCCAAGCCTGAGACGACGGAGATCACGTCCGGCGAATCATCAGTCGAGGTGCCCCTCGAGTTCGCCGACGAAGTTCCCGATATCTCTGTATCAGTGACCTTCTCGGGTTTGCCGACCGGTTCGGTGACCCAGTGGAATCCCAAGGACTTCGACGCCGATGATTATGATCGCGCGAGCCTGCAAGCTGTCGTTGAGGGGCAGGAGACAACGGCTCAGGCATCGGATTCCTACCAGGGCCTCTACACCCCGAAGGTGTCTTCCCAGGTCTCGGTCACCGAGATCACTGAGCTCCCGGCCAAGGTCACCGACAAGGTTCGCCTGGACCACTGCGCACCGGGTGAAGACATCGAAGATGCCAAGGTCGAGGTGTATGCCGAAGAGGGAACCATCACTCAGTCCGAGACCGTCCCCGAGGACGCGGAGCTGCTGGAAACCTTCACTCCCGATGTCACCTGCGATGAAGACGGTACCGTCGACTTCGAGACGGACGAGCTCGCACTCGATGCCGACTTCGTCAAGCCCGGCGAGGAGAAGTCGGTGACATTCGTGGCCTCGGCTCCTGCCTCCGAATCAAACGAAGCCTTCTCGCATGAATACGGTGTGCCCTCGGAGACCGTGGAAATCGCCGTTCCCGAGGCTGATAAGCCAGACGACAACCCGGTCGTGAAGACCGGTGCGTACGTTGACTCGGCCGACGGTGGACCAAACTGGAACCTCGTCGGCGGCATCGGATTGCTGACCGTGGCCGGAGGGCTCATCTTCGGAGCACTTCGCCGTCACAAGACGGGCAGCTGACGCTTCAGTCATGACTCGGTGGCGGCCACTGCTCCGGTGGCCGCCGCCGACATATGAAAGGAAACCATGTCGGCACGAATTTTTCGTGACTGGTGGTCCGTCCCCGTCGCAGTTGTCATCATTGCGCTCATCTGCGCAGGTGCATGGATGCTCACTCAGGGCCTCACCGATGAACAGAACACCGCCGAAAGCAACGCCAACGTACGGCTGGAGGAGCCCCCAAGCAAGTCCGAGGTCCAGGACATGCAGATCGAAGCCCTCGACGGGGATTTCCAAGTCCCCTCTGTAGGACTTGATACCGGGCTGGAAACCATGTCCGAGGTCAACGGCACAATCAATCCCCCAGGGCTGCGCAACGGCTATGTAGTGCGCAACCACGGCACCCCCGACCATCCCGAACGCGGCACGACCTTTGTCGCCATTCACTCGGTGCAAGGCAGCAATGCTCCGGGAAACAAACTCATCGATGTCGATGCGGGAGAGCCGACTGTTGAAAAGGGTGAGTCGATCACTCTCCAAGACCATAGTTACACGGTGACCGACTCCTACACTGTGTCCAAGAACGACATCTCCGGTGATGATCGTGTGTGGGCCGATGAACCCGGCCGACTCGTCATCCTCACGTGCCTGCAGCGCAGCTCCGGTCGGTCAGCCGACAACGTCGTCATCGAGGCTATCGCCGACTGACCATGACCAGCAGGGTTCCAGAGCCAGGTGCGGTGGGGCCAAGCATCACAGCCCCGGCTCAGGGACCTCTCCATCGTGGCGACGTTTGTTGAGGTCGCGGGTGACGCGCACGACCATGGTCGGGCACTGCGAGTACGGCAGCACTGACTGTGAGGTCGAGCCAAGGAGCAGTCCGGCGAAGCCTCCACGACCGCGAGAACCGATGACAAGCACCTCGGCGGTATCAGAAGCTCGAACGAGCACCTCGGCGGGCTGACCGTCGAACAGGGTCCAGGTGACGTCGAGGTTCGGAAACTCGGCCTGCAGGCGCTGCTTGGCCACAACGAGCTTGTCAGCGCCCTCATTGACCAGTCGCTCGAGATCCGCGGTGCTCGGCAGCCATTCCGGGCCGATGACCGTCGTGGTGATGACGGCGACGATGTGCAGCGGCGATCCCCGGCGCACGGCCAGTCGAGCGGCCTTCCACAGCGCCGGAGACTCGGCGCCGAGGGAATCGACGCCGACGACGACCTTGCCGTCGAAACGCAGTCCCTCGATGGCTTCGACATTGGGGTCAGGCTCTTCGACGACGATGCCGTCCTGTCGGATGGGCCTTGAGGATGTGGGATGGGCGGTCTTCTCCGCATCGGACTGCCACGAGGTGGGAACGACGACGGTCGGGCAGGCGGAGTGGGCCGGCAGGGCGCTGGAGACGGTGCCGAGCAGTCGCCCGGCGAATCCGCCGCGACCGCGGGAACCGACGACGGCCAGGCTTCCCGACTTCGATTCGTCAATGAGGACACCGGCTGCGTCACCGATCTCAATGACTGCTTCGACTGGTACACCGGCGGACTTCACCTCGGCGGCGGCTTCCTTGAGTGTGTTCGTCACCGCCGCCCGGATCGAAGTGTCGTCGATCGGAACATAGGAGACATCGATCGCGGCCGCAGCTACGCTCGGGATCGTGTAGGCACCGACCAGGCGGATCGGCTTGTCCAGGGATTTCGCTTCCTGGATTGCCCACGCCAGAGCATTGCGGCTGGGCGGTGAACCGTCGATGCCGACGACAACGGCTTCGGGCTCCCCAGCGGGTGTTGCATCGTCGTTCTGGGGTCGGTCTTGCTCATTCATCGCAAGCTCCTCATCTTGAAGCGAACTTCTCTCGCTTCCACCCTAAATCAGAATCGATCGGACACCGGTGCCTATGTCACATCGTTATCCGAATTGAGCCACAGTTCGGACATTGCGGCGACGAGCAGGGACGATGTGTATCAGGCAGCTCTGGAAAGCTCCAGGAACGGACGCCACTGTTCGACCGGCTTGTCGATCCCGCGCATCCAGAATTGACCGGTTCGCGGCTCCTGAGGGTGGAAACTGAGCTTCCACCCGATCTCGGCCAACGATCTGTTGCCCTTGCGGTTGTTGCACTCACGGCAGCAGGCCACGAGGTTCTCCCAACTGTTGACCCCGCCACGCGAGCGTGGAACGACATGATCAACCGTCGTCGCAGGCTTTGCGCAGTAGGCACAGCGGTGATTGTCGCGGCGCAGCACACCCCGCCGGGAAAGGGAGACCCGGCGGTCATGAGGAGGCCTCACATAACGTGTCAGCAGAATGACTGATGGCTGGTCCAGATTCAGATGTTCGGATCTCACCGGAACGTCCTCGGCGGCCAGGACTGTCGCTTTGCCCGTGAGCACCAGGACCACTGCCCTGGTGAACGGAACGATCGACAGTGGTTCATATCCGGCATTTAGCACGAGAGTCTTCATATCCCGCCCCTCATCTTCGTGTGAGCGTGGACCCTGCCGATCGACACGGGCCCGGGAAACGCAAAAGGCGCCGTGCCGCAGCACAACGCCTCGAAAGAAGGGACAGACACAGATATGTACTCCGCGCCAGAAACTGGAGCGGCTATTCGCACTATCCGACTGTGGCCCATCTGATTTCCCATCACTTACGCCAACTCAATCGTATTAAGACTAACTCCGACCCTCTCCTGTGACCGAATTCATATCGCTCGCGTCACGGATTCTTTCATTCCCGTTCACCTTGTGGCGTCGCCGACAGCTCAACCACAGGCCTGGCATCGTGTGGATCTCTGACAATCAGGTACGCAGAAACTCCCCGTCTGACTCGAGGACCGTCGAGTCAGGCGGGGAGTTTCTGTGTGAACTGGATCAGAGAACGCGGATGAAGGTGACGTCACCCATCCAGCTGTAGCTGCGCTTCGAGGTGCCTGACCCTGGTGAGCCGGCATCGTACATCTGTCCGTCACCGGCGTAGATGCCGACGTGACCTGGGTGCCAGATGAGGTCACCGGGCTTGGCCTCCGACTGGGAGACGACCTGGCCGGCGGCCTTCTGTGCACCGGAGCTGCGAGGCAGGTTGACACCCACCTTGCCGTAGACCCAGGCGGTGTAACCGGAGCAGTCCCAGCCGCTCTGCGAGGTTCCACCGTAAACATATGGGGTGCCGACGCCCTTGCCTGCCCAGCCGATGACCTGCTCGGCCTTGGAGCCGTCGATCGAACCGGCATCGGAGTCTTTGCTCTCGCCCTTGTCACCGGAATCTGAGGTGCCGGCGTTTGCGGAATCGCCTGAAGTGTCTTCGGCGGTCTCAACGGGCTCTGGCTTCGGCTCAGGCTTCGGAGCAGCCTTGGCGGTGACGGTCTGGACGTCGGCGCTGAAGGAGGAGTCCTGCTTCTTGTCCTTGTCCTTGGAATCATCGTCAGCATTGACGGTCGCGGTCTGGTTCTTGAATTCGACCTGTGTCTGAGCTTCTGACTCGGCGGAGACTGCGACGTTGTCGTCGGCTCCCTGTCCTGCTGCCGGAAGGACTGCTGCGGTGAGCAGACCACCGCTGGCAGCGACAACGGCTGCACGGCGTCCGAAGACGGCGGAGTTGGCGTTCAGGATTTCTGTCAGTTCGGTCAATGGAGTCTTGACCTTGGCTTCAGCGGCGCGACGGCCATGCTGCTTAATTGCCACGTTTCCCTCTCGTCACCTATTGGAATGGATCCCAACCGCCACTCTCGGTCCTTAGAAATTTTGCATCGAGCGTGGCGCGCGGCTCTCGAGGCAAAGCCGTCACTTTCGTGAACGACCTCCATAACTGTAACCAATCAGTGACCGATTGTCACGTTTCTGTCACGAACCTCGCTCGAGACCACGGAGGTTTTCCATAAATGTCCAGGTCAGAGGCCTGAAATTCAGGTAAATGTTCGTAACATTGGCGCGTTATACGACACGGCCCAGGGGTGTTCTGACACTCCCTGGGCCGTGCTCAACGTCATTTTGTAACAAATCGATCCTGATCGAGACCATCGGCCGTGACCGGGCTGTCTCGGCGCAGGATCTGCCAACGAGGCTTGCTTCTCGACGACGCTTCACTCTCTACAGGGCCGACCACTCGACCGAGTTCACTTCTTGCCGAGGACTGCCTCTGGAGGGAACTTACTTCTTGTAGGCGAATACGTGTGAAGCAGTGTCCAGCGGCAGGTCGAGCACATCCTGTGCACCCGGAACCTGGACCGTGATGTACTCGCCGTTGCGTGAGATCTCCACATCGCTGTCCGGCAGGACACCTGCGACCTGGAACTGCTGCAGCAGGTGGATATCGACCTGCAGAGGTTCTGCCAACCAGGCGATCCGAAGCTCCTTCGCCCCGTCGCGAGCGACAGCCGTCGCCAGATCGACGACCTCGGTGCCTGGCGTCTGCTTTCCACCGATCACGTCAAGGCCAGGGATCGGGTTGCCGTACGGGCCCGAAGCGGTCTCGGGGAGCAGGGTGACGAGTTTGCGTTCGACCTGCTCGCTCATCACATGCTCCCAACGGCAAGCTTCGTCGTGGACGAGTTCCCACTCGAGTCCGACGACGTCTGCGAGGAGCCGCTCGGCCAATCTGTGCTTGCGCATCACTTCGGTGGCGATCCGACGCCCCTCGGCCGTCAGCTCCAGATGACGGTCGTTGCTCACATGCAGCAGTCCGTCACGCTCCATCCGCGCCACGGTCTGTGAAACGGTGGGACCGGAGTGATCCAAACGTTCAGCAATCCGAGCGCGCAGCGGCACGATCGACTGCTCCTCAAGCTCGATGATCGACTTGAGGTACATTTCAGTTGTATCAATGAGGTCGTTCACTTCAGACCAGCCACTCCACTCTTCGTCTTCAGGCCCATTCGACCATTTCAGGCGTTCTCTGCATCAATCCTATCCCGCGTGCGTCCAATCACGTATGTTCAACCGACGTTGATGTCTACCGCTGAATGCGCAATGAGGGAATTCCCCGGTCGATCCCTCGACCTCGGCACCTGGACCACGATCCCGCCTGCCCGCTCAACGCTTGAAGTGAGGCGACTATTTCGCTGCGTCCTCGACTCAGCCGACGCCCACTTCAAGGGTAGAGACGGACAGGGTCCCACGCGGCCTCCTGCGAGAGATCCGCAGGCTCGTGACTGCCATCTGCACGGCGGAATGCCCACCGATCGTGGAACCGATTCTTCTGTCCCTGCCAGAACTCGATCTCGAAGACGCGGACTCGGACTCCTCCCCAGTGATCGGGTCGGGGCACTTCCTTGTCCGCATACTCTGCGAAGGCGGCATCGTATTCTGTCTGCATCTGCTCCCGTCCGCTGACGGGCTGGGACTGCTTCGACACACTGGCCGCAATCTGGGATCCATGGGGGCGCACGGCGAAGTACGCGTCCGAGTCCTCGGGTGCGACCTCCTCGGCGAGGCCCCTGATCCTGACCTGCCGTTCCATGTCCTGCCAAGGAAAGTTCACGGCCACTCGTGGATCGGCACGCAGCTGACGCCCCTTGGCGGAGTCGTAGTCGGTGAAGAACATGAACCCGGTCTCATCGATGCCCTTGAGCAGAACGATCCGTGATGACGGACCCCATTCATCGAGGGTCGAGACCGTCATCGCGTTCGGCTCGCGGACGTGCTCCGCGGCCTCGTCGTACCACTGTCGGAACAGCGCGAGCGGCGAGACCTCGGGATGGTCGAAGGTCGGTGACTCGTAGGACTTCCGGGTCTGCGGCAATCGGTCGACTGGCTCACTCATACCTTCACTCTACGGCGAGCCTGTGACACGAGTCATCGGCGGCCTGCACACGTCGTCGCATGAGTGCACAACGCATCGCCGAAGCCGCCGCCGGACACGACGCGATCCAGACCTGACATGTCTGTTCATGACGATGCCGGTCATTGCCCACACGTGAGTGCGTCGTAGAATGTCGAGCGTGACTGCCACGAATATAACGATCCCAGACGAACTCCTGCCCGCCGACGGACGATTCGGAGCCGGCCCGGCTCGCATCCGCAAAGCCCAGATCGAGGCGCTGAACTCCGCCGCCGATGTGCTGGGCACCAGCCACCGCCAAGCACCCGTGAAGAAGCTGGTCGGTCGCATCCGCACCGGCCTGGCCGAACTCTTCAACCTGCCCTCAGGCTACGAGGTTGTCCTCGGCAACGGCGGATCCACCGCCTTCTGGGACGTCGCCGCCTTCGGACTCGTGCGCGAGCGGGCCGCACACGCGACCTTCGGCGAGTTCGGTCAGAAGTTCGCCAAGGCCACCGATGAGGCCCCACACCTGCAGGACTCGCTGATCCTCAAGGCCGAGCCCGGCACCTCAGCCATCCCCTCCCCCGCTTCCTTGGCCAAGACGGCCGGGGCCTCCGAAGCCAGGGCAGACGTCTATGCCTGGCCACACAACGAAACCTCGACCGGTGTGGCCACCACGATCACCCGCCCCGAGGACATCGACGAAGACGCGCTCGTCGTCATCGACGCCACGTCCGGTGCCGGTGGTCTGCCTGTCGACATCACCGCGACCGACGTCTACTACTTCGCACCGCAGAAGAACATGGGCTCCGACGGCGGCCTGTGGGTGGCGATCATGTCCCCGAAGGCCATCGCACGTGCCCAGGAGATCAAGGATTCCGGGCGCCGGATCCCCGCGTCCCTTGATCTCGTGACCGCGATCGAGAACTCCCGCAAGGATCAGACCTACAACACCCCTGCCGTGACGACGCTGGTGCTCCTGGCCGAGCAGATCGAGTGGATCAACGGCAACGGCGGCCTCGAGTGGGCCACCGCCCGCACCCGGGAAACTTCCGGTTTCGTGTACGACTGGGCCGATGCCGCCGAGGTGGCTCATCCCTTTGTCGAGAACCCTGAGGATCGCTCTTCGGTTGTGACCACCATCGATTTCGACGATTCGGTCGATGCGGCCCTCGTCGCCTCGGTGCTGCGCAACAACGGCATCGTCGACGTTGAGCCCTATCGCAAGCTGGGCCGCAACCAGCTGCGCATCGCAACGTTCGTCTCCGTCGATCCCGAGGACGTCAAGGCCCTGCTGGCAAGCATCGACTTCGTCATCGACGCCCTGGCCTGAAGCCTCGTCACCCCGGGTGCCGCAGGGTCCGGTGCCGACTGGTCCGGTGCCGTTCACGGCGAACACTTTCAGCACCCCGCACCCGCAGCTCCAAAACATCTCATTGCAAAGGGGTGTTTTGGAGCTGCGGGTGTGGGGTGCTGAACTGTCTGTGGGCGAAGTGGCCGGCGGGAGGACGTGCGACTACCGGTGCATGATGCGGTGCAAAGAACCGGCGCGAGGCACCGCAAGATCGAAAACTCCTTGTTGCAACGGTTGCTTTCCGCACTAACGGTGCCCTTTGCACAGGTGACCCCCGGCTCCCGACGGTACAGGTGGCCCCCGGCTCCGGCCCCCGGGCCTCAGCCGAGGAAGTGGATGAGGGTTCCGATGCCGAAGGTGATGGCTGCCAGCAGGGCGAGAAGGAACTCGAGAGCGGTGCCGATGCCGATCGCCTTGAGTGATTCCCAGCTGGAATCCCAGGCTTCCTTGGCGTCGTGAAGGCGCATGTGTTCGGCGAGGTAGAGACCGGCGATGAAGCCAATCGGCAGGCCGACGACGGGAATCACGAAGAACCCGATGATACCCAGGAGACCCGCCAGCAGCACGGATCTGTTGGGAACCTTCATCGCCTTGAGCTTTCTGCCCGTGAGCACCAGGGAGGCGCTCATACCGCCGGCGACGAAGACGGCGACGATGGCGAAGATGATCCAGGCCATCGGCCCGCCGATGACGATCGCCCACACCAGCACGGCAATCGCGATGAGGATGGATCCCGGCAGAACGGGCAGGATGATGCCGAGGCAGCCGACGAGGATCGCCAGTCCGACCAGCACTGAGGTGAGAATGTCCGCGTTCACTGTCTGTCCGATCTGTTGCTCATGGGGCTCCCAATATTAAGGGACCAAGCTCTGCGCCGCGCTCAGGATGGCAGAGGACTGCCGACCCTCTCCTCAGGGCCGGCCGAGATAGCTCACGTGGAGACGGATGCGAGATTTGGGGTCATAGCTCAGGCGCAGGTTCTTCGACACGATCATCCACACCAACCCGACGCTGAAGGCGATGATGCCCGAGGCGGCTCCCACGCCCATCGCCATCCGCGGTCCGTACAGATCGGCGACCCACCCTGCCAGCGGTGCGCCGATGGGAGTCCCGCCCATGACGACGGCTGCGTAGATCGCCATGACCCGACCGCGATAGTGCGCGGGAGTCGTCGTCTGAACATAGGCATTGGCGGAGGTCATCATCGTCAGCGACGCGAAGCCCACGAGCATCAGCGAAGCCGCGAAGACGTAGTAGTTGGGTATCAGAGATGCTGTTCCCACGGCGAGGCCGAATCCGCCGGCCGCGCCGAAGATGAAACGCAGCCTCGGCTTCTCCCGCTTCGCCGAGGCGAGTGCTCCGGTCACGGATCCGATCGCCATCACGGAGTTGAGCAGGCCGAAGCCGCTGGCGTCCTTGCCGAACTCGATCTTGGCCATGGTGGCGGTGTAGATGTTGAAGTTGAATCCGAAGGTCGCGACGATGAAGAGCACGACCAGCACGATCGTCACATCGGGACGTCGTCGCAGGTATTTGAATCCGCCCAGAATCCCGCCCTTGCCCCTGCGCCCCGAGGGGTGCAGCCGGGTCTGATCCAGACGGATGAGCACCGTCAGGGTAGCAGCGAACCCGAGTCCGCTGATGAGGAACACCGGCCCGGCACCGATGAGTGCCGTCAGCACGCCGGCGACGGCGGGGCCGATCATGCGGGCACCGTTGAATGATGCGGAGTTGAGGCTGACTGCGTTGGGAAGCAGCTTCTCACCGACGAGCTCAGAGACGAAGGCCTGTCGGGAGGGGTTGTCGAGGGTGGCCAGAATGCCCAGTGCCAGAGCCGTCAGGTAAACGTGCCAGAGGACGATGACGTCGGTGATGACGAGCACGAACAGGAGCAGTCCTACGGCCCCCAGCAGCGTCTGGGTGACCATGAGCAGCTTGCGCTTGGAGAACCTGTCGGCGATCGCTCCTGCGAAGGGGAACATGATGAGCTGTGGGCCCATCTGCAGCGCCATGGTGATGCCCAGGGCCGAAGCATTGTTGTTCGTCAAATAGGTGAGGACGAGCCAGTCCTGGGCCGTCCTCTGCATCCACGTTCCAGTGTTCGAGATCAGTGCACCGGCGAACCAATGTCGGTAGTTCGGTTCAGCCAGTGACCGGAACGTGTGTGCCATCTCGGTGTGTCAGCCCTCCTGGAACTCGAGTTCGCCGGCGGAGTAGTCGTCAACCACGGCTTCGGCAGGATCTGTGCTCTGCCGGCTGATATCGGTCTCCGAATGGGCTCCGCAGCCGAAGTCGAGTGCGACGACCTTGCCGTCGGCCGGGGACCAGCCATTCGCGCAGACTCCGAACTTCTGTCTCAGCGATCCGGCCAGCGGCATGAGGTATCCGCAGCTGGAGCAATGGGCCGAGGCCTTCGCCGCGAAATCCGATTCAGCGCCGGTCTCCGATTCGGCCCACCTGGTAGCGGCCGATGAGATGCCTTCGGGCGAGAGGACCCGGCGGCGGCCGAGCCCGAACTCAAAATTCGGTATCTCGTCCAGATTGCCGTCCGAGGTCTCTTCGACCTGTTCGAAGCCCTGCTGCAGGTTCGGATCGTCCTCGACCTTCGGCAGAGTGTCGCGAGGAGTCAGATCGCCGGGTTCGACACGCTGATCCCAGGGGATCCATTCCGGCGCGACGAGGGAGTCGGGGCCGGGCAGTAGTGCTGTCTCGCAGACCGTGACCTTCTTCGACCGAGGGGCACGGGCGAGAACCGCGACCCAGCGCCAACCGCGGTAGATCGGATCGGTGCACGCGAAGTAGTGGGTGACCAGGCGGGTGCCCTCGGCCAGCGTGCCCAAGTGATCACCGATCACGGAACTGCCGGCAACCTCGGCGATGGCAGAACGCGCAGTGTCGATGGCCGCGGCCAGCTGTGCATCGAGGACGACCTTCTCGGAGCTCGCCCGCGGCGCCTTGGTCGGCTTCGCCGGCGCTGCAGCCTCAGCCTTGACAGGTGCTTCAGCAGCCGACGCCGCCTCGGCGGGCGCAGGGTCGTTCGTCGGCTCGGCACTCTGGCCGGCCAACCAATCACTGAAGAGTGATGACATCAGGACTCCAAATCGTCGGCAATTGCCCGCAGCAGTGCGGCTACCTTGTTCCCGTGGGATGAATCGGGGTAGCGGCCGTGCTGCAGTCCGTTATTGAGGTCATCGAGTACTTTGATGACATCTTCAACCATAACTGCCATGTCCTCGGCCGGGCGTCGGCGGACCTTCGCCACCTTCGCCGGGCCGGAGAGCAGCCTGGCTTTGAGGACCTGAGCCCCGCGTCGGGAATCGACCACATCGTAGTCGAGGCGGGTGCCCTTGGTGACCTCAGCGTCCTCGGGCAGGACTGAGGAGTGGAGGAAGGCCTGTGAGCCGTCCTCGGCGATGACGAAGCCGAAGCCTTTGTCGACGTCGAACCATTTCACGCGTCCGGTTGGCATGATGTCCTTTCTGGTACTGCTCGTAGTTGGTGCTGCTGGTGGTTGGTGTTGCTGGTGGTTGGTGTTGCTGGTGGTTGGTGTTGCTCGTAGTTGGTGCTGCTGGTGGTTGGTGTTGCTGGTGGTTCGTCAAGCTCGTACTCGGTGATGCGCAGTGGTGCGTGGCATCAGGATCTGTCCCCATCGCTTCGCCCGGCTGCAGCGACGCGGCCCAGGATCCTCTTCACGATTTGATCCGGAACCGCTCCGCATCCGATCTCGCTGTGTGCTCGTCCGGTGTGCTCATATGCCGTCGCATCGCCCGAACGTGTGTCGAAACGGTGTGCTGGCCGAACAATGACCGACCGATTCGCCCTAGGTACCGGCGGTGACTGTGGCCAACCTCGGCGCGATGCCGTCATGGTGGGGTTGGCGCCCGGCGCTGACTTCGCGACCACCTTGCACCTCGCTGCGAGGCGATCGCCTCAGCGGAGGAGCGTGTGCCGACGACAGCGCCCGCGGGAGAGTTTCAGCTCTGGCCCACCTCGGTCTGTCTGCGTCTCAGTGCTGCTCTGACCAGGGCCAGGGCGACCAAGGCGAATGCGATCGGGAGGAGGATCATCGGCAGATATGTCAGCAGGTGAGACGGGGCGTAGCCCATCCAGGCCTGGCCCAGTACGCCCATGAGCGCGACTGCGCCGATGAGGGCGGCGGCAACGGCTACGACGACGATGGTGGTGTCGACACGCTTGGCTGACAATGCTCGTCCTTTCCGAGATCTACGACGGTCTTCTACCCATCTATTGTAACCCTCGCGGTAAACTGAACAGCGATGTCAATGACCTTCAGCCAGTGGCTGTCCCACAGTTCCGATACCGACTTCGAGTCCTTCGTCCGGACCCGTCGCGATCTCCTCCAACCAGAGTCTCCGACGATCCCCTCGCTGGCCGCGGCAGCTTCCTCGCGCATCGGCGTCTCCCGGGGCATCGAGGCACTCACCTCTGCCCAGCTCGACGTCTTCATCGGCTTGGCCAAGGCCGCTCGCACCGCAGCAGACATCAACGTGGGTGAGAATCGTCATATCGACGATGCCCTCGCCGAGGTGGTCCTCCCCCGACTGCGCGACCTGGGCCTGGCCTGGCCCTCGTCCTCCCCCACCGAGGCGGCTTCACCGTCTGAGTCCACCTGGCGGATCCAGTCGGAGGCCATCACACTGCTGCCCACCTCGGCGGCCGAATCCGCCCGGGCTCACCCGTGGCAGACGAACACCTCCGAACTCGACTCGAGCACAGAGACGATCCCGACGGCTCTCATCCACAACAGCGAACGAGCCGCCGTGGCGGAGGTCATCTCCTCCCTGCGCGGACTCGTCGATGAGCTGGCGAGCGCGCCGATCTCCCGTCTGACCAGCGGCGGCATCTCCAAACGAGACGTCACCCGAATCGGGAAGACCATCGATCTGGGTCTCGAGCAGACGATCACCCTGCTACTGGCTGCGAAGTCGTTGAACCTCATCGGCGTCCTCGATGACCCGCTGGATCCGCAGTGGACGGCCAGCGACGACGCGGCCAATGTCCTCGAAGGCGACAGGGCGCAGCTGTGGGCGGCGCTCATGACCTCCTGGCTGCGCGAGCCCCTCGACGTCACCCAGCTGGCGGCCGGTGCAAGCGCCAATGAACGCCTCACCGTCCTCGCATCACCGAAGAAGTCCCTGTTCAAAGGCTTCGCTCAGTCGCAGCCGACGATGCCTCTTCTGCGCTTCACCATCCTGGAGATTCTGCACGACATCGGGCAGGGATCCTCACGCTCGGCCGAATGGATCCACGCGCAGGTGTTGGACAGGCGTCCACTCATCCCCGCTCACGATTTCGCGATGACAGAGGCGATCCTGCACACGGCAGGTGCCTTCGGTCTGGCGACGACCCCGCTGCAGAATTCCGAGCACTTCGGGCCCAGCCGGTTCGGTGTCCTCCTCGCGGCCGGACTGCGAAGTGCGATGAGCGCCCAAGCCGCCCACGATCCGTCGATAGCACCGGTGAATTTCGGCCTCGAGGGCCTCGAAGTACCCAACGATGTCATCGACGCGGTCCGCCTCGGACTCGTCGATGAGGTCGAGACCGTGCTCATCCAGTCCGATCTCACCGCGGTGGCGACCGGGCCCATCGAACCACGCGTCCACCACATCCTGCGCAAGTTCGCCGTCGTCGAAGCCCGCGGGCAGGGCACTGTGTACCGCATCGACGCCGACACGATCGAGGCGAGCATGCAGGCCGGCATCAATGCCGAAGACGCCCTGGCCCAACTCGCCGAGATCAGCGCCGAGGCTCTGCCGTCGACGTTGAACTTCCTCGTCGAGAACACGGCTTCGAAGCTGCGCCGTGTGCAGGTTGCCGGAGCCCGTGCCGTCCTCGTCGTCGACGATCCCGTCGACCTCGACGTCATCCTCTCCGACCAAGCCATGCTCCCGGCCGGTCTGGAACGTCTGGCACCGACCGTGGCGGTCGGGCAGCTAGGCCCCGAACGCACCATGCATCTGCTCGAGTCCGCCGAGCACCACGCCATGCTGCACTCCCCCTCGGGACCGGTGCGCAAACGCAAGGTCATCACCCAGGCCGACCCCGAGGTGCATCTACGCAAACGGGCACGGGTCGACGATGCCCACCTCGACGATTACATCCGCATCCTTCGCTCCCCCGGAGCCCGGGCGGCCCCGGCCACGAGCACGGACGAGCCGCTGGGGCACATGGATCGCCTCCGGGAAGCCGCCGAGGCGGGCCAACAGGTCACAATCACGCTCGCCGACTCGCATGGGAAGGAACGCGTCATCGACATGCTCCCGTCCACCGTCAACGGTGGACGCGTGCGCGGGAAGGTGAAGACCACCGGCGCCGAGGCGTCCCTGTCGATCGCACGTATCGTCAGCGTCGATGTGGCCGGCGTTGGGTCGCACGGGACGGAACCGTCCGACGGGGCGGAGGAACAATCCTGAGGGCACAGACGTTAGGCCCTCGGAAGTCACCTCGGCGTGGAAAGAAGCAGGAACTTAAATGAACGGTCCGTTGATCGTGCAGTCCGACCGGACTGTGCTGTTGGAATCGGGGCACCCCCTGGCCGTCGAGGCGGCCGTGGCGATCGCGCCGTTCGCTCAGCTCTCGCGGACGCCGGAGTACATTCACACGTACACGATCACCCCTTTGGGCCTGTGGAACGCCCGGGCCAGCGGACATGATGCGGAGTCTGTCGTCGACGTTCTCCTCGAGTTCGCGAAATATCCGGTGCCCCATGAGCTGCTCGTCGACATCGTCGACATCATGGACCGCTTCGGGGTCCTCACCCTCATCGAAAATCCGATCCACGGTCTGACCCTGACCTCGACCGACACCGAGCTGCTCGCCTCTCTCATCGGCCAGCCGGATCTGGTGGGCAAGTTCGGCAAGTCCCTCGATGCCGAATCCGTCCTCGTCCACCCCTCGGAGCGCGGTGAGCTCAAACATGCCCTGCTGCAGTTGGGCCATCCCGTCTCTGACCATGCCGGCTACGTCGACGGTGAGGCCCACGAAATCTCGCTGTCCGATGACGCCCATGGTGGGCAGTGGCATCTGCGTGACTATCAGAAGGAAGCCATCGACCACTCCCTGAGCGGAGAGTCCGGAGTCGTGGTGCTGCCCTGCGGTGCCGGCAAGACCATCGTCGGTGTGGCCACGATGTCGCGGGTGCAGACGACGACGCTGATCCTTGTGACGAACTCCGTGGCCGCCCGGCAGTGGAAGGACGAGATCCTTGCCCGCACCTCGCTGACCGAGGATGAAGTCGGTGAGTACTCGGGGTCGACGAAGGAGATCCGACCGATCACCATCGCCACCTACCAGGTGCTGACGACTCGCCGCAAAGGCTCCTACCTGCACCTGGAACTCCTCGACGCCAAGGACTGGGGGCTGGTCATCTATGACGAGGTCCACCTCCTGCCCGCACCGATCTTCCGTCTCACCGCGAGCCTGCAGGCCCGGCGACGCCTCGGTCTCACCGCCACACTGGTGCGCGAGGACGGACGTGAGGATGAGGTGTTCTCCCTCATCGGCCCCAAGCAGTACGAGGTTCCGTGGAAGGAACTCGAACGCATGGGCTACATCGCCACCGCGTCCTGTCACGAAATTCGGGTCCGCCTCGACGGCGGGACACGCACGGCCTATGCACGTGCCGACGGTGAGGATCGGTACCGGCTCGCGGCCACCTCGGATGCGAAGCTGCCGATCGTGCGCGAACTCGTCTCCGACCACCCCACTGCGCAGATCCTCGTCATCGGGCAGTACCTCGATCAGCTCGAGGAGATCGGGGCTGGCCTGAACGCTCCCGTGCTGACCGGTCAGACTCCTGAATCGCAGCGCCAGGAACTGTTCCGCGAGTTCCGCACGGGCCAGATCCCTGTGCTCGTGGTGTCGAAGGTCGCGAATTTCTCCGTCGACCTGCCCGCCGCCTCGGTGGCGATCCAGGTTTCCGGTGCCTTCGGGTCCCGGCAGGAGGAGGCCCAGCGTCTGGGTCGGATCCTGCGGCCGAAGGAAGACTCCGGCTCCGCGACGTTCTATACCGTCGTCGCCGCCGACACTGTCGACGAACACTTCGCGGCCCAGCGTCGCCGCTTTCTCACCGAGCAGGGCTACAGCTACGACATCGAGGTCCGCTGAAAACTACCTGACGGCGGCCCAGCAACCTGGCGCAAGGTTGTTATGCCGCCGTCAGGTAGTTTCAAGTACGAGTTCGTCAGTGGAGATCGCTTGCACCTGCAGAAGCAGCGAATAGCTTGTACTCTGCAGGGATGTCGAAAACTATGGCAACAGGGCTTGCCCTCACTGCGGCCGGGCTGATCGCAGGCATTCTATCGGGGTGCTGCTGGTCAACCTCGGTCTGCAGGCAGACGAATCTCCCGCCGGCGGAGACAGCATCAGCGGGTGGTGGAACGGATGGTGGCAAGCGGGTGGAAGTCTGCTGATTCTGCTGGCCGGGATCATCGTGACTTGTCGCGCTGGAATGATGAAAGCCGAAAGCCAAGTCGCCTAAGGCAACGCCGTACCACTCACCCGCGCGATCGCACCACGCGGCCCTCGTCCCAGACCGGGGCCGTCGACTCGTAGACGTCTCCGTCGGAACCGAAGACTAGGAACCTGTCGAAGTCCCGGGCGAACCAGCGATCGTGGGTGACGGCCATAACCGTGCCGTCGAAGGCTGCCAGCGCGTCCTGGAGCGCTTCGGCCGAGACCAGGTCGAGGTTGTCCGTGGGTTCGTCGAGCAGCAGCAATGTGGCCCCGGCGAGTTCGAGCAAAAGGATCTGGAACCGCGCCTGCTGACCGCCGGAGAGCGAACCGAAGGTCTGCTCCGCCGCCCCTGCCAGCTCATAGCGAGCGAGTGCGCGCGAAGCCGGCTCTCGCGGGAGGCCGTTGCGGTGCTCATCGCCCCTGTGCAGAATATCGAGAAGGCTTCTGCCCATCAGGTCCGGCCGTCCATGAGTCTGGGCGAACCACCCCGGTCGGACCCTGGCACCCAGTCTCGCCCGCCCCTCATGCTCGACGGGTGGGATCTCGACGTCGGAGACCGGCCGATGCTCAGGTTCCGGATCGCTGCCGCCAGCGGCCAGGAGTCGCAAGAAGTGCGATTTGCCCGATCCGTTCGAACCCAGGACTGCGATTCGATCCCCATATCGGACCTCAAGGTCGAAGGGCAGCATGAGATTGCTCAGCTCCAGCTGGTCCGCGACGATCGCGATCTTGCCGGTGCGACCGCCCTTGAGCCGCATACCCAGGTTCTGCTCGCGCGGAATCGCCTGTGGCGGCCCGACCGTCTCGAAGCGCTCCAGCCGAGTCTGCGCGGCACGATAGCGCGAGGTCATGTCGGAGTTGTAGGCAGCCTTCTGCTTGTACATCTGCACCAGGGCCCTGAGCTTGGAGTGCTCCTCGTCCCACCGTCGTCCCATCTCCTCCAGCCGTTCGAAACGGGACTTCCTCGCCTCGTGGTAGCTGCCGAAGCCGCCGGGATGGACCCAGGCCGTGTTGCCCGCAGCAGAGAGCTCCAGGGTGATGATCTCCGATGCCGCCTGGGCCAGGAGTTCGCGGTCGTGGGATACGAAGAGGACGCTCTTGTCGGTCTCGGCCAGCGCCTCTTCGAGCCAGCGCTTGCCCGGAACGTCGAGGAAGTTGTCGGGTTCGTCGAGGATGAGAATGTCGTTGTGACCGCGCAGGAGCGCTTCGAGGACGAGTTTCTTCTGCTCCCCTCCCGACAGCGTTGAGATCGACCGATCCCGGCATTGCTCGAAGCTCATCCCCAGCGCCGAGGTGGTGCAGGTGTCCCACAACACCTCCGCTTCGTAACCGCCGGCTTCACCCCATTCGCCCAGCGCATTGGCATAGGACATCTGCACGGCGGTCGACTCACCATCGGGCCCGAGCAGCTTCTCCTCGGCCCGCCTCACGACGGCCGCGGCGGATCGGATACGTTTCGGCGCCAACTCCTCGAGCGCCTCGGCGACGGTGTCTGCGGTGATGAACTGACGCATCAGACCGACGCTGCCGGTGTGGGACACAGAGCCTTCGTCGGGGGTGAGTTCGCCGGTGAGAAGTCGTAGGAGGGTAGTCTTCCCTGCCCCGTTGGCACCGATGAGTGCGGCCTTCGTGCCGTCACCGACGCGGAAGGACACCGAATTCAGCAGCGGTCTGCCATCGGCCAGAGTGTACGAGACGTCATTGATTTCGATGTGGCCCATGCGTTCAAGCTATCAGCTGCCGCCGCACCTCAGACCGAGGCGAACTCCTCCGAGGTGACGACGACCTCGCGGGAGGCAACTCGACGAGCCAGGCGCGACTCGCCCCATTTGATGAAGCCGACGCCGCCGACGATGAACACTCCGCCGAAGAGCTGAATGGGTGCCGGCAGCTCGAACAGGACGAACCATGCCACGATCACGGAGAACGGAACCTCGACGAGGTTGAGGAACGAGCCGATGGTCGCCCCGATGTAGCGAAGACCCAGGATGCCCGTGATGTAAGCGCCCACGGTGAAGACGACGATCATCGACATGGGAAGGATCCAGGAGACCTGGTATCCGCCGAAATCGACATCGGCGGCGACGGCGCCGGCTGGCATGACCCCTGCGAGCACGATGACGGCCATCACGAGCGCCCCGATTCCCATGCCCAGGCCGGTCAAGGCCACCGGCGGAACGTTGATGGAATCCTTCGCAGAGACCAGGAAGTAGCTGGCCAGGCACACTGCGGCAGCGAGTGCCATGATGACACCGAAGACGCTGATATCAGAGTTGCGGAGGTCGAGCACGAGCAGGAGTCCGACCATCGAGACCACCACGCCGACGAAGGTCACCGTCGCCGGCCGGGTCCGAGTCCGCGCCCAGATCCAGAACACGAGGAGCATCGGCGCCGTCATCTCGAGCAGCAGTGCCACGGCCACGGTGAGGTGTTCGACGGCGACGAAGTAGAAGCCCTGGACACCGGCCATCGACACGAGCCCATAGATGAGCACCGTCTTCCAGTTGGCCCGCACTTCATCCCAACGCCCACGCAGAGCGATGAGGGTGGGGATGAGCAGCAGAACGGCCGAGCCCGCGAGTCGGATGAGCACGACAGAGCCCGGCGTCCATCCGGTCAGATACATCGTCTTCGCGATCGGCCCGGAGACCGCGAAGAAGAACGCGGAGGCAAGAGTCAGCAGGAACCCCATGACGACGGTGCGATTCATTCTTGACCTCCTGGGACGTGCGCGGATTCGACGCGAACAGGTGCCCTCGCCGAGGTGGTGCATGTGGGTGAGTTGTGGTGTGGAACAGTTGTGGTGTGGAACAGATGTGGTGTGTGAGTGAGAACTGCGGAGATGTGGGTGGCCCGAGAGCGACCGAGTTGTGCCGATCGGCAGCTGACGCGACGCGCGCTGTGCGGGCATGAGCCCTACCTTATGCAGTATTCACCACGGCCGCGAAATGAGTCAAATGCACTTTGGTCCTTACATGCTGTGGAAGAATGTGACCCACAATGACTTTCGCCAATGACATTCGATCGAACCTCACCATGCTCGTCGACCTGCTGAATACCTCCGGCGCCATCGCCGAGGAGGGAGATGAGCTGACGACTGCCGCCGGACTCCACGGATTCGCGGCCCGACACGACTTCTCAGGCCCGCTGAAGGCCACGAAGTCCGACGTCAAAGAGACCCGGGAACTCCGTGAACGCTTCGCCATCGCCCTCGATGCCAGCATCGACGCCGAGACTGAATCCGAGGCCTCGAAGGCCACGGAGCGCATCGTCAGTGAGGTCAATATCACACTCCAGTGGGCCGGTGCACTGCCACAGCTGGTCAGACATGGGGACTGGGATTGGCACCTGCACGCAGTGGGTCAGTCGGCGAGCCTGGCCGATCGGGTCGCCGCCGACGTCGCGCTGGTCCTCATCGACCTGATCCGCAGTGGCGACCTCGACAGGCTCGGACTCTGCGCCGCCGAGGATTGCAACGCCTACCTCGCCGACTTCACCCGCAATCGCTCGAAGCGCTTCTGCGATTCCGGCACCTGCGCGAACCGCACGCATGTCGCCGCCTTCCGCGCCCGCCAAACCGACTCCTGAAGTCGAGGCCAAGTTTCCTGTGCTTCAACTGTGCATGAGCGCATATATCCCTCATATTGTCGGGCGGTTCCTGAGAGCGCATGCGGCACTCAGGGGCCAAAAGGACTTTTCTGAGAGTTTTTCAGTGATCTAGATCACAATCGCATTCAGGAAACTATCACTCCACTTTCAGAGATGAGCTTCAGACTGGATACATGACCACAGCAAACGATACCGACATCGAAGCCACACTCCTCGTTGTCGACGATGAGCCCAATATCCGCGAACTCCTCTCGACCAGCCTGCGCTTCGCAGGCTTCGACGTCGTCTCGGCTGCCAACGGTGCCGAAGCACTTCGTCTGGCCGAGCAGACCAACCCCGACCTCCTCGTCCTCGACGTCATGCTGCCGGACATGGACGGCTTCACCGTCACGCGTCGCCTCCGCCAGATCGGCATGAACGCTCCGGTCGTGTTCCTCACCGCCCGTGATGACACCTCGGACAAGATCACCGGCCTCACCGTCGGCGGCGATGACTACGTGACGAAGCCCTTCAGCCTCGAAGAGGTCGTCGCCCGCATCCGCGCCGTGCTGCGTCGGACCCGCAGCCTCGAAGACGAAGAGAACGCTGTCATCATGGCCGGCGACCTCGAACTCGATGACGACACTCACGAGGTGCGTCGCTCCGGCATCCTCATCGACCTCTCCCCCACCGAGTTCAAGCTGCTGCGCTATCTCATGCTCAATACGAACCGGGTGCTCTCGAAGTCCCAGATCCTCGACCATGTCTGGGAATACGACTTCGGCGGGGACACCGGAATCGTCGAATCCTACATCTCCTACCTGCGCCGCAAGATCGACGTCACGCCGGAAACGGACGCCGCCGGACACCCCGTCGAAATGGAGTGGACGCCGATGATTCAGACCAAGCGCGGCGTGGGCTACATGCTGCGCACACCAGAATCCAAGTAGTCGGTCAAGCTCAGGCGCTAGATTACTCACGTGGTAAAAGAATCCCGTCCTACCAAACCCGGCTTCTGGGAAGAATGGTCGCTGACCACCAAGCTGCTGGCCATCATGATGTTGCTCATGCTGCTCGTTCTCTCGGGAACGAGCGCCTGGGTGCTCGAGAACCTTCGCGACAGCCTCGTCGAACGCACCGATGAGAGACTCATCAATGCTTCGGAGACGCTTGCCAAGCAGGCCTATCAGGATGTGTTCCAGCCTGCCCAGCTGCAGTCGTCTTCATCGTCGAGCAAGGACCAGTCAGCGGACTCGGACAGCAGTGACGGGACGGAATCCTCAGCTGGCGCTCCCACCACCATCGATTCGAGCTCGTGGGACGAGCTCAAGAGCCTCATGCCCGGAGGCTTCTACGTCCAGTTCTATGATACGAGCGGCAAACCGATCAGCGATCCTGTGGCTCCCGAGCCGGGCAACAGCCCGGTTCTGCCGAAGATCAACGAGTCGAAGGTCTACGCGCAGGGCGGTGAGCCATTCACGGTCCCCGGGAGTACCTCACAATGGCGGGCGCGTGCGATGAAGGTCCAGAACACGGATGTGCTCGTCTCGATCGCGGTGCCCTTCGACCGCGAGATCGACAACATCAACGAGCGGGCCCGCAACACGATGATCGGCATCGGACTGCTGGCATTGGCCATGGTGGCAGGCGTCGGATACTGGGCGATCAACAACACCTTCCGCCCGCTGCGCGACATCGAGAAGACCGCCTCACGGATTGCCGCCGGCGACCTGAGTCAGAGAGTGCCGACCTTCCCCCGCAACACAGAGCTCGGTCGCCTGTCAGGCGCACTGAACACGATGCTGGGACGGATCGAGGACTCCTTCGACGGGCAGACGCGATCGGAGAAGCGCATCCGCCAGTTCGTCTCCGATGCCTCGCACGAGCTGCGCACACCGCTGGTGACCATTCGCGGCTATGCCGAGCTCTACCGGCAGGGCGCGATCACGAAATCAGATGACATCGGAAACGCCATGGAACGCATGGAATCCGAAGCCAAACGCATGGGCGTGCTCGTCGACGACCTCGTCGTCCTCGCCCGCCTCGACGAGCAGCGACCCGCCGAGATCGGTCCAATCGACCTCCACCGGATCGCCCGCGACGCCGCCGCCGACGCGGCTGCTCAGGCCCCCGACCGCGACATCAGCTTCATCGGCCTCGATGGGGAAGATGCCCAGCCCGTGCCGATGATCAGGGGCTCGGAGTCGAAGATCCGCCAGGTCATCGTCAACCTCGCCGGCAACGCTGTCCGCCACACCCCCGAGCACACCGCCATCGAGTTCGCCGTCGGCGTCGTCGGTGGCCGCGCCGAGGTGACTGCGGAGTCCGCTGGCCCGTCGGATAGTCAGGACACCGGGTCAAAGACCGGGGCTAACAAGACGGTGGCGAAGGACAGAACCCGCGAACGCGGATTCGTCACCGGCGGTGTCCGCATCTTCCGCCGAGGCGACTCGAACGGCAACGATCAGAACGACGCCCAGGCGCCCACCGGCATCGTGCCCGATATGACTGCGGCCGGCTCCATCACCGTCGACGATTCGCTGCGCGGATTCCCCAACGGACGAGTCAGGTTCGAGGTTCGCGACCACGGCGACGGGATCGATCCCGAGGTCGTTCCCCGGATCTTCGAGCGATTCTACCGCCTCGACGTCTCCAGGACTCGAGACACCGGCGGGTCGGGCCTCGGACTCTCCATCGTCAAGGCGATCGTGGAGAACCACCACGGTTCGATCACAGTGCACCAGACACCGGGAGGCGGTGCGACGTTCCGCATCGATCTGCCCATCTCAGAAACTGAAGACAGCGCTCCGGACGCACGAAAGGACGAGCGATGAGCAGCAACGACCCTAACAATCAGGGCAACAACTCCGACAACAGGGGACGGCACGGGGATCAGGACCACCGGACGTTCCCCACCGATGGCTCACGCGAATCCTCAGACAAACCCCGCAACTCGACTGCAGGGCACCAGGGCTCCACAGACGGACCCCGCCGTTCGGCAGAGGTCCCACGGACCTTCCCGAACGGTACGAACGGCTCGAATGGTCCTGCTCGGGTCAGTCCACCCGTTGCGCCTCCTACCCGGCCGAGCAGCCCTGAACAGAGACCAAGCCAAGGCGGCAGCACGGGTCAGGACCAGGCACCGACACAGAATCAGGCTCCGTGGCAGGGACAGGACCCCCGGCAGGGGCAGAATCCTCCTCAGATGCAGCCGACTCGTGCTCAACCCCCTGTGGACTCACAGGCACGGTACCCCGGCGCATCAGGGCAGGCTGGACCATCAGGGCAGCCCACGTCACCGGGGCAGCCCGGGCCATCAGGGCAGCCCGGGTTATCGGGACAGTCCGACGCAACGGGGCAGGGTGGGCAACCTGCGTATGGCCCCGGCCAGAACTACGACGGAACCCAGCGCCATGATCGCGGCCCCGAAAACAGCAGCAACGGTCAGTACAGCCACCCCTATGCCGAAGTCGGCACACCCAACGGTGCAGCGCAGGCCGGCCAGAACTCCCCCGCTGACACGAACCCGTATGGCACTCCGTATTCTCAGGGAACCGGGCAGCCAGCAGCAGGCACAACTGCAGGTGCCGCCGCAGGAGCGGGTGCTGGTGCGGCTGCAGGCACAGGAGCAGCCGCATATGGCCAATTCGGCAGTCAGCCGAACCAGGGCGGGTACCCCACGTCCGATTACGCAGCGTTCCAGTCCGGGCCCGGTGGGCCAGGTGGGCCAGGCGGGCCAGGTGGGCCAGGCGGGCCAAGTGGGCCAGGCGGGCCGGGACCGTATGCAGACCAAGGACCCTACGGAGTTCCAGGACCGTACGGAGGCCAAGGGCCGTACGGAGGCGAAGCACCACCTCGGCGAGAGAAGCGAGGTCCGGGTTGGGGTGCGACAATCGCCATCGCGCTGATCGCGGCCCTGTTGGGCGGAGGCGCAGCCTTCGGCGGGAGCTACGCGCTTGGTGCCCTCGGCGGAGAGGATTCGCGCAAGGTCGCCGATCAGACCATCGAAACCCCGGACTGGACCGAGGTCGCCAAGCAGACTTCCCAAAGCGTCGTCTCGATCCAGGTCGGCACCAATGGGCAGGTGGAGGGACTGGGATCAGGCTCGATCTACGACGACCAGGGACACGTCATCACGAACAACCACGTGGTGGCCCCGGCCGACACTCCCTCCGGCGAGATCGCTGTGACGATGAAGAACGGGGGAACGATGAAGGCCGAGATCGTCGGCCGCGATCCCTCGACCGACATCGCAGTCATCAAGCTCGACCAGGTGCCGAAGGACGCTGGTCCGCTCCCTGTCGGCGATTCGAAGAAGATGAAGGTGGGAGATCCGGTGATGGCATTGGGCAACCCCCTCGGCCTCGCGGACTCGGTCACCACCGGCATCGTCTCGGCCCTCGACAGGCCCGTCTCCACGGAGAACATCGGCGAAGACGCGAGCTCGCAGGAGAAGGAGATGACGATCACGAACGCCATCCAGACGGATGCCGCGATCAACCCCGGCAACTCCGGCGGTCCGCTCGTGGACGGTGACGGCAACTTCATCGGCGTGAACTCCGCGGCGGCCTCGCTGAGCCAGGCCGGTGAAGGCGGGCAGTCGGGATCGATCGGCATCGGGTTCGCCATCCCCGCCTCACAGGCCGTGATGATCGCCGATCAGCTCATCTCAAGCGGCAAGGCACTGCATCCCTTCCTGGGGATCACGCTCACCGATGGACAGATCAACAGCGGCGGCACCACGCGTGGCAGTGCGAAGGTGCAGTCGGTGCAGTCCGGATCGCCGGCTGACAAGGCAGGCTTCAAGGACGGCGACGACATCGTGTCCGTGGCTGGAACCGAGGTGAACAACGCGATCGCTCTGCGGGCACTCGTCCGTGCACAGCCGACGAACTCCCCCGTAGACTTCACCGTCATCCGCGGCGGCCAGGAGCAGACATTGAAGACGACGCTCGAGCTGAAGTAGCACCACTTGAGTGCAGATCGCTGTGGATGACGATCTCACTTAAGTGCGTTGAGGGTGTGGACAGCCAAGCGCTGTCCACACCCTCTTTCAATGGGCTTCTTCGAACACGGGTGAACCGCGATGCTGGGGTGAGTCCCGGTGCCTCGTTCCGAGCTCCGGTGCCCCGCCGCTAGGAGAAGTCATGAGTTTCGAAGTCGATGCCGAACGCGTCTCATCCGCAGCCGCCGCCACTGCAGGGACCTCCCGCACCCTCGTTGCAGAATCCAATACGATGCTGAGGAATCTTCTGGCCCTGCAGGAGTGTTGGAAGGGAAGTGCGGCACAGAATTTCCAGACGGTCATCAATGAGTGGGAGGGCGCTCAGAAGCAGCTGTTCGAATCACTGACCTCGATCCACGGGGCCCTCAACACTGCGGCCGCGCAGTACTCGGAGGTCGAGGCAGCGAACTCCCGACTCTTCGCTCCGTGAGCACCGACCATGCAGCCCGTCGTTCCCCGCGAATTTCCGCTGAGGGCGTCTGTTTGAGTTCTGTGTCCGCGTCTGGCAAATTGTCAGCCTTTATTAGTAGGCTGATAGCGATAGTTCGCGGCGGTGCCGGCTACGTTTCTCCAGCTTCGGAGACGAGCGGTCAGCACCGTCGGGTCAAGACCTATGCAGGAGTCGACTACGGATGAGCATCTTCCAAAGGATCGCGGCGATCTTCGGCGCCAAGGCCAACAAGGCGCTGGACAAAGCCGAGAACCCCAATGAAACTCTCGATTATTCATATCAGAAGCAGCTTGAGCTGCTGCAGAAGGTACGCCGCGGTGTTGCCGATGTCGCCACCAGCCGCAAGCGCCTCGAACTGCAGATCACTCAGCTCGAACAGCAGCAGAACAAGCTCAGCGGCCAGGCCCAGAAGGCCATGGAGATGGGCCGCGAGGACCTTGCCCGTGAGGCACTGACGCGGAAGTCGGGGCTGGACCAGCAGATCACCGATCTGCAGGGCCAGCACGAGGGACTGCAGGGCGAGGAGCAGAAGCTCACGATGGCCTCGCAGCGTCTGCAGGCCAAGGTCGATGCCTTCCGCACCAAAAAGGAGACTCTCAAGGCCACGTACAACGCAGCCGAGGCACAGTCGAAGATCGGCGAAGCCTTCTCCGGCATCTCCGAGGAGCTCGGCGACGTCGGACTCGCAGTCCAGCGTGCCGAGGACAAGACCGCTTCGCTCCAGGCTCGTGCCGGTGCCGTCGACGAGCTCATCGCTTCGGGCGCACTGGAAGATGTCACTGGTTCCTCGAAGGACGACATCAGTGCACAGCTCGACGCGCTCTCAAGCGACAACGACGTGGAGATGGAGCTCAACCGGATGCGTGATTCGCTGCCGGCATCTTCCGACAAGCAGCAGCAGTCGCTTGAAGGCGAGGACAAGCAATGATCATCCGCATCATGGGCGAGGGACAGTTCGACATCGCCGACGTCGACCAGAACCTGTTGCAGAAGTACGACAACCAGGTTGAAGACGCCGTCAACGCCGCCGATGAAGAGGCCGCCCGAAAAGCTCTGCATGCCCTTCACGACTACGTCGTCGGACACGGCAAGCCCGTCTCGGACGACTTTCTGGGAACGAGTGAGGCCGTCGTGCCGTTCGTCGATGCGACTCTGCAGGAGATCACAGAGCTCCTCACCGGTGAAGGCTTCATCCCAGATCCAGCCTGATCCACAAAGTTTGATATCGGTGACTCCGGCCCACTGCCTTAACCCAAGGCCGTGGGCCGGAACTGCCACACCCAGAGAGGAACCACGATGAAGAATCGTTTCGTCAAGGACAACGGACTCACCATGCGTATGGGGTGGACGATCTTCCTGAACGGACTCATCTACGTGATCCTCATCCTCGCCATCTGGTGGATGCTCGGCGGCAGCACCGGCGGCGTGATCATCGCGGTCCTCGTCAGCGGCGGCGCGTTCTTCTTCCAGTGGTACTTCTCCGACAAGATCGCGATGAAGGCGATGGGTGCACGGGAAGTCTCCCCCGAGGAAGCCTCGGAGCTGCACACGATGATCGACCGACTCTGCCAGCTCGCCGATTCGCCCAAACCGCGCGTCGCGGTCTCGAACTCAGCCATCCCCAACGCATTCGCCACCGGCCGTTCGCCGGAGCGCTCGGTCGTGTGCGTGACACGCGGCCTGCTCGAGAAGCTCGACCGCGATGAGGTCGAGGTCGTGCTGGCACATGAGCTCTCCCACGTCGCCCATCGCGACGTCACCATCATGACAGTCGCCGGAGTCACCGGTGTCGTGGCCGCTCTCATGATGCGAGCCGGCTACTACATGAGCTTCGGACGATCGAACAACAACGGCGGCGTCCCCATCCAGCTGCTGTTCATCCTCGTCGGTGCCGTCGTCTACGGACTCTCGTTCCTCCTCATCCGCAGCCTCTCGCGCTACCGCGAGCTCGCCGCCGACAGGGCCGCCGCCATCCTCACCGGCGCGCCTTCGACACTGGCCTCCGCGCTGACGAAACTCAGCGGCGACATGAGCAAGATCCCGGAGAAGGACCTGCGTGCCTCCTCCTCGGCGAATCATCTGGCGCTCATTCCCGCCGCCAGCGGCAAGGCCGCCCTCGGACAGCTCTTCTCCACACACCCCTCGCTCGACAAGCGTCTGGAGCAGCTGGCGCGGATCTCCGGGCAGCTCTCACAGCCCCAGTGAGCTTCGCCCGCAGACATCAACCGCACTGACCGACATCCACTAGGAGTTTCATGGGTTTCTTCGACGCTCTGTTGGGCCGTTCCAAACCGAAGCGTGCCAACCTCGACGACCTCTTCGCACTGCCACCCGCCGCACTGACGCTCGAGGCTGCAACCGGCTTCAAGCCCACCGGCGTCGGGGCCGTGGCGTTCCGACAGGTCGAAGGGGCGGCGTTCCAGTCCGCTGAGACCGAGAGCATCGCCCTCATCGGCTCGGACCCCGCTGCGAACGTGACCCAGCAGAACGACGGGTTCGGCTACACCTGGCAGGTCGTCTCCGACACCGACGCCGAGGTGGTCAACCTCGTCACCAATCTGCACGCCGTGAACTCGGCTCTGGTCAGCCAGGGCTTCGACACGATGCTGCTGTGCTCGACCGTGTACTTCGCGAACCCGGATGGGCGCCGCCTGGCACTCGTCTACCAATACAAACGCGGCACGTTCTATCCCTTTGCGCAGTCGGGTCCCAAGCAGCGCGACAACCCCCTGGAGATCCAGGTCCGCGGCGTACTGTCCAACGAGCTTCCGTTCGAAGAGGACACATCCAATTGGTCAGCCCTCTGGGATGCTCCCGGGCTCAATGACACACCAGAGGCCAATCAGCGACCCTGACGTCTTCAAGTCAGCTGCGTTGAAGTCTTCACGTCAGCTGCTCGGAGGCTCTCTCCGCAGACGCAGACCGTCGCAATGACCCACTGGCACTGAGGATCAGCAATGCAGAAGGGACGTCCCCGCGGGGACGTCCCTTCTGCATCAGATGCTGTGTTCGCGGTTGTGGTTGTGGAGCCTATTCGACCGAGACCTCGATGACCTCGCCCAGGGCTTCGACGGTGTCTCCGGGACGAATCGTGGCACCTCGGCGAGTTTCGACCTCACCATTGACCACGACTTCGCCGTCGGCGATCATGTCTTTGGCCATCGCGCCATGTTCGGCGACACCATGGAGTTTGAGCAGCTGACCGAGCTTGATCGAATCGCCGCGGATCTCAATCTTCTCCATCAGAACAGGTCTCCAAGATCGAACCCGTCGCCGCCGAAGAGACCGCCTCCGTCGCCGCCGTCTCCGCCACCGAAGAATCCGCCGCCGTCTCCGCCGCCGGCATCGCCACCACCGGCGTCACCACCGCCAGCGTCGCCATAGGCGCCGTCCCAGCCGCCGCCCATGCCGCCGAACATCATCGAGCCCATGAGGACGCCGGGCAGAAGTCCCGAACCTGCATAGGAGTTGAAGTATCCGCGGTTGTATTCTGCGTAGGCGGGTCCTGCTTCCCAGTAGGCCCGGCGAGTATGACCGTCACCGGTCACGACCTTGCGGACGGCCGGTTCCGCACCCACTGCCACGCGCTCGGCGTCGGCGGCACAGACGGGAACAGGTCGCAGCTGGCCACCAGCAGGCGCCCAGTCGATGTCTTCGACCGAGGGGCCGTGCTGCGGGTTGAAAAAGCATGGAGGACGGCGCACGGGCAGAGGCTTTCCGTCAACGCGAGCACGCACGCATTTGGCGGCGTAGCGACCGTCTTCGAGAGCCTCGGTGACGCTGCGGATATCGGAGGGCTCGTCGACGTTGTCGAGCGTCTCCTTGGCAATGTCATAGGAGTCCAAGGCCTGCTTGTAGTCCTGCGAGCCGCCGGTGTCGAGTTCGACTCCGGCGGTGAGGATATCGAGTTCGGCGACTTCCTCGCCGAAGGACGTGACATCCTCTTCAGCGGTCTTTGTCACCTGCTGGAGCTCGGCGGCGGCGAGCTCCTCCTTACGGTGCTTCTCCTTGCGGTAGCCAACGAAGAAAATGGTGCCGAGCACCACGAGTATTATCAGGAATACTGCTGCCACGATCTATGCCTCCCCAGCAAAACGAGTCATCAATCAGTATGCCGGATGAGTCTGACAAGCGACTGAACCGAACCCTTGTGTCAGCTCAGTCCGCAGGCTCGAAAATCGCTCTCAGATCAGCGACCAACACGCTCACAACAGGTGCCCTTGCCTACATCACGAGGAGTCGGGACGGCGTTCAGCCCAGGTGGATCAGCCCCTTGACGAGGGTCGCGATTCCCCCGCCGAGGGCAAGGACGATCATGACGACCCGGGCCGTCGAGGAATCGATCTTCTTCGACAACCAGTCCCCGCCGACGAGCCCTGCGACGAGGACCGTCGCGATCCCGATCCAGGTAGGTGCCGCCAGCTGCGGCCAGGCACCGTGGTCGAACACGGCTTTGAAGATGATCGCCGAGGTGGTCCCGACGACGAGGAACGGCTGCAGGGTTGCGGCGAATGTTCGCTGATCCCACTTCGTCAGCACAGCATAGGCACTGACGGCGGGCCCGCCCGCTCCTGCGGCAGCCGACATCGTTCCCGAGAGGAAGCCGGTGGTGAACTTCGTTCCGAAATTCGCGGGCATCGTCTTGCCGATGCGGCCGATGACCATGGAGCTGATGAGGGAGACGATGATCAGCAGACCGATCAGGATCTGCAGCGGTGGCGCTGGGAGCGCCGCGGCCAGGAGGGCTCCGGGAATCGTGCCGATGAGCGCCCCCAGCGACAGCTTCCAGAAACTGCCCCACTCAGCTTCTCGCCAGGTGCGGACGAACACCGTGCCGCTGGCGACGATGCCGCAGATGTTGACGAGCACAACGCCGGAGAACGGGTCGAGCAGAAGAACGAGGAACGGGCCACTGACCAGGCCGAATCCCATGCCGGTGACCCGCTGCGAAACTGCCCCCAGGAACACCGCGAACAAGATGAGCACGACGACGGGTTCCATTTGCACCATCATAGTTCAGACCCTCTACCTGGGCGGGGTTACAGTAAGTGTCATGAACAGTTCGCCGCTGTGGTCACGATTCAGCGCAGATCCTCGCGCTCATGGGCAGGTGCGCGCTTCGGACGCCGATCGCGCAATCGTGGGCGATGTGCTGTCCGAGGCGTTTGCGCTGGGTCAGATCGACGCCGAGGAATTCGACGAACGCAGCGAGGCCGCCAACCGTCTGAAGACTCTGGGAGAGGTCCCCGATCTCGTGCAGGATCTCATCATCGCCGAGGCGGGCGAGGTCGCTCCGGGAGAACTCGACGATTCCGCCCGTGCCCAAGCTCTGGCCCGCCTGAATGCTGATCGCATCCCGATCACTCCCGAGCAGATCGATGCGGCCGCGCAGAAGTACTACAAGGACCGCGTGCGAAATGCGCTCCTGGGTATGTTCGCCGGTCCTGCCGGAGTCACACTCGCCATCTGGGCCGCCACCTCATTCGCCTCGGGCCGGCTCATATTCTTCTGGCCGATATTCGTCATTCTTCCGATGCTCTTCGGTGCGATCTCACAGATCTCCAACAAGCAGAGCCTCATCCGCAACAGGAAGCGCGAACTGACGAAGCGGGCCCGAGCGCAGTTGGGCGACGCTGAGGCCAAGCGTGAGCTTGAGGAACATAAGAACGACGATGAGGACGAGGACTACGCAGACACATTCGGCAACGGATTGCAGCCTCCGCACCCCTTGGCCCCTCCATTCGCTCCGGGAGAGGTGTCTCCCAGCGATGAAATGCGCAGGCGCCGCCACGAGCGTCGTCATCGACGCAGGAACCCCTGGGACTGACCGACTCGTGACTGGCAGCGACGCGCTCAGGCGGCGTCCCTGAACCTGCCCGCGCCCGGCTCAGGGCGATCAGGCGTGGAAGACACGGATCTGAGCGAACTCTGTGGCCTTGTTGTTTCGGAACCAGAGCGTATGTGAGAAGTATCGGATGTCCTCGCCGTCGCTCGAGTAGTCCCATTGGCCCCAGGCCGCAGCTGCTTTGCCGTGAGTGATGGCTGCTTCGAGATGACCGGCCACGGGCTTCGAGTCAGCAATGCGCAGCAGTGCGTCGATGACTTCGTCGCGCCCGGTGCTGGTCTCAACTCCCCCGCTGCCCACGATCTGGAGGATGCAGTCCTCATCGACCACCTCGGCGAGGGCTTGCCTGTCACCGTTGATCAGATTCTCCTCGAACTTGGCTACGAACATGTTCTTCGGGCTGTTTCCGCAGGAGTCTGTGCCTGTGAAGTTCATACCGTCCAGGCTACGGCACGGCTTTCGAACCGAGAAGAGCCGTGCCGGCACCCAAACGGGTACCGGCACGGCTCTTCGAGCAACAGGGGCTTATCAGAAGCCCATGCCACCCATTCCGTCCATACCGGCAGCAGCTGCGTCAGCACCTGGTGCAGCCTTCTCAGGCTTGTCGGCGACAACCGACTCGGTGGTCAGGAACAGACCGGCGATCGAGGCGGCGTTCTGCAGAGCAGAGCGGGTCACCTTGACCGGGTCGTTGATGCCAGCGGCCAGCAGGTCCTCGTACTCACCGGTTGCGGCGTTGAGGCCGAATCCGGGTTCGAGGTTGGCGACCTTATCGGCAACCACACCGGCTTCGAGGCCGGCGTTGGTGGCGATCTGCTTGAGCGGAGCTTCGATGGCAACCTTGACGATGTTGGCACCGGTTGCTTCGTCACCCTCGAGTGTGAGGTTGGCGAAGGCAGTCTTGCCCGCCTGGATGAGCGAGACGCCGCCACCGGCGACGATTCCCTCTTCCACAGCAGCCTTGGCGTTGCGCACTGCATCTTCGATGCGGTGCTTGGTTTCCTTGAGCTCGACCTCGGTCGCGGCTCCGGCCTTGATGACTGCAACGCCGCCGGCCAGCTTGGCCAGACGTTCCTGCAGCTTCTCACGGTCGTAGTCGGAATCCGAGTTCTCGATCTCGGCACGGATCTGTGCGACCCGACCTGCGATCTCCTCGGCGTCTCCGGCACCCTCGACGATGGTGGTCTCGTCCTTGGTGATGACAACCTTGCGGGCGGTGCCCAGCAGTTCGGTGGTCACGTTGTCGAGCTTGAGCCCGACTTCCTCGGACACGACCTGACCACCGGTGAGGATGGCGATGTCGGCCAGCTGAGCCTTGCGGCGGTCTCCGAAGCCAGGAGCCTTGACGGCCACGGACTTGAAGGTGCCACGGATCTTGTTCAGCACGAGAACCGCGAGAGCTTCGCCCTCGACGTCTTCAGCGATGATGAACAGCGGCTTGTTGGACTGCTGAACCTTCTCGAGGACGGGCAGCAGATCCTTCACGTTCGAGATCTTGGAGTTGACGATGAGGATGTAGGGATCCTCAAGGACAGCTTCCTGGCGATCGGTGTCGGTGACGAAATAACCGGAGATGTAGCCCTTGTCGAAGCGCATACCCTCGGTCAGTTCGAGCTCGAGTCCGAATGTGTTGGACTCCTCGACGGTGACGACGCCTTCCTTGCCGACCTTGTCGATGGCCTCGGCGATCAGTTCACCGATAGCAGGATCTCCAGCGGAGATACCGGCAGTAGCGGCGATCTGTTCCTTGGTCTCGATGTCGATGGCGTTCTCGAGCAGGACAGCGGTCACGGCTTCAACAGCCTTCTCGATGCCACGCTTGAGGCTGAGCGGATCAGCACCGGCTGCCACGTTGCGCAGTCCCTCGCGAACAAGAGCCTGAGCCAGAACGGTAGCGGTGGTGGTGCCGTCGCCAGCAACGTCGTCAGTCTTCTTGGCGACTTCCTTGACGAGCTCAGCGCCGATCTTCTCGTAGGGATCCTCGAGTTCGATCTCCTTGGCAATGGAGACACCATCGTTTGTGATGGTGGGTGCGCCCCACTGCTTTTCGAGCACGACATTGCGGCCACGGGGTCCAAGGGTTACCTTGACCGCGTCCGCAAGCTGGTTGAGACCTGCTTCGAGTCCCCGACGAGCTTCTTCGTCGAATGCAATCATCTTTGCCATAGTGGCTTAGATCCTCCCTGATGGAGTGGATTGGGAATCCAGAGCAATCGTCAGCGCCCGCGACGGCAGAGAGTGTGTCCGCATGTTCCATTCCACACATGGACCACGCTCTCGAAACGATTGATGAGAAACCCTAGGTTTTCACCAGTACTAGATTTAGCACTCTCCCCATGCGAGTGCAAATATTGGCGTCCTCCCGCAACAGTCGAAATGACTGCCTCCCGCGTGATTCCGCGGTTCGGCCCAGCGCGAAACTCCAGCGAGTTCCACAGAGCGGACACGTGAGGCGAGTGCGCCAGGTGGATGCGAGGTGCGGACTCCCGAGGTGGATGCACCGGAAAGCTGCCGCATGGAGGCTGCCCCCGCAGAACTGAAAAGCGCCAAGCAGTTGCCTGCTTGGCGCTTTCCCCGCTCGATGGGATTCGGGCCTGAGCCGCCATCCCGCCGAGGCGGATCAAAAGACTTTACGTACGCGAGTCTCAGAGGAGGGTGACGGATTCCGCCTGAGGACCCTTTTGTCCTTCTCCAACTTCGAACTCAACCTGCTGGCCCTCTTCGAGAGCGCGGTAGCCATCCATCTGGATTGCGCTCCAGTGAACGAACACATCCTGGTTGTCGCCTTCCAGGGTGATGAATCCATAGCCCTTTTCGGCGTTGAACCACTTGACGGTACCTTGTGCCATTACTTCTCCATACGGTGCAGTGTCATTGACATCCCATCACCCGTTTGCAACCTGTCTGGCCGCGCAGCGGACAACGGAAGCTAGTAAAAATCAACCGACCCCGCGATTTCTCTCATTGACCTCTGGAGAATGATCTCGGTGAAGCACGAATAGAACACAAGGGCAGTGCTTGCCTAGCTGATGCAACTCTACCCCAGCGTCGGACAGGTCCCCCGACCACTCAACACTGTTACCAATTTGTTATATGAGGCCATTCGGAGAGTTCATCTCTCCTGGCAGACGAGTGCATCTCCGCTGAGATTCGTGCGGATTCTCAGCCCTCGCCTTCGCCCGAGCCGCCTTCGCCCGAACCGTCCCCGCTGGGTTCGGGTCCGCGTTCGGCGATATCCGAACAGATGACGACAGTGATGTCGGTGTCGAAGTCCGTCGACGACTCGACGGCCTCGATGCCGAGCGCATCGGCGACCATCTTCGCCTGCGAGGCATTCGCCTCATCAGCGTAGTAGACCGTGGAGTCGGTCAGCCCTGTCGAATAGTTGCCGACTTCGCCAAGGCCCCAGCCCTCCTCCTCCACCGCTTCGGAGAACTTCTTCGCGGTTCCGGAGACTCCGGAACCGTTGAGGACGTCAACCGTGAGCGATGAGTCTGCGACGCTGACTTCGCTCTCGCTCGGCGATGGGCTCGCCGAGGAGGTCTTGTCGGACCCGGAATCGGCGACGTCGGACTCGGGATCCTTCATCGACGAGGTGATGATGTTGATAGCCGCGACGACCAGCAGAACGGCAACAAGGGCGAGAATGATGACCAGTGCGATGGCACCGACATTCGACTGCGCCGCGGACTCCTGTCGATGGGCTCCGCTGCGTCGTCCAGTTTCGATCTCGTCGAATTCGTCAGTCATGTCTACCTCGAGACGCGGGCTTGTGCTCGTTCGCTCTGCCGCGTGGTGCGGATGCGACGCAGGCGTTTGACCAGCATTGGGTCACTGGCAAGAGCGGCTGGGTTATCGAGCAGGGAATTGAGGATCTGGAAGTAGCTTGTGGCAGACATGTCGAACCGTTCGCGGATCGCATGATCTTTGGCTCCACCGTACTTCCACCATCGCCGCTCGAACTCCAAAACGGACACCTCGAGCTCGCTCAGTTCGGGTGCGCCTTGGTTCTGCGGCATAGACGTTGTGCTCCTTCGAGATGAATCGTTGCCTCTATATTATCGCCCGGACGACAGGACTGAAATTCCCGGCGCGCCGTCGCGCGTCCGCCAGCGCAGCTTTCCATCCTCACCATCGCGGCTTCGCATTCCCGCCAACACCCCTCAGAGGCGGACAACCAGACAACCCACCCTGTTGCAGGCGATCGACCACATCGGGTGAGTCGCCCACAGCAGAGTGGGTCGAGAGTGCCGGCCGGTGGTCCGAATCGGATGACCAGTCGAGCGAGAGCTGATCAGCGGATGCGGATGTTGACCTGCTTGATCTGGGTGAAGCCTTCGAGCATGCCCTCCAGCGAGGCCTCACGACCGAAGCCGGAGGTCTTCATTCCGCCGTAGGACTGCCCGGCCAGCTGGCCACCTCCCTGGTTGACCTGGACCCAGCCGGATTCGATCCGATTGGCCATAGTCAGCGCGGCATCGACGTTCTTCGTGAACACGAACGCTGCGAGACCGAATTCGCTGTCATTGGCCATGTCAATGACCTCGTCGACGTCCTTCCAGGGAATGACGGAGAGGACGGGACCGAAGATCTCTTCCTGGCTGGTCTGCCATTCGTTCTTGGCCTTGGAGAAGATGACGGGCGCGTGGTAGAAACCGGGTTCGCCGACCTCGAGTGAGTCCGAACCGTCGTAGGCGATCTCAACGCCGTCCATCGACTTGCCCATCTCGATGTAGTCAGCCACCTGGTCGTACTGCTTCTCGTTGATGATGCAGCCGATGTCGGAGTCCTCGTTTCGAGGGTCGCCGACCTTCATCTTCGACACTGCGTCGACGAGCTTGCCCAGGAAGTCATCGTAGATGTCCTCGTGCAGGAACAGACGCGAACCCATCGTGCAGGACTGACCCTGACGTGCGAAGCGAGTCGACAGCAGCACCTGCTGGAGAGTGTCGTCGTCGTTCGAGTCGGGGAAGACGATGTTGGGGCTCTTGCCGCCGAGTTCCATCGAGGAGTGAGCGAGGCGTCCGCCTGCCAGTTCGGCGACGTGGCGACCGACGTTCGTCGAACCGGTGAACGAGACCTTGTCGACGTCAGGGTGGACGTTTAGCGCTTCACCGATGACCGAACCCTTGCCGGTGACGACGTTGAGGACGCCGGCCGGCAGGATGTCGGCGAGCAGTTCAGCCATCTTCAGAATCGTCAGCGGTGCATCCTCGGCGCATTTGAGGACGATCGTGTTGCCCGCGGCAAGCGCAGCCGGGGTTTTGAAGGCCGCGATCATCAGCGGCGAGTTCCACGGCAGGATTCCCGCGACGACGCCGAGCGGCATCCGCTTCGTGTACTGCAGCTGTCCGTCACCGGCCGGCAGAGTGTTGCCCTTGACCTCGCCGGCGACTCCGCCCATGTAGCGGAACAGGTCGGCCAGGATGATCGTCTCCGGACGGGCCTGCGTCCGGATAGCGTTGCCGGTGTCGATCGCGGTCAGCTGGGCCAGTTCCTCGGAAGCGGCTTCAAGTGCGTCGGCGCAGCGGATGAGCATCTTCTGACGTTCCTTGAACGGAAGCGCTGCCCATTCGGGAAATGCCTTCCGAGCAGCTTTGACGGCGCGATCGGCATCCTCTTCCTTGCCATTGGCCACAGTGGCGATCACAACATTGCGATCGATGGGGGTGATGACGTCTTTCCTGTCACCGTCGGCAGCTTCGACCCATTCTCCGCCGATGAACATCTTCCAGTTCGTGGCCTCGGGAAATTGCGACATAGTGATCCTTTCACCTACTCAGTTCTGCGATGAACTCTTGTCGTCGAGCATATCGTCTGCCTGGCTCCGAAAAGAATGGTGGGAGGGTAGGCGATGATGCACACCCGATCTGCGTTGTGTGCACATCGGCACCGAGCCTCACCCCATCGGTAGAATCGCGGCCATGACGTCCACAGCCGAACTGACGAAGATCATGTCCCCCGATTGGGCCACGGCGCTGTCTGGCCAGGCCGATCGCATCCATGCCATGGGCGATTTCCTGCGAGAGGAGATCGCCGCCGGCAGGAGTTATCTGCCCAGCGGAGACAAGGTGTTCCGTGCCTTTGCCGAGCCCCTCGCCGAAGTGAAGGTGCTCATCGTCGGACAGGATCCCTATCCGACCCCTGGACATGCGATCGGTCTGTCCTTCGCCGTCGACCCCGAGGTGCATCCGCTCCCCCGGTCGCTGACGAACATCTACAAGGAACTCAACTCCGACCTGGGCATCGGACCTGCCGCACATGGTGATCTGCAGGCGTGGTCACGGCAGGGAGTCATGCTGCTCAACAGGGTGCTCACTGTTTCACCGGGCGAGCCCGCATCCCACCGCAGACGCGGCTGGGAGGCCATCACCGAAGCCGCGATCGCCGCACTCGTCGACCGTGATCAGCCGCTCGTGGCGATTCTCTGGGGCCGTGACGCGAGGAATCTTGTCCCGCTGCTGCAGTCGGGTCGCTCCGAGGTCGCGATCATCGAGTCCGCGCATCCGTCGCCGCTGTCGGCCAGCAGAGGCTTTCTCGGATCCCGACCGTTCTCACGGACGAACGACCTGCTGGGACAAAAGGGCATACCGCCCATCGACTGGGCCCTCCCACCCCAGGACTGAGCGGGCCGATGCTGAGCGGGCCAACATTGAACGGGCCGATGCTGAGCGGGCCAACACTGACTCGGCAGCCAGTGAACCTGCCGGCACTCAGTCGCGGGGTTCGACCGTGTCAAGAGTGATCGTCGATTCATTCGAGCGCGCAGATTCGGCGGTCTTCTCCACAGCGTCTGCCTTGAGGTTCTTCAGCGGCCGGGCCAGGTAGCTGCCGAGCACAGCACCGACGGCCAATGCCGCATTGGCAAGAATTGCGGTGAACAGCGAGGACAGCCCCACTGCGAAGGAAGTCGTCTCGGTTTCGGCGACGATCTGATAGACGGCGGTGAAGATCGACAGTCCCTGCAGCAGGGTGTAGATCGCAGGAATCATGAGCACGATGGCAGGTGCGCCCAAGCGCAGGGACAGCGGTCGAGCCAGGAAACCGGTCACCGTCGCTGCCAGCAGACTGGCCAGAACGTTGTCGATCTCGAGGACCGTCAGCACCGTGATCGTGATGTAGGAGGCAAGACCGACGAACGCGGCCGGCAGGATGAACCGCCTCGTCGACTGCATGGCGACGACGGCCGCCATTGAGACGACTGCCGCTGCGATCATCGAGGCAATCGCGGTGAGGACGTGTACACCGGTCTTGGGCACGAGAACCTCGATCGGGTCGAGGCCGATCGCCTCGCCGGTCACCACTCCCAGTGCCAAGCCCGAAACGATGCCGGCCAGAGTCAGGACCACTCCCACCATTCGCCCGGCCGCGGTGAGAGGAAAGTTCGTCAGGGCGTCTTGGACAGACGAATACAAAGACTGCGTCGGCAAAAGCAGTACGATTCCGGCAGCAACAAGGTACTGCGGTGATTCGATGATGCCGAAGTTCCCGGCCACCATCGCCACCAGGGTCGCGATCGTAGCCTGCAGCGTGGTGATGAAGAAATTGGGCAGACTGGTGCGGCCGATGAACTTGCCGCTCTCCCGGATGAAGATCGCCATGACGATTCCGAGGACTGCTGCAACGGGTCCGCCGCCAAGCAGCACGACGAGGCTGCCGACCATCAGCCCCCAGGCACCGGTGACGAACCATTCCTGATAGGGACGCCGCTGGAATCTGATGGCGTCGAGTCTGCTCCGGGCATCATTGAATCCCAGGTTTCCGGCAACCAGGTCGGTGACGAGCTTGTGCACGGAGCCGAGCTTCGCGAAGTGGATGGATTCGCCCCGGTTGACGCGCATGACGGTCATGAGACGGCCATCGGAGGTCGAATAGTGCACGGTCAGGGTGTTCGAGGTCAGATCCACCTGGGCAGTCGTCAGCCCGAAGGCCGCACAGGCCGCGATGACGGAGACCTCGATGTCGGAGGTGCCCGCGCCGGCACGCATCATGATCGCGGCGATATCGGCCGCGAGGTCGAGAACCATCCTGGCCTCGTCCTCGGCGGGCTCGCTGGCCTGCACCGGAGCCTTGTACGGGCTGCCTTTGAGGGCGGTGACGATCGGCACCGGCTGGGTGTTGACCGAGGCACCGGAGACGAGCCTGCCCACGGTGCGTCTGGCCACGCGCTGGGCGACCCGCTGGGAGGCGCCCCTATGGTCGGCCTTCGGCTTCGACTTGGCTGTCGTCGCTCTCGGTGACTTCGGGCCTGCGGGATCGACGTCCTCGGACTTCAGTGCTCCTGTCGGTGCTTCGCGCAACTCCTGCAGGCGCTGCTGACGAGAGAGTTCGAGCAGTTCCTGCAGCGCCGAGGATCCGGCCTCGGCCTGGTTCGCACCGTGCTCAGGACCGGACGACGACTGGGCGTCGACCGGTACCTCGGCGGTGGGGGCCTCTTCTGTGCTGTCGTCCGTCACGGCTCACTGATGAGAGTCGGGCCGAATGGGTCCGCCACATCGGCAGAACCTGCTGCGGCGTCGAGCTCGAAGACCTTGCGGCCTGAGACGAACACCTGATCGGCGCGGGAGTTCAGATCGAGTGGGTCACCGGACCAGATGACGAGGTCGGCGTCGCGACCCGGTGCCAGTGAGCCCAGTCGGTCATCGAGTCCGAAGATCGCGGCCGGGTTGATGGTCAGCGCCTCGAGCGCGATGACCGGGTCGAGGCCTTCCTTGACGGCCAGGGAGGCTTCATGGATGAGGAAGTTGATGGGGATGACGGGATGGTCGGTGGTCAGTGCGATGCGCACCCCGGCATTGGCCAAGGCGCCAGCGGTCGCCAAAGTGCGATCGCGCAGCTCGACCTTCGACCGACTGGTCATGAGGGGCCCGAGGATGACGTCGATGCCCTTGTCGGCGATGTAATCAGCGATCTTGTGGCCCTCGGTGCCGTGGTTGATGACCAGTCGGTAGCCGAATTCCTCGGACAGTCGGATGGCCGTGGCGATGTCATCGGCGCGGTGGCAGTGCTGGTCGAAGACGAGCTTTCGCTCAAGGACATCTGCCAGGGTCTCTTTCACAAGGTCGCGTTCGAAGGGTGTGCCTTCGGCTTCGGCGTGGGCCCGCTTCGCCAGGTAGTTCTGCGCATCGACGAAGGCATCGCGGAAGATCTTCGCAGTTCCCATGCGCGTGGACGGGGTGACGTTCTTCTCACCGTAGACGCGCTTCGGGTTCTCTCCCAGTGCGGACTTCACGGACAGATCCTGCGTCACGAGCATCTCGTCGACGATCCGACCCCAGGTCTTGACGAAGGCGGTGCGCCCGCCGATCGGATTGCCGGATCCCGGCTTGATGAGCGCCGAGGTGACTCCCCCGCGCAGCGCGTCCTTGAATCCGATGTCACTCGGGTCGATGCCGTCGAGGGCACGCACGCTGGCACCATTGGGATTCGTCATCTCGTTCGTATCGTCACCTGACCAGCCTTCACCATCCTCATGGACGCCGAGGTGGCCGTGGGCTTCGATGAATCCCGGCAGGACCCAGCGTCGACCGGCGTCGATGATCTCCGTGCCGGCAGGCAGATTCTGTGCGGAGCCGGCGCCGGATTCCACCGAGGTGATGGTTCCGTTCGAGACCAGGATCGTGCCGGATTCGATCGGTTCGACACGTCTGCCGTCGGCGTCTGCGATGGGCACAATCCGAGCATTGGTGATGGCGAAATCAGTGATCTCGGGAACCGGAACCGAACGATACATTGTGCTCCTTCTGCAGTGACCTTCAAAGATGAGATCCGTCTCGATTCGAGTCTACGCCAGGCGATCGGCACTGGTCACGACGCGGTGCCGCCGGGGTCTGCAGCAGTCCGATCCGTTTGCGGCAAGGCGGTCCGACCTGATTCCGGCAGGGCCGATTCAGTATAGTTCGGAGTCAGAGAACCAATGAGAGAAGGACCCTGCGATGCTCCAGACCATCACGTCATATGTCGCGATCGGCGACTCCTTCAGTGAAGGGCTGATGGACCATGACCCCAACCAAGAGGACCGGTACTTGGGATGGGCCGATCGTCTGGCCGGAAAGCTCGTCGACTCCCCCGTGGGCAGTTCCGAACTCACCTACGCCAACCTGGCCATCCGCGGGCGTCTCCTTGATCGGATCATCGATGAGCAGGTGCCCAAAGCACTCGCTCTCAAACCCGACCTGGTCAGCTTCTGCGGCGGCGGCAATGACTGCCTGCGCCCGACGGCCGACATCGATGACTTGGCCGATCAGTTCGAACGCGCCGTCGTCGCCTTCCGCGAAGCCGGCATCGAGGTACTCATGTGCAACGGCTTCGACACGGAGATCAGCTCACCTCTGATCCGCGCCGTACGTCCGCGCGTGGGCATCTACAACACTCATCTGTGGTCGATCGCGCAGCGTCACGGCTGCCACATGATCGATGTCTGGGGCCTGCGCCCGCTCTACGCCGCCGAGAATTGGGCCGATGATCGGATCCATCTCTCACCCGAAGGCCACGACCTCGTCGCCAATCAGGCACTGGCCACCCTGGAGAGCGGACACTCGCTGCCCGTGACAGGGTTCGCGATGCCAGCACGCCCGACGCGGCCGATCCGCGCCGCAGTCAGCGAGGAGTCGAAATGGGCCCGTGAGCACTTCGCTCCCTGGGTCGGTCGGCGCCTGCGCGGACAGTCCTCGGGCGACAAGCTCACTGCGAAGCTTCCCGAACTGACACGCGTGCGCAAACCCGAATGAGACAGGACGAGCGCTTTGCCGCTCTGGGTGACGCCGGTGCCGATCTCGGCTCGAAACGGGCGGTCTTCAGGTGTGACTACGGAACCGAGTCCGATCAGTTCCTTGAGGTCTACGGCGACCCGGGCACCGCCTCGGCGACGGTGATCCTCGTCCATGGCGGCTACTTCCGTCAGCGCACGGATCTCGCCCATGCCCGGCCCATGGCCGTCACCCTCGCCGAGGCGGGGGTGCTGTGCGTGCTCATCGAGTACCGACGCGCAGGTGGGCAGCCCAACTGCCTCGATGACGTCACCGCCGCCATTGCCTTCGCGAACGGTTCGCTGTCGGACTGGAATGTGAACGCACGGGCACGGAACCATCTCGTCGTGACGGGCCACTCCGCCGGTGGATGCCTGGTGCTGGCCTGGGCGAGCCACCTCGGCGAGGACGGACCCGAGTTCCGGCTCAGACCCTTGGCCCCGATCACCGACCTGTTCCGGGAGGTCGAGGACGGGCTGGGCGACGGCGCGGTGCTCGGCTACATGGGGGCACGGCCGGAGGAGGATCTGGTGACGTATCTGCGCGAGGATCCGCGTTCTCGAGTGCTGCTCATCCCCTCTCGGGTGGATCTGCGCATCCTCCACGGCGACCGGGATCAGACGGTCGACATCAGTTTCTCACGGACGTTCCCGGCCAGGCTGACCATTGCCGAGGGTGCCGATCACGCCGACCTCGTCGATCCCGAATCGCCCTACTTCCCGCTCACGGTCGACACGCTTCTGCGCTGAATCGACCCGTGCGGGTCACCTGCCTGCGGCGACCTTCCGGACGTGGGCGCGGGCAGGCTCTGCGTACGTGGCGCGCAGGTCGGCGAAGAGTCTGACGCTCCTCTGACCGGGCCAGTCCGCGGGCAGGGCGCTGGGTGGAAGGCCCGGATCGACGTAGGGGATCGTCTTCCAGTCGTCGACGCAACGCAGCCACAGCACGAATGCTTCACGGGGTTCGGGACGTGGCTGCGGGGCTGAACCGGCGTGTTCGTACCGGTGAAGGAATTCGGTGTGCCAGGCAGCGAGCGCGTCCAGGTCCCACCATTTCGCCGCGGCCTGGGCGAAGGGCTCGGCCGTCAGCGGTGTCTGCGTGATGAAGATCGTCGCCCGCTCTCGGACGTCGAGGTTCTCCAGAGCGTCCTCGACCTCGGCTCGCAGATGCCCCGGAGCAATCCACAGTCCATCAGTGACTGCACCGAAGCCCAACCCTGTCAGCGCTCGTCGCAGCTGAACTCGTTTGGACCGATCCACCTCGGGCAGGGAGTAGGACACGAGGCACCAGGGTTCGTCGTCCTTCTGTCCGCGGTAGGAGAAGATCCGGCGATCGCCGCGTTCCAGGTCGGTTACAGCCGCGGGATCCAATCGATACCCGGCCACGGCCTCCCGCTCCTCGGGGAGGAACAGACCCTTGCCCTTGAGCCTTGAGACCGCGCTGCGGGCCGAGGAGTATGACACCCCGGCGGTGGCGAGGAGCTCGAGCAGAGCGGCGACCCGAATCCACCCGCCCAGCTCGCGCAGGTGGAGTCCGACGAAGGTCCGCAGCAAGGAGGTCGGATTGCCGGGCGTGTGATCGAGATCGACGATCGGACTCAGAGCCCCGGGCCATTCGCGGTGCCGGGGCCGTTTTCGATGCCGGTGCGGATGTCGAAGAGCTCGGGGAAGAATGTCAGGTCGAGCGCCTTCTGCAGGAAGCCGACGCCGCTCGACCCGCCGGTGCCTCGCTTCATTCCGATGATCCGCAGCACCGTGCGCATGTGCCGGTAGCGCCAGAACTGGAAGTTCTCCTCCAGATCCACGAGCTCTTCGCAGCTCTCGTACTCCAGCCAGTAGTCCTGCGGGTTCTCATAGATGATTCGGAAGGTGTCGAGAAGCTCCTCGTCGAAGGTGTGCGCCACGCTCACATCCCGATCGAGCAGTCGCTGCGGAACCGGAAGGCCTCGGCGGGCAAGGGCACGCAGGAACTCGTCGTAGACGCTCGGCTCGTTGAGGTACTTCTCTAGCTGCGCACGGGCTTCGGGCTCACCGTCGAAGACCTGCAGCATGCCGGCGTTCTTATTTCCGAGCAGGAATTCCACGGCCCGGTACTGCCAGGACTGGAAGCCCGATGACTGGCCCAGCTCATCGCGGAAGCCGACGTATTCGCTCGGTGTCAGAGTCGCAAGCACCGACCACTGCTCGGTCAGGGTCTTCTGGATGTGCTTGACTCGGGCGATGCGTTTGAGGGCCAGCTGGAGCTGGTCGCCCGCGATGAGGTTGCGTGCGTCGAGAAGTTCGTGGATGACGAGCTTGAACCACAGCTCAGTGGTCTGGTGCTGAATGATGAACAGCAGCTCGTCGTGGTGGACCGGTTCGCTGACGGGGTGCTGGGACGTCAGCAGGCGGTCGAGGCTGAGGTAGGAGCTGTAGGTCATCGTCGACCGCAGGTCCGTGTGGATGCCGTCTTCGAGGTCCCGTTCGTTCTTGGCCGCGGTGGAGTCGTCATGAGTCATGACAAGCAGTCTATTGCAATCTACGTCCGCACGGACTGAGTCTGCAACATCAATTCGCACCGGGCCTACTCCGCTCGGGGGCGGCGATCTCGCGCACCTGCTCGACGAGGCTCTTCCACTCCCCCGGCATCTCGGCCTCGCCGAAGCGCACAAGGCCGAAGCGACTCTCGATCACATAGACATACCTGTCGGCCCCGGCACCGCAACCGCCGGCAGTCTGCGAGCTCGTGTCGCCCTGCCACGGGAGTTCTGCCACTTTCGGACCGATCTCCTCCCGATGCTCACTCGAGTCGATATCGAGGTCCCAGACGAGCAGCAGCCCGCCGATCCCACCGCTGCGTTCGACGACGAGGTGGCCGAAGCCGTCGCTGCGGCCACTGCTCCCATCGCTCGCACCGGCCGAGTCGCTCGGACGAGGCGCCTCCTCATTCACCAGCTGCTCCCCACGTTTCCGCGGCCTGCGCCACGGGTGACGCCCACTGCGTCCCAGCTTTGGACGAGCGCGTCGTGAACGTCGGATCCCTCTCCGAACTGGGCGATCGCCTCGGCGATGGTCAGGGCCGCGAAGCCAGCGAAATCGGTGCGGGTGGTGATATCGGATCCGGTCAGCACGGCGAACCACACCTGCCCCACGGTCTCCCATGCCGGGCCGCCGAGGCGGGTGGCGGCGAGCGCGAAGGCGCGGTTGGGGATGCCGGAGTTGAGATGGACCCCGCCGTTGTCCGACTCCGTGGTGACGAAGCGGTCCATGTGGTCAGGCTGCGGGTCCGTGCCGAGGACGTCATCGTCGTAGGCGGTTCCGGGCGCGAGCATCGAACGCAGCGCTGTGCCGGTGACCTCGGGGGTGAAGATGCCGGCGCCGATGAGCCAGGTGGCATCCTCGGCGTTCTGCCCGGCATCGTGCTGTTCGGTCAGGGCTCCGAAGACGTCGGCGCAGTGTTCGTTGAGCGCACCGGGCTGTCCGAGGTACTCGAGGTCGGCGGTGTGGCTGATGACGCCGTGGCTGAGTTCGTGGCCGATGATCGACAGCGACCCGGTGAAGCCGGTGAAGACCTCGTCGTCGCCGTCGCCGAAGACCATGAGCCGTCCGTCGAAGAAGGCGTTGTCGTAGTCCTGGCCGTAGTGGACGCTGGCGATGAGCGGCATCCCCTTGCCGTCGAGCGAGTTGCGGTCAAAGGCCTCGGCGAAGAGTGAATAGGAGGCGCCGAGCCCGTCGTAGGCTTCGTTGACTGCCTCGTCTGACACCGACTCCTCGCCCTCGCTGCGGACGAGGACTCCCGGCAGGGTCTCGGTGCCCTGTGCGTCGTGGATGAGTCGGTTCACCCCGGCACCGGCACCGATGACCTGAGAGTGCACCGTGCCCTGGGAGTCCCGCGCTCCCCCATTCGGTTTGGCCACCGGCGTGTAGCGCAGCCCCTCGGCGCGCAGCTTGCGACAGGATTCGTCGGAGACCTGACAGCTGCGCGCGGCGCGGGCGGCTCGGGGGAACTTCTCGCCTCCGCGTTCGGCGATCGCATCGAGCAGGTAGGGCGGGATGACATGTCTAAGGCTCATATGACCAGGGTGCCACTTCTGCCCGAACATCGAATGGGAATTCAAGGCAAACTTTTCCTCGCAAATCTTCCTTTGCACCCACAGACGGCCACCACCTTGGCCGGCAGGCTCGGCGAATCCACCGGATCGACCAGTTACCACCTGCGCCAGCTCGCTCGGCACGATTTCATCCGCCAGATCGAGGGCAGCGCCGGAGGCAGGGAGAGATGGAGGGAGCGGGCCCCCGGACCAGTCACTGTTCCGTCGCGGAACGAGAGTCGCGACTCCGCAGCCCATGCCGCTGCCGACTTCGTCATCCGCGAGTTCAACCGCAGCAGTGCCCGGGCACTCGAAGACTTCGTCATCGGATCCACCGACGAGGAACTGCTGTCCGCCGAATGGCTGGAGGCCGTCTCCCGAACTGAGCTCAGACTCCCGAACTCACGCTCTCGCCTCGGCGACGGTGGACGATTCGTCCCCCTTCGGCGTTGCCACGATGAGGGTGATGACGATGACGATCATGAAGAAGGTCGTGAGGAAAGTCGGAACCGGGATGATCGGATCGAGGAGCACGAGGACCGCGCACACTGGGATGACCGCGTTGACGACCCCTGAGGCGTTGGCCCTGATCGCCAGCATCCACACGCCGAGGACGAAGACCGCGACCGGCACGGACACAGTGAAGGTCGCGAGCACCGGGTCAAGCGCGCTGTTGCCCAGCTGCGAATCGACTTCGATGCCCACCCCGGCCGAGAATGCTCCGGCGGCGGCGAAGATGAAGTAATGGCCGTAGCCGTAGGCGAGCGAACCGCCGAGGCTGCCGATCGCCCGGTGGTGGGGCGGCCAGAAGTAGATCCACCACATGGCCGCCGTGACGAGCAGGCTGAGGATGCCCAGAGACACCAGCGAAACGAGGTCGACACTGTCCTCGAACGCTCCGAACACCGCGTTCGCCGAGGCCAGCATGGACTCGCCGAGGACGATGATCGTGAAGCAGCCGAAGCGTTCGGTGATGTGCTCGGGATGCCAGGGTGTCGTCCCCCGCGCTTCCGCGATGACGGGGATGGCCACCTCGGCGAGGACGAGAATGAGGAACCCGGCCAGTGAGATCGCCGGATCATCGATGCTCATCCACGCCACCCACAGCACCTGCGCGATGCCGATTCCGCAGGCGTAGGTCAGCGTCGCCCCTCGCGCATTGCCCGCATGCCGTGCCGCGCGCAGCCACTGCGCGATCATGACCACGCGCATGAGGATGTAGCCGAGGATGAGGACGAGGAAATTCTCGTCTTCGAAGACCGGTCCGATGCCCGCGGCCAGGATGAGCACCCCGCCCATCTGCACGATCGTCATCACCCGGTAGAGCCAGTCGTCGGTGTCGAATGAGGTCGCGAACCATGTGAAGTTCATCCACGCCCACCAGATCGCGAAGAAGATCATGAGGTACTTGCCCAGACCGGCGCCGAGGTGGCCGGCAGTGACCGTATCATGCAGATTGCTCGCGGCAATGGACACCGCGATGACGAACACGAGGTCGAAGAACAGCTCGAGCGAACTGGCCGCACGAGAGTCCTCACCTGGGTCTCGGGGTCGCATCGGGGTCAGTCGGAACCGGGTTCGGTGCGCGGCTGCACTGCTCATTTCTGTCACCTTCGCATGGGGGCCGATTTCCGCTGGGAACAGTCTAAGCTCCGAGCGTCGGCGCGAAACGGTATCCGAACCGAGTGCGGCTTCTTAGACTGAAGCCATGACCCATGCCGCTGTGGACCCTCATCTGGCCGATCGCCGTCTCCTCCTCGTCGAGGACGATCCCACGGTCGCCGAGGTGGCCCGCAATTATCTGCGCGCCGCCGGTTTCCTCGTCGATGAGGTCACCGACGGCTTCCAAGCCCTCGAGGCCCTCGCCGAGGCGGTGCCCGATCTCGTCATCCTCGACCGCAAGCTGCCCGGCATCGATGGCACCGAGGTGTGCCGCCGGCTGCGAGCCTTCACCTCGGTGCCGGTGCTCATGCTCACCGCGCTGTCCGCGACCGAGGATCGCATCGACGGCCTCGAAGCCGGTGCCGACGACTATCTGACGAAGCCCTTCTCCCCCAAGGAGCTGGTGCTGCGGGTCCAGTCCATCCTCCGGCGCACCATCACCGAGTCCACACCCGAGGTCCCCTTCGACCTGGGACCGTTCCACCTCGACGTCTCTGCCCATCGGGTCACCCGACATGGGATCCCATTGGAGCTCTCGGCTCGAGAATTCGACCTGCTCGCCTTCTTCCTCAAACACCCTCATCAGGTCTTCGACCGTGAAACGCTGCTGCGGACGGTGTGGGGATGGGAGATCGGGGATCTGTCGACGATCACCGTGACGGTGAGACGGCTGCGAGAGAAGATCGAGGACGAGCCCTCTCAGGCGAAGTTCCTGACCACTGTGTGGGGCGCCGGCTACCGCTTCGACGTCCCGGACGCTGCGGACAGTGGCAATGCGGCGGTAAGTGGAGATGCCGCGGTCAGTAGCGACGCTGCGGACGGGACTGCCCGATGATGCTGCCGTTGCCGGAGATGCTGCGGATCTTCCTCGTCGCCTTCCTGTGCTCAGCCGCAGTCGGCACCCTCGGCGTGAGTGCACTGTGGCTGGGCAGGCGCCGATCACTGAGAGTGCGGCTGACGATCATCGTGGCCACGACCCTGGCATCCGTGCTCACCGGGATGATCGCGATCTCTGCGGCCATGTACCTGTCCGAGCACGACCTCTACGTGTTCCTCACCGTGGCCTTCGCCTCGCTGCTGTCGACGATCGCGGTGACATGGTTCCTCGCCCGCGGCATCACCCGTGAGCACGAGGACCTGCGGGCGTTGACGGCCGAGGTCGGTGACGGCCGCAGGCTCGGCGACCTCGGCGATCCGAAGGATGTTTCGGAGACCGCGCTGCTGCGTGCCGAACTCGTCGCGACGAGCCGCAGGCTCGCCGACTCCCGGGACGAAGTTGCTGCGCTCGACCGCTCGCGGCGCGAGCTCGTCGCCTGGATTGCCCACGATCTGCGCACGCCGATGGCCGGCCTGAAGGCGATGTCGGAGGCCCTCGAGGACGGGATGGTCGAGGACCGGCAGCGCTATTATGCGAAGATCCGCGTCCAGATCGATCGGCTCTCGCGCATGGTCGACGATCTCTTCGCCCTGTCACGGATCCAGTCGGGGGCTCTCGAGCTCGAGAGCATCGAGCTCAGCCTCTACGACCTCGTCTCCGATGCGGTGGCCGAGCTGCGTCCCGTGGCTGCGTCGAAGGACGTCCGAATCCACGCGCGCGGACTCAGCGACGTCATCGTGGCCGGTGACCCCCGAGAGCTGACCCGGGTGATCGAGAATCTGCTCATGAATGCGCTTCAGCACACACCGGCGAACACCGAAGTGGTCCTCGAGACGGACAGGAACGCTGAGGGGCAGGCCGTGCTCACCGTCACCGATGACGGAGGCGGCATCCCGTCCGAGGCACTCACCGAGGTCTTCACCACTGGCTGGCGAGGCTCACCGGCACGCACCCCCGGCGACGATACGATCACCGGCGACCCGAGGGTCGATGGCGGCGGGGCGCTCACCGGCAATGCCGGTCTGGGGCTGGCCATCGTCCGCGGGATCGTCGAGGCTCATACGGGGACCGTAGGCGTGACCAACACCGAGGCGGGGGCACGCTTCGAAGTGTGCCTGCCCGCAATCGCCCCCGCTGGCTGAATTCGCAGGCGTCTAGACTGGTCAGGTGCTCAAACCCATCCTGTGGCCGGTCCTCGCGCCGTCCCTTCTCTTCGCCGTCGGTGTGGGCGCGATGCTTCCGGTTCTGGTCCTCGGCGCGCTCGATCTGGGCTCGAGTTCCTCCTTCGCCGCTGCCATCGTCGGCATCATGGGCGCAGTGTCCCTTGTCGCGACTGTGCCGGCCGGGATCCTCATCGACCGCCTCGGCGACTTCCGGGCGATGCTCGTCGCCACGATGACCGCGGTCGTCGTCCTCGGCGGGATCGTCGCGGCCTTCCTCTGGGACTCGCCTGCCTCTCTTGTTCTCTACACGGTGGCGCTCATGCTCTTCGCGCCGGTCTCCGATGTGTGGAGCCTGGCCCGGCAGGCAGTGGTCGCCGAGGTGATGCCGGCGAAGGATCTGGCCAAGGCGATGACGGCGCTGGGCGGAACTCAGCGGGTGGGCAACCTGATCGGCCCCATCGCCGGCGCCGGCCTCATGCTCGCCTTCCCGCTGTGGTCGGTGTTCGTCTTCGCCGGCGCCGCAGCCATCGCCGCCATCGTCGTCATGGCCCTGCCCATCGCCCACATCCCCGGCTACTCGGACCGCGGGAACTCCGGTGCTGGTGCGTCCGATCCGGGTCAGGCGCTGAAGTCAGCAGAGCCTCCCCGCCCTCGCCTCGACGTGAGGTGGAAGGCTGTGGTCCTCGTGGGGATCTCGGTCGCTGCACTGACGGTGGCTCGGTCGGCTCAGCCCGTGGTGATCCAGCTGTGGGGAGTCGAGATCGGGATGCACGAATCGTCGATCTCGCTCCTCATCGCCTTCGGCGCCGCCCTCGAACTCGGCTTCATGTTCCTCGGCGCCTATATCAAAGACCACCTCGGGCGGACGACGACGTTGGTGACCTGCCTGACGATCTTCGGATCCGGCTTCATCGTCATGGTGCTGCGTCCAGATCTGACCGGCATGATCACGGCCGCAGCAGTCATGGCCTTCGGCAACGGTCTGGGTGCGGGTGTGAACATGACCATCGGTGCCGATCTGTCGCCGGCGATCGGACGCGCCCGTTTCCTAGGCATCTGGGCGATCTTCTCCAACGGCGGCAAACTGGCCGGACCGACCCTCATCTCACTGGTCATCACGGTCGCCTCACTGCGCTTCGGGATCCTGTTCCCGGGACTCTTCGCCATCTTAGGCGCTGTGTGGGCGATGATCTGGTCCCAGCAGATCGGCCTGCCCAGTCGACGCCGCCGCTGAAGACCGGTCGAAATCCCCTGAACCGTCTAGGCTGGTGATGACCCACCTTCAACGCCCGGACTGCCCCACCCAGACAACCCCGTGGAAGGAGAGGCGGACATGGCCGCCCTCGATTTCGGAGCCTTTGCGCTCCTGAGCATTGCCGCCCTGCTGTTCCTCCTGCTTCAGTCATGGCTGGCTGCCACGGTTGTGCGACGCGTCGTCGGCGTCCCGACGGGCTGGCCGCGAACCATCGGCGTGGGTCTGGTCATGAGCGCGGTCATGGCCGTGACAGTGCAGTACCTCTATCGCGCCGGGACAGGACAGAATACTGGTGGCCTCGACGTGGCCCCGGGTGTCGCACTCATGCTCCTGCTGCTGGCGACCGGCTGGATCTTCGCTCTCGGTGTCGGTGCTCTCGTCGTCATCGAAGCCGCCTTCCCGACAGGATCGGTGCCCGGTCCGCAGTCGCTGTTCTTCGGCTGGAAGGCGCGCAGGCGGCGCGGTCGACGCTACGCCGAGGTCGTCTCGATCGCCGTCCGTCACGGTCTGGGTGCACAGATCCGCGGCTTCGGTCGGGGCACGGCCCCTGGGCGCGAGGCGAAGACGGCCCGAGCCCTGAAGAACTCACTGTCCGAAGCCGGAGTCACCTTCGTCAAGCTCGGCCAGATGCTCTCGACCCGTCGTGATGTGCTGCCGCCCGAATACATCCGCGAATTGGAGATGCTGCAGACTCAGGTCTCTCCCGAACCCTGGTCCGTCATCGAACCGGCGGTCGTCGAGCGCATGGGCAGGCCGCTGAACGACGTGTTCTCCCGCATCGATGCAACGCCTCTGGCCGCGGCCTCGGTGGCCCAGGTCCATGAGGCCACACTGCTCGACGGCACCGACGTCATCGTCAAGGTCCAGCGCCCGAAGGCTCTCAACCAGGTCAATCAGGACCTCGACATCATTCTGCGTCTGGCCAGGTGGCTGGACAAGACGACCGTGTGGGGCCAGGACCTGGGAATCGAGACCCTTGCCAAGGGCTTCGCCACCTCCCTCGAAGAGGAACTCGACTATCGGATCGAACTCGGCAACATGCGCACCATCGAGGACAGTCTGAAGCGGTCGGGCAAGTTCTCCGTGACGGTGCCCCACGGCTATCCGGAACTCTCGAGCGAACGACTCCTCATCATGGACAAGCTGCCGGGGCAGCCGGTGTCCTCGGCAGGGGCCATCCTCGAGGAGCTCTCGGAGAAGGAACGGAAGGCCTTGGCGACCACTCTTCTCGGCGCCACACTCGAACAGATCATCACCGATGGCGTCTTCCACGCCGACCTGCACTCGGGCAACATCTTCATCACGCCCGACGGAGGATTGGGCCTGCTGGACTTTGGCGCGGTCGGCAGACTCGACCCGGGAACGCAGACGGCCCTGGGACTCATGCTCTACTCAATCGATCAGAACGACAGTGCAGGAGCCACCGACTCCCTCATCGAACTCCTCGGACGCCCCGAGAACCTCGACGATCGGGCCGTCGAACGTGCGGTCGGCGAGCTGCTCACCCGCTACGGCGGCGGAAGCCACTCGTACAACGGGCAGAAGCTCTTCGACGATCTGTTCAACCTTGTCCTGGCCCACCGGTTCTCCGTCCCGGCCCCGATCAGCGCAGCATTCCGTGCCCTGGCCTCGGTCGAGGGAGCGCTCCTCGTCATCGACCCCACCTTCGACGTGGTCGCCGTCGCCCGCGACGAGGGCAACCGACTCATGCGCAGCAAGCTGAAGTCCACGAAGATCACCGACGAACTGCAGCGGCGTGCGATGCAGATCCTGCCGATGATCGACCGCCTGCCTCGGCGGCTCAACAAGATCACCGAGGACCTCGAGCAGGGCCGCTTCTCAATGAACATGCGCGTGCTGGAGAACACCTCCGATCGACGGTTCCTCACGAGTCTGTTCCAGCAGCTCATCGTCGCAGTTCTGGCCGGCGCTGCTGTCCTGGGATCGATCATGCTCATCACCAGCGAAGAAGGGCCGCTGCTGACCGAGGGCATCCACCTCTACGCGTTCTTCGGGTTCGTCCTGCTCTTCGGCGGATTCGTGTTGAGCATGCGATCGCTCATGCTCGTCTTCAAACGCGACGTCGACGGATAGTCGCAGGCGCTGATGTCCTAGGAGGCGGGGATCTCGAACTCAGAGGTGAATTCGGGTACCTTCTTGTCCTCTCCGAGCACCTTCGCCTCGGGACGGAGGTAGGTTCCCTTGAGCTCCTCGGCCGTTTCACTCATGTAGATCGGAATGTACCCCGTGTGCTCTCCGTCACGACGTGGCGCCAGGTCGAAATACTCATAACCGGCGTCTTCGATTTCGGCACTCGCACTCGATGCGTAGTTGGCCTCTTCGCCGGCGCTGTCGAGGTAGAAGTCCGATGAGCTGATGGTCCCGCCGTAGCTGTCGCCTGGTTCCACTTTCACTTCGATGTAGACCATCTCTCCATCAGGGTTGTCGGCGGCTTCGTAGTACTCGGTGGGGTTGTTGCGCACCGCGGATACGACGGTGATGACATCCCCGGTCTCCTTATCGGTGAACTCTGCACCGACCTTCACCTCGGTGCCCTCGGCCTTGTCGCTCGCGCCTTCGGCATCGTCCGTCTCTGTGGTCTTGTCTGCTGTCTCTTCTGCGTCGAGGGCTTCGCCCTGCGCTTGAGTCGGCGCTGCACCCTCGGGGGCTGTCTCCGCCGCCGAGTCATCGGTGCCGCAGGCTGATAGGGCCAGTAAGGCGGCAAAGGCCAAGGCTGAGGTCTGCGTGAGGATTCGGGCTGAGTGGCGTCCGGTGTGGTTCATCGGGTTCCCTTTCGAAATGATGGGCACTGCATGAGCTGTGTGATTGACGGCTCTTCGGCCCTGACAAGGAAAGACTCTATGGTCAGCGACCCCGGATACGGGTGATGATCACAGCACACCACGTAGCAGATCTGCCACAACTCCTGAGCATGAAAAAACCAGGCCAGACGATTCACTGTCTGGCCTGGCTGAGTGGAGCCCCCCATCGGACTCGAACCGATGACCTTCGCTTTACAAGAGCGGTGCTCTACCAACTGAGCTAGGGAGGCGTGGCGGCGAAACGATGCCGTCTGCGCCTACACGATAGTAGTCCATTCACCTTCACGGCTACAAAACGGACGCGAGGCAGACTTCACTCACGAGCATCGGTCGACCACCACCTCGGCGGCGGTCGACCGATGTCCGTGAAGTCGATCAGCCCTTGAACTCGCCGGTGGCCTTGAGGATCTCCATGGTCAGCGCCTGCGGGTCGCTGGTCTTGTCGGTCTTCTCGCCGTTGATGAGCACCCAGGGGGTGCCTTCCACCTTCGCGTCCAGGGCGTCCTGCGAGGAATTCTCGACGAAGTCCTTGAACGACTGGTCGGTGACGCAGCTCTTGACGGTCTGCTCGGGATCGGACTGGAGCTTCTTCGAGGTGTCGACTCCGGCATCCTCAGCGACCTTGAGCAGCTGCTCGTCGGTGCGACCGTCCTGCCCCTCTTCCGGCTGCTGAGCATACATCGCGGGGAAGAAGTCCCTGGCGGTCTCCGGCTGCGAGTCGATGACGCAGGCCGCCAGGTTGGCAGATCGAGTCGAGTACTCGTTGCCGCTGGACGCGCGGTCAAGGAAGGAGACTGGCTTGTACTCGAGCACGATCGAGCCTTCGTCGGCGAGCTTCTCCAGAGTCGGGGTGTTAGCGTCCTCGAACGCCTTGCATCCTGGGCACTGGAAGTCGAGATAGACGGTCACAGTGGCAGCATTCTCCTTGGCACCGGCATCGGCAGCAGTCGGCAGATCCGACTCCTCCCCCTCGGGCATCTGCTTCGGCTGCACCACTTTGCCGTCCTTGGCGATGCTGACACCGCCGCCGACGAAGTTGGCCGGAGTCATCCCCGGTTTGCTCTGCTGGAAGATGAGAACAGCGACGACCGCAGCCACGACGAGCACGACAACACCGATCCCCACGTAGAGGATGGTCTTGGCGGTCTTCTCCTTCTTCTCCTGAGCCGCTGCGATCTGGCGCGCGTTCTCACGTGCTTGGTTCCGCCGATTGTCACCGGAATTGTTCTTCGCCATTGTTCCTCACGTTGCGATCGTCTGACGTCGGCCCAGCCTCGGACCGTGGGGAATCGGGTCGACATACGAGTCCCGACCTTCCCACCTTACCCAAACAGGTGGTGCCTCAACTCCCAGTGAAATTCAAGGATCAACTACGCCGGGGGTGGGAGACGCCTATACAGGTTCGGGCAGATAGGTGAATGGGTTCGTCTGCAGGGGCCACCAGGACATGCCGGAACCCGTCTGGATGACCATGATCGCAATGATGATGAGGAGCGCGATCGCGGAAAGAGCGATGAGCCGACCCAGTTGGTTGCGCGTCGCCCCGGAGACCATGAGCCGTGATCCGAATCGCAGGCTGCCCGCACCGGGCCCCAGCCACAGAACCAAACCACCGGCGGCACCGGCTGCCCACACCGACCACTGCTCCGAGTATCCGCTGGGCACGATTCCGGCAATGTCGAGTCGGGTCAACACGAGCATCGCGACACCCGCGATCGCCGGCAGGATGAATGACGTGATCGAGGTCAGCACCGATGCCAGAAGCGCACCCGGCGCCGAGGCGAGCGAACGCAGGAATCCCCTGCCGTTCGTTCCGCGTTCGAACCGGTGCTTCTGGGCTTTGCGGTCCAGCCGTGTGCCGGTCCGCGCCAGGATCGACCACAGGAACACGATGAGTGTGACGAGCAGCGGGGCCAGAGGCATGATCGCGATCGCCAGCAGGATGAGGGCGAACACCACCCATCCGCCGGTCCGGATCGTCCGGTAGGTCATCGGTCCCCAGCCGTAGCCCTGCTGGTCCGGCTGACCCGGTCGGCTCTGCTGTCCTGACTGGACTCCAGTGCCGTTGGGGTCGGGTCGGACCGTGCCCTGACCTGCTGCTGGTCCGCCGCGAACGGTTGGAGGTCCGCCGAGTCCATACCCTGCCCCGCCGAGGTTGGTCCCGGCCATTGCTGATCCCGGAGCGGCCTGGATGCCGCCGTTGGGATTGCGCACAGGCGGTGCGGTTCCCCGGTTCATCTGGCCTGGGTTCATTGTGGGCGGGTTCCCCTGCGCGCCGGGCATCATCCCGGATCGGGCCTGCGGCTGCTGGCCCTGCACCGGTGGGCCCTGTGGGCGCTGACTCTGTGGATGCTGGCCCTGTGGGGAATAGCCCTGTTGTGGGTATCTCTGCGGGTCCGTTCCGCCGGGGCCCGAGCCTCCGGGCCCCGTACCACCGTGCGCGTTCGGGTTCGGCGCCGAACCCGGGTAGCCTCCGCGCGGCGATCCGTGCCCGGTGGCACCGTAGCCGGAAGCGTCGTAGCCGGCGGCTGAGGTGCCTCCGCCATAGGCTGCGGCACCTCCAACAGCAGCAGCACCAGCGGCGGCACCGCCGGCAGCAGCGCCGAATGCGTTGCCGTAGCCTGACCCGCTGCCCCCACCGCCGTCGACCGCAGGCATCCGTGCAGTCCCGGTCGGCGATGCCTGGTTCGAACTCCCGGCCGCCGGACCGGATCCCAGCTGCGGTTCGCGTCCGGACTCGATGTCGACGAGTGCGTCGAGGATCATCTGTCCGCTGGGTCTGCGTTCGGGCTTCGGGTCGAGGCAGGCCGCGATCAGGGGGACGAAGTTGCGGGGAGCGTTGTCGAGATCGAACTTGCCCATGGCCACTCGCCCCAGCACCGCTTCAAGAGGACCGGAGCCGTACGGGTTGCGGCCGGTGGCGGCATAGGCCATCGTCGCGGCCCACCCCCACCAGTCGGTCTTCTCACTCGAGGTCTTGCCATCGGCGATCTCAGGGGACAGGTATCCGGGCGTTCCCATCACCAGGCCCGTCGCGGTCACCCGCACCTCGTCGGCGACCTGGGCGATGCCGAAGTCGATGACCATCGGCTCGCCGTCCATGATCATGACGTTCGCGGGTTTGAGGTCGCGGTGGATGACACCGGACTCGTGCACAGCATTGAGGGCGTCGAGGAGGGCATGGCCGAAATGGACGAGTTCATCCTCGGCGAAGGGACCGTTGTCTCTGACATCGTCGGACAGCGTCTGCCCGTCGACGAACTCGGTGATGATGAAGGGCTGCGCGGATTCGAGCTCGGCGTCGAGCACCTCGGCGATTCTGGGATGTTTGATCCGTCGCAGGGTCCTGACCTCGCGTCCGAGGCGTTTGCGAGCGGTCTCATCATTGGCGATATGCGGGTGCAGAACCTTCACTGCGACAGGGTTGTTTCCGCCGTCGACACCGAGATAGACGACACCCATGCCGCCCGAGCCGAGCTCCTCGATGAGGCGGTAGCCTCCCAGATCCTGAACCATCACCCTCCCAAGCGTAGTCGAGCGGGTACAGTTCGTTCCAAGGACCGACACAGGAGGAGGCGCAGATGAACACCGTCAACTCTGCCGAAACCACTACCGCATCCGCATATGGTGACAGCGATTTCGTCGTCGTGGCGAACCGTCTGCCCGTGGACAGGGACCCTGCTGAGAAGAGCCAAGGATGGCGCACCTCACCTGGGGGTTTGGTCACTGCAGTGGCGCCGGTGATGAAGTCTCAGGAGGGTGCGTGGATCGGCTGGACCGGGGTGCCCGACGTCGATTTCGACCCGTTCACGATCGACGGGATGCATCTGGTTCCCGTCACCCTGACGAGTGAGGATGTCCTCAAATATTATGAAGGATTCTCCAATGCAACATTGTGGCCGCTCTATCACGATGTGATCGTCCCGCCCGAGTTCCACCGCACGTGGTGGGAATCGTATGTGCGTGTCAATGAGCGCTTCGCGGCCAAAGTCGCCGAGGTGGCTGCCGAGGGTGCCACCGTCTGGGTCCATGACTATCAGCTCCAGCTGGTTCCGCAGCTGGTGCGCCGGATGCGTCCCGACCTGGCGATCGGGTTCTTCAACCACATCCCCTTCCCACCCTACGAACTCTTCGCACAGCTGCCCTGGCGCGACGAGATCCTCCGCGGCCTCCTCGGCGCGGATCTCATCGGATTCCAGCGTCCGGCCGATGCCGCGAACTTCCGACGTGCGGTTCGCGGACGTCTCAATTTCACGACGAAGGGTTCAACGGTCAACGTCCCGGCCGGGGATTTCCTGCCGGAGCACATCGTGCGCGCCGAGGCCTTCCCGATCTCCATCGACACCCCATACCTCGAGGAGTTGGCGCGTGATCCGAAGATCATCGACCGTGCCCGGCAGATCCGCGAAGAGGTCGGCAACCCGAAGGTCATCATGCTCGGCGTCGACCGGATGGACTACACAAAGGGCATCCGGCACCGGCTCAAGGCCTTCGGTGAGCTGCTGGCCGAGGGCAAGCTCGATGTCGAGGACGTCGTGCTGATCCAGATCGCCACGCCTTCCCGAGAACGACTCGAGCAGTACAAGATCATCCGTCACGATGTGGAGCTGGCCGTCGGTCGGATCAATGGTGAGCAGGCCGAAGTCGGGTCCATCGCCGTCCATTACCTCCACCATTCCTACCCGCGCGATGAGATGACCGCCTTCTTCCTCGCCGCGGACGTCATGCTCGTGACGGCCCTTCGTGATGGGATGAACCTCGTGGCCAAGGAGTACGTGGCCTGCCGCAGACGTGACGACGGCGCCCTCGTCCTGTCCGAGTTCACCGGGGCCGCTGATCAGCTCAAGGGCGCCGTGATGGTCAACCCCCACGACATCGGCGACCTCAAGGCTGGCATCCTCGATGCCGTGCAGATGGATGAGAAGACGCGCTCACGGCGGATGAAGCAGATGCGCAAGAAAATCGCCACGGACACGGTGAGCATCTGGTCGAAGAAGTTCCTGGCCGAACTCGAAGCCATCCACACGAACCCGGAGGCGATCATCCCCGACCGGCCTGCCGCCCTGCCCGAACGGCCGACGACGGCATCCGATCGCATCACCTCCACCGTCGCCGCACAGGACTCCAGCCCGGAATCTGTACCCGATGAGGGCCGTCAGTGACATCGGAGCCGCTGTCACCTGAGCAGGCGCCCTCACCACGATCGACTCCCGATTACACGCCATCGGCTTCCCTCGACCTCGGGCAGGTCACCGGCGCCGATTCGGTCCTCATCGCCCTCGACTTCGACGGTGTCCTCGCGCCGCTCCAGGACAATCCCGACCTGTCCCGGATGCTCCCGGAATCGGCACAGGCGATCGTTGATCTCAGCACCCTGCCCGCAACCCGGGTTGCCCTGGTCTCCGGTCGTGACGTCACCACCCTGCGGCGTCTTGCCGACCCGTCCCCGGGTGTGTGGCTGGTCGGTTCGCACGGCGCCGAGGTGGACCTGGGCTCGTCATCGCCGGCATCGACTCCCTCACCTGGGGTGACGATGAATCAGCCCCAGGTCAGCGTCGCCGAACAGCGGATGCTCACCGCAATCGATGCCCACATCGAGTCCTTCGAACACGACCTGTCCTCGGGATCGGGCGCGAGTTCGGAGCCTGGCTCGGGGTCGAGTTCGGAGCCCGGCTCGGGTTCGGTTTCAGAATCGGGTTCGGGCTCGGTCACTGAGGTCAGGGTCGAGCGGAAGCCGTTCTCCCGCACGGTGCACACGCGTGGCCTCGACCCGGAGTTCGCGTCCGCGCTGCACGCCCATGTCATCGCCGTCCAGGCCGAACATCCAGGGATCCGCGTCATCGAGGGCCACGACATCACCGAGCTTGCAGTGAAGACGGCGACGAAGGGCGATGGTCTGCGGGCCCTCATCGCCGCCGGTTCGCCCGCCGCGGTCCTCTACCTCGGCGACGATGTCACCGACGAGGATGCCTTCGCCGAACTCGAAGGCCTGCCGACCGGCCTGAGCATCAAGGTCGGGCCGGCCCCGACCCGGGCACCGTGGCGGATCACGGATCCCAGCGCGGTCGCAGAACTCCTCACACGTCTCGTAAACGAACGCCGCGCAGCGCCGCCACAGCCCTGAAGCGCCTCGGCGGCTGCTTCCTCAGCGTCGCTGCGGCTGCTCTGTCAGCGTCGCTGCGGCGGCACTGCGCTGGCCCGCAGGACGAGGTCCGGGGTCATCGAGTAGTCAATGGCCGCCGCCTCGGCGGGATTGGCCATCATCGCCCTGACCTCGTTGAGCGCGGAGACGGCGATCGCCTCCCAGTCGTAGCTGACCTGCGACAGGGGTGGTGCGATGACATCGGCATCGGGCATGTCCCCGACGGTGAGCAGCGAGAGGTCCCGCGGAACGTCGAGGCGAGCGCGCGCGGCGGCTTCGAGAATGCCGAACGACAGCGATGGAGCGCAGGCGATGACGGCTGAGCACTGCAGTTGGAGCAGCTCCTCGGCCGCGGCGACTCCGGCCATGGTGCCTCCTGCGGCCTCGATCACGGGCGCCTGGTCACGGGTGGCGGGAATGTGGAGGACCTGGGCCATGGACTTGCGGAATCCGGCGATGCGCACGGCCGCGGCTGAGTCACGGAGCACGGCGAGCCCGATCCGCCGATGCCCCAGGTGCACGAGGTGCTGCACCGCGGTCGCGATGCCGTCCGTGGCGTCAAGGACGATGCGCGAGATCCCGTCCTCGTGCCGGGCGTTGGAGACCCTGATCTGCGGCAGGTTCCGCTCGGCCAGTTTCGCGGCGAGTTCACCGGCCGCTCCCCCGCCGAGGACGATCGCGCCCTGGACATGAGGGTCGCTTCCATCCGGGCCGAGCAGTGATTCGGCCAGGGCATCGGCCCGGTAGGCCGCGGCCTCCACATGCACAGCAGCAATCCCCTGGGCGAAGACTCTGCTGGTCAGAAGGTCGAACAGGCGTGCATAGGGGTCGACGTCGCCCGCCGGAGCGGAGGGCCTGACCAGGGCTATCATCTGTCTCGACGGTGTGTCGTGACTGCCCGAGTCCACGCCGAGGATCGCCAATGCGCGCTTGACCTTGGCCAATGACCCCGGGGACACGGTGTCCGGGTGGCGCAGTGCCCGCGAAGCAGTCGCCTTCGACACTCCTGCCGCACCGGCGATGGCGCCGAGTCCGACATGTCTGTGCTCACCGAGTTCGGGCTCGGTGGATGCATTGGGTGCCTCGGCTGCCTTGGAGCCACCGGCACCGGAGTGTGAGTCGGCTGTCGGGTTCACTGTCGCGCCGCCGTCGTCGAGGCCCTGGCCAAGAGCCGGGGCCGAAACACCGGCGGGACCGATTTCAGGTCCTCACCGGAGATCTTCAGCGTCGACAGGGTGGCTGCGACGAGCGCCTGCGAGAGCCCCTCGACGTCGATGCCGAGAACGGTGGCTGGTGGCCCGGTGAACTTCATCGTCGGCGAATCGCCGAAGCCGACGATCGACATGTCCCGCGGTACCTGCAGGTGCCGGTTGCGCAGACCCTGCAGAGCCCCGTGCAGCTGCAGGGCCGACTGCACGATCACCGCAGTGCAGGTCGCATCCTTGAGGTCGAGGACGGCGCGCGAACCGCCGGAGAAGGACTTCGGAACCTGCGAGATCCAATCATCGAGCTTGACCCCGAAGTTGCGAGCGGGATGCTCGGCTCTGAAGCGTCTGATCAGCTGCACCGCAAGCTCACCGCTGTCATTGCAGATCAGACCGATGCGTCGGTGACCGATGGCCTGGAGATGCTCGAAGGCCGTCGTCATTCCCCCGCCGAGGTCGAGGCGGGCGGCGATGATGTCGCCGCTGACATCATCGGAGTCCACCGCCGACTGCTCGTCGACGCGAATGCAGGGGATGTCGGTGTGCAGGCTCGTCAGCGTCGGCGTCACGAGGGCAACGGCACCGGCGTCGACGGCGACCTCCAGCGGGGTGGTCTCGGTCTCGACCGGCGGCCGGGTGATGAGCAGACCGTGTTCCTGCAGAGCCGCGGCCACGCGAGTGCAGACCTGAACCTGCCAGTATTCGGGATTGCCGGGCGCGCTGACGGCGACCAACCGCCTCGGCGCCTCATGGAGGAGCGTGGAGCGAGAGTAGCCCAACGAGTCCATGGCCTCGAGCACTCTGGCCCGGGTCTCTTCGGCCACAGCACCGCGCCTGCCGAGGACGCGGGACACCGTCGCCAGGGACACGCCCGCCCGGACGGCGACATCATCGAGCTTGACCTTCATACCGGGAAGTCTATCGGGGCCAACCCCACCGGCGACCACCTCAGCGGCGGTGTCCCTCGATTGCAGATTTGGTCGACAGGCTCGCCTGCGGTGGGCCTCAGTTCCGACACGCCGCCTGCGCAAGCAATTGCACAAACAAACTTGCCTGTCCGTTCGGCGCATGAGAACCGTTGAACAATCGCTGAACCCGCGGTTTCTCACCCAGCATCCGCCCAGGTGTGCGTCTGCGCGCTGGCACAGTGCTGAGAATCACTCTACGCTTCGTCGAATAGGCTGTCACAGAGCGCATTCAACGGCTTAGGATGTGAATGACTGAGCATCCCCGCCAGGTCACCGACGACCAGCTGCTCACGAAGACTTTAGGAGGAAACATGTCAACAGTGTCGTTGAATGGCCTCAGTCATGCCTACGAGAACACCGTGTCCCCCTCGGTGCACCCGTTCAATCTCTTCATCGACGACGGCGAGTTCGTCGTCCTCTATGGACCATCCGGATCCGGCAAATCGACCATCCTGCGGATGCTCCACGGCCTCGAGGCCCCCAAAACGGGCACGATCCTCATCGATGGAGTCGACGTCACCCACGCCGCGGTCAACGATCGCGACGTCACCCTTGCCCTTGAGAGCTACGCCCTCTACCCGCACATGAGCGTGCGCGACAACCTCGGCTTCGCGCTCCGTGTCGATGGTCTCCCGGCCGAGGAGATCCGTGAACGCGTCGAGTCCGTGACCTCGAAGATCGGGCTCAGCGACATCCTCGATGCAGTGCCCGGTGATCTCTCCGCCCTGCAGCGCCAGACGATCGCCCTGGCCCGCGCCGTGGTCCGCCAGCCCAAGGTCCTGATCATGGACGAACCGGTCGTCAACCTCGTTCCCGAGTACCAGGCCGACACCCTGCGCCTGGTCAAGGATCTGCAGCAGGAATTCGGGCTGACCACGCTCTATGCCACGGCCGATCTCGATGATGCGAAGGTCCTCGGCGACCGCATCGCGTTCCTCGACCATGGGCGTCTGATCGGGGTGGAGAAACCTGAAGTCGCCGAGGCGCTCGTCGCCTCGATCGCGGACGTGGACTCCTGATCGGTGCCCGAAGCCTCAGCACCGCAGATCCACGCGGTCCACAGTGCCGATCACGACGCGATCGCAGTACTTCCGTGGCATCTTCCCCTCGGTGAGTGGCCCCAGGATTTCCTCGGTGGTCTGCCCCGCGGCATCTCCCGCCATGTGGTGCGCTTCGTCGAGATCGGCGATGAGGTCCTCGCGATCAAGGAGACCGACGACCGTCGGGCCCTGCGCGAATTCGACATCCTCGGCGTGCTCGGAAACCTAGCCGTACCCACGGTCCAACCGCGCGCCTATGTCACCAACCGATCCACCGCCTCGGCGACGGAGCTCCCAGGGGCACTGCTGACCGCCTACCTCAACTTCTCACTGCCCTACCGTGCTCTGTTCTCCCAGTCGCTGGCAGCGGACGCAGCCGACCGCCTCGTCGACGCACTCGCGGTCCTGCTCGCCCGACTTCACCTGGTCGGCTTCTACTGGGGCGATGTCTCCCTGTCGAACACCCTGTTCCGGCGCGATGCCGACGCCTATGCGGCCTATGTCGTCGATGCGGAGACCGGTGAGCTCCACGATCAGCTCTCCGACGGTCAGCGGCAGATGGATCTGCGCATCGCGCGCACGAACATCGCCGGTGACTTCCTCGATCTGCAGGCCGCTGGCCTCATCGAATCGACGGTCGACCCGATGGCCGCCGGCGAGCGTCTCTTCGAGGCCTACAACGGGCTGTGGCGGGAGCTGACTCGGGTCGAAGAGTTCTCCGTCAACGAACGCTGGCGCATCGACGAGCGCATCCGCCGCCTCAACGACTTGGGCTTCGACCTGGGCGAGTTGACCGTGACGACCGACCTCGACGGCGTCAGCCTGCTGGTCGAACCGAAGGTCGTCGAGCCCAACCACCATTCCCGCAGACTCCTGCGCCTGACAGGCATCGGTGCCAACGAGAACCAGGCGCGGACCATGCTCAACGACCTCGACTCCCACCGCAGCGCACCCGGCTTCACCGGCGGAGCACACGGCTCGGGCGAGCTGCCCGTCGAACTCGACGAGGACCAGGCCGCGCGGCTGTGGCTCGACGAGGTCTACAAGCCCCTCATCTCCGCCATCCCTGAGAACCTCACCCATAAACTCGAACCTGGCCAGATCTTCTATGAGTTCATCGAGCACCGGCGCGTCATGTCCCGGGCCAGGCAGCGCGACATCCCCACGATGGAGGCCATCGCCTATTTCATCGTCGACTATCTCTCGAACCTCCCGGACGAAGCGCTCTACGTCGACAGCCAGAAGTTCTGAGGACGTGTGAGCTGGGATTCCACCAAGTGGAACGTGGACCCGAGTGCCACCTCGGCGGGCATATGTTTGAGGACAATGAGGCGATCCCCGCCTGAACTGCCAGTGCTACGCAAAGGACCTTCGATGTCGCAAGTCCCGCAGAACTCATCACAGTCGACGCAGAATTGTGTGCCGACGAATGAGAACAACCCTTCGATCCCCTCACTCTTCGACCTCAGCGGCCGTACCGCCGTCGTCGTCGGAGCAGGTTCCGGACTGGGCCAGGCCAGCGCGATCGGCCTCGCCGATGCCGGTGCCCACGTCGTCGTCGCCGACCTGAACGTCGACGGTGCCGAGGAGACGGTGCGGATCATCACCGAGCGCCAAGGCGACCCGGGTGGCACAGGCAAGGGCGGACACAGCGCTACCTCATCGCCGGGGGCCGAGGCCGCACGCGTGGACATCACCGATACCGAATCGGTCAATGCCCTCGTCGCGGCTCACCCGGAGGCCCAGGTTCTCGTCATCACCCCTGGTGCGAACGTGCGCAAGCGGCTGCTGTCGACGACCGACGAGGAATTCGACCGGGTCATCGACATCAATCTCAAGGGCACCTATCGCCTGATGCGCGGATTCGGCGCCGAAATGGCCGAGCGCGGCCGCGGCTCGATCGTCACCTACTCATCATTCCGGGCTCTGGCGATCGAACCTGGCCAGGGCATCTACGCCGCGGCCAAGGCCGGTGTCGTGCAGCTGACGAAGACGCTGGCCAGTGAGCTGGGGCCACAGGGCGTGCGCGTCAACGCGATCCTGCCCGGGCCCTTCGACACTCCGCTGACCCAGCAGATCAAGGCCGATGATGAGTGGTGGACCGCCTATGCGGAGAAGACCGCACTGGGCCGCTGGGGGCACCTCCACGAGATCGCCGGGCCCGTGCTGTTCCTCGCCTCCGACGCCTCGACGTATGTCACGGGACACTCGCAGCTCGTCGACGGCGGCTGGATGGCCCAAGACGGTCGCTTCTCCCCTCGGCTGTAAGTTTCCGCCGTAGGTCTCCGGTGTAAGTCTCCGGTCGAGCGCAGTCGCGTGCGGCGGTCGAGCGCAGTCAGGTGCGACCTCAGCACGCAGTCGCAGCACGCATTCGTGTGCGACCGTGGTGGGAGCACGTGCAAGAATATTCGCATGACCGCTCGAGACAACTCCACCTCCCCGACAGCGACCGATCGACCTCGACTGGCCAATCAGCTGGTCCGTCGCAAGTCGATCAGCAGCATGGTCGAGGACACCCAGGACGCGTCCACCGGCGGTCTGCGCAGAACCTTCGGCGTCTTCCAACTGACGATGATCAGCGTCGGCGCCACCTTGGGCACGGGCATCCTCGTCATCCTCGGCGAGGCCGTGCCGATCGCCGGGCCTGCCGTCTGGTTGGCCTTCATCCTGGCCGGAATCACCGCTCTGCTCTCTGCCGTCAGCTATGCGGAGATGGCGGGCATGGTTCCGGTGTCGGGGTCGAGCTATTCGTATTCCTATGCGACCCTCGGCGAGGGCGTGGCGTGGATCTGCGGTTGGTGTCTCGTCCTCGAGTACGCGGTCTCCGTGGCTGCGGTGGCCGTGGGTGCCGCCGACTACGTCAATGAGACGCTGCGGATCTTCGGAATGTCGCTGCCGCCGTCGCTGTCGGCCGGCCCCGATGGTGCAGGCGGAGTCATCAACCTCTCGGCCCTCATCGTCGTCCTCCTCGCCACGGTGCTGCTCATGCGCGGGGCCAAGGAGTCAGGCATCGTCAACACGATCATCGTGTTCGTCAAGCTCGGCATCCTGGTCTTCTTCGCCATCGTCGCGTTCACCGCATTCAAGGCCGGCAACTTCGCACCGATGCTGCCCATGGGTGCCGCCGGAGTCACCGCCGCGGCCTCGAGTGTGTTCTTCTCCTACATCGGCTTCGACGCAGCCTCGACCGCCGGCGAGGAGGCGAAGAACCCCAAGCGGGACCTGCCGCGGGCGATCATCCTCTCCATGGTCATCGTCACCACCATGTACGTGCTCGTCGCCGTGGCCGCGATCGGTGCCCGGGAATGGCAGTGGTTCGGTCTTGATTCGACCACGGCTCCTCTGGTCCAGATCGTCCACGAGCTCACGCAGTCCAATTTCGCGGTCTTCATCTTCGCCGTCTCCGCAGTGCTCGCGATCTTCTCGGTCGTCATCACCGTCCTCTACGGACAATCACGCATCCTGCTCACGATGTCGCGCGACGGTATGGTTCCGAAGGTATTCGGCATCGTCTCACCACGGACGGGCACTCCCCTGGTGGGAACCCTGGTCACCGGCGTGCTCGTGGCGATCACGGCGGCACTGATCCCGCTCGGCGAACTCGCGAATGCCACGAGCATCGGCACCCTGTTCGCCTTCTGCCTCGTCAACATCGCGGTCATCTACCTACGCGTCAGACGCCCGGACCTGCCACGCTCATTCAAGGTGCCCTTCGGCCCGACGATTCCCATCCTCGGATCCCTGGCGTGCGCGTTCCTCATGGTCAACCTCGGCGGGACCACCTGGCTCGTCTTCGGCCTATGGATGCTCGTCGGCTTCGTCGTCTACCTCACCTACAGCCGCCGCCACTCCCGCGTCGGGGCGCTGAGCAACAGCGACTACCGCGCCAGCATGGACGCCTGAGCCTCCCTACAACTACCTGACGGCGGCTCAACTACCTCGCGCGAGGTAGTTGAGCCGCCGTCAGGTAGTTGTAGCGGGGACGGGAGCGGGGGTCAGCCGCGGCGGGTGCGGGCGACCTCGTAGAGGGAGACTGCTGCGGCGATTCCCGCGTTGAGGGACTCTGTGGTCGCGGCGATCGGAATCGAGACGATCTGATCGCATTTGTCGGCGATGAGGCGAGAGATGCCCTTGCCCTCGGAGCCGACGACGATGCAAAGGGGGTCACGGCTGAAGGTCAGCTCCGGCAGCTCGACGCCTCCGTCCATGTCGAGTCCGACGACGAAGACGTTCTGCTTCTTGAGCTCGTCGATGGCACGCGCGAGGTTGACGACCTGGGCGACCTTGATGCGGGCCGCAGCACCGGCGGAGGTCTTCCACGCGGCTGCCGTCATCGAGGCGGCACGACGCTCGGGGATGATGACGCCGTGACCGCCGAAGGCCGCCGCGGATCGCACGATGGCACCGAGGTTCCTGGGGTCGGTGATGCCGTCGAGGGCGACAAGCAGCGGGGCCTCGGCCCGGTCGGCTGCGACCTCGAGAAGGTCACGGGGCTCGGCGTAGTCGTAGGGCGGGATCTGCAGGGCGATGCCCTGGTGGATCGCGTCGTCGGTGAGCCGGTCAAGGTCGGGCTTGCTCGCCTCGAGCATCGAGATGCCGCGCTTGGTGGCCAGTGTGATGGCCTCCCGGACACGGTCATCGGAGTCGATCCGTCCGGCGACGTACATCGCGGTTGCGGGAACGTCCTCGCGCAGAGCCTCCAGCACCGAGTTGCGCCCGGCGACCATGTTCGGACCGTTCTCCTTCTTGCGGCGCCTGGCCTGATTGGCGCTTGAGGCCTTCTTCGCCGCTGCCGTCTTGTGTGCCTTGTGATAGACACGATCCTCGGCCTTGGGCGTGGGGCCGCGGCCCTGCAGGCTGCGCTTGTTCTTGCCGCCGGAGCCCTTGGTCGGGCCCTTCTTCGAGCCGCCGGCGCGTGGGTTGGAAGCCATGTGAATCCTTAAGAGTCGTAGGTGGTCACGAACCGGAGTTCGTCACCGGGAGAGATTTTCTGAGCAGAGTGTCGTGAGTCAGCTGTCCTTGACGTGGTAGCGGTAACCGTCGGCTGTGTCCTCGATGACGATTCCGGCGGATGCCAGATTGTCGCGGATCGCATCGGCGGTGGCGAAGTCCTTCTCCGCCTTCGCCGCGGCCCTTTGTCCGGCGAGCGCATCGACGAGGGAATCCAGCGCCGATTCCACCGTCGCATTCGCTCCTGAGCCGGCCCACGCCTCGGCGCTGGGATTGACTCCCAGGATATCGAGCATCAGCTCCACCTCGGCGACGATCTGCGTGAGAGTGTTCCGGTCCTGGCCGGAATCGAGGAGTTTCGCACCCTCGGTGACCTTCGCGAAGACCACGGACAGTGCACGGGGCACGCCGAGGTCGTCGTCGAGTGCCGCTGCGAACTCCGCGGGTACGTCGACGCTGCGACCGCGGTAGGAGTCGCTGACATCGGGCAGTGCGGGTGCGTCGTCTCCGAGTGTCTGCCGGGCCCGCTGGAGGAAATTCGCCAGGCGGTCGAGCGAGGCGGTCTGCCGGTCCATGGCCTCGGGTGAGAACTCGAGGATCGACCGGTAGCTGGCACCGGTGAGGAAGTAGCGCACGGCCAGCGGGCTGTAGCGGTGGAAGAGTTCGGAGGCGAAGACCGAATTGCCGAGCGACTTCGACATCTTGTCCCCGCCCACGTTGAGCAGGCCCGAATGCATCCAGATGTTGGCGAACCGGTCACCGGCCGCGCGCGACTGGGCCAGCTCGTTCTCGTGATGAGGGAAGCGCAGGTCAAGCCCGCCACCGTGGATGTCGAAATTCTCGCCGAGGTACTTCGTGGACATGGCCGAGCACTCGACGTGCCAGCCCGGTCGGCCCCGACCCCAGGGAGCCGGCCACGAGGCGGTGCCGGGCTCGCCGGGCTTGTGCGCCTTCCACAGCGCGAAGTCCCGGGCATCCTTCTTGCCCCGCAAGTCCGCATCGTTCGCGGGTTCCATGTCCTCGAGGCGCTGGTTGGTCAGTTCCCCATAGTCCGCCCACGAGGCGGCCGCGAAGTAGACATCGCCGCTGTCATCGAGTGCCGGGTAGGCATACCCCGCTTCGATGAGTCGATCGATGAGTTCGATCATCTCGGTGATGTGCCCGGTGGCGCGGGGTTCGTAGCTGGGCGGCAGCACATCGAGGGCGGCATAGGCCTGGGTGAAGGCCCGCTCGTACTTGAAGGCGTGGGCGAACCAGGGTCGACCCTCCTCGGCGGATTTCGACAGGATCTTGTCGTCGATGTCCGTGACGTTGCGGACCAGGGTGACGTTGTAGCCGCGATACATCAGCCAACGACGAAGCTGGTCGAAGACCGAGGCCGAGCGCAGGTGGCCGATATGGGGCTCGCCCTGCACCGTGGCACCACAGACGTAGATGCCCACGTGCCCGGCATTGACGGGGCGCAGTTCGTCGGTGGTGCGGCTGGCGGTGTTGTACAGAGCGATAGTCACGCACACAAGTCTACCGGGGACAGGCGTGGTGCTGTGGCTGCGCGGGCATCATGACGCAGGGACGACTATGAGGTGTCCGACATTTGATACGAGAGTGTTACACAGCTCACGTGACTTGGGGCACGTTTCACAGTGACCTCCCAGTATGCTGGGGAGCAAGTCAACGCGACCGTGCCTGCTTCATCACGACGACACCCTCGTGGGCGGTACGCTCGCTTGCCGGCGACTTCGTCACAGCAGACCGTCATACCGGCATCAGCCTCACAACAATGTGGTTGGACAGAAAGGAACACCGTGTCTTCCACCAAATCACCCCAGAGGGAGGTCTTCGCCACCCGCGGCGCGTTCATCTTCGCAGCCATCGGATCGGCAGTCGGCCTCGGCAATATCTGGCGCTTCCCGTACATCACGTACGACAACGGCGGCGGCGCCTTCATCATCCCCTACCTCGTCGCTCTTCTGACAGCCGGCATCCCGCTGCTGTTCTTCGACTACGCAATGGGCCACCGGTCCCGCGGCTCAGCGCCGCTGGCGTTCCGGATGGCGTCGAAGGTCGCCGAGCCCATCGGCTGGTTCCAGACCGGTGTGGCCTTCTTCATCGGCATCTACTACGCAGCCATCATCGGCTGGGCCGGCTGCTACATGTTCTTTTCGCTCAACCAGGCATGGGGCGATGACGCGACCGGCTTCTTCACCGAGACGTTCCTCCACGCCAGCGACCCGGGCATCTCGTTCGAGTTCGTCCCCGGCATCCTGATTCCGATCATCCTCGTGTGGATCGCCACGCTGGGAATCCTCCTGGCCGGCGTGCAGAACGGCATCGCGCGATTCTCGAAGATCTTCATCCCGCTGCTGGTCGTCCTGTTCCTCGCGCTCGTCGTCCGGGCGCTGTTCCTGCCTGGAGCCTTCGACGGCATCAACGCATTGTTCACCCCGGACTTCGCGGCACTGACAGATCCGGCAGTATGGATCGCGGCCTATGGTCAGATCTTCTTCTCACTGTCGATCGCCTTCGGCATCATGATCACCTACGCCTCTTACCTGAAGCGGAAGACGAACCTGACCGGTGCCGGTCTCGTCGTCGGCTTCTCGAACTCCGCATTCGAGATCCTCGCGGGCATCGGCGTCTTCGCAGCTCTCGGCTTCATGGCCGCGGCGCAGGGCACGCAGGTCTCCGAGGTCGCCGACAGCGGCATCGGACTTGCGTTCATGGCGTTCCCGACACTGATTTCGGAGATGCCGGGAGGCGCGCTGTTCGGCTTCGCCTTCTTCGCCTGCCTCGTGTTCGCCGGACTGACTTCGATCATCTCGATCGTGCAGGTCCCGATCCAGGCCGTACGTGAGAAGTTCGGCCTCGGCGACAAGGCCTCGACCTTGCTCGTCGGCGGAATCATGGCGGTCATCTCGATCCTGCTCATGCCCACCGTCACCGGCCTCTACGTCCTCGACACGATCGATGCCTGGGCCAACAACATCGGCATCGTCGGCGGTGCCGTCGTCGCGCTCATCTCCATCGGCTGGATCGCCCGCAGGCTTCCTGTCCTGCGTGATCACCTCAACGCGATCTCGAGCTTCAAGGTGGGCTGGCTCTGGATGATCATCCTCGGCGGTCTCACGACCATCGTGCTCATCTACATGCTCATCACCCAGATCATCACCTACTCGACCGAGGGCTACGAAGACTATCCAGTCGTCCTCACAGGCACCTTCGGCTGGGGCATGATCGGACTGCTCATCATCGCCTCGATCGTCCTGACCCTGATCAAATGGCCCCAGAAGACACTCGACGCGGCCGAAGCGGCCGTCGCCGATTCTGTGGCCGAAGAGAATCGCACAAACACCACTCACGGAGGAGCACACTGATGGGTACCTCAGCAATCGTCATGATGGTCATCGCCATGGTCACCGTCTGGGGCGGCCTCATCGCCGCAATCATGCACCTGCGCAAGCACCCGGACGGGGAGTGATCACCACCGACAGATGGTGACCTCACACCCGAGATCTGTTCCGGCGAAGGCGGTTCGACACCTGGCAGCAGGCATCGAGCCGCCTTCGTCGTTTCGCCGCTCGTCTCGCCCCTCGCACCGACCGACTACAGACCCCTCGCATGGCCCGACTTCGGACCTGAGTTCTCATTCGGCGGGCGCACTGGTCGCGAGCGCCCTGCCTGGTTAGGGTGGGGGCTGTACGAACTTTTCGGTGGGCGCATATGGCCTTTGCCAATGCACAGAGCACAACGCCCAGATCACTAGGAGACGCAATGCCACAGACCGTCAAAGGTGTCATCTCCCGCAGCAAGGGGGCGCCGGTCGAACTCACCGACATCGTCATTCCCGATCCGGGTCCAGGCGAGGTCATCGTCGATGTGAAGTCGTGCGGCGTCTGCCACACGGACTTCCACTACCGCGAGGGCGGGATCAGCGACGACTACCCGTTCCTGCTCGGCCACGAATCGGCCGGCACGGTCTCGGAGATCGGCGAAGGCGTCACCGACGTCGAGGTGGGCGACTTCGTCATCCTCAACTGGCGCGCGATCTGCGGTGAGTGCCGGGCCTGCAAGCGCGGTGAACCCTGGTACTGCTTCGACACCCATAACGCTTCGCAGAAGATGACCCTGCCCGACGGCACCGAGCTCGAAGCCGCACTGGGCATCGGGTCCTTCGCAGAGAAGACCCTGGTCGCGGCCGGACAGTGCACCAAGGTCCCCGAGGCTGATCCCGCTGTCGTGGGTCTGCTGGGCTGCGGTGTCATGGCCGGAATCGGTGCCGCCATCAACACCGGCGAGGTCACCCGCGGCAAGACCGTGGCCGTCATCGGCTGCGGCGGCGTCGGCTGCTCGGCCATCGCCGGTTCTGCGCTGGCCGGTGCCGGCACGATCATCGCCCTCGACCTCGATGACACGAAGCTCGACTGGGCGAAGGATCTCGGAGCCACCCACACGGTCAATACCCGCGGCAAGAGCGAGGACGAGGTCGTCGAGGCCATCCAGGAACTCACCGGAGGCTTCGGCGCCGACGTCGTCATCGACGCGGTCGGCCGTCCGGAGACCTGGCGACAGGCCTTCTACGGCCGTGACCTTGCGGGCACCGTGGTGCTCGTGGGCGTGCCGACCCCCGAGATGGAGCTGAGCGTTCCGCTGCTCGACGTATTCGGCCGCGGCGGTCGCCTGAAGTCCTCCTGGTACGGTGACTGCCTGCCCGAACGGGACTTCCCGATGCTCGTCGACCTGTATCAGCAGGGACGCGTGCCATTGGAGAAGTTCGTGTCCGAGCGCATCGGGCTCGGCGACGTCGAGGAGGCATTCGAGAAGATGAGTCAAGGCAAGGTACTGCGATCGGTGGTGGAGCTCTGATGACGGCAATCGAACATCTGGTCACGTCCGGAACGTTCTCGCTCGACGGCGGAACCTGGGACGTCGACAACAACGTATGGATCATCGGCGACGACTCCGAAGTCATCGTCATCGATCCTGCGCACGACGTCAACGCCATCGCGGAGAAGGTCGGAGCGCGTGAGGTCAAAGCGATTCTGCTGACTCACGGTCACGATGACCATGTGGGAGTCGTCCGCGATTTCGCGCACCGTGTGGGCAACCCGCCCGTTCATCTGAACCCCGAGGATCACGTCCTCTGGGACATGACCTATGACAGCTACCGCCCGGACAACGACATCTCCGACGGAGATACCTGGAACGTCGGCGGCGTGAGGATCAAGGCCCTGCACACTCCCGGCCACTCCCCCGGCTCCACCTGCTTCTTCGTCGAGACCGGCCTGCCGATCCCGGCATCTGCGGGTGCCGGCAGTGCTGTCGGGCCTGTCCTCTTCTCCGGAGACACGCTCTTCAACGGAGGCCCCGGCGCGACCGGTCGTTCGCACTCAAGCTTCGACACGATCATCGAATCGATCAGAGACGTCCTGTTCAAGCTGCCCGACGCCACGATCGTCCTGACCGGACACGGCGATCCGACATCCATCGGTGCCGAAGCTCCGTCGCTGGAGGACTGGATCAAACGCGGAGCGTGAAAATCCTCGTTCTCTGATTCGCCGAGGTGGTGCGCGAGCAGGCGATCGATCCGATCGCCGAGCACCGCACCGGCCCAGACTGCAGAAACAGGGAACCCCGGACAGAGGTGCCGTGGTCGCAGACGCGACCACGGCACCTCTTCCTTTCGACTGCACTGTCTCCTGATTGCAGCCACGAGATACACTCATCTGGTGCCTGAATCTCGTTCCTCACAGCCCCCTGTTCCTGCTGACTCGTCATCGTCGTCTCCGACGCCTGATGCGTCGAAGGCCGGAGCCGGCCTGAAGATCGGAATGAAGCCCCGCCATCTGGTCATGATGAGCCTCGGATCGGCGATCGGAGCCGGCCTCTTCGTCGGCTCGGGTGCCGGTGTCCAGGCTGCCGGACCAGCCGTCCTCATCTCCTATGCGGTTGCCGGGCTCATCGTCATCTTCGTCATGCGAGCCCTGGGAGAGCTCGTGGCTGCCGACCCGAATCCCGGCGCCTTCTCCCACTACGCCGGTCGGGCGATGGGCCCTGCCGCTGCATTCGCCGTCGGCGCCCTGTGGTGGGTCCAACTCTGCCTCGTCGTCGCAGCCGAGGCCACTGCCGCCGCACAGATCGCGGCCAGCTATGTGCCGTCGATCCCGCAATGGGTCATCGCTCTGGCCATCATGGTCGTCTTCACCGCGATCAACCTCACCACCTCGGGCAGCTTCGGAGAGTTCGAGTTCTGGTTCTCCCTCATCAAGGTCGCCTTCGTGACCCTGTTCCTCGTCCTCGGCGCCGCATTCCTGTTCGGCTGGACCCCGGCACAACCACCAGAGACCATCTTCGCCGATGGGTTCATGCCCACAGGTCTCCCCGGTGTTGCGGCCGGTCTCCTCGTCGTGGCGTTCGCCTTCGGCGGGATCGAGATCGTGGCGGTCGCCGCTGCCGAGACCGCGAACCCGAGTCGCAGCGTGACGCAGGCGATCAAGACCATTGTGTGGCGAATCCTGTTCCTCTACATCGGCTCCGTGGCGATCATCGTCCTCGTCCTCGACTGGAGAGACGAACGGCTGGCCGAGTCACCCTTCGTCGCGGTCCTCGACACCGCTGGTCTCCCCGTCATCGCCTCACTCCTGGCCGCGGTCATCGTCATCGCGCTGCTGTCGTCGATGAACGCGAACATCTATGGTGCTTCCCGAATGGCGTTCTCCATGTCCGAGCGGAGGATGCTCCCGGAAGGACTGAGCCGCACGACCAAACGCGGCGTCCCGATGGTCGCGGTGCTGGCCACCTCGGCGTTCGGATTCGTGGCAGTGGCCCTGAACTATTTCTGGGCCGCCGAGGTGCTCGGTGTGCTGCTCAACATCGTCGGGTCCACGCTCATCGTCACCTGGGTCGCGACACTGGTCTCCCAGATCATCATCCGCCGCCGTACCGAGGCCGCCGGCGAAGAACTGCCGCTGAAGATGTGGCTCTTCCCCTGGCTGTCCTATGCGACTCTGGCTGGCATCGCCGTGATCATCATCCTCGGTCTGACCGTGGAGTCCGTGCGCATCCAGATACTCGGCACCCTGGTCTTCACCGCAGCACTTTACGGAATCGGCTACCTGGTCACGCGTAAGCGCAGGGCCTGAACCTGTTCGCGAAGTGCCGATGACTGCGCCGGGATCGGCGACTGTCCCGACACTGAGGTGGGAGTCGGTGATCGGCGCATTGTGGGCGCAGGCGGCTTTGCCCTCGCGGAGGTTCGCTCGGCTGCTCGGCTGAGCCATCCGTCGAGCATGTCGAGTGTCTGGCCCTCGTGGCGGCCGAAGTGTCGGCCCGCATACTCGCTGACATCGATGGGCACGAATCGTTCCAAGGCGTCGAGGACGAGTCCGGCCCCTCGTTCCGACATCGGCATCCGGACACCGGTCACGGCATGCACCGCCTCCGCGGCTGCCCGCGAGGGGCGTCGCAGATGCGATCTCAGGCTGGCCCAGTTGCCCTCGCGAGCACTCAGTTCAGCGACGTAGGGAATGAACACGGCCGGCGGAACGGAGATCACAAAGGCCGGTACACCGACGATGAGGCCACCGAGCCTGCGCCGCAGTCCTCGCACAGTCTCCCTGCGGCCGCTTGCCATGAACACAGGCATCCCGGGCGGATGCCAATACCTGACCGTGCGTCCCGTTGTTCGCTCTGACAGGAGCGCGGGTGAGAAGACGAGGATCTCGGAATCAGGGAACATCGACGCAGCAATGGACCGGTCCCCGTCGACCTGGCTGGTGATCGCGATGATGCCCGGGCGAAGAGCGACAATCGACGCGGCAACACCGTCGTCGAGGTCACCCGGCCGTGTCGTCAGCACCACGAGGTCCCACGATTCCGAACTCACCGCAGCCCAATCGACCACGGTCACCCGGCGTGCAGGGAGGTCGCACCGGAGACCGCTCGGGCCAGGCACAGGTTCTCGACGCACTGGGCCTGTGCCCGGCACCAGTTCCCGACGCACTGGGCTCTGCCTGAGCACGGGTTCCCGGTCCACCGGCCGGTTCCCGAAGGAGCGCACCCGTCTCGGATATGCGGCGCTTCGCGCCTGCACTGCATCTGAGTTCGAACTGTCCGACCGTGAGACGACGATCGCTTCGTGTCGTCGGCCGAACAGCGCCGCGGCTGCGAGGCCGATCGCCCCGGCCCCTTGGAACACGACCTTCATTCGCTGCTCACTGCCGTCTCGACGCTGCTCACTGCTGTCTCGGCGCTGCCACCGACGCGTCGTCGCGCGCAACGGGATAGACAAGAGCATTCGCGATGGCTGCGACTCCTTCGCCGCGCCCCGTCAGACCGAGCGCATCGGTCGTCGTCCCGGACACCGATACGTCGGCCCCAGCAGCCGACGACAGTGCCTGCTGAGCATCGAGCCGCCTCGAGCCGATCTTCGGGCGGTTGCCGATGACCTGGACGGAGACATTGCCGATCTCGAAACCTGCCGCACGGACCTGTCGTGCGGCCTCGGCGAGGAGAGCGACACCGGAGGCACCGGCGAACTCGGGCCGGTCGACACCGAAATGCTGACCCAGATCGCCGATTCCCGCGGCAGAGAACAGCGCATCACAGCAGGCATGGGCGGCAACGTCGGAATCGGAATGACCTTCGAGCCCACGTTCACCGGGCCAGTTCAGACCCGCGACCCAGAGTTCACGCTCGGGATCGCCGGAATAGGCGTGTACGTCGACTCCGATGCCGGTACGCGGAATCACCATGGTCATCGTCGCTGCTCTCCTTCGCTCGCTGCGTTCTGCCTTTCCCCCGCATACCGAGTCGCTTCCGCATCGATAGACGCCGACTCCCGCTGCGCCGCATACCGAGTCGCTTCCGCATCCCGCTGCGTCGCGATGTGCTCACCGAGTACGAGGTCGAGCGGGTAGGTGATCTTCAGTGCTTCCTCGTCACCGTCAACGGCGACGACATCGACACCGAGGCGCTCGACGAGACCCGCATCATCCGTGGCTGCAGGGCCTCCCGGTCCCGAGGCGGCCAGATCGTCTTCGTATTTCTCGTGTGCTCGACGCAGGGTGCTGGCAGTGAAACCCTGAGGAGTTTGGACGCGGCGCAGTCGCGAACGGTCAAGATCGCCGTGGAGGACCTCAACGGTTGGTAACTTCTGGTCGTTCTCAGCACCGGATTCGACCACAACTTGCCAACCGTCTGCGTCAGGCTGCGACTGAGGTGCCCGGGGCCCGTCGTTCGTGGCGGGACGGTGATCGTTCATGGTGGGACGGTGGTCCGAGCTCACTGCGGGGCGACTCTCCACGCGGCGCACGGTGTCGGTCATGGGCAGGACCGGGACGACCGCCTCGGCGCCGGCGCGGACAGCATCGGCCACACTCCGGAAGACCTCGGAGGGTGTCAGCGCCCGGGCGGCATCGTGGACCAGCACGATGTCTGCGTCACCTGCATATTTCAAGGCTATTTGCACGGATTCGATTCGGTCTTCTCCGCCTGCTACAGATGTGATTCGCATTCCCGAAATACTGGACTCCGAATCTTTCGCACCCGATTGTGAAATGGAATCGATTTCATTGCGGACACGCATTAAAAACTCCTCGGGAGCGGCAACCACAATTGTGGAAGCAACTCCCGAGGAGATGATCGTCTCAAGACTGCGAGCCAGAAGGCTCTTCCCGTTCAGCCGGACGAGGGCCTTCGGGTCTGCACTGCCCAAGCGCGTTCCCGACCCTGCGGCCGGGACGATGACGCAGATATTCAGGACGCGAGCACTTCGTCCAGAATGGCCTCGGCCTCGGATTCCTCTTTCTTCTCAGCCAATGCGAGTTCGGAAACGAGGATCTGACGGGCCTTGGACAACATGCGCTTCTCACCGGTCGACAAGCCGCGGTCCTGCTCGCGACGCCAGAGGTCACGAACGACTTCGGCAACCTTGATCACGTCGCCGGACTGCAGCTTCTCAAGATTCGCCTTGTAGCGACGAGACCAGTTCGTGGGCTCTTCGACGAATTCCGCGCGGAGGACGTTGAATACCTTCTCAACACCCTCTTCACCGACGACATCTCGCACACCGACGAGGTCGCAGTTCTCCGCAGGAACCTCGATCACTAGATCACCATGGGCGACCTGGAGCTTGAGATACAGTTTCTCCTCACCTTTAATGGTTCGTTTCTTGATATCTTGGATTGTCGCTGCACCGTGATGTGGATAGACAACTGTGTCGCCGACCTCGAAACTCATATTCTCTTCAAACCCCTTTCGCGGACTTCCAGTTTACCATGAGGCGCGCCACAGAAATCATTCAGGCTGCGGATTCTTCGTGCTAGGCTCCGCTGCGCGGTTTGCCGAACGCGGGCTGATCTCAGGCGATGCCGAGGTTCTCGCGGCCAAAACCCCTCCCACCAGGCCTGGGCTCCCTCGGAGTTCCCACCGCGGCCCTGTCGGAGTTCTCACCGCATGAACTTGTCTCGCCCCATTCCGGGTTCTACGGCCGGTCAAAAACCGGGTAGTATACAGATTGATCTTGTATTGCCACTTCAAGGAGCACAATGAAACGGCACAACCGCGCGGCACTCGCAGTTGCCGCACTCGCTCTCGTCATTCCCGTCAGCGGATGTGCAAGCCTGCTGTCACCTCACCAGACCGCCGAGTACCACTACAACGCCGGTGACGGTGCCTGGGGATCGGTCGGAGACGTCGAGGTCCGCGGTCTGATGCTCATCATGGACGAGTCCGGCAAGGGCCCAGCCCAGTTGTTCTTCACACTCATCAACAAGGGCGATTCCACTGCCAAGGTGTCCCTGGACGTCGGCGGGAAGACGACCACCGAGTCGGTCAAGGCCGGCGAAACCTTCGTGCAGGACCCGGAGAGCTCGGCGTCGACGTCATCGAAGCCGGTCATCGTGGACAGCCTCAAGGCGAAGCCCGGCGACCTGGCCGACGTCACCGTCAAGGTCGGCAGCGACGAGAAGACGATCCGGACTCAGGTCCTGTCGAATTCCCTGCCGTACTACGAAGAGTACGTACCGACCGAAAAACCATCGGAGTCACCCAGCGAGGATGCCTCTCAGCCCGGCGAAGACGCATCGCAGTCCGGCGAGCAGGGCGAGTCAGCCACTGGCATCAACGGCTGAGTCCAGCCGCACGAGAGCCGAATAACTCAAGGAGCCGCCCACACGATGTGGGCGGCTCCTTCTGCGTCATTTGTGAGTCTCTCGGCGCAGGTACCGTGAGGGCCCCGCTCCGGAGCCAGGCCATGCTGGCGCAGGTACCGTGAGAGAGTGGTCAGGCTTCGAACTTGTAACCGAGTCCGCGCACCGTGGTGAGCAGGCGCGGCTCCGAGGGGTTCTGCTCGACCTTGGCACGCAGACGCTTGACGTGGACGTCGAGGGTCTTCGTGTCGCCGACGTAGTCTTCTCCCCAGATCCGATCGATGAGCTGGCCGCGTGTCATCACTCGACCGGAGTTGCGTATGAGGATCTCGAGCAGCTCGAACTCCTTCAGCGGCATCGACAGCTCTTCGCCGCGGACGCTGACGACGTGACGTTCGACATCGATGCGGACTCCCCCGGCCTCGAGTACCGACTCGTCGTCGAAGGCTTCGGATTCGACGTTGCGGCGCAGCACCGCTCGCACCCTGGCCAGCAGCTCCCGGGAGGAGTAGGGCTTGGTCACGTAGTCGTCTGCGCCGAGCTCGAGTCCCACCACCTTGTCGATCTCCGAGTCCTTGGCCGTGAGCATGATGATCGGCACACTGGACTTCGCACGCAGCTCTCGGCATACCTCGGTGCCGGAGACTCCCGGCAGCATGAGGTCGAGCAGAACGAGATCGGCGCCGTTGCGGTCGAACTCTGCGAGAGCCTTCAAACCGTCATCGGCAACTGTCACCTCATATCCTTCTTTACCGAGCAGGTACGACAGTGGGTCCGAGAACGAATCCTCGTCCTCGACAAGCAGAATTCGAGTCACGTTGTGAGCTTCCTTTGTTCGCTTCCGGTTTTCAGAACCTGGGTTGTCTCATTCTCATTCTCCCCTGTGCTGACGCCCTTGTCATCGTCAGGGTCATGTTCGGTGACGTCACCGGCAACCGCGCCATCAGCAGCTGCGCCCTCCGTCTCTGTCTCAGCGTCTGCCTCAACCTCAGCCTTGTCGGCATCGGCTCGTGCCGAGTGCTCGAGCAGGACCCCATCCGGCGCCGAGGAGGATGCTTCGTCATCGGAGACGTTGCCTGCCAGCGGAAGCACGATGGTGAAGGTGGAACCCTTGCCGAGGCGGCTCCAGACCTTCACCTGTCCGCCGTGTGTGGCGATGATGTGCTTGACGATGCTCAGCCCCAGCCCGGTTCCACCCGTGATACGCGAACGCGCCGGGTCCACGCGGTAGAACCGTTCGAAGACGCGCTCGGTGTCCTGAGTGGAGAGACCGATGCCCTGGTCGGCGACGGAGATCTCGACGCGCTCGTCGACCAGGTCGACGCCGACGCCGATGCGAGTGCCGTCGGGTGAGTAGTTGATGGCGTTGTCGATGAGGTTGCGCACCGCATTGACGAGGAGTTCGTAGTTGCCCTCGATGAGCATTGTGCCCGGTGGCGAGACCTCGATGTGGATGTTCTTGCTCTCGGCACGCGTGCGGGCACGGTCAGCGGCATCATCGACCACCTCGGCGGCGGAGATCTTCTCCGTCGCAGACGGAGCGGTGTGGTCCTGGACGCGGGACAGGTCGATGATCTCCTGCACCAGCTGGGTCAGCCGCTTCGACTCCCGCTGCATGCGACCGCCGAAGCGTTCGACGGCCTGCGGGTCATCGGAGAAGTCGGTGACCGCCTCGGCGAGGAGGGACATCGCGCCGATGGGGGTCTTGAGTTCGTGGGAGACGTTGGCGACGAAATCTCGCCGAATGGAGTCTACGCGCTTGGACTCGGTCTGGTCGTCACAGAGGACGAGGACGAAGGCCGTGCCCAAGGGCGCCACACGAGCGTGGAGGAACCGCAGGATCGAATCCGTCTGCTCGCGCTTCTGTTCGAGTTCGATCTCTTCGATGAGGCCTCTGGAGCGGACTCTCCCGACCATGCGCAGCATCTCGGGAGAGGCGAGCGAATGGCCTCTGACCAGCCCGAATGTGTACGCGGCCGGGGATGCTTTGACGACGTCATCGCCGGCGTCGAGAACGATCGCGGCCGAGGGCAGCACAGCCAGAACCTCGGCGATGCCTTCAGGCAGGTCGTCCTCAGAATGCAGATCGGCAGCATCACGGGAGCGTTCGCTGAAGCGAAACGCCAGAATTCCCGCTATGCCCAGTCCCAGACCGACGATGCCGGTCAGGACCGCTACGATCAAGAGGTCCACGTCATCAAGCTTATGCGCAGTCTGCTCCAGAGGCGCACTGAATCGACCCCAGGACGCCGCTTTTGCCGAGGAATTCACCTGCACGCCAGACAACGTTCACCCAATGGTGTCAAGCTGACACAGTGTGCCTGTCCTGACCGGAGGGTCGTCCGCACCCAGGACGATCTCAGGCACCTCCCCTTGCACAAGATCCACGAGATTAAGGAACCGTTGTCAATGCGCGAAGTCTTCAGAAATGAGCTGGACGAGCTGGCCACGCAGCTGGTCGACATGTCTGTCAAAGTTCACGAGGCGATGCGCCTGGCGAACCAGTCCCTGCGCAGCAACGACCTCGAACTGGCCGAAAAGGTCATCGAAGCCGACGCCGTGATCGACCACATGCAGTACGCCCTCGACCAGCAGGCCGCTGAGATGCTGGCCCTGCAGGCCCCCGTCGCCGCCGACCTGCGCGCGGTCATCGGTTCGCTGCGGATGTCCGCTTCGCTCGAGCGCATGGGCGACCTGGCTCGCCACATCGCCCAGCAGGTCCGCATCCGCTACCCGGAGTCAGCGATCCCCGATCACTTCACCGAAACCTTCACCCGCATGGGCGAATCCGGAGAGAAGATCGCCGAGGCGACGGAGAACCTGCTGTCGAACCCGGGCCTGACCGCCGTGCCCACGATCAATGCGATCGACGAAGAGCTCGACGAACTGCACCTGAGCATCTTCGCCAAGCTCGCCGAGGCGCCCGCCGGGTCGCTGGCACCGCGCCACATCGCCGACGTCACCCTGCTCTCGCGCTACTACGAGCGCTTCGGCGACCACGCGGTGTCCGTGTCCCAGAAGGTCGAATACCTGCTCACCGGCAACTGGGAACCGTACCTGTCGAAGAAGTGACATACGCCTGAAGCACCGAATCAGCCCGAGGTCGACGAATGTTCGACCTCGGGCTTTTCGCTGGCGATGACTCTCCGGTGCCTCCGGTTCGTTCCGCTGATGCTGCGTGCGATGGTCTTCAGCACTCCCGTCGTGACAGCGACGCCCAGAAGCAGGAGGGCTCCGCCGACGAGCTCGGGAACGGTGGGACGGTCTCCGAGGACGAGCCAGGCCGAGAGCACACCGACCAGGGGAACCAACAGTGAGAACGGCGCCACCTGCGATGCCGGGAACCTTGCAAGCAGCGAATTCCAGATGACGTAGCCGACGAGTGAGGCACAGCCGGCGGTGTAGACGACCGAAGCCACGACTCCCCAGGTCGGGTTCGCAAGGGCGTGAGCCACCTCGGCGGGGCCGTCGACGAGTATCGAGAGCGCGAACAGCGGCACGGGGACCACGATGGCCGACCACACGGTCATCTGCACACCGTTCGTGCCCTCCTTGACTCCCCGGGCGATGACATTGCCGATCGCCCAGGACAGGGACGCGGCGAGCGCGACGAGGAAGGCGACGATCGGCACCGATGCCTGAAGGCTCAGGCCGATGACGCACAGTCCGGACAGGCCGATGAGGATGCCGATGATCTGGCGTCGACTCGGGAACTCCTTGAGCACAAGGGCCGCGACGAGCACCGTGAAGGCGGCCTGAATCTGGATGACGATCGAAGTCAGGCCCGCAGGCAGCCCGAGGAACATGGCTGTGTAGAGGAGGCCGAACTGACCGGCGGACATGAAGACGCCGATGAGGAGGATACGTCGGAAGTTCCCTCTGGGGTACTTGACGAAGAAGATCGCCGGGATCACGACGAGCGTGAAGCGGGCGGCGACGAGGAGCAGCGGTGGCCAGTCCCGCAGCCCGAAGTCGATGAAGATGAAGTTGACGCCCCAGAGAACGACGACGAGCAGGGCGAGCATGTAATGGACGGGACGCATACTTCCAGGATCCCAGCCATTGCATCAAAATTCCATTGAATATAAATGCGTGGTTTCGTTAAAATTATTTGATGATTGACACTCTCGCCCTGCGCACGCTCGTTGCTCTCGACTCGGCCGGATCCGTCACGGCGACTGCCGACGCACTCGGCTACACCTCGGCGGCCATCAGCCACCAGCTGCAGAAGCTCTCGCGCTACCTCGGCTCACCGGTCACCGAGCGCACCGGACGGGGGATCGCATTGACTCCGATGGGCCGTGAGCTCAGCCGGCGCGGCGCCGAGCTGCTCCAGGACCTCGAAAGCCTCGAGACCGACGCCCGGGCAAGGTCGGGCGAACCTCGAGGTCGGATCACGGTGGGCGGGTTCTCGACAGGCATCCGCGGAGTGCTGGTGCCATCCCTGCCGCTGCTCAAGGAGACCGCGCCGGAGCTGACGATCACCAACATCGAAGAGGAGCCCGATGAGCTCATCGACATGGTCACGGTCGGTCGGATCGACGCCTCGCTGATCTTCGACTGGCGGGAAGGTCCTCCCCAGCTGCCCTCGACGCTGAATTCCGAGCTCATCACCGTCGACCGGGCCGATATCGTCATGCATCGTGACCACCATCTGGCATCACGCATCTGGTGACCCGCAGGATCTCCTCCGCGAGGTCTTCGTCTCGGCACCGCGCAACGGCGTATGCCATCGCTGGCTCACCGCGCTCTTCGATCCGCTCAACGCCGAACCGCGGATCGAGTACTGGGCGATGGAGTATG
>NZ_JACBOT010000032.1 GCF_021532275.1 Brevibacterium sp. UCMA 11754
CCGAACTCACCGCAGCCCAATCGACCACGGTCACCCCGGCGTGCAGGGAGGTCGCAGCACGCGGAGACCGCTGGGCCAGGCACAGGTTCTCGACGCACTGGGCCTGTGCCCGGCACCAGTTCCCGACGCACTGGGCTCTGCCTGAGCACGGGTTCCCGGGTCCACCGGCCGGTTCCCGAAGGAGCGCACCCGTCTCGGATATGCGGCGCTTCGCGCCTGCACTGCATCTGAGTTCGAACTGTCCGACCGTGAGACGACGATCGCTTCGTGTCGTCGGCCGAACAGCGCCGCGGCTGCGAGGCCGATCGCCCCGGCCCCTTGGAACACGACCTTCATTCGCTGCTCACTGCCGTCTCGACGCTGCTCACTGCTGTCTCGGCGCTGCCACCGACGCGTCGTCGCGCGCAACGGGATAGACAAGAGCATTCGCGATGGCTGCGACTCCTTCGCCGCGCCCCGTCAGACCGAGCGCATCGGTCGTCGTCCCGGACACCGATACGTCGGCCCCAGCAGCCGACGACAGTGCCTGCTGAGCATCGAGCCGCCTCGAGCCGATCTTCGGGCGGTTGCCGATGACCTGGACGGAGACATTGCCGATCTCGAAACCTGCCGCACGGACCTGTCGTGCGGCCTCGGCGAGGAGAGCGACACCGGAGGCACCGGCGAACTCGGGCCGGTCGACACCGAAATGCTGACCCAGATCGCCGATTCCCGCGGCAGAGAACAGCGCATCACAGCAGGCATGGGCGGCAACGTCGGAATCGGAATGACCTTCGAGCCCACGTTCACCGGGCCAGTTCAGACCCGCGACCCAGAGTTCACGCTCGGGATCGCCGGAATAGGCGTGTACGTCGACTCCGATGCCGGTACGCGGAATCACCATGGTCATCGTCGCTGCTCTCCTTCGCTCGCTGCGTTCTGCCTTTCCCCCGCATACCGAGTCGCTTCCGCATCGATAGACGCCGACTCCCGCTGCGCCGCATACCGAGTCGCTTCCGCATCCCGCTGCGTCGCGATGTGCTCACCGAGTACGAGGTCGAGCGGGTAGGTGATCTTCAGTGCTTCCTCGTCACCGTCAACGGCGACGACATCGACACCGAGGCGCTCGACGAGACCCGCATCATCCGTGGCTGCAGGGCCTCCCGGTCCCGAGGCGGCCAGATCGTCTTCGTATTTCTCGTGTGCTCGACGCAGGGTGCTGGCAGTGAAACCCTGAGGAGTTTGGACGCGGCGCAGTCGCGAACGGTCAAGATCGCCGTGGAGGACCTCAACGGTTGGTAACTTCTGGTCGTTCTCAGCACCGGATTCGACCACAACTCTTGCCAACCGTCTGCGTCAGGCTGCGACTGAGGTGCCCGGGGCCCGTCGTTCGTGGCGGGACGGTGATCGTTCATGGTGGGACGGTGGTCCGAGCTCACTGCGGGGCGACTCTCCACGCGGCGCACGGTGTCGGTCATGGGCAGGACCGGGACGACCGCCTCGGCGCCGGCGCGGACAGCATCGGCCACACTCCGGAAGACCTCGGAGGGTGTCAGCGCCCGGGCGGCATCGTGGACCAGCACGATGTCTGCGTCACCTGCATATTTCAAGGCTATTTGCACGGATTCGATTCGGTCTTCTCCGCCTGCTACAGATGTGATTCGCATTCCCGAAATACTGGACTCCGAATCTTTCGCACCCGATTGTGAAATGGAATCGATTTCATTGCGGACACGCATTAAAAACTCCTCGGGAGCGGCAACCACAATTGTGGAAGCAACTCCCGAGGAGATGATCGTCTCAAGACTGCGAGCCAGAAGGCTCTTCCCGTTCAGCCGGACGAGGGCCTTCGGGTCTGCACTGCCCAAGCGCGTTCCCGACCCTGCGGCCGGGACGATGACGCAGATATTCAGGACGCGAGCACTTCGTCCAGAATGGCCTCGGCCTCGGATTCCTCTTTCTTCTCAGCCAATGCGAGTTCGGAAACGAGGATCTGACGGGCCTTGGACAACATGCGCTTCTCACCGGTCGACAAGCCGCGGTCCTGCTCGCGACGCCAGAGGTCACGAACGACTTCGGCAACCTTGATCACGTCGCCGGACTGCAGCTTCTCAAGATTCGCCTTGTAGCGACGAGACCAGTTCGTGGGCTCTTCGACGAATTCCGCGCGGAGGACGTTGAATACCTTCTCAACACCCTCTTCACCGACGACATCTCGCACACCGACGAGGTCGCAGTTCTCCGCAGGAACCTCGATCACTAGATCACCATGGGCGACCTGGAGCTTGAGATACAGTTTCTCCTCACCTTTAATGGTTCGTTTCTTGATATCTTGGATTGTCGCTGCACCGTGATGTGGATAGACAACTGTGTCGCCGACCTCGAAACTCATATTCTCTTCAAACCCCTTTCGCGGACTTCCAGTTTACCATGAGGCGCGCCACAGAAATCATTCAGGCTGCGGATTCTTCGTGCTAGGCTCCGCTGCGCGGTTTGCCGAACGCGGGCTGATCTCAGGCGATGCCGAGGTTCTCGCGGCCAAAACCCCTCCCACCAGGCCTGGGCTCCCTCGGAGTTCCCACCGCGGCCCTGTCGGAGTTCTCACCGCATGAACTTGTCTCGCCCCATTCCGGGTTCTACGGCCGGTCAAAAACCGGGTAGTATACAGATTGATCTTGTATTGCCACTTCAAGGAGCACAATGAAACGGCACAACCGCGCGGCACTCGCAGTTGCCGCACTCGCTCTCGTCATTCCCGTCAGCGGATGTGCAAGCCTGCTGTCACCTCACCAGACCGCCGAGTACCACTACAACGCCGGTGACGGTGCCTGGGGATCGGTCGGAGACGTCGAGGTCCGCGGTCTGATGCTCATCATGGACGAGTCCGGCAAGGGCCCAGCCCAGTTGTTCTTCACACTCATCAACAAGGGCGATTCCACTGCCAAGGTGTCCCTGGACGTCGGCGGGAAGACGACCACCGAGTCGGTCAAGGCCGGCGAAACCTTCGTGCAGGACCCGGAGAGCTCGGCGTCGACGTCATCGAAGCCGGTCATCGTGGACAGCCTCAAGGCGAAGCCCGGCGACCTGGCCGACGTCACCGTCAAGGTCGGCAGCGACGAGAAGACGATCCGGACTCAGGTCCTGTCGAATTCCCTGCCGTACTACGAAGAGTACGTACCGACCGAAAAACCATCGGAGTCACCCAGCGAGGATGCCTCTCAGCCCGGCGAAGACGCATCGCAGTCCGGCGAGCAGGGCGAGTCAGCCACTGGCATCAACGGCTGAGTCCAGCCGCACGAGAGAGCCGAATAACTCAAGGAGCCGCCCACACGATGTGGGCGGCTCCTTCTGCGTCATTTGTGAGTCTCTCGGCGCAGGTACCGTGAGGGCCCCGCTCCGGAGCCAGGCCATGCTGGCGCAGGTACCGTGAGAGAGTGGTCAGGCTTCGAACTTGTAACCGAGTCCGCGCACCGTGGTGAGCAGGCGCGGCTCCGAGGGGTTCTGCTCGACCTTGGCACGCAGACGCTTGACGTGGACGTCGAGGGTCTTCGTGTCGCCGACGTAGTCTTCTCCCCAGATCCGATCGATGAGCTGGCCGCGTGTCATCACTCGACCGGAGTTGCGTATGAGGATCTCGAGCAGCTCGAACTCCTTCAGCGGCATCGACAGCTCTTCGCCGCGGACGCTGACGACGTGACGTTCGACATCGATGCGGACTCCCCCGGCCTCGAGTACCGACTCGTCGTCGAAGGCTTCGGATTCGACGTTGCGGCGCAGCACCGCTCGCACCCTGGCCAGCAGCTCCCGGGAGGAGTAGGGCTTGGTCACGTAGTCGTCTGCGCCGAGCTCGAGTCCCACCACCTTGTCGATCTCCGAGTCCTTGGCCGTGAGCATGATGATCGGCACACTGGACTTCGCACGCAGCTCTCGGCATACCTCGGTGCCGGAGACTCCCGGCAGCATGAGGTCGAGCAGAACGAGATCGGCGCCGTTGCGGTCGAACTCTGCGAGAGCCTTCAAACCGTCATCGGCAACTGTCACCTCATATCCTTCTTTACCGAGCAGGTACGACAGTGGGTCCGAGAACGAATCCTCGTCCTCGACAAGCAGAATTCGAGTCACGTTGTGAGCTTCCTTTGTTCGCTTCCGGTTTTCAGAACCTGGGTTGTCTCATTCTCATTCTCCCCTGTGCTGACGCCCTTGTCATCGTCAGGGTCATGTTCGGTGACGTCACCGGCAACCGCGCCATCAGCAGCTGCGCCCTCCGTCTCTGTCTCAGCGTCTGCCTCAACCTCAGCCTTGTCGGCATCGGCTCGTGCCGAGTGCTCGAGCAGGACCCCATCCGGCGCCGAGGAGGATGCTTCGTCATCGGAGACGTTGCCTGCCAGCGGAAGCACGATGGTGAAGGTGGAACCCTTGCCGAGGCGGCTCCAGACCTTCACCTGTCCGCCGTGTGTGGCGATGATGTGCTTGACGATGCTCAGCCCCAGCCCGGTTCCACCCGTGATACGCGAACGCGCCGGGTCCACGCGGTAGAACCGTTCGAAGACGCGCTCGGTGTCCTGAGTGGAGAGACCGATGCCCTGGTCGGCGACGGAGATCTCGACGCGCTCGTCGACCAGGTCGACGCCGACGCCGATGCGAGTGCCGTCGGGTGAGTAGTTGATGGCGTTGTCGATGAGGTTGCGCACCGCATTGACGAGGAGTTCGTAGTTGCCCTCGATGAGCATTGTGCCCGGTGGCGAGACCTCGATGTGGATGTTCTTGCTCTCGGCACGCGTGCGGGCACGGTCAGCGGCATCATCGACCACCTCGGCGGCGGAGATCTTCTCCGTCGCAGACGGAGCGGTGTGGTCCTGGACGCGGGACAGGTCGATGATCTCCTGCACCAGCTGGGTCAGCCGCTTCGACTCCCGCTGCATGCGACCGCCGAAGCGTTCGACGGCCTGCGGGTCATCGGAGAAGTCGGTGACCGCCTCGGCGAGGAGGGACATCGCGCCGATGGGGGTCTTGAGTTCGTGGGAGACGTTGGCGACGAAATCTCGCCGAATGGAGTCTACGCGCTTGGACTCGGTCTGGTCGTCACAGAGGACGAGGACGAAGGCCGTGCCCAAGGGCGCCACACGAGCGTGGAGGAACCGCAGGATCGAATCCGTCTGCTCGCGCTTCTGTTCGAGTTCGATCTCTTCGATGAGGCCTCTGGAGCGGACTCTCCCGACCATGCGCAGCATCTCGGGAGAGGCGAGCGAATGGCCTCTGACCAGCCCGAATGTGTACGCGGCCGGGGATGCTTTGACGACGTCATCGCCGGCGTCGAGAACGATCGCGGCCGAGGGCAGCACAGCCAGAACCTCGGCGATGCCTTCAGGCAGGTCGTCCTCAGAATGCAGATCGGCAGCATCACGGGAGCGTTCGCTGAAGCGAAACGCCAGAATTCCCGCTATGCCCAGTCCCAGACCGACGATGCCGGTCAGGACCGCTACGATCAAGAGGTCCACGTCATCAAGCTTATGCGCAGTCTGCTCCAGAGGCGCACTGAATCGACCCCAGGACGCCGCTTTTGCCGAGGAATTCACCTGCACGCCAGACAACGTTCACCCAATGGTGTCAAGCTGACACAGTGTGCCTGTCCTGACCGGAGGGTCGTCCGCACCCAGGACGATCTCAGGCACCTCCCCTTGCACAAGATCCACGAGATTAAGGAACCGTTGTCAATGCGCGAAGTCTTCAGAAATGAGCTGGACGAGCTGGCCACGCAGCTGGTCGACATGTCTGTCAAAGTTCACGAGGCGATGCGCCTGGCGAACCAGTCCCTGCGCAGCAACGACCTCGAACTGGCCGAAAAGGTCATCGAAGCCGACGCCGTGATCGACCACATGCAGTACGCCCTCGACCAGCAGGCCGCTGAGATGCTGGCCCTGCAGGCCCCCGTCGCCGCCGACCTGCGCGCGGTCATCGGTTCGCTGCGGATGTCCGCTTCGCTCGAGCGCATGGGCGACCTGGCTCGCCACATCGCCCAGCAGGTCCGCATCCGCTACCCGGAGTCAGCGATCCCCGATCACTTCACCGAAACCTTCACCCGCATGGGCGAATCCGGAGAGAAGATCGCCGAGGCGACGGAGAACCTGCTGTCGAACCCGGGCCTGACCGCCGTGCCCACGATCAATGCGATCGACGAAGAGCTCGACGAACTGCACCTGAGCATCTTCGCCAAGCTCGCCGAGGCGCCCGCCGGGTCGCTGGCACCGCGCCACATCGCCGACGTCACCCTGCTCTCGCGCTACTACGAGCGCTTCGGCGACCACGCGGTGTCCGTGTCCCAGAAGGTCGAATACCTGCTCACCGGCAACTGGGAACCGTACCTGTCGAAGAAGTGACATACGCCTGAAGCACCGAATCAGCCCGAGGTCGACGAATGTTCGACCTCGGGCTTTTCGCTGGCGATGACTCTCCGGTGCCTCCGGTTCGTTCCGCTGATGCTGCGTGCGATGGTCTTCAGCACTCCCGTCGTGACAGCGACGCCCAGAAGCAGGAGGGCTCCGCCGACGAGCTCGGGAACGGTGGGACGGTCTCCGAGGACGAGCCAGGCCGAGAGCACACCGACCAGGGGAACCAACAGTGAGAACGGCGCCACCTGCGATGCCGGGAACCTTGCAAGCAGCGAATTCCAGATGACGTAGCCGACGAGTGAGGCACAGCCGGCGGTGTAGACGACCGAAGCCACGACTCCCCAGGTCGGGTTCGCAAGGGCGTGAGCCACCTCGGCGGGGCCGTCGACGAGTATCGAGAGCGCGAACAGCGGCACGGGGACCACGATGGCCGACCACACGGTCATCTGCACACCGTTCGTGCCCTCCTTGACTCCCCGGGCGATGACATTGCCGATCGCCCAGGACAGGGACGCGGCGAGCGCGACGAGGAAGGCGACGATCGGCACCGATGCCTGAAGGCTCAGGCCGATGACGCACAGTCCGGACAGGCCGATGAGGATGCCGATGATCTGGCGTCGACTCGGGAACTCCTTGAGCACAAGGGCCGCGACGAGCACCGTGAAGGCGGCCTGAATCTGGATGACGATCGAAGTCAGGCCCGCAGGCAGCCCGAGGAACATGGCTGTGTAGAGGAGGCCGAACTGACCGGCGGACATGAAGACGCCGATGAGGAGGATACGTCGGAAGTTCCCTCTGGGGTACTTGACGAAGAAGATCGCCGGGATCACGACGAGCGTGAAGCGGGCGGCGACGAGGAGCAGCGGTGGCCAGTCCCGCAGCCCGAAGTCGATGAAGATGAAGTTGACGCCCCAGAGAACGACGACGAGCAGGGCGAGCATGTAATGGACGGGACGCATACTTCCAGGATCCCAGCCATTGCATCAAAATTCCATTGAATATAAATGCGTGGTTTCGTTAAAATTATTTGATGATTGACACTCTCGCCCTGCGCACGCTCGTTGCTCTCGACTCGGCCGGATCCGTCACGGCGACTGCCGACGCACTCGGCTACACCTCGGCGGCCATCAGCCACCAGCTGCAGAAGCTCTCGCGCTACCTCGGCTCACCGGTCACCGAGCGCACCGGACGGGGGATCGCATTGACTCCGATGGGCCGTGAGCTCAGCCGGCGCGGCGCCGAGCTGCTCCAGGACCTCGAAAGCCTCGAGACCGACGCCCGGGCAAGGTCGGGCGAACCTCGAGGTCGGATCACGGTGGGCGGGTTCTCGACAGGCATCCGCGGAGTGCTGGTGCCATCCCTGCCGCTGCTCAAGGAGACCGCGCCGGAGCTGACGATCACCAACATCGAAGAGGAGCCCGATGAGCTCATCGACATGGTCACGGTCGGTCGGATCGACGCCTCGCTGATCTTCGACTGGCGGGAAGGTCCTCCCCAGCTGCCCTCGACGCTGAATTCCGAGCTCATCACCGTCGACCGGGCCGATATCGTCATGCATCGTGACCACCATCTGGCATCACGCCATCTGGTGACCCGGCAGGATCTCCTCCGCGAGGTCTTCGTCTCGGCACCGCGCAACGGCGTATGCCATCGCTGGCTCACCGCGCTCTTCGATCCGCTCAACGCCGAACCGCGGATCGAGTACTGGGCGATGGAGTATGACACCCAGATCGAGTTCGTCCGGGCTGTCGGGGCGCTCGCGCTGGTGCCGCGGTTGGGACGGCCGCACCTGCCTGCCGACGTCACCGTCGTCGAACTCGACGATCCGAGCATCGCCCGCTGGATCTACCTCGTGTGGCGGGCCTCGATGAGCGCATCCCCGGCGATCTCCCTTCTCCTTGAGCAGATGAGGGCGGTCGCCGAGGTGGCGGCAGGTAAGTGTGAGCCTGAGCGAGAGAGACTGAGCGTGGGAGAGTCTGAGCCTCAGCGGCCCTGGTTGGCGACCTGACCGATCGCGGCCTCTGCGGCAGCAGCGTCGAGGTAGGTGCCGCCGGGCTTGACCGGGGTGAAGTCCTCGGTCAACTCGTAGTGCAGCGGGATTCCGGTGGGAATGTTGAGGCCGGTGATATCGGCGTCGGAGATTCCGTCGAGGTGCTTGACGAGGGCACGCAGCGAATTGCCGTGGGCGACGACGAGCACGGTGCGTCCGACGGTGAGTTCGGGGACGAGCCGGTCGTACCAGTAGGGCAGGAGCCGGTCGATGACGTCGGCCAGGCATTCCGTGCGAGGCAGGGAACCGCCGAGGTTGGCGTAGCGCGGATCTCCTGCCTGCGAGAATTCGGAGGCGTCGCCGAGAGCTGGCGGCGGGGTGTCGAAGGAGCGGCGCCAGGTCATGAACTGCTCCTCGCCGAACTCCTCGCGGATCTCCTTCTTGTTCTTGCCCTGCAGCGCACCGTAGTGGCGTTCGTTGAGTCGCCAGCTGCGATGGACGTCGAGCCAGGAGAGATCGGCGGCTTCGAGCGCCAGATTCGAGGTGAGGATGGCCCGCTTGAGTCGGGAGGTGTACACGACGTCGGGGATGAGGTCGGCCTCGCGCAGGAGCTCACCGGCCCGCTGGCCCTCAGCCCGCCCCTTGTCCGTCAGGGTCACGTCGACCCAACCGGTGAACAGATTCTTCTGGTTCCATTCGCTCTCGCCGTGGCGCAGCAGGATGAGGTTATGCGTCATGCCACCATTTTTGCACGACCGTGCCGACGCGCACAGAGCTGCCCACCCTCTGGTCGAGGTGCTTCCGAGATCTTTCTCACTATTCGGCACTCGATCTTGCATCCCGATATGCCCGGATAGCCTGAACTCATGTCTGACACCCCTACGCCGCCGTCGTCGAACTCACAGCCTCAGTCGTCGAACCCGCAGCCTCCGTCGTCAAGTACACAGCCGATGACCCCGCCACCGCCGGCGGGAGGGTCATCGGCTTCCTCAGCCCCAGCAGCCGAACTCCGACCGCAGTTCGATCATCGCCGTGACGCGCTGCCGTCCTCGTCGTCATCGCAGGTGTCTCGGGTTCCTCAGCCCTGACACGTCATGAGGAGATCTCTGAGACCCAGGACGAGGGCCTCAGAACCGTGTCAGGGCTGAGGAACCCGAGGACACCTGCGATGACGACGAGGACCGGGCAGCGCCGTCACGGCGATGATCGAACTGCGGTCGGAGTTCGGCTGCTGGGGCTGAGGAGCCGATGACCCTCCCGCCGGCGGTGGCGGGGTCATCGGCTGTGTACTTGACGACGGAGGCTGCGGGTTCGACGACTGAGGCTGTGAGTTCGACGACGGCGCGTAGGGTGTCAGACATGATTCAGGCTATCCGGGCATATCGGGATGCAAGATCGAGTGCCGAATAGTGAGAAAGATCTCGGAAGCACCTCGACCAGAGGGTGGGCAGCTCTGTGCGCGTCGGCACGGTCGTGCAAAAATGGTGGCATGACGCATAACCTCATCCTGCTGCGCCACGGCGAGAGCGAATGGAACCAGAAGAATCTGTTCACCGGTTGGGTCGACGTGACCCTGACGGACAGGGGCGGGCTGAGGGCCAGCGGGCCGGTGAGCTCCTGCGCGAGGCCGACCTCATCCCCGACGTCGTGTACACCTCCCGACTCAAGCGGGCCATCCTCACCTCGAATCTGGCGCTCGAAGCCGCCGATCTCTCCTGGCTCGACGTCCATCGCAGCTGGCGACTCAACGAACGCCACTACGGTGCGCTGCAGGGCAAGAACAAGAAGGAGATCCGCGAGGAGTTCGGCGAGGAGCAGTTCATGACCTGGCGCCGCTCCTTCGACACCCCGCCGCCAGCTCTCGGCGACGCCTCCGAATTCTCGCAGGCAGGAGATCCGCGCTACGCCAACCTCGGCGGTTTCCCTGCCTCGCACGGAATGCCTGGCCGACGTCATCGACCGGCTCCTGCCCTACTGGTACGACCGGCTCGTCCCCGAACTCACCGTCGGACGCACCGTGCTCGTCGTCGCCCACGGCAATTCGCTGCGTGCCCTCGTCAAGCACCTCGACGGAATCTCCGACGCCGATATCACCGGCCTCAACATTCCCACCGAATCCCGCTGCACTACGAGTGACCGAGGACTTCACCCCGGTCAAGCCCGGCGGCACCTACCTCGACGCTGCTGCCGCAGAGGCCGCGATCGGTCAGGTCGCCAACCATGGCCGCTGAGGCTCAGACTCTCCCACGCTCAGTCTCTCTCGCTCAGGCTCACACTTACCTGCCGCCACCTCGGCGACCGCCCTCATCTGCTCAAGGAAGGGAGATCGCCGGGATGCGCTCATCGAGGCCCGCCACACGAGGTAGATCCAGCGGGCGATGCTCGGATCGTCGAGTTCGACGACGGTGACGTCGGCAGGCAGGTGCGGCCGTCCCAACCGCGGCACCAGCGCGAGCGCCCCGACAGCCCGGACGAACTCGATCTGGGTGTCATACTCCATCGCCCAGTACTCGATCCGCGGTTCGGCGTTGAGCGGATCGAAGAGCGCGGTGAGCCAGCGATGGCATAACGCCGTTGCGCGGTGCCGAGACGAAGACCTCGCGGAGGAGATCCTGCCGGGTCACCAGATGGCGTGATGCCAGATGGTGGTCACGATGCATGACGATATCGGCCGGTCGACGGTGATGAGCTCGGAATTCAGCGTCGAGGGCAGCTGGGGAGGACCTTCCCGCCAGTCGAAGATCAGCGAGGCGTCGATCCGACCGACCGTGACCATGTCGATGAGCTCATCGGGCTCCTCTTCGATGTTGGTGATCGTCAGCCCGGCGCGGTCTCCTTGAGCAGCGGCAGGGATGGCACCAGCACTCCGCGGATGCCTGTCGAGAACCCGCCCACCGTGATCCGACCTCGAGGTTCGCCCGACCTTGCCCGGGCGTCGTCCTCGAGGCTTTCGAGGTCCTGGAGCAGCTCGGCGCCGCGCCGGCTGAGCTCACGGCCCATCGGAGTCAATGCGATCCCCCGTCCGGTGCGCTCGGTGACCGGTGAGCCGAGGTAGCGCGAGAGCTTCTGCAGCTGGTGGCTGATGCCGCCGAGGTGTAGCCGAGTGCGTCGGCAGTCGCCGTGACGGATCCGGCCGAGTCGAGAGCAACGAGCGTGCGCAGGGCGAGAGTGTCCAATCATAATTTTTTAACGAACCACGCATTTATATTCAATGGAATTTTGATGCAATGGCTGGGATCCTGGAAGTATGCGTCCCGTCCATTACATGCTCGCCCTGCTCGTCGTCGTTCTCTGGGGCGTCAACTTCATCTTCATCGACTTCGGGCTGCGGGACTGGCCACCGCTGCTCCTCGTCGCCGCCCGCTTCACGCTCGTCGTGATCCCGGCGATCTTCTTCGTCAAGTACCCCAGAGGGAACTTCCGACGTATCCTCCTCATCGGCGTCTTCATGTCCGCCGGTCAGTTCGGCCTCCTCTACACAGCCATGTTCCTCGGGCTGCCTGCGGGCCTGACTTCGATCGTCATCCAGATTCAGGCCGCCTTCACGGTGCTCGTCGCGCCCTTGTTCTCAAGGAGTTCCCCGAGTCGACGCCAGATCATCGGCATCCTCATCGGCCTGTCCGGACTGTGCGTCATCGGCCTGAGCCTTCAGGCATCGGTGCCGATCGTCGCCTTCCTCGTCGCGCTCGCCGCGTCCCTGTCCTGGGCGATCGGCAATGTCATCGCCCGGGAGTCAAGGAGGGCACGAACGGTGTGCAGATGACCGTGTGGTCGGCCATCGTGGTCCCCGTGCCGCTGTTCGCGCTCTCGATACTCGTCGACGGCCCCGCCGAGGTGGCTTCACGCCCTTGCGAACCCGACCTGGGGAGTCGTGGCTTCGGTCGTCTACACCGCCGGCTGTGCCTCACTCGTCGGCTACGTCTCTGGAATTCGCTGCTTGCAAGGTTCCGGCATCGCAGGTGGCGCCGTTCTCACTGTTGGTTTCCCTGGTCGTGTGCTCTCGGCCTGGCTCGTCCTCGGAGACCGTCCCCCCGTTCCCGAGCTCGTCGGCGGAGCCCTCCTGCTTCTGGGCGTCGCTGTCACGACGGGAGTGCTGAAGACCATCGCACGCAGCATCAGCGGAACGACCGAGGCACCGGAGAGTAGGTCATCGCCAGCGAAAAGCCCGAGGTCGAACATTCGTCGACCTCGGGCTGATTCGGTGCTTCAGGCGTATGTCACTTCTTCGACAGGTACGGTTCCCAGTTGCCGGTGAGCAGGTATTCGACCTTCTGGGACACGGACACCGCGTGGTCGCCGAAGCGCTCGTAGTAGCGCGAGAGCAGGGTGACGTCGGCGATGTGGCGCGGTGCCAGCGACCCGGCGGGCGCCTCGGCGAGCTTGGCGAAGATGCTCAGGTGCAGTTCGTCGAGCTCTTCGTCGATCGCATTGATCGTGGGCACGGCGGTCAGGCCCGGGTTCGACAGCAGGTTCTCCGTCGCCTCGGGCGATCTTCTCTCCGGATTCGCCCATGCGGGTGAAGGTTTCGGTGAAGTGATCGGGGATCGCTGACTCCGGGTAGCGGATGCGGACCTGCTGGGCGATGTGGCGAGCCAGGTCGCCCATGCGCTCGAGCGAAGCGGACATCCGCAGCGAACCGATGACCGCGCGCAGGTCGGCGGCGACGGGGGCCTGCAGGGCCAGCATCTCAGCGGCCTGCTGGTCGAGGGCGTACTGCATGTGGTCGATCACGGCGTCGGCTTCGATGACCTTTTCGGCCAGTTCGAGGTCGTTGCTGCGCAGGGACTGGTTCGCCAGCGCATCGCCTCGTGAACTTTGACAGACATGTCGACCACTGCGTGGCCCAGCTCGTCCAGCTCATTTCTGAAGACTTCGCGCATTGACAACGGTTCCTTAATCTCGTGGATCTTGTGCAAGGGAGGTGCCTGAGATCGTCCTGGGTGCGGACGACCCTCCGGTCAGGACAGGCACACTGTGTCAGCTTGACACCATTGGGTGAACGTTGTCTGGCGTGCAGGTGAATTCCTCGGCAAAAGCGGCGTCCTGGGGTCGATTCAGTGCGCCTCTGGAGCAGACTGCGCATAAGCTTGATGACGTGGACCTCTTGATCGTAGCGGTCCTGACCGGCATCGTCGGTCTGGACTGGGCATAGCGGGAATTCTGGCGTTTCGCTTCAGCGAACGCTCCCGTGATGCTGCCGATCTGCATTCTGAGGACGACCT
>NZ_JACBOT010000033.1 GCF_021532275.1 Brevibacterium sp. UCMA 11754
AACTGGATCACACAGGACGAGCAGCGGCCCTCGCTCTATGGTGGCCTCGATGCGGCTTCGACGTTTCAACGGCCGATGATGACATGCTGGCGACAGCCCTGGCAGATCTCGAAGCGGAGCAGGGGACCACCGATTCCGAGGTTGCCAAGCACGAAGATCTGGGAACCCGCCTCGGCGAATCGCAGATAGAGGTGAGGGAACTCCAATCCATCGGATCGAGGAGTACGCCAGGCATTGCGGGCATGCGGACCTTCTGCGGGAGCGCATCGACGGCCGAACGGGTCAATGACCACGGAGCAGAAACAGGTACCCTTGATTGAACGATCTCAATGAGGAGACATCATGACCCGCGCAGTACACAGCTACAGATCACCTTCGATTGTCACGATCCGATCGTCAAGCCACCTTCTGGGCAGAGACGCTCGGATACGTCATCCCTGGCCCTCCCGGAGTCCGCCTCAGCGCCGGTGACGATCCTTTTGCCGCGTGGAGGAATTCGTCGAGGGGCTGGGCATCGACTTGAAGCCTGAGGATTTCCGCGCCGCGATCGAGGATCCGCAAGGACGCGGTCCCCGAGTGTTCTTCCAGATAGTGCCCGAGGACAAAATCGTCAAGAACAGAGTCCATCTCGAGTGCGTGCTGCCCCCGGTCTGCAGAACAGCGAACGGATGCAGGCGTTGGAAGACGAATGTCAGCGTCTGCAGGAGCTGGGTGCACAGCGTCTCGAACGGGTTGATCCGAATCCGCCGATGGAGACTGGATTCATCGTCATGGCCGATCCCGAGGGAAACGAGTTCTGCCTCGACTGACTAGGGTTCTGATCAGGATGAGAATCCTCTTAGCAAGGGGGCAGTGGGCGCACCTCCTTGTTACCGTTGAGGGCATGAAGACACAGAGATGGGCCACGCGAGCCGCTGCAGGAACCATGATTGCCGCCTTCGCCCTCACCGGCTGTTCAAGTGGGGACTCAGGTGATGGTCAGGCCTCGGAGAGCGAGGGCCAGACCCCGGAATCAGCTGAGGCTCAGAACGCTTCTGACAATGACGAATCAGGCGCCGCTGAAGACACGAAGTCACAGGGCTCGACGACAACCAGCTCCTCGGGGTTGGCCGCTGATGCCGATCTGAGCAAGGAATCACCATCAGTGGCACCCAAGGATGCCATTGCCACGGCGAAGAAGGAAGCGAAGGACGGCACCGTACACGGCATCGAACTCGACTTCGACGAACGCGACAAGGCATGGCAGTACGAGGTCAAGGTCATCGACGGCGCCACTGACTTCGACGTCGAGATCGATGCTGAGACCGGTGAAGTCGTCGACACGGAGAAGGACTCCTCGGACGACAAGGAGAAGGCCATCGACCTGAACGACCCGATGACCTTCGACGAGGCGCTCAAGCTTGCCCAGGACAAGGCCGGGCCGACTTGACGGATGGAAGCTCGAATCCGACGACGGCCGTATCGAATACCAGTTCTATTTTGATGACAAGGGTGAAGAGATCGAGGTATCCGTCGACGTCGAATCGAAGAAGGTCACCGTCGACGACTGACCGTTGCCGCATCCTGATCACCCCAGTGCCGCATCCTGAGCACCATCACGACAGATGGGCACTGTCAGGACGGAACATCGCGGCGTAGGCTGGCGCCATGCCCTTGAACCCAGTTGCGTCGCCTCGGCCGGCGGGGCGTCTCAACGTCATCGCCGGCCCCATGTTCTCAGGCAAATCCGAGGAACTCATGCGTCGCGTCCGACGAGCAAAGATCGCCGGGGTCAATGTGCTCGTCCTCAGCCACTCTCTCGACACACGTTCCGATCTGTCGGCGATCACCTCTCACGACGGGATCAACATTCCTGCGGTACCCGTCGGTGACGTCGAGACCCTCGCCGAGCTCGCCCGCGCCGAGGACTATGAGCTGGTGGCCATCGATGAGGCCCAATTCTTCGGGCCTGACCTGGTGCCGACCGTCTTCGACCTCGTGGAACGTGGTGCTGCAGTCATCGTCGAAGGCCTGTGCGTGACGTTCGACGGCGGCCCCTTCGAACCGATGCCGACATTCATGGCCGTGGCCGAGGACGTTCTCAAACTCACGGCAGTGTGCACGATCTGCGGTAGGGATGCCGTCTTCCACCAACGTGTGGGCACCCCCGGCTCAGCGTCGAAGCCTCGGAACTGAGTGCCACCGACATCGATGCCAGCCATGTCGGGGGTCTCGAATCCTATGTCGCACGTTGCCGGGAGCACTTCGCTCCACCGCACTAGAAGCAATCGGTCACGACCGCATCAGAGCAGCTGCTCAGTCCTCGATGCTCTCCCACACATCACGCCAGATCCGGGCTAGGTCCGGAACCTGATAATGGGCATTGAGGCCGCTGGGCTGAGGTACGACGTGAAGGTCGATACCCTCGGGCCAGCCATCGATGAGAGACGTGTCCTGCTCGCCGAGGTGGGCCTTGGGCAGGGAATATCCGATCCGGAACGACGTGATCCCAGCGACTGCGACTACCTTGGGGCGGATGTCGTCGAGTCGGCGGACAAGCCTGGCCGCACCCTCGCGCAGTTCCTTCTTGTCCAGCTCATCGGCCCGAGCCGTGGCCCGTCCCACGAGGTTGGTGATGCCGATGCCGCGTGCCAGCAGCTGTGCCTCGTCCTCGACGGCCAGGCCCAGGGAGGCGTCGACGAGGTGATCGGTCAGACCTGCCTGATGCAGAGACGGCCAGAAGCGATTTCCCGGTCTGGCGAAGGTGCATTGACCGCGGCCGTCCACAGGCCCGGGTTGATTCCGACGATGAGCATCGAGAGTTCACCCGAGCGCACGGGGAGAACGTCATCGATGGCGTCGGGATTGTCGGTGGCGAACTCAGCGAGGTCGTCCTTCGTCGGCTTTCGTCCGCCTAAGGGCGATGGTCGGCGGGAGCTGATGAAACTTTCCTCAATCACGCTGTCCACACTACCGTCGAGTCAGAACGGACGAATCAGCGCCCGTCGCCTCAGGACCATCGGGAGACCCATGACGCACGAACACGGGCAGCAGACTCATCAGCACGTGCGACCGCACACGCGGTGAGTCAGCCCCCTTCCACTTCGAGAACACGTGGAGGGTCGATGCCAGTCCGACAGAGGTCTGGTCCGTGCTCTCCGATGTCAAGTCGTGGCCGCAGTGGTGGCCGGGCCTGCCCGTGGCGGTCCCCGTCGATGACAGGAACGTGCCCGGCCGCCGCGCCGAAATTCAGGTGGAGAGCCCGATCGGAGTCACCTTGAGCTTCGGAATCGAACTTCAGGACACAGACCCGCCGAGCTTCGTCTCGTTCTCCGCCACCGGTGATCTGAGGGGGACCGGTGTGTGGTCGCTGGAGCAGACGGGCCCGATCACCACGATCAGCTCCGTGTGGTGTGTGACCACTTCGCGCTTGTCGATTCGCATGCTGCGTCCCGTGGCAACGTGGATGCACTCACGTGTGATGAGAGCCGGACACCGCGGTCTGGCCAGACGACTGAACAGTCTCATGCTCTGAGGCCGACCACGCATCGATGCCGCCGTCCAGGGACCGCAGACGCACGGACTCCGGTGCCGCATCGCGCAGAAGCTGCACGGCCTGAGCGGAGCGGGCCCCCGACTTGCAGTGGATGACGACCTCGCGAGGTAACAGCGTGACAAGAGTTTCCACCGCGGGCCACCCCTCGACCTGCAGCACACCCAGCGGCAGGTGGACGGATCCGGGTATCGATGCCAGATGGCGCTCCCAATCGGCCCGCACATCGATGAGAAGGGCGGAGGAAGGATCAGCCAGATACTCATCGACACCGATCTCGTCCCTCCGATCTGCACCGTCACCGTCTGCTTCTGCACGGGCAGCCGCACAGGCCACAGCCACCTCGGCGAGGTCGGTGACAGGTTCGCGATCAGGATCCGGTGAGAACCTCAGCGTGGAGTAGTCGGACTCCAGTGCGTCATAGCGCAGCAGGCGACCGATCAGGGGAGTGCCGATGCCGCAGATGAGTTTCACCGCCTCCGTGGCCATCGCCGAACCGATGGTTCCGCACAGCACCCCGAGGACACCGCCTTCGGCGCAGTTGGGCACGGAATCGGCCTCGGGGATGTCGGGGAACAGGTCGCGCAGCATCGGCCCGTGCCCGGAACGAAGGTGCTCACCTGTCCGGCGAAGCGAAAGAATCGTGCCCCAGATCAGTGGGGTGCCGGTGAGTTCGGCCGCATCATTGGACAGATACCGGGTCGCGAAGTTGTCTGCGCCGTCGAGCACCAGATCATGAGACGCGAAGAGTTCGAGCACATTGGCGGGACTCAAGCGCTTCGCAACTGCGTGAACCTCGAGCAGCGGATCGAGGCGCAGCAGGGCGTCACGGGCGGAATCCACCTTGGCTCGACCGATGTCGGCACCACGATGAAGGACCTGGCGCTGCAGGTTCGAGGCTTCGACCACATCGTCGTCGATGATCGTGATCGTTCCGATCCCGGCCGCAGCCAGGTAGTGCAGAACCGGGGCACCCAAGCCACCCGCACCGATGACCAGCGCCGAGGCGGCCCGTAACCGGCGTTGTCCTTCGACCCCGATACCCGGCAGGCTCAGATGCCTGGCGTAGCGTTCGAATTCCCGTGGGCTCAGAGAATCAAGCGGTTCGACCAGCGGGCCCGGATTGTCCACCGCGCTCATCTCGGGGTCACCATCTCCGTCGAAGGTCGATGAAGCCAGAGCCAACGGTCGCTTTGGGATGCGCCCGGCATGGGCAGCCAGATGACCGGACTCCACGGCAAGGGACATCGCCCGAGCCATGGCCCTGGCATCATGTGCCCGGGTCACCGCAGAGGCCAACAGGACGGCGGTACAGCCGAGCTCCATCGCCAAAGCCGCATCAGAGGCGGTGCCGATTCCGGCATCGAGGATCACAGGCACCTGGGCGCGGCTGACGATCGTCTCGATGTTGTGCGGGTTGAGGATGCCCAGCCCGCTGCCGATCGGAGCGCCGGCAGGCATGACCACAGCAACCCCGGCATCCTCGAGCCTCTTGGCCAGCGCCGGATCGTCGTTCGTGTAGGCGAAGACCGTGAAGCCGTCGAGCACGAGCTCCTCCGCCGCCTGGAACAGCTCCACCGGGGCGGGCAGCAAGGTCTCCTCATCGGCGATGACCTCGAGCTTCACCCAGTTCGTCTCGAGAGCTTCCCTGGCCAACCGAGCAGTCAGCACAGCATCCCTGGCTGTGTAGCATCCAGCCGTGTTGGGCAGGATACGGATACCCAGACGCTGCAGCAAAGCGAAGACCGAGTCCCGGGCAGTGCCGTCATAGCGGCGCAGTGCCACGGTGGTGAGCTCAGTGCCCGATGCTTCCAGCGCCTGTTCGAGGATGCTCAGCGAACTTGCGCCGCCGGTGCCCATGACGAGCCGGGAGTTCATCGCCACTTCGTCGACGTTCCAGGTCATATCAGCCTCCCTGCACTGCGGTGACGATGTCGACACTGTGGCCCTCGGCCAGAGTGAAGCCCGACCACTGTCCGCGCCTGATGACCTCACCGTCGACGGCGAGCGCGATGCCCAGGCGACTGCCGTCGACGGGGGTGCCGTCGGCGCCGATCTCCTTGTCGACGATGCCGGAGATGAGGTCCTTGGCTGTGGTGGGACCGGCGAGTGCGTGGCGCTCGCCGTTGAGCGTGATGGTGATGGTGTCGGTCACGGATGACTCCCTGCTGGTTGCTGAATCGAAACGGTGTGCTGCTGTGCGTCCTGTGGTTCCGCTGGTGGGTGCTCTGAATCGAAGCGGTCCGGTCCCACCGCTGCCAGTGACCCCGTGGCACCCATGCTGTGTCGGCTCTGGTGGCAAGGTCGGCGGTGAGGCCCGCACCCAGCGGGGCGAGGAGGATGCCGTGCCGGAAGAAGCCGGTGGACACCACACAGCCGGGATCGATGCGTCCGATGATCGGCACGTCATCTGGTGAGCCCGGTCTGGCACGGGTGGTGATGTAGGTGATCTCGCAGTCGAGGACGGCCGGGACGAGGCGCTCTGCGTCACGAAGCAGCTGGTGGACGCCGCCGGCGTTGGTTCCCGACCGACCGTCCTCACGGCTCGTGGCACCGAGGACGAGCTCGCCATCGGGGCGAGGCACGATGTAGACGGGCCGAGCGTTGACCAGACCGCGGATCGTGCGCGTCAGCAGTGGGTCCAGTGCTTTCGGTGCCCGGAGTCTGATCACCTCACCCCATACTTGGCGCAGAGGCAGCGTCGGTACCCCCGCGATGTCATTGCACGAAGCGCCAGCGGCGACGATGACCTGATCTGCAGTCAACCTCGTCCCATCGTCGAGCTCGACGCCCACGGTGCGCCCGGCTGCCTTGTGCAGACCCGTGACGCGGGCCCGGATGATGTCATCACCGAGGACCGATATCAGTGCACCGGTGACCCGGCGGGGATCGATCGAATGATCTCCGGGTATCGTGACGGCACCGCACACCCCGGGTGCCAGGGACGGTTCCAGGTCACGGGCCCGGGATCCCGCGATGAGGGAGACGTCGAAACCGGCAGAGGACTGCAGGTTCATGAGCTCACGCAGGGAGACGAGGTCGGCCCGGTCACCGGCACACACGAGGGTCTCGTGCTCGAGTGTCCCAGGTCATGACCCGAGACGGCAGTCAGCTCGGCGGCGAAGTCCGGTAGAGGTCCGCTCGAGGCACGCATGAGCGATACAGGGCGGACTCTCTACCCGGACTTCGCCGCCGAGCTGACTGCCGTCTCGGGTCATGACCTGGGACACTCGAGCACCGAGACCCTCGTGTGTGCCGGTGACCGGTCCGACCTCGTCTCCCTGCGTGAGCTCATGAACCTGCAGTCCTCTGCCGGTTTCGACGTCTCCTCATCGCGGATCCGGGCCCGTGACCTGGAACCGTCCCTGGCACCCGGGGGTGCGGTGCCGTCACGATACCCGGAGATCATTCGATCGATCCCCGCCGGGTCACCGGTGCACTGATATCGGTCCTCGGTGATGACATCATCCGGGCCCGCGTCACGGGTCTGCACAAGGCAGCCGGCGGCACCGTGGGCGTCGAGCTCGACGATGGGACGAGGTTGACTGCAGATCAGGTCATCGTCGCCGCTGGCGCTTCGTGCAATGACATCGCGGGGGTACCGACGCTGCCTCTGCGCCAAGTATGGGTGAGGTGATCAGACTCCGGGCACCGAAAGCACTGGACCCACTGCTGACGCGCACGATCCGCGGTCTGGTCAACGCTCGGCCCGTCTACATCGTGCCTCGCCCCGATGGCGAGCTCGTCCTCGGTGCCACGAGCCGTGAGGACGGTCGGTCGGGAACCAACGCCGGCGGCGTCCACCAGCTGCTTCGTGACGCAGAGCGCCTCGTCCCGGCCGTCCTCGACTGCGAGATCACCTACATCACCACCCGTGCCAGACCGGGCTCACCAGATGACGTGCCGATCATCGGACGCATCGATCCCGGCTGTGTGGTGTCCACCGGCTTCTTCCGGCACGGCATCCTCCTCGCCCCGCTGGGTGCGGGCCTCACCGCCGACCTTGCCACCAGAGCCGACACAGCATGGGTGCCACCGGGGTCACTGGCAGCGGTGGGACCGGACCGCTTCGATTCAGAGCACCCACCAGCGGAACCACAGGACGCACAGCAGCACACCGTTTCGATTCAGCAACCAGCAGGGAGTCATCCGTGACCGACACCATCACCATCACGCTCAACGGCGAGCGCCACGCACTCGCCGGTCCCACCACAGCCAAGGACCTCATCTCCGGCATCGTCGACAAGGAGATCGGCGCCGACGGCACCCCCGTCGACGGCAGTCGCCTGGGCATCGCGCTCGCCGTCGACGGTGAGGTCATCAGGCGCGGACAGTGGTCGGGCTTCACTCTGGCCGAGGGCCACAGTGTCGACATCGTCACCGCAGTGCAGGGAGGCTGATATGACCTGGAACGTCGACGAAGTGGCGATGAACTCCCGGCTCGTCATGGGCACCGGCGGCGCAAGTTCGCTGAGCATCCTCGAACAGGCGCTGGAAGCATCGGGCACTGAGCTCACCACCGTGGCACTGCGCCGCTATGACGGCACTGCCCGGGACTCGGTCTTCGCTTTGCTGCAGCGTCTGGGTATCCGTATCCTGCCCAACACGGCTGGATGCTACACAGCCAGGGATGCTGTGCTGACTGCTCGGTTGGCCAGGGAAGCTCTCGAGACGAACTGGGTGAAGCTCGAGGTCATCGCCGATGAGGAGACCTTGCTGCCCGCCCCGGTGGAGCTGTTCCAGGCGGCGGAGGAGCTCGTGCTCGACGGCTTCACGGTCTTCGCCTACACGAACGACGATCCGGCGCTGGCCAAGAGGCTCGAGGATGCCGGGGTTGCTGTGGTCATGCCTGCCGGCGCTCCGATCGGCAGCGGGCTGGGCATCCTCAACCCGCACAACATCGAGACGATCGTCAGCCGCGCCCAGGTGCCTGTGATCCTCGATGCCGGAATCGGCACCGCCTCTGATGCGGCTTTGGCGATGGAGCTCGGCTGTACCGCCGTCCTGTTGGCCTCTGCGGTGACCCGGGCACATGATGCCAGGGCCATGGCTCGGGCGATGTCCCTTGCCGTGGAGTCCGGTCATCTGGCTGCCCATGCCGGGCGCATCCCAAAGCGACCGTTGGCTCTGGCTTCATCGACCTTCGACGGGATGGTGACCCCGAGATGAGCGCGGTGGACAATCCGGGCCCGCTGGTCGAACCGCTTGATTCTCTGAGCCCACGGGAATTCGAACGCTACGCCAGGCATCTGAGCCTGCCGGGTATCGGGGTCGAAGGACAACGCCGGTTACGGGCCGCCTCGGCGCTGGTCATCGGTGCGGGTGGCTTGGGTGCCCCGGTTCTGCACTACCTGGCTGCGGCCGGGATCGGAACGATCACGATCATCGACGACGATGTGGTCGAAGCCTCGAACCTGCAGCGCCAGGTCCTTCATCGTGGTGCCGACATCGGTCGAGCCAAGGTGGATTCCGCCCGTGACGCCCTGCTGCGCCTCGATCCGCTGCTCGAGGTTCACGCAGTTGCGAAGCGCTTGAGTCCCGCCAATGTGCTCGAACTCTTCGCGTCTCATGATCTGGTGCTCGACGGCGCAGACAACTTCGCGACCCGGTATCTGTCCAATGATGCGGCCGAACTCACCGGCACCCCACTGATCTGGGGCACGATCTTTCGCTTCGCCGGACAGGTGAGCACCTTCGTTCCCGGGCACGGGCCGATGCTGCGCGACCTGTTCCCCGACATCCCCGAGGCCGATTCCGTGCCCAACTGCGCCGAAGGCGGTGTCCTCGGGGTGCTGTGCGGAACCATCGGTTCGGCGATGGCCACGGAGGCGGTGAAACTCATCTGCGGCATCGGCACTCCCCTGATCGGTCGCCTGCTGCGCTATGACGCACTGGAGTCCGACTACTCCACGCTGAGGTTCTCACCGGATCCTGATCGCGAACCTGTCACCGACCTCGCCGAGGTGGCTGTGGCCTGTGCGGCTGCCCGTGCAGAAGCAGACGGTGACGGTGCAGATCGGGAGGACGAGATCGGTGTCGATGAGTATCTGGCTGATCCTTCCTCCGCCCTTCTCATCGATGTGCGGGCCGATTGGGAGCGCCATCTGGCATCGATACCCGGATCCGTCCACCTGCCGCTGGGTGTGCTGCAGGTCGAGGGGTGGCCCGCGGTGGAAACTCTTGTCACGCTGTTACCTCGCGAGGTCGTCATCCACTGCAAGTCGGGGGCCCGCTCCGCTCAGGCCGTGCAGCTTCTGCGCGATGCGGCACCGGAGTCCGTGCGTCTGCGGTCCCTGGACGGCGGCATCGATGCGTGGTCGGCCTCAGAGCATGAGACTGTTCAGTCGTCTGGCCAGACCGCGGTGTCCGGCTCTCATCACACGTGAGTGCATCCACGTTGCCACGGGACGCAGCATGCGAATCGACAAGCGCGAAGTGGTCACACACCACACGGAGCTGATCGTGGTGATCGGGCCCGTCTGCTCCAGCGACCACACACCGGTCCCCCTCAGATCACCGGTGGCGGAGAACGAGACGAAGCTCGGCGGGTCTGTGTCCTGAAGTTCGATTCCGAAGCTCAAGGTGACTCCGATCGGGCTCTCCACCTGAATTTCGGCGCGGCGGCCGGGCACGTTCCTGTCATCGACGGGGACCGCCACGGGCAGGCCCGGCCACCACTGCGGCCACGACTTGACATCGGAGAGCACGGACCAGACCTCTGTCGGACTGGCATCGACCCTCCACGTGTTCTCGAAGTGGAAGGGGGCTGACTCACCGGCGTGCGGTCGCACGTGCTGATGAGTCTGCTGCCCGTGTTCGTGCGTCATGGGTCTCCCGATGGTCCTGAGGCGACGGGCGCTGATTCGTCCGTTCTGACTCGACGGTAGTGTGGACAGCGTGATTGAGGAAAGTTTCATCAGCTCCCGCCGACCATCGCCCTTAGGCGGACGAAAGCCGACGAAGGACGACCTCGCTGAGTTCGCCACCGACAATCCCGACGCCATCGATGACGTTCTCCCCGTGCGCTCGGGTGAACTCTCGATGCTCATCGTCGGAATCAACCCGGGCCTGTGGACGGCCGCGGTCAATGCACCCTTCGCCAGACCGGGAAATCGCTTCTGGCCGTCTCTGCATCAGGCAGGTCTGACCGATCACCTCGTCGACGCCTCCCTGGGCCTGGCCGTCGAGGACGAGGCACAGCTGCTGGCACGCGGCATCGGCATCACCAACCTCGTGGGACGGGCCACGGCTCGGGCCGATGAGCTGGACAAGAAGGAACTGCGCGAGGGTGCGGCCAGGCTTGTCCGCCGACTCGACGACATCCGCCCCAAGGTAGTCGCAGTCGCTGGGATCACGTCGTTCCGGATCGGATATTCCCTGCCCAAGGCCCACCTCGGCGAGCAGGACACGTCCTCTCATCGATGGCTGGCCCGAGGGTATCGACCTTCACGTCGTACCTCAGCCCAGCGGCCTCAATGCCCATTATCAGGTTCCGGACCTAGCCCGGATCTGGCGTGATGTGTGGGAGAGCATCGAGGACTGAGCAGCTGCTCTGATGCGGTCGTGACCGATTGCTTCTAGTGCGGTGGAGCGAAGTGCTCCCGGCAACGTGCGACATAGGATTCGAGACCCCCGACATGGCTGGCATCGATGTCGGTGGCACTCAGTTCCGAGGCTTCGACGCTGAGCCCGGGGGTGCCCACACGTTGGTGGAAGACGGCATCCCTACCGCAGATCGTGCACACTGCCGTGAGTTTGGAGAACGTCCTCGGCCACGGCCATGAATGTCGGCATCGGTTCGAAGGGGCCGCCGTCGAACGTCACGCACAGGCCTTCGACGATGACTGCAGCACCACGTTTCCACGAGGTCGAAGACGGTCGGCACCAGGTCAGGCCCGAAGAATTGGGCCTCATCGATGGCCACCAGCTCATAGTCCTCGGCGCGGGCGAGCTCGGCGAGGGTCTCGACGTCACCGACGGGTACCGCAGGAATGTTGATCCCGTCGTGAGAGGTGATCGCCGACAGATCGGAACGTGTGTCGAGAGAGTGGCTGAGGACGAGCACATTGACCCCGGCGATCTTTGCTCGTCGGACGCGACGCATGAGTTCCTCGGATTTGCCTGAGAACATGGGGCCGGCGATGACGTTGAGACGCCCCGCCGGCCGAGGCGACGCAACTGGGTTCAAGGGCATGGCGCCAGCCTACGCCGCGATGTTCCGTCCTGACAGTGCCCATCTGTCGTGATGGTGCTCAGGATGCGGCACTGGGGTGATCAGGATGCGGCAACGGTCAGTCGTCGACGGTGACCTTCTTCGATTCGACGTCGACGGATACCTCGATCTCTTCACCCTTGTCATCAAAATAGAACTGGTATTCGATACGGCCGTCGTCGGATTCGAGCTTCCATCCGTCAAGTCGGCCCGAGGCCTTTCCTGGGCAAGCTTGAGCGCCTCGTCGAAGGTCATCGGGTCGTTCAGGTCGATGGCCTTCTCCTTGTCGTCCGAGGAGTCCTTCTCCGTGTCGACGACTTCACCGGTCTCAGCATCGATCTCGACGTCGAAGTCAGTGGCGCCGTCGATGACCTTGACCTCGTACTGCCATGCCTTGTCGCGTTCGTCGAAGTCGAGTTCGATGCCGTGTACGGTGCCGTCCTTCGCTTCCTTCTTCGCCGTGGCAATGGCATCCTTGGGTGCCACTGATGGTGATTCCTTGCTCAGATCGGCATCAGCGGCCAACCCCGAGGAGCTGGTTGTCGTCGAGCCCTGTGACTTCGTGTCTTCAGCGGCGCCTGATTCGTCATTGTCAGAAGCGTTCTGAGCCTCAGCTGATTCCGGGTCTGGCCCTCGCTCTCCGAGGCCTGACCATCACCTGAGTCCCCACTTGAACAGCCGGTGAGGGCGAAGGCGGCAATCATGGTTCCTGCAGCGGCTCGCGTGGCCCATCTCTGTGTCTTCATGCCCTCAACGGTAACAAGGAGGTGCGCCCACTGCCCCTTGCTAAGAGGATTCTCATCCTGATCAGAACCCTAGTCAGTCGAGGCAGAACTCGTTTCCCTCGGGATCGGCCATGACGATGAATCCAGTCTCCATCGGCGGATTCGGATCAACCCGTTCGAGACGCTGTGCACCCAGCTCCTGCAGACGCTGACATTCGTCTTCCAACGCCTGCATCCGTTCGCTGTTCTGCAGACCGGGGGCAGCACGCACATCGAGATGGACTCTGTTCTTGACGATTTTGTCCTCGGGCACTATCTGGAAGAACACTCGGGGACCGCGTCCTTGCGGATCCTCGATCGCGGCGCGGAAATCCTCAGGCTTCAAGTCGATGCCCAGCCCCTCGACGAATTCCTTCCACGCGGCAAAAGGATCGTCACCGGCGCTGAGGCGGACTCCGGGAGGGCCAGGGATGACGTATCCGAGCGTCTCTGCCCAGAAGGTGGCTTGACCGATCGGATCGTGACAATCGAAGGTGATCTGTACTGCGCGGGTCATGATGTCTCCTCATTGAGAATCGTTCAATCAAGGGTACCTGTTTCTGCTCCGTGGTCATTGACCCGTTCGGCCGTCGATGCGCTCCCGCAGAAGGTCCGCATGCCCGCAATGCCTGGCGTACTCCTCGATCCGATGGATTTGGATTTCCCTCACCTCTATCTGCGATTCGCCGAGGCGGGTTCCCAGATCTTCGTGCTTGGCAACCTCGGAATCGGTGGTCCCCTGCTCCGCTTCGAGATCTGCCAGGGCTGTCGCCAGCATGTCATCATCGGCCGTTTGAAACGTCGAAGGCCGCATCGAGGCCACCATAGAGCGAGGGCCGCTGCTGTCCTGTTGTGATCCAGTTGCACCAGTCACGTTCGACTTCGGCCATGTGTCTGAGCAGACCCAGGAGCGACATAGTCGACGGCGGGACCG
>NZ_JACBOT010000034.1 GCF_021532275.1 Brevibacterium sp. UCMA 11754
ACAGCAGCACACCGTTTCGATTCAGCACCCAGCAGGGAGTCATCCGTGACCGACACCATCACCATCACGCTCAACGGCGAGCGCCACGCACTCGCCGGTCCCACCACAGCCAAGGACCTCATCTCCGGCATCGTCGACAAGGAGATCGGCGCCGACGGCACCCCCGTCGACGGCAGTCGCCTGGGCATCGCGCTCGCCGTCGACGGTGAGGTCATCAGGCGCGGACAGTGGTCGGGCTTCACTCTGGCCGAGGGCCACAGTGTCGACATCGTCACCGCAGTGCAGGGAGGCTGATATGACCTGGAACGTCGACGAAGTGGCGATGAACTCCCGGCTCGTCATGGGCACCGGCGGCGCAAGTTCGCTGAGCATCCTCGAACAGGCGCTGGAAGCATCGGGCACTGAGCTCACCACCGTGGCACTGCGCCGCTATGACGGCACTGCCCGGGACTCGGTCTTCGCTTTGCTGCAGCGTCTGGGTATCCGTATCCTGCCCAACACGGCTGGATGCTACACAGCCAGGGATGCTGTGCTGACTGCTCGGTTGGCCAGGGAAGCTCTCGAGACGAACTGGGTGAAGCTCGAGGTCATCGCCGATGAGGAGACCTTGCTGCCCGCCCCGGTGGAGCTGTTCCAGGCGGCGGAGGAGCTCGTGCTCGACGGCTTCACGGTCTTCGCCTACACGAACGACGATCCGGCGCTGGCCAAGAGGCTCGAGGATGCCGGGGTTGCTGTGGTCATGCCTGCCGGCGCTCCGATCGGCAGCGGGCTGGGCATCCTCAACCCGCACAACATCGAGACGATCGTCAGCCGCGCCCAGGTGCCTGTGATCCTCGATGCCGGAATCGGCACCGCCTCTGATGCGGCTTTGGCGATGGAGCTCGGCTGTACCGCCGTCCTGTTGGCCTCTGCGGTGACCCGGGCACATGATGCCAGGGCCATGGCTCGGGCGATGTCCCTTGCCGTGGAGTCCGGTCATCTGGCTGCCCATGCCGGGCGCATCCCAAAGCGACCGTTGGCTCTGGCTTCATCGACCTTCGACGGGATGGTGACCCCGAGATGAGCGCGGTGGACAATCCGGGCCCGCTGGTCGAACCGCTTGATTCTCTGAGCCCACGGGAATTCGAACGCTACGCCAGGCATCTGAGCCTGCCGGGTATCGGGGTCGAAGGACAACGCCGGTTACGGGCCGCCTCGGCGCTGGTCATCGGTGCGGGTGGCTTGGGTGCCCCGGTTCTGCACTACCTGGCTGCGGCCGGGATCGGAACGATCACGATCATCGACGACGATGTGGTCGAAGCCTCGAACCTGCAGCGCCAGGTCCTTCATCGTGGTGCCGACATCGGTCGAGCCAAGGTGGATTCCGCCCGTGACGCCCTGCTGCGCCTCGATCCGCTGCTCGAGGTTCACGCAGTTGCGAAGCGCTTGAGTCCCGCCAATGTGCTCGAACTCTTCGCGTCTCATGATCTGGTGCTCGACGGCGCAGACAACTTCGCGACCCGGTATCTGTCCAATGATGCGGCCGAACTCACCGGCACCCCACTGATCTGGGGCACGATCTTTCGCTTCGCCGGACAGGTGAGCACCTTCGTTCCCGGGCACGGGCCGATGCTGCGCGACCTGTTCCCCGACATCCCCGAGGCCGATTCCGTGCCCAACTGCGCCGAAGGCGGTGTCCTCGGGGTGCTGTGCGGAACCATCGGTTCGGCGATGGCCACGGAGGCGGTGAAACTCATCTGCGGCATCGGCACTCCCCTGATCGGTCGCCTGCTGCGCTATGACGCACTGGAGTCCGACTACTCCACGCTGAGGTTCTCACCGGATCCTGATCGCGAACCTGTCACCGACCTCGCCGAGGTGGCTGTGGCCTGTGCGGCTGCCCGTGCAGAAGCAGACGGTGACGGTGCAGATCGGGAGGACGAGATCGGTGTCGATGAGTATCTGGCTGATCCTTCCTCCGCCCTTCTCATCGATGTGCGGGCCGATTGGGAGCGCCATCTGGCATCGATACCCGGATCCGTCCACCTGCCGCTGGGTGTGCTGCAGGTCGAGGGGTGGCCCGCGGTGGAAACTCTTGTCACGCTGTTACCTCGCGAGGTCGTCATCCACTGCAAGTCGGGGGCCCGCTCCGCTCAGGCCGTGCAGCTTCTGCGCGATGCGGCACCGGAGTCCGTGCGTCTGCGGTCCCTGGACGGCGGCATCGATGCGTGGTCGGCCTCAGAGCATGAGACTGTTCAGTCGTCTGGCCAGACCGCGGTGTCCGGCTCTCATCACACGTGAGTGCATCCACGTTGCCACGGGACGCAGCATGCGAATCGACAAGCGCGAAGTGGTCACACACCACACGGAGCTGATCGTGGTGATCGGGCCCGTCTGCTCCAGCGACCACACACCGGTCCCCCTCAGATCACCGGTGGCGGAGAACGAGACGAAGCTCGGCGGGTCTGTGTCCTGAAGTTCGATTCCGAAGCTCAAGGTGACTCCGATCGGGCTCTCCACCTGAATTTCGGCGCGGCGGCCGGGCACGTTCCTGTCATCGACGGGGACCGCCACGGGCAGGCCCGGCCACCACTGCGGCCACGACTTGACATCGGAGAGCACGGACCAGACCTCTGTCGGACTGGCATCGACCCTCCACGTGTTCTCGAAGTGGAAGGGGGCTGACTCACCGGCGTGCGGTCGCACGTGCTGATGAGTCTGCTGCCCGTGTTCGTGCGTCATGGGTCTCCCGATGGTCCTGAGGCGACGGGCGCTGATTCGTCCGTTCTGACTCGACGGTAGTGTGGACAGCGTGATTGAGGAAAGTTTCATCAGCTCCCGCCGACCATCGCCCTTAGGCGGACGAAAGCCGACGAAGGACGACCTCGCTGAGTTCGCCACCGACAATCCCGACGCCATCGATGACGTTCTCCCCGTGCGCTCGGGTGAACTCTCGATGCTCATCGTCGGAATCAACCCGGGCCTGTGGACGGCCGCGGTCAATGCACCCTTCGCCAGACCGGGAAATCGCTTCTGGCCGTCTCTGCATCAGGCAGGTCTGACCGATCACCTCGTCGACGCCTCCCTGGGCCTGGCCGTCGAGGACGAGGCACAGCTGCTGGCACGCGGCATCGGCATCACCAACCTCGTGGGACGGGCCACGGCTCGGGCCGATGAGCTGGACAAGAAGGAACTGCGCGAGGGTGCGGCCAGGCTTGTCCGCCGACTCGACGACATCCGCCCCAAGGTAGTCGCAGTCGCTGGGATCACGTCGTTCCGGATCGGATATTCCCTGCCCAAGGCCCACCTCGGCGAGCAGGACACGTCTCTCATCGATGGCTGGCCCGAGGGTATCGACCTTCACGTCGTACCTCAGCCCAGCGGCCTCAATGCCCATTATCAGGTTCCGGACCTAGCCCGGATCTGGCGTGATGTGTGGGAGAGCATCGAGGACTGAGCAGCTGCTCTGATGCGGTCGTGACCGATTGCTTCTAGTGCGGTGGAGCGAAGTGCTCCCGGCAACGTGCGACATAGGATTCGAGACCCCCGACATGGCTGGCATCGATGTCGGTGGCACTCAGTTCCGAGGCTTCGACGCTGAGCCCGGGGGTGCCCACACGTTGGTGGAAGACGGCATCCCTACCGCAGATCGTGCACACTGCCGTGAGTTTGAGAACGTCCTCGGCCACGGCCATGAATGTCGGCATCGGTTCGAAGGGGCCGCCGTCGAACGTCACGCACAGGCCTTCGACGATGACTGCAGCACCACGTTCCACGAGGTCGAAGACGGTCGGCACCAGGTCAGGCCCGAAGAATTGGGCCTCATCGATGGCCACCAGCTCATAGTCCTCGGCGCGGGCGAGCTCGGCGAGGGTCTCGACGTCACCGACGGGTACCGCAGGAATGTTGATCCCGTCGTGAGAGGTGATCGCCGACAGATCGGAACGTGTGTCGAGAGAGTGGCTGAGGACGAGCACATTGACCCCGGCGATCTTTGCTCGTCGGACGCGACGCATGAGTTCCTCGGATTTGCCTGAGAACATGGGGCCGGCGATGACGTTGAGACGCCCCGCCGGCCGAGGCGACGCAACTGGGTTCAAGGGCATGGCGCCAGCCTACGCCGCGATGTTCCGTCCTGACAGTGCCCATCTGTCGTGATGGTGCTCAGGATGCGGCACTGGGGTGATCAGGATGCGGCAACGGTCAGTCGTCGACGGTGACCTTCTTCGATTCGACGTCGACGGATACCTCGATCTCTTCACCCTTGTCATCAAAATAGAACTGGTATTCGATACGGCCGTCGTCGGATTCGAGCTTCCATCCGTCAAGTCGGCCCGAGGCCTTGTCCTGGGCAAGCTTGAGCGCCTCGTCGAAGGTCATCGGGTCGTTCAGGTCGATGGCCTTCTCCTTGTCGTCCGAGGAGTCCTTCTCCGTGTCGACGACTTCACCGGTCTCAGCATCGATCTCGACGTCGAAGTCAGTGGCGCCGTCGATGACCTTGACCTCGTACTGCCATGCCTTGTCGCGTTCGTCGAAGTCGAGTTCGATGCCGTGTACGGTGCCGTCCTTCGCTTCCTTCTTCGCCGTGGCAATGGCATCCTTGGGTGCCACTGATGGTGATTCCTTGCTCAGATCGGCATCAGCGGCCAACCCCGAGGAGCTGGTTGTCGTCGAGCCCTGTGACTTCGTGTCTTCAGCGGCGCCTGATTCGTCATTGTCAGAAGCGTTCTGAGCCTCAGCTGATTCCGGGGTCTGGCCCTCGCTCTCCGAGGCCTGACCATCACCTGAGTCCCCACTTGAACAGCCGGTGAGGGCGAAGGCGGCAATCATGGTTCCTGCAGCGGCTCGCGTGGCCCATCTCTGTGTCTTCATGCCCTCAACGGTAACAAGGAGGTGCGCCCACTGCCCCCTTGCTAAGAGGATTCTCATCCTGATCAGAACCCTAGTCAGTCGAGGCAGAACTCGTTTCCCTCGGGATCGGCCATGACGATGAATCCAGTCTCCATCGGCGGATTCGGATCAACCCGTTCGAGACGCTGTGCACCCAGCTCCTGCAGACGCTGACATTCGTCTTCCAACGCCTGCATCCGTTCGCTGTTCTGCAGACCGGGGGCAGCACGCACATCGAGATGGACTCTGTTCTTGACGATTTTGTCCTCGGGCACTATCTGGAAGAACACTCGGGGACCGCGTCCTTGCGGATCCTCGATCGCGGCGCGGAAATCCTCAGGCTTCAAGTCGATGCCCAGCCCCTCGACGAATTCCTTCCACGCGGCAAAAGGATCGTCACCGGCGCTGAGGCGGACTCCGGGAGGGCCAGGGATGACGTATCCGAGCGTCTCTGCCCAGAAGGTGGCTTGACCGATCGGATCGTGACAATCGAAGGTGATCTGTACTGCGCGGGTCATGATGTCTCCTCATTGAGATCGTTCAATCAAGGGTACCTGTTTCTGCTCCGTGGTCATTGACCCGTTCGGCCGTCGATGCGCTCCCGCAGAAGGTCCGCATGCCCGCAATGCCTGGCGTACTCCTCGATCCGATGGATTTGGAGTTCCCTCACCTCTATCTGCGATTCGCCGAGGCGGGTTCCCAGATCTTCGTGCTTGGCAACCTCGGAATCGGTGGTCCCCTGCTCCGCTTCGAGATCTGCCAGGGCTGTCGCCAGCATGTCATCATCGGCCGTTGAAACGTCGAAGGCCGCATCGAGGCCACCATAGAGCGAGGGCCGCTGCTCGTCCTGTGTGATCCAGTTGCACCAGTCACGTTCGACTTCGGCCATGTGTCTGAGCAGACCCAGGAGCGACATAGTCGACGGCGGGACCGAGCGTGTGGCCAGTTGCTTCGCATCGAGGTCCGCGCATTTCATCCGCAGGGTGAAGCGGTAGTCGCGGATGAACTCGAGCTGAGTCTCGGCTTCGCCGTCGGGACTCGTGCCGCCGGTATTGCGTGGATCGTCATCGGGGTCCACCCACATGTCGGGATAGACGGTGGCTTTGGTCCATCTGTTCGGGGTTGTGGACATATAGGCATTCTGCTCGCCCGCCGCCGCTTTGACCAGGGATCTGCAGAAATCTGTCCACGGGTGTGGGTCGAGGATCGCCAGGCTGATGCCACCTGCTAGGAGGAGGGAGACCACTGTTCGGTCAGCGGGAACAGGCTCGGCACGTCCTCGCGGATTGTTCGACCGAAGGCCAGTGCCCCGCCGAAGAGCTTTTCGATGGCATTGACCGAGTGCAGAACCCGATCTCTGGACAGCGGGGGCAGGAGCTCACCGTGCTTGAGGTAGCCCTTCAACGTTCCGGTCGCCGCCATTTTCAGGCCGAGGCGTCCGGCGATCAGCCAGGTGATGCATTCGGCTTCGAAGTGGGACTGTCGTCCGTCGATGTCCGTCTCACTGGCAGCAATCCCCAATTTCGGGAAAGCTCCGAGATGCCCGGCATAGATCAGCGCGAGTTCATCGAGCACATGCTTCAACATCACAGTGGGACTCTGCGTCTTCGGCAGACCGGCGAGGTCCAGCCCCTTTCGGTGCAGGACGTCCATGACGAGACGATGCCCGTCCCACGTCGGTGCCCCAGCTGCCTTGAAAGGGTTGACCGCGGCATCGGGGACCGGGGGGCCGTGGGTATCCTCGACATCGTAGACGAAGCGCACCGGAGCGAAGGGATGCAGCACGATCAATGCCACGGCTTCGTCTGTGAGGAGCCTTCCGAATTTCTGTTGCCACGCGTGCTCTGTTTCGACGAATATCGCTCCGGCGTTCTGCTGCGCGATGAGAGCCGCGTTGAACGCGGCGATCTGGGGAAATCGGCGGACGAAGCCGAGCAGCTCGTCCCATGGCATCACGGATCTGTGACTGCCGACTTCGGCGTACAGTGCATCAAACGAATTCACGTTCTTATCCATGACCTCACGCTAGGACGCGGCACTGACATGGCCGAGGCAGTCGCAATCACCTGCGGACATGGTCAAGCAGCGCTGGTCCCGCCTAGCATCGATTCAGGGGCGAGCTGCGCTCTCGGCGCCGCGAATTGAGTCCACACGCTTTGAGTCCAGGAGGACGATATGACCGATGACGACCACAACCTGACGATCCGCATCGGACGTGACGAACTCGTCATCCGGCAGCGCTATCAGGTGCTGAGCATCGTCAACGATGTTCTCATCGGCATCTGGTTCCTCATCGGCAGTTTCATGTTCTTCTCCGAGGCATGGGTGTTCACGGGAACCTGCCTCTTCGTCCTCGGCAGCGTTGAGATGCTCATCCGGCCGGTCATCCGCTTGATCAGGCACGTGCATCTGCAGAAGATCCGCGGGCCGCAAGCCCCGACCACGGATGCCGCGTACGATTTCTGAGCGGATCACCCGAAGCGGCCTCAACCGGCCGCTCCCCCGCACTGCTCGTCCTGATTCACCCGCCCCTCGTTGAGAAGCAGGATGCGATCGGCTGTCGCTGTGGCCCAGTGCCGGTCATGGGTGGTGGCCAGGATGGATCCACCACGGCGGCGGAAATCCTTGATGAACACGTTCAGCCTGTCGATGGCATTGCGGTCTCTGCCCAGAGTGGGTTCGTCGAGGAGGAGAATCCGAGGGCTCAAGATGAGTGCCGACGCCATCACCAGATCCTTGCGGAGGTCGATGCTCAGATCATAGGGATGAGTCTCGCTGAAAGAATCCAGCTGAGTCGTCGCCATCGCCGAGGTGACCGCCTTCTGTCGGCGGGTGCGGATCGCTGCCCTGTCGCGGCGTCTGTGCGAGGGCAGTGGCACGGCGTGCATGAGCTCTTCGCGCACGGTCGCAGCTGAAAGCTGACTGCCTGGGTCCTGTCCCACCCAGCCGAGGTGCTGTGCTCGTTCGTGGGCAGGAGCATCGCCGAGGCTCACCGGCCTTCCGTTGCCATCGACGTTGATCACGCCCGATGTTCTGGCCCCGGTTCCGAGGAGACCAGCGAGAGTGCGCAGGAGGGTGGACTTCCCTGCCCCGTTGGATCCCACGATCGACACGATCTCGCCGGATGCGAGGTCGAGATCGATGTCGGTCAGAACGGAGACCCCAGCGCGGGCGACGCTCAGCCCGCGCACCGACAGTGCGACAGAAGCCGGGGCCGACGGTCCGGCAGCTTCAGAGCGGTCCGCCCCGCGTGGCTCAAATTGCTGATATGGCTCACATGACCGGTGTGGCTCACGTGGCTCTCCTTGCCCACGTGGTCGAGTGTCCCAGATCCCTTGTCGTTCAAGTTCGCTGGCTGAGGGGCGGATGTTCGTCGTGATCAGCCGACCGGATTCCAGGATGCTCACCTGGTCACAGGCTTCGGCCACCTCGTCGAATTGATGGGCGGTGATGAGGACCGCACCTCCAGCGACGCAGAAGGCCCGAAGCGCTGCGCCGAGGCGCCGCCGAGTCTCCGGGTCCAGGGACAGCGAGGGCTGGTCGAGGACCAGCAATGATGGATTCCCGGTGAGCAGTCCCGCCAGTGCGACGAGTTGGCGCTGACCACCGGAGAGAGTATCGAGGCGTCGCCGCCACAGATCGCCGATGCCCAGTGAGCCAAGGGCCTGGTGTGCACGCCTCTCGACCGCTGAGACCTCGTCCCCATGCAGCCGCCCGGACAGCTGAACCTCATCGCCGACGAGGCTCGTCATTCCACTCAGCTGCGCCTCAGGGTCATCGCCGAGCATCACCGCGGTCCCCGCAACGCGGATGTGCCCGAGGCTGGTTCCACGTTCGGACAACAACCCTGTGATCAGCCGGCCCAGGGTGGACGTACCCGAGCCCACCTCTCCGAGGATCGCATGCATCTGTCCTGGGGCCAGGCGGAGGTCGATATCGGCCAGTGTCGCAGCCGCACCGCTGCGGTAGGTGAAGCCGGCGCCGATGAGTTCGAGAATCATTGTCTCAGGCACCCCAGATCATCTGGTCGGCAGTGGGCAGGGGCAGGACATCGGCCACGGAGCACACGACGAGGACGCAGGTGAGGAGGGGAGCACCTCGGCGCAGGAACCACTGGCTCGGGCCGTCGTGGTGATCCTGCAGTGACGTCACCTGCGTTGATTCTCCGAGACCGCGTTGTTCGAGCACATCGTGACGCTGTTCGACCTCGATGAGGACGGAGGTGAACAGGCCGGTGACGATGCTCGGCAGCAGCCGAGTGCGGACCACCCAACTGCTCACGTCCCAACCGCGACTGGCGCGGGCCTCGATCATCTGCTGAGTGCGGGTGCGGATGAGTGGGATGAGGCCGATCGCCGAGGCGCAGATATAGGCCACCGAGGAGGGCAGCCGCAAGGCCCGCAGCCCGTCATACAGGCGAGCCGAGTCGACTCCGAGTCCGAAGAATGCGCACAGGGACACGAGCGCACTGACCCGCAGCCAGATCTGAGCGGCGATCGCCAGACCTTCGACGGTGAGTTGGGCGAGACCGTATTCCCACAGCACGGTCACCTCGGCGCCGGGGTAGAAGAGTCCCTGCACGATACTGAGGACGATCAGCGTCGGCAGGCACAGCACGCCGACGCCGATCGCCCAGGTGCGCAGCCTCACTGCGGGTGAGACCACCGCGGCGATGAGCGTGGCGGCGATGATGGCGATGGGCACGACCGGGGACGGGATGCCGAAGACGAGCAGCAGAGAGCATACGAGGACGATGATCTCGGTGGCTGGATGCCAACGGTGTGCGGCCTGCTGTTCCCGGTCGAGAACAGTCGAGGTCATTCAGCCGACCTGCACTGGGGTGCGCGAATTACGCGAATTGCGCGAAAGACTGTGGTCGGTGAACGGATACCTGTCGAGAATTCGCCGCGGCAGGGTGCGCACGACCACATAGGCCAAGGCGAAGATGAGCGCCTTGTCGAGGATGTCGGAGAACAGGCTCTGTGCCAATGTCGCATTGAGCATCTCGAGGCCAGCTGCCTGCAGGACGGCGACGACGCCGCCGGTGCCCGAGCCCAGACCGCCGCCGAAGACGTAGGCAGCCACAGGAGCGCCGAGTGCTCCGGCAGGGATTCCTGCAAGAGCGCCGGTAATGACGGCGAACCAGGGAGTGCGGAAGGCACCTAGCCGTGCCGCCCACCCTGCAGCCGCACCGATGAAGGCCGCCCCGGAGCTGAAGGCGATGACGCTCGGGCTCAGGGTGACTCCCCAGATGAGGTTGGAGATGATGCCGGTGAACGCTCCGGCTGCAGGACCGGCGAGGACGCCGATCATCACGGTCCCGATCGAGTCGAGGTAGAGCGGGATGGGGGTGACATTGCCGACGACATGGCCGATGACGATATTGGCGGCGATGGCGACTGGGATGAGCGCGAGGATGCTGCGCGGGATGAGCGGCAGTGTGCCGGCTGCGAGGAGGACTCCCCCGAGCAGGTATCCGAGCATGACCCACAGAGTCGTATGTCCCAAGTTCGTGCCGAGGTTGGCCGGTTGCGTCAGGAGGACCGCGATATATGTGCCGAGGATGACGATGGTGCCGAGGAAGGTCAGTGCGAGAGGAAGCGCGTGGCTCTGGTGACTCTTAGTGCCGTGACTCTCAGTGCTCTGGTTTTGTGCGGGACCGACGGTGTGTGCCGGCCCCTGCCCAGACTGTCTTGATTTCGTGGTCATGATGGGGTCCTTTGCTCAGTGTCTCGCCGAGGTGGTCGAGGAAGGTCTGCGCGTCGATCGCGCGGATGATCTCGGCATTGACGCCCTTCCCCCACCGTCCCAGCCAATCGGCGACGGTTTCGCCACGTGTGAGTTTACCGGTGAGTTCGACGTCGACGGGCGCACAGATCGTCGTGGCCCACGGCAGCGTGCCTCGAGTTCCGTTCGCAATTGGTTCGTCGCTGCCCGCCGAGGTGGTCGTGATCTCGTCGCTGCGTGCCCATTCGAGGGCGCAGGCGAGGACGAAGGGATCATGGATGTGGGCGATGTAGCCCAGACCGTCCCATTCGTGGAACTCGAAGTAGAAGCGCAGGGCTTCGGCCATCTGGGCCAGCCAGTTGCCCCATCTCTCACCAGCAGCCGATGGTTCTCCTGTCCCGTCATGAGGTTTCGGAGCCGCGTCGAGGATCGTTCTCAACCGTGCGGGAGTCATCTCAAGAGCCTCGGTGGCTTCGATTGGGGCGATCACCGGCAGGACCCGATGAGTACCCTCGCGATGAGCGTGGTCGAAGGCGGCAATGACGCTCGCCGTCGACTCGGGGTCGAAGGTGACGTTCCATTCGGTGGTCGGGTGGGTGTTGCCGCGATAGTTGAAGGCACCGCCCATGATGAAGAGTCGTCTCATCAGGTTGGGAAGTTCGGGTTCGATGGCAATGGCCAGGGCAAGGTTCGTCGACGGGCCGATGACAACGCCGATGAGCTCTCCGGGGTGAGACTGTGCAGCATCGACCCAGGCTTGAGCGGCGCTGATGGTGCTTGCCGGTGTCGCCGGTTGTGGAAGCCGCGCATATCCGGCACCGGTGAGTCCGTGGGTGAGGTCAGCGTACTCGGGTTCGGCGATTGGCGACATCGAAGAGTGTCCGTCGGTGCCTTCGGTCGGCCAAGCTGTGGGGAACTCGCTTCCCCGGTGGATGGGTATGTCCGTCCGTCCAGCAAGTTCAAGCCAGCCTTGAGCGTTGGCGCTGACCTGTGCGGTGGACACGTTGCCGCCTGAGGCCGCGATGCCGATGATGTCGACATCGTCTTGGCACAGCAGATATCCGAGGGCGATGGCGTCGTCGATTCCGGGATCACAGTCGAGGAACAGCGGCAGATGTGGAGACATGTGTCCTATTCTGCCGGAATCCCATCGCCCTGCTTCTCACCACCGACTCATTCGCACCCAGTTCGGGCAGGGCTGCGTCGAGCCTCGACGCACGAACTGGCAGCACAGGTAGAAGATCTTCGCGGGTGGCTCGTTGATGCCGAACTCCTCGCGTAGGTCGACCGGCTCTTGGGATTCGAACCCTGTGCCGATGGCCTCCCCGAATGCGGCCCCGGTGATCCACGGTCGCGATGCGAACGTGTATGCGTTGTTGAATACCTCGCAGTCACAGCAGCAGGCGCCCATGCTTCCCAAGCGTTCCAATAGCGCTGTGGCCCGAGGAGCTGTTCGGTCCCGAAATGTCAGGGCGAAGCGATGTGTTCCATCGCAGCCGAATTCTCCGAGCTGGCGAAAGACGTAGCAGACCAGGCATTCGCCCTCCCTCGGTGTGAGGATGCGAGCTGAGGCCGCATCGACGATCGTTCTGACTTCTGATTCCATGGTGTCTTTGTCCATGCGGCAACGATTCCAGACGGCACTGACATGAACTGATGTCAAAGTCGACCTCTGCACTATATGCGTACTATTCGAGCGGATGAGGCACCTGAACACTCGTGTGCGCATAGAATCGAGCGCATGAGCATTCTTGTCATCGGTGAGGCTCTCATCGACATCGTCAGCTCGGCCGGATCATCAGATCGCTATGCTCCTGGCGGGGCGCCGGCGAATGTCGCCCTCGGCCTGGGACGCCTCGGCGCCGATGTCGAGCTGCTCACCGATGTCGGAGATGACTTCCACGGTGGGTTCCTTCTGGCTCATCTGCGGGAGTCGCACGTCCGTGTGCACGCCCGCCCGACTGGTTCGACCTCGACGGCACGAGCTCTGCTGTCGGCGGACGGCTCTGCCGAATACGAGTTCTCACTGCGCTGGGACCCCGATGCATCGCTGGTCGACAGCGGCGACTGGGCGGCAATTCATGTCGGTTCGATCGCGGCATTCCTCTCCCCCGGTGCCGCTGCGGTCGATTCTCTTCTCCAGCGCGGACGAGACTCCTCAGCACTGCTGAGCCTCGACCCCAATATCCGGCCCTCCATCATCGGAGACCGAGAACAGGCACTGGCTCGGTTCGAGTCTCTCGCTACACGCGTCGATGTCGTCAAGCTCAGTGATGTCGACGCGGACTGGCTCTATCCCGGACAGAGTGCCGATGCTCAGATGGATCAGGTCCTTCGTCTCGGGGCCAAACTGGTCGCACTCACCTGCGGATCGGAGGACTCGATCCTCTCGACCGCCTCGGCGAGGGTGAGGGTTCCGGCAAGAGCAGTAAAGGTGAGGGACACGATCGGTGCCGGAGATACCTTCATGACCTCTCTTGTCCACGATCTGCAGGGCATAGGCACCCAATTCGAGGATCTGGATGAGGTCGTGCTCACCGACCTCGGCGAGAATGCCTCACGCCGGGCGGCCATCACCGTCAGTCGTGCTGGAGCGGACCTGCCCTGGACCTGTGAAGAAGGCGCCTAGCTGCCCGAGGGCGATTCGATGACCGTTCCGACTGCCATCGATCATATCGGCGCCGACGAACGACACCACCTGGTTCACGATCGTCACCAGCGTGCCTGCGGGGACGTCAGTGAAGGACCAGGTGATCATCCCTGTGGCGAGGAGTTTGTCCCCGCGCCACACTGTGTCGGTGTGAACGGCAAAGTCCTCCACTTCGACGTGGATGTAGTCGATGGCCGCACTGAACTCGAGCGTTTCAGGGCTCCCACACCGATATTCCGCACGGCCTCCGGTCCGGAAGTCATCGCGGTCGTAGATGACCCTTTCGCCGGCTGGGGCACTCCACTGCTGCCTGGCTTCGGTGTCGGCGAAGGCCACCCAGACGTCCCCGCGGGGACGTGCGATCTCCGTGCTCAGTTGAATAGTGTCGGTCATGGGGTTCATTGCAGCCTCACTCACCGGAGAAGACGATTCGATTGCCGTCGGGGTCAGCGATCTGCAGAATCCGCTGACCACCGCCCGGCTGTGGTCCGCCGTGGTCGATACCAGCGGCAGCCAGCCGCTCAGCCAGTGCATCGAGGTCCGACTCCCCGATGACCGCGGTCGAGTATCCGGCACGCTGCGGCTCGGCCCAGACCTGGACTCCGAACTCGCTTCCGAAATGCCATTCGAGCAGTCCCGGCATTGGAGTGGCGTCGGGGTCGCGCTCGAAGACCTTCGAGTACCAGTCGTGCGCCTGGTCCTGATCATTGACGGTGATGCTGGCCATCAGACCGGTGAACATGATCGCTCCTTTGAGATCGATGAGTCGATTCAACCTTCACAGCAATTGCATTCTGCAACTACTTACTCCATAGAAGCACACAGCCGCGGCTCTGACAAGGCCGGCTTCGCACTCACATACCAAATGGTGCCAGTGAGAATCGGCCCCAGGCGAGGAATGCGAAGGTCAGCAGATAGACCGTGTCGCCGACCATCAGCCCCCATTCACTGCGCCGGAATCTCGTCGTTGCCGCCCCTGCCATCACCAGCATCAGCCCACATGCGGCCAGTGGCGACAGAATGGGGAGGATGCCGACAAGTGGAGGCAGGACGAGCCCGATCACACCGATGATCTTGATCGTTCCAATCGCCTTGACGTGCCTCGAATCGAAGTCATCGACCCAGTGCTGGCTGCGGGCCAGCGAACGGTAGTGTTCCTTGGTGAGAATGATCTGAGCGGCGCCGCCGATTCCGAATGCGATCGCCATCATGCCGGCAAGAATCCACAGTACGATATTCATCATCACGTTCCTTCGTGTTCGTAAGTGCCCGTTCGGGCCTTCACCCTGATGACGCAGCGCGGCGCAGAAAGGTAACAGCCATCGAGGAATCTCTTCTGGCCTCTGACTTCGAAATCCATCGACCGCGGGTCACCGCACTCGCATCGAAGGTGCTCGGATCGGGCACCGATGCGGAGGATGCCGTGCAGGAGGCGTGGATCCGACTGGACAGACAGGACCCTGAGGACATCGACAACCTCGGCGGCTGGCTCACCCGGGTCGTCGGACGCATCTGCCTCGATGTTCTGCGCCGTCGCACGACTCGCGGCGAATCGTCTCTTGATTCTTGGATATCCGAAGCCGTCATCACTGATGACAACGACGACCCGGAAAGCACCGCAGTCCGGTCGGACTCACTTGGCCCCGCGATGATGATTGTGCTCGATTCGCTACAGCCAGAAGAGCGTTTCGCTTTCGTCCTTCACGACTTGTTCGCAGTTCCGTTCGTCGAAATCTCCACGATCATCGGTCGATCAAGCGCGGCCGCGAAGATGGCGGCCAGCCGTGCTCGCCGCAAGATCAAAGACGTCCCTGCCCCCAGCGGCGACCTGACAAAGAGACGCGCGGCCGTCGATGCATTCCTCATAGCTGCACGAGAGGGTGACTTCGACGCCCTGCTGCATGTTCTCGATCCAAACGTCACCTGGCATCGCTGCACAGCGCACGGTCACACAGTTCAGCTGGGGGCAAACGACGTGCTGGCTGCAGTCAGACGTGGAGACCCAGAGAGGATCGAGGCTCGTCGGGTCGGCGTCAACGGTGAACCCGGCATCCTCGTATCGACTGCGAGCGGCCGCACATTGGGACTCATGGCATGCACGGTCGCTGACGGCAAGCTGATCGAGATCGTCTCGATCATCGCTTACAGGCAGCTGGATCACCTAGCGCTGCCCCCTCGCCGCACACCGCCCGGCACCCACCTCAAGTGACGCCGCGGGGCGCCTCACCGAATCGACTCCTTGATCACGTCTTCCCAAGAGCAGCCTCATACTCGGCCTGCAGACGCTCCGAAGCCCGTGGCCGAGGAGATTCAGGAAGCGCAACGCCGAGGTGGGCCTCCCGCAGTTCGTCCATGAAATCGTCGATCAGCTCGGGCGACTCAGCGAGAATTCGGGCTCTCACGGTCAGCTCATGAGAGGTCGGGCGGTGATTCATTCCCCAGGCACCGAGTGCGACCATGACCGGCACCACCTGGATTCCGGCCTCGGTGAGGGAATAGGCGGCCTTTTGGCCGCGAACCGTGTCTGCCCGGGTCAGCAGGCCTTCGGCGACCAGCTTCTTCAGGCGGCTGGAGAGCATATTCGAGGCGATTGACTCGTCGTTGAGAGTAAGGAGCTCGCGAAAATGGCGGCGATTGCCGAACACGATGTCGCGAAGCACGATGAGGCTCCAGGAATCACCGAGGACTTCGACGGCTGCGTTGATCGCGCAGCCCGAGCGCGGTTCGCTTCGCAATTCATCCTCCCAAGTAGTTGCAATCAGCAATCACTACATTCTACGCTTGACACACTCATCGCTGACTATCACATCGGAGTGATCATGGTTCGAGTACGCGTACACAGTCAATTCGTCTCACTGGACGGCTACTCCGCCGGTGATTATGTGACGTTCGATGAGCCGATCGGCGGCGCCCAAGCACTCTTCGGCTGGTTCGACGGACAAGGAATCGAAGGGATCGGCGGCGTCGATGGGTCTGTCACACTAGATCGCGCGCTGTTCGCAATGTGGGGGCAGGGCATCGGCGCCGAGATAATGGGTCGGAAGAAGTTCGGGCCGCAGGAGGGGCCGTGGCCCGATGATGGGTGGCGCGGCTGGTGGGGCGAGGAACCGCCGTTCAAGACTCCGTGCTTCGTCCTCACTCACCACCCTAAGGAGGCGATGGAGTTTCCCAACGGGACGAGCTTCCATTTCGTCGATGACACCCCCGAGGCGGTCCTGGACCAGGCGATCAACGCCGCGGACGGCCTCGACGTGCGCATCGGCGGTGGTCCGTCGACCATTCGCCAGTTCCTCGCCGCAGACCTCATCGACTTCATGGGTGTGGCGATCGTTCCGATCACCTTGGGCACGGGTGTTTCGCTGTGGGAAGGCATCAGCGGCATCGAGGACCGCTTCACGATCGAGACGATCGGCTCATCGAGTGGTCTGACCCACCAGCTCTGGAACAGGAAAGATCGAGGGTGAAGACGTCGTGAGCATGACAATGGGGAGATCGAACACTGAGTTCGATCTCCCCATCTGTGCGCCGCGAAATATGCGTGTCGCGAGGTCTTACTTCACAGCCTCGGCGATCGGAGTGTCACCGTCGTAGAAGTTCACGGTCTCTCGCTTCGCGGCCTCTTTGGCGATGACATGGGTGATCACATCGGCGACGAGTTCACGTGAAGTCACTCGCGTGTCACTGTCCGGGGTCGCGCCGTCGACGTCACCGGAGCCATCGGCCAGCAGCACGCTGCCCTTCGACGGCTCCAAGGTCAGACCGCCGGGCCCGAGGATCGTGTAGTTCAGGGAGCTTGCACGCAGGTGCTCATCTGCTCCGTGCTTCGCTTCAACGTAAGGGTAGAACGAGCTCTCCGGATCGACCCGGTCGAGGTCGACGCCCGCACTGGCATAGGACACGATGACGTAGCGATCGACTCCCGCTTGCACGCTGGCGTCGATGGAGCGTTTCGCTGCCTCAAGATCCACAGCGCGGGTTCGGTCAGGATTGCCGCCACCGGCGCCTGCCGAGAAGACCACGGCCTTTGCTCCGGTGAACAGCTCCGCGAGCTTGCCGGTGTCAGCGGATTCGATGTCGAGGACAACGGCGTTCGCACCTGCAGTCTCCACCTCGGCGGTCTGATCCGGGTTGCGGATGACGGAATCCACCGAGTATCCGGCTTCCTTCAGCTTCGGCGCGGCCAAGAGCGCAATCTTGCCGTGGCCTCCGAGAATGACTACGCGGTCTGCATCAGACATGTGAATCTCCTTTGTTGACGACGCTTACTCTTCACCACAGCGACAAGCCAGGTGGATTTATTCCACCCCGACGCACCAGAAGTCAGGTCGATTCGAGGTCGGGGAACCGTTGAGCTTGGTCCGTGCCTCGGCGAAAATAGAGGCAGACGCACATTCACTTGCCGGGTTATTCACCGAACATGTGAACGACAGTCGGTGAGCCTTCAGCTTCCGAACAGGCGCGAAAAGAATCCTTGCTTCTTCTCCTCGGTCTCTGCCGGTGATCCCTGAGCTGGGCGCTCCACTCCGCCCAAGTCGTCCGAGTCGTCCGACATCGAGTCGAATCCTTCGCCCTCGACCTCGAAGACATCGACGTCGGCCAGCAGACCGGCGATGAGCGGCAGGAGCTCGATGAGCACGTCGCCGTCGATTTCCGGTTCGCCTTCCCCATCGTCGGTGGGGAACACGAAGTCGGGTTCCATTGGAAGGGCACTGCCCTCGTCGATGGTCGTCGAGGTCTCGGTGTGCGCCACGCAGACCTGCTGATCGGACGGAGTGAGCATGACCGCCTCGGCGGGGATCTGCTCTCGTCGCGGGGTCAGCGGCAGTGTCGCGAGCTGGTCATCGCCCAGTCGACGATCGGCGATGAGGATATTCGTGATGACTGCCATGCTCGTTAGCTTGACGAAGGTCTTATCTGTGAGGCACCCATTCGGCTCGGGTCACAGTGCACTCGCGTCGCTGAGTAACCTGGCGTTCATGTCGTGAGGCGGCGCCGCCTGTTCGAGGTCCTGTCCGCGGCTCACGCCAGGTATTCGGGAACTGGCCACTCGGCCCGCTGATGCGAAGGCCCACATTCGCACCGATGCCGACTAGGCTGCCATCGTCACTCAGAAAGCGCGTGGGCCATAGCACGAGGGCCCAGTCGATGCCCGAGAAATCCTCCTATTCAGTGCCGTCGTTCGGGTCATTGTCGGTATTGAGCGCCTCGGGTTCGATACTCATCCTCGCCGAGGCGGTCGCGTGCCTGAGAGCGCAAGCCCAGTGGGTGCTCTACCGTAGTGAGCATGCTTCGACGTCTCATCGCCCGCGCATTCTGGTTCCTCGGCCCCTGGAAACTGGTCACCGAGCCTGCCTCGAGCCGACCCACCGTCCTCATCGGTGCCCCGCACACCTCCAACTGGGACTTCCCGGTCATGCTCGCCATCGCCTGGCGCCTGGGCATCGAGGTGCACTGGCTGGGCAAGACGAGCCTGTTCACAGGCTGGCGTGGACCGATCATGCGCGGACTCGGCGGGATTCCTGTCGATCGATCCGATCCCAAACGCGTTGTCGCCGAGGTGATCGACCGTGTCCATGCCGGTGAGGTCTTCGGATTGGTTGTCACCCCCGACGGCACCCGCAAAGGGCACACTCATTGGAAGTCGGGCTTCTACCGGATAGCTATGAAGACCGGGATGCCTGTGACGCTCGGCTTCGTCGATCGGACAACGATGACCACCGGGCTGGGGCCGACCATCGAGCTGACCGGGGACGTGGCTGCCGATATGGACCGGATCCGTGAGTTCTACGCCGACAAGGCAGGCATTCGTCCCAACCATCGAGTCGAACCACGACTGCGCGAAGAACTCGAAACAGACTGAGCACGTGGATGATCTGCACGTGCCCGCCGGGCCCGGGATACCCCATGGTCTCTTGGTGCCCGGCACCGAGCTTCGCGAACAGTTCTCACGGTCATCCGGTCCCGGAGGACAGCACGTCAACACCTCCGACACACGAGTGCAGCTGAGCCTCGACCTAGGATCGACCACCGTGCTGACGGACGAGCAGCGCGAGCGTGTCCTGCATATGCTCTCGTCCAGGCTCTCCGGGTCAGTCCTCACCGTCAGTTCCGAGGAGCAGCGGTCGCAGCTGCGCAATCGCAACGCGGCCAGGCAGCGACTTGCCGAGATTCTGCGCGAGGCGCTCGCCCCACCAGTGATGCGCAAAGCGACCCGACCGTCGATGAACTCCCGGCGTCGGAGAGTCAGAGCCGAGCGACGTCGCTCCGAGATCAAACAGAATCGCAGACGACCTCGGCACGACTGACCGCCTCTGCGAACGATGTGAGTGACGACGAATGACATGAGCGGCCACGAAGAGCACAATGGGCCATATGAACAGCATTGAGATTCTCACCGATTTGGCTCAGCGCCCTGTCGACGCGGTCAAGCGCCTGCCGGCCCTCACCGCCGAACAGCTCAACTCCCACCCTGGCGACCATCCCAATTCGATTGCATGGCTGCTCTGGCACAGCGGACGCGAGGTCGATGTCCAGCTCTCTGACCTCACCGGTGACGAACAGGTGTGGGAGCAGTTCCGTGAACGCTTCGGGTTGGGAGAATCCGGTGATGCAGTCGGTCTCGGGCACACGCCGGAACAGGCGGCTGGGATCAAGGTCGATGATCAGCAGCTGCTCATCGACTATCTGGAAGCCACGCTCAGTGCGCTGGGTCGCTACGTCAGCGAACTCTCGGAGACCGACCTCGGCGACGTGATCGACGAGAACTGGACTCCCCCGGTCACTCGCGGAGTACGACTGGCATCGATCATCGACGACGCCGCCGTTCACGTCGGTCAGGCCGCCTACGCCGCAGGTTCTCTGACCGGGAAGTAGCCCGGTGCAGACGGCAGAAGGGCCCAGCGTATAGTCGAAGGTGGAGCTGACTCTGGTTCCCCGACGATGGGAGGCCGGATGACCGGCACCGCTCAACCGACCACTGCCGACTCCACCGCCTCGGCGAATGATGGGACACCGACCAGCAGTCTTCTCACTCTGGGCCTACTTGCCAGTTCTTCTATGGAGAACGAACGGCGGCTCCCGATTCACCCTCATCACCTCGATCGAATCGACCCCGAGGTACGAGCCGAAATGATCGTCGAACGCGGCTATGCTGAGGATTTCCAGCTTGAACCCGGCTACATCGAGTCTCGTGTCGGACGAGTCGCGGAACGCTCCGAAGTGATCGAGTCCGCTGAGGTCCTCCTCCTTCCGAAACCGCAGGCGGCAGACGTGGACGCGATACCCGAAGGCCGCATCCTGTGGGGCTGGCCACACTGCGTGCAGGACGAGGCGATGGCGCAGACTGCTATTGATCGTCGGCTCACTCTCATCGCCTTCGAAGCGATGAACCATTGGACTCGGCAGGGAGATTTCAGCCTGCACGTATTCCACAAGAACAACGAGCTCGCCGGCTACTGTTCTGTCCAGCACGCATTGAGCCTCCGCGGCTCGACCGGTGATTATGGTCCGCGGATGAGTGCGGTCGTCATCGGCTTCGGTGCCACCGCGCGCGGGGCTGTCACTGCGCTGAAGGCCCAGGGGATCTACGACATCCAGGTCCTCACGCAAAGAGGGGCCTCAGCTGTCGGTTCACCGATTCACAGCGCGCACATCACCCAGCTCAACACCGGCGACGGTCCGACACACCTGTCCACGGTGGTCACGGACGAGGGCGACGTGCTCCTCCCGACCTTCCTCGCCTCACACGACATCGTCCTCAACTGCACGCTCCAAGATGTCTCCGCGCCGATGACCTACCTGCGCACGGAGGACCTGAAGGAGTTCGCTCCCGGCAGCCTCATCATCGATGTCTCATGCGATGAGGGAATGGGCTTCGAATGGGCGAAGCCCACAGGCTTCGAGAATCCGATGTTCACAGTCGGTCAAGGTGTCAACTACTACGCCGTCGACCACACCCCGTCATATCTGTGGAACTCGGCGACGTGGGAGATCAGCGAAGCGATCTTGCCGTATCTGAGCACGGTTCTGGAGGGGCCGCATGCTTGGGCACAGGTACCCACCATCTCCCGGGCGATCGAGATCCAGAACGGTGAGGTCAAGAATCCGAGCATCTTGAGTTTTCAGAACCGGGAATCTGAGTTCCCGTACTCCCGCATCGCCGAGGTGAGATGAGTCCGCAACCTCGGGCGTGACGGATTACGTGGTCGGCCTCAGGCTCTCCACAATAGCTCTCGCCCCCTGCTCCCCTGCCTTCGTCACCGCTCCTTTCCTCCGCCAAGATATGGCCACCTGGACGGTCCAGCCAGCGGTCGAAGGGCTGGACCAAGGGATTCCATTCGGGTTCAGAGGCTGAGCATAGTGGTCGCGATGTCGCCGGTCGCCCATTCCGGTATCTGTGTTCCCATATCTTCATGGATCAACAGCTGCGCTTCAGGGATCTCTGCGGCAAGCGCTTCACCGTTGCCGACGGGAAAGAAGGGGTCGGCTCGACCATGGACGACCAGACTCGGTATTCGCAGGTCACCGAGGCGCTCTCGCCAGCGTGGTGAGCAGTCGATCCGGGAGAAGGTCATGCCCAACTGATTCGCCTGGTGGACCGCGGGTCCCGATTTCGGAGTTCGGTCCCAGATCCGTGCTGCGATCTCGAGAGCCTGTGCGGGATCGTTGCCCAGAAGAGCGGCGCTGCCAGCTGCATACTCGGCTACGGCTCGACGGTTGTTCCAATCAGGCTGAGGACTCGAGAACACGGCAGACATCACCGTCTGGTCATGGTCCGGCAGGTCATCGTCGACAGGGCCAGGCGCAACCGGTCGGGTACTCACCAGCGTCAGTGCCGAAAATGACTCCGGATGATCCAGCGCAGCAACTTGGGCGACCATGCCTCCGACACCTTGCCCGCCGAGATGGGCGGACACTGCGCCGAGAGCTGCGACGAGGTCTGCGGCATCATCGGCAAGATCACGCAGGTCGTACGTCGGGTTATCCGGGTCTTTGGTGGTTGAAGCACCCGAATCACGCAGGTCGTAGCGAACGACTCTGCGCCCACCCTCGGCCACGCGTTCGCAGAGCGCGTCGGGCCACGACAACATCGTGGTTCCGCCGGCGAGCAGCACAAGGGGATCCTCTTCGCGGCCGAAGCTCTCTATACCAAGGTCGACGCCGTTCACTCTGATGGTGGCCATACGGCACGATAGCACTGCGCTCGCTCATGAACGCTCAACAGTGATTGCGTCAGCCTCTGTTATCCAACAGCCACCCGAGACAGATTTTCACGCTAAGTCGCCAAGGTGCTTGCCGAGCCTGCACTGCCGGGTTATCGAAGTTGTTCCGATAGGTAGGCTTCTGCGATGCTGAGGTGCCCCTGGCTGCCGATGGAGTTCTTCGCTTTCTGAGAGTAGGCGTGGTTCGCGAGTGGAATCTGCACAGTCTCGACGTCGACTCCACGGTCTCGGGCAGCGTCGATCCACGCGAATTGGTCAGCAGGGATGATGACGTCATCACGCATCGCGGTCATCACGAGCGTCGGCGGGGCCGCAGCTGTGAGGTGCGCGGAAGAATTCACTGCGGCGTAGCGTTTCGAGAATTCCTCGGGGGTACCACCCGTGTAACTGGTCGCAAATATGCGCGACCCTGTGCCCGCGCCCGGACCTGCAGGGGCGTTCTCGTAGAGGCCCGTCACGTCGAACGCAGGGTAGTCGGCGACCACCGCGGCGGGAACGGGGACGTTCCCACCACACGACGACTCAGCGGTACCGTCCGCTGCGGCGCCGGCGGTGTTGGCGACCAGGTTTCCGCCGGAGCTCTCACCCCAGAACGCGAGACGATCCATATCTGCACCGAGCGTGTCGGAGTGGTCCTGAATCCAGCTCGCGGCGCACGCAACCTGCGAGGGCGCACTCTGCCAGGTCGCGTTGTCCTTGGTGGCAAGTTCGTATTCGACCGCCACCACCAAGTAGCCGTGGTCAGCCAAGGTGCGAAGCTCTGAGCTCACTGCATCTGGCTCACCCGCGATCCAGCCGCCACCGTGGACGGCCATGATAGTCGGTGTCGAGCCTTTCGCGTTCTTCGGCTCGTAGATCGAGAGGGAGAGGTCATCCCCCGTGCTGGTCTTGTCAAACACCTCCTGACGGTCGGGCGACGCCGCGTCCATTGCGGAGAGCCCGAACGTCGCGGTGAACAGGTTGACCGATCCGCCGGCCGACGTGATGGCACCGACGAGAACTATAACCACAGCGATGTTAGCGACCGCGCCGATACCGCCGAGCCCTGTCGTGACTGCACCTGTGCGCCGACGCCCCCTGCGCATAGCGACGATTCCGACGAGGAGCACGATCAGTCCTGCCAGAGCCGTTATCGGTGCCACGGTGGGCGCGAACCGAGCCGCAACCGTGCTGAGTGGCCCAAGCCCGGGAATCAGCGATGCGAGTCCGAAGATCGCTGCAATCACGCCCAGTATGAGACCGAGGACGAGGACCATTACCCGGAATACTTTCGCGACGCCCCCTCTTTCCGAGTGCGGCAGCGAACTCGTGCTGTTGGTCATCTTCTGTCCTCAACTTTCGATCTTCCAGGTTGACACTCCACCTGCATCAGATCTCATCGTTGCGATCATATGCTGACGCCAGGGGTCACTCTAGCGCAGGACATGATCCGGTTAGGTGAGCAATCGCCCTTGCGCACGAGCATCATGGACGCAGACAGCATTCTCGGAGCTAGCCGAGCAGTTCGAGACCGAAACCCGTGATGACGGCCCGCACTTCTTCGAGGTAGCGTCGCGCTTGCTCGGTGAGCGGGATCCCGGAATGGTCGATCCAGCCGATCTCGATGCGTTCGTCGACGTCGAGCGGAATCGCGACGATCTCTGGATCGAGGTCATCGCTGATGATGCCCGTCGAGATCGTGTAGCCGTCGAGCCCGATCATGAGATTGAAGATCGTCGCACGGTCGGAGACCCGGATCTCCTGCTTACTCGACAAAGTCGACAGGATCTCCTCGGCGAAGTAGAACGAGTTGTTCGCTCCCTGATCGAAGGTGAGCCGTGGTACGTCGGCGAGATCGTCGAGGGTGACGCGATCTCGGGCGGCAAGCGGGTTCTTCCGGGAGATGAAGATGTGCGGGACTGCAACGAAAAGCGGGTGAAAGACAAGTCCGGAGTCCCGCAGCAGTTTGTCGATGACCTTCTGGTTGAAGTCGTTCCGGTAAAGAATGCCGAGCTCACTGCGGAGCGTGCGAACATCTTCGATGATGTCCCAGGTGCGAGTCTCACGCAGCGAGAACTCATACTCGGCCGCATCGCTGGCCTTGACCATCCGCACGAACGCATCGACCACGAACGAGTAGTGCTGCGCCGATACCCCGAGTAGACGTCGCGACGGGGGCCGCCCGAGATAATGCTGCTCGAGGAGCTCCGCCTGCTCAACGACTTGCCTCGCATAGCCGAGGAACTCCGCACCATCAACAGTGAGCGTCACCCCGCGGGCGGATCGGAAGAGCAACGCCCGACCCACCCGGGTCTCAAGATCCTTCATAGCTGCAGACATCGTCGGCTGGGAGACATAGAGCAGATCAGCAGCGGCCGTGATCGAGCCCTCCGCCGCGACCTCGATGAAGTAGTGGAGCTGCAGCAGCGTGATGCTTCTCAATCCTCGGGCCATAGATAAAGACTATATGAATCCATAGTTGAGCCAAGTTACCCGATATCCGCCCGTTGCCTGCAGGATGGTTTCGAAGACCTCCGCATGGCCGAGCCCGGCCGATCGATTACGGAATTGGACGTCCATGACAACCGAGTTCACATTCAGCATCACTACCACCCGATTCGACGAGCACTACTCGCCATCGGATAGTTCACGAGCCACGACGAACTTCGCGAACCTCGCCAGGGGCGAGCATCGTCGGCAGAACCTCCGCAACACCCTGACGACTATCAATCGCCGGTTCAACGACCTCGCCCACTGGGACAACCCCGATAGGGACCGCTACACCGTCGACCTCGAGATCGTCTCCGGGGAGCTCCAGTTCAGGGCTGCAGACGGCGATCAGGAATTCCCATTGCTCGAGGTTCTGGACATCCAAATCGTCGATCGAAGGACTGGTGACCGCCACCCCGGGATCGTGGGAAACAACTTCTCGTCCTACGTCCGCGATTTCGATTTCAGCGTGCGACTTCCAGCGGTCAACGATGCTGCGAGCGAATTCACCGTCCCCGACGACTTCGGCGATCTCCACGGCAAACTGTTCCAGCACTTCCTCGATTCCGCAGCATATCGGGAACGCTTCCGGGCGGCACCCGTGGTCTGCATCAGTGTGTCGACGAGCAAGACGTACCATCGCACCGAGAATCACCATCCGATCCTCGGCGTGGAGTACCAGCAGGACGAGTATTCGCTGACCGACGACTACTTCGGAAAGATGGGACTGCAGGTGAGATACTTCATGCCGCCCGGCAGTGTCGCGCCGCTTGCGTTCTATTTTCGCGGCGATCTCCTCAACGACTATTCCAATCTGCAGCTCATCGGCACGATCAGCACGATGGAGACCTTCCAAAGGATCTATCGACCGGAGATCTACAATGCGCACGTGGCCGCCGAGGCGACCTACCGGCCGACGCTGAAGCGGCAGGACTTCTCGGAGACACCGATTGCCTACGATCGCGCCGAACGTAGTCAGCTTGCAATCAAGCAGGGAAAGTACACGGCGGAGGCTTTCATCAACCCACACCGGGAAATGCTCGAACAGTGGGCCGCCAACTATCCCATTCCAGCTGCATGAGCACAGGAGAAGAATCGATGACGCCGACACTATTGCCCACTTCGATCGTCGGCAGCCTGCCGAAGCCGTCATGGCTCGCACAGCCTGAGATCCTCTGGTCACCGTGGAATCTGCAGGGCGATGACCTGGCCGAGGGCAGACGTGATGCCCTGCGTATCGCAGTCCACGAGCAGACCAACCGCGGCATCGATATCGTCAGCGACGGAGAACAGACCCGACAGCATTTCGTCACCACATTCATCGAACACCTCAACGGCGTTGATTTCGAGAAGCGGGAGACGGTTCGAATCCGTGATCGCTATGACGCAAGCGTGCCTACCGTGGTCGGCGCAGTGAGCCGTGAGAAGCCAGTGTTCGCCGACGACGCGAAGTTCCTCCGGCAGCAGACCGACCAACCGATCAAATGGGCGCTCCCCGGCCCGATGACTATGATCGACACGCTCTACGACGGCTATTACAAGAGCCGCGAGAAATTGGCCTGGGAGTTCGCCGCAGTTCTCAATCAGGAGGCGCGGGACCTGGAAGCAGCCGGAGTGGACATCATCCAGTTCGACGAGCCTGCCTTCAATGTCTTCTTCGACGAGATGAAGGACTGGGGAATTGCCACGCTGGAGCGAGCTGCGGAAGGACTGCGCGCGGAAACCGCCGTGCACATCTGCTACGGCTACGGGATCACTGCAAACAATGACTGGAAAGCAACCCTCGGGTCAGAATGGCGCCAGTACGAGGAATCGTTCCCGCTCCTGCGGCAGTCGACCATCGACATCGTCTCACTGGAGTGCCATAACTCCCGTGTCCCGATGGACCTCATCGAGCTCATCCGCGGCAAAAAGGTCATGCTCGGGGCCATCGACGTGGCGAATGAGACCATCGAGACTCCGGAGGAAGTTGCCGACACCCTGCGCAAGGCGCTCAAATTCGTCGACTCGGACAACCTCATCCCGAGCACAAACTGCGGCATGGCGCCGTTCTCGCGGGATGTCGCCCTCGGGAAGTTGAGCGCGCTGAGCGCGGGAACGAGCATCGTTCGTGAGGAGCTCTCTGTCACAAGGTCCTGAACCCCTGACGGCATATTTTGGACTCAGCAAGCCGATGACCATCGCACCTCTCTCGGGAGGGCGGTGGCTCAGATTGACGGACGCTGAAGTCCGAACCCGACGCGTACTCGGGGCTGCAGACCAGACTCTTGGCCTCACGATCACCGCCGGTCAGTCATCGCACCGGCGGTGGCAGATCGTGGGCGCACAGGCAGTGCTTCACCTTCTCTTCGCGCGCGAGCACATGCAGAGCGGCCGCCGGCAGGATGCCATGGCAATGTGGAGCTTGTTCGCAATAGACGCAGGGATCGCCGACGGCGAACCTGGCGCAGCGGCCTCCAGCCGGCCAACGGCCAGTCCGGCATCGCGCTCCCGGGCGAACGCTTCGGCATCCACACCCTTCCACCGGTATGGAAAACGCTCATCCCGCGTTCGACAGCCACTCACACAGACGTCGAGAAGCTCAACACGTCGACGATGACGTTCACTTCAGCACCGACAGCCCGCGCACCTCGAGGCCCCCAGTCGAAGCGCACGGAGTACCGGCGCTGGCCGAACAGGTCTGCCTGGACAGACAAACTCAAGCCACCCGCAACGGCTTGATCGCGGCGACCTTGTCACGCAGCGCCCGACGCTGGAGCCGCAGCTCGTAGTTTGACTGCAGGTTCATCCACAACTCCTCGGACGTCCCGAAGTACCTCGCCAGACGGATCGCGGTATCGGCCGTGATGCCCCGCTTGCCGTGCACGATCTCGTTGATCCGCCGCGGCGGCACACCGATCGACACCGCGAGCTTGTTTTGAGTGATCCCGAAGCCCTCGATGAAATCCTCCATCAGGATCTTTCCAGGGTGGATCGGCTCGATCAGGTCGCTCTCAGTGGTAGTCGACGAGTTAGACATCGTCCGCACCTCCATCTCTCCAGACGAAGCAGAGACGCCATTGCGCGTTCACGCGGATGCTATGCTGCCCGCGTCGGTCGCCGACCGGACGCTCCAGGCGGTTGCCTGGCAGGACCCGGAGGTCCTCGACATCCTTCACCGCATGGATCAGCTCGAGCTTCCACAAGGTCGCCCGCTGCACCATCCGATCAACGCGCTTGACGTACTGCTCATGCCAGATGTGCTCGGTGTCCTTGCTGCCGAACGATCTGATCACGAGTCCAGTGTATAACGGACACCGTCATTAACGCTATACGTTAAACCTAAATTCCACCACGTCGCCGTCGACCATCACGTATTCCTTGCCTTCCATCCGGACCTTGCCGGCTGATTTGGCTGCGGCCATCGAACCGTTGGCATCGAGGTCATCGAAGGAGACGACCTCGGCCTTGATGAAGCCCTTTTGGAAGTCGGTGTGAATAACGCCGGCGGCTTCAGGGGCGGTTGCGCCCTTCGGAATGGTCCAGGCACGGGATTCCTTAGGACCGGCCGTCAGGTAGGTCTGCAGGCCCAATGTGTCGAATCCGACTCGTGCCAGCTTGTCCAGACCGGCTTCGTCCTGACCGGTGGATTCCAGCATCTCGAGGGCTTCCTCGGCGTCGAGCTCGGCGAGTTCCGACTCGAACTTGGCGTCAAGGAAAATCGCTTCGACAGGTGCCACCAATGCACGCATCTCTGCCTTCTTCTCTTCGTCAGCGAGCACATCGTCATCGACGTTGAAGACGTAGAGGAACGGCTTGACGGTCATCAGCTGCAGCTCGCGCAGCTCGGTGACGTCGAACTTGTCGGCCTGCATCGCCTGATAGAGAGTCTTTCCACTCTCGAGGATCTCGACAGCGGCGTCGATGGCAGCCAGCTGCTCTGCCGGCGCCCGTTTGCCTTTGACTTCCTTCTCGATCCGCGGCCGCGCTTTTTCCAAGGTCTGGAGGTCGGCGAGGATGAGCTCGGTGTTGATGGTGTCGATGTCATCAGCTGGGCTGATCTTTCCTTCGACGTGGATCACGTCGTCATCGACGAAGCCACGGATGACCTGGCAGATCGCTTCAGCCTCGCGGATGTTGGCCAGGAACTGATTGCCCAGCCCCTCACCTTCGGATGCGCCGCGGACGATCCCTGCGATATCGACGAAGTCGACTGTTGCGTTGAGGATTCGCTCCGAGCTGAAGATCTCTGCCAATCGAGTCAGTCGCGCGTCAGGCAACGGCACCACGCCAACGTTGGGTTCGATCGTCGCGAACGGGTAGTTCGCCGCGAGAACTTGGTTCTTGGTCAATGCATTAAACATGGTCGACTTGCCGACATTGGGCAGTCCCACGATTCCGATAGTTAGAGCCACGGTAGCTAAGTCTATCCCGGCGCCGAGGTGCGGGTCTAAATCTCGTGTCAGTGCCGTCTGTCACGCTTGAGTCATGAACTCTTTCCCCGCCACAGGAGTGATCGTCGTCCTCATCCTGGCGATCATCATCAGCGTCGTCCTCGGCTTCCTCCTCGGGCGCGCGCACGCGCGTTCTCGCTATATTGAGCGACTCACGAGAGCGGAGACTACGTCTCGGATTCTCACCAGCCGGACAGAGGATTTGGAAGCCGATGCGCAGATGGCTGGTGAGATCACCGCGGCCATCGGTCCGTTGGCGGCAAGTGTCAATCACCTGCAGGAGAACCTTCAGTCCCAGGACCGAACACAACTGGAACAGATTACGCGCCTCAATACGCAGATCGGGCACCTGAGCCAACAGAACCTCAGACTGCAGGAGTCCACCGGATCACTGGCAAGCGCACTGAATTCGACGACTCAACGTGGAGACTGGGGCGAGGTCCAGCTCAAACGCATCGTCGAATATGCAGGCCTCCTCCCCCACGTGGATTTCGAGACTCAGGTCAGCAGTGTGCGTGATGGCAAACGCCATCGCCCCGACATGACCGTGAACCTACCCGGCGGCGGAACGATCATCATCGACGCCAAAACCCCACTGTCTGCCCGGATGGACAGTACTGATTCCAACGCCGATGATCATGCTCGCGCGCTGCTGCGACACATCGATTCGCTGGCATCCAAGGAGTATTGGAAGTCCTTCGACTCGGCCCCGGACTTCGTTGTCTGCTTCGTCCCCACGGACGGGCTGCTGTCCTCGGCAGCGTCCACCTATCCGAAGATGATTGATCATGCTCTCGGCAAGAACGTCGTACTCGCCTCCCCCGCCACGCTTCTGGTTCTGCTCAAGACCGTGGCGCTCAATTGGCGACAGGCGGACATGAGCACGTCCGCGGCCGAGGTGCTCAAACTCGGCACCGAACTCTACGAACGCATCGGCACTCTGGTCACGCACGTGACGCGGATGGGATCGAGTCTGGATCGATCGGTTGAGGACTACAATCGTTTCGTCTCTTCACTGGAGTCGCGGTTCCTCGTCACTGCCCGAAAATTTCCGAACACGGGAATCGTTGCCACCGAACTCGATGCAGTTGCTGAGCTCGACTCACGCAGCCGCGGAGTCAGTGCTGAAGAACTTACACGGCCAAGCACTGCGGGACAGGATTCATTCGCAGCACAGGATACGACTGATCTGAGACGTCGCCGCACGGGCTCCGATTAGACCAGGTACCGATCAGATCAGATCAGGTCGTGATCCCGGTCAGCGCCATCACGTTTGTTCGATGTCTTCTTCCCGGCGGCCTTGAGATCCTTGCGCAGTTCGCGCGGCAGGGAGAACATGATGTCTTCCTCCGCTGTGACGATTTCCTCGACCGAGCCGAAGCCGTACTCGCCCAACAGCTTGAGAAGGTCCTGGACCAGCCCTTCCGGCACGCTCGCTCCTGAGGTCACGCCGACCGTTGCGACATCATGGAACCAGGACTCGTCGACCTCTCGAGCGAAATCGACGCGTCGTGCGTCCCTGGCCCCGTGCTCCAGAGCAACTTCGACCAGACGCACGGAGTTCGACGAATTGGCTGAGCCGACAACCAGCACCAGATCGGACTGCGGGGCGATCTTCTTCACGGCCACCTGCCGGTTCGAGGTGGCATAGCAGATGTCGTCGCTTGGAGGGTCCTGCAGGTGGGGGAACCGTTCCCGCAGAATGTTGACCGTCTCCATCGTCTCGTCGACACTCAACGTCGTCTGTGAGAGCCAGACCAGGCTCTCTGCATTGCCGATCTCGACAGTCTTGGCTTCCTCAGGGTTCTGGATCAGCGTGATGTCGTCGGGAGCCTCTCCCATCGTGCCTTCGACCTCTTCGTGACCTGCGTGGCCGACCAGAAGAATTCTGTAACCGTCACGGGCGAATCGAACTGCCTCGCGGTGGACCTTCGTCACCAGTGGGCATGTGGCATCGATCGTGGACAGCTCACGAGCGGCCGCCTCGGCGTGCACCGCAGGAGACACACCGTGCGCGGAGAACACAAGTCGAGCACCCTCGGGAACTTCATCAGTCTCGTTGACGAAGACGGCGCCGCGTTCGGAGAGGGTGTCGACCACATGACGGTTGTGCACAATCTCCTTGCGAACGTAGACGGGAGCACCATAGTGCTCGAGTGCGCGCTCGACGGCGATCACTGCGCGGTCAACTCCGGCACAGTATCCGCGCGGGGCAGCCAGAAGCACCTTCTGGTCAGCACCTTCGGGCGTCCGGATGTCCTCCGGAGCAATACGCTTGCGCGGAATGGTGGGCATGGGTACAGATACGGCAGTCACAAGCTCAGTTTAGGCCGGGCACCTGAACAACGGCTACAAAGGTGAAGCAATCCACATCACACGCTCCCACCACCCGGATTCCATCCCCGATCGCCTGAGTTCCTGCGCGGCGATGATTCGCCATGTCACCACCGTTCGTTAGGGTGGTGGATTGGAAGGGGAGACAACATGGCGAAACGAATTTCCGGCACTCCCGGAACCCTCGGCGAAACAGTCGACGCTCAGGAACTGGCTGCGACGGCAGGTGAGACGACGGCGGAGAACCCGTGGCCCCTGAGTCTGCTCTCAAGCAAGATGAAATCCTATATCGACCGCATGTCGAGTGTGTGGATCGAGGGACAGGTTGTCGAGCTCAATCACCGCGGCAAGGCCAGCTACCTGACTCTGCGCGATAACGACGTCGAAATGTCGTTGCCGGTCCAGATCTGGAAGAACGTGCTCGACCGCACTGGAGCTCCGCTGTCGGAGGGCAGCCATGTCGTCGCCAACCTCAAGGCAGATTTCTGGACGAAGACCGGTCGTCTGACCATGCGGGCCAATGACATCCGGGCTGTCGGCCTCGGTGAGCTGCTGGCCCGGCTCGAGCGACTGAAGAAACAGCTCGGCGCGGAGGGACTGTTCGATCCGAATCGGAAGAAACGCCTGCCGTTCCTGCCCAATCGGATCGGCCTCATCACCGGCCGGGACTCCGACGCGCAGAAGGACGTCGTTCGCAACGTCGCCCTGCGCTGGCCGGCCGCCGAGTTCGAGATCCGCAACTGCGCTGTCCAGGGCCCCGACGCTGTGCCGGGGGTAATGAAGAATCTCGCCGAACTCGATGCCGACCCGCAGATCGACATCATCGTCATCGCTCGCGGCGGTGGGAGCATGGAAGACCTGTTGCCGTTCTCCAACGAGGCCCTGGTCCGGGCCGTGTCTGAGGCGAGCACTCCCGTCGTGTCGGCGATCGGCCACGAGGCCGACCGCCCGATCCTCGATGAAGTTGCCGATATCAGAGCGTCGACTCCCACCGACGCAGCCAAACGCATCGTGCCGGATGTGGCCGAAGAAGCAATGAACCTGCTGCGCGCGCGGGCGGAACTCGATGCCGCCGTCAACCGGATCATCGACCGGGAGCAGGAGATGCTCACCTCAGTCCGATCACGTCCGGTGCTGGCCGAGCCGCAGACTATGGTGACCGCCCACGAAGAGCAGCTGCGGCTGGTCCGTCGACGCAGCCTTCAGGCGACGACGACCCGCATCATGCAGGGGCAGACCGAGATCAACCACCTGCGTTCACAAGCACGCTCACTCTCCCCGTTACGGACGCTCGAACGCGGCTACGCCGTCGTTCAAAGCGATGACGGCCAGGCCATCAGAGACTCGGATGAGGTCAAAGCCGGCGACGGCGTCCACGTGCGTGTCGCTCACGGCCGCTTCGATGCCGAGGTGACGGCCGCACAGGAGAGCACAGATGGCAGCTAGGCAACCGAATGATGACAACGCCCGGCCCCACCACATTCGATCAGACATCGGCTCAAACAATCCCGCAAAGGACGCAATCATGACAGAACCAGCAGCCCAGCAGAACCAGGCCGACATCAGCACCCTCAGCTACGAACAGGCACGTGAAGAACTGGTCGGAATCGTCAAACGACTCGAAGCTGGAAATCTTCCATTGGAGGACTCACTGAGCCTGTGGGAGCGCGGCGAAGCCCTGGCCGACCGTTGCCAGGGATGGCTCGATGGGGCACGTGAGCGCCTCGACAAGGCGCGGGAAGAATCCTCGGACGAGGATGACTGAGCCTCAGCTCAGTTGTTCAGCGACCTGCTTCGCGAAGGCGTCGATGGTGTCGGGCGTCGCGATTGCAGTGATGACGACGAAGTTGTCGCCCTTGCCTGTGACCCAATATTCTTTGGCGTCGTCTGTCCGATAGACCTGGAAGTCGGAGCCGCCGACGGTCACCGTCTCAGCTGCAATCGCATCTTCGTCGACTTGATTCTCGGCCCATTTCTCGGTGGCCTTGGCCTGCTCAATGCTCACCCATTGCCGCTCAGTTCCGACGAAGGACATATACCAGGACGTGTGGTCGGATTCGCCCACACGGTCCAAGTTCGCCTCGTTCGATGTCCACCCACTCGGGATTTCAGGCACGATGAGATCGAAGTCGGCACTGTCCTGGGACTGCTCCGCAATCGTCTGGTAGTCGACCACACGCTGAGAGTCGACCTCTGGCTGAGGGGCGATCAGCAGAACCACTGCGACGACGGCCAGGCAGGCGAAGATCGCAATGATCATATTGACCCAGTTCGAGTTCTTCCGCAGGAAGCGCATCTCTTCCCTGGACCCCGGGAGCATCACTCCGGACTCGTCAGCCATTGGCACTCCCTCGGGACCGGCATCCGTGCGTGCCACGGGCGCCTGCGTTCCCACAGTGTTGGTATCAGATTGGGCGTTCACATCGCCATTGTCCTCGGGGAAGGCTCCAAGGGCCAATCCAGGGCGGGCTTTCATGATGGTGGCCACCGTCACGGCGCGAAATCGTCCCGATGTCGGCGCCGAACGTGTGGGGTGGCACAATTGGACTTATGAGTGACTCCAATGAATCTGCTGACGTGAAATCTCATCATGACCGAGGCCGAGTGGATGCCGAGGCTCCTCCCGTCGCTGTGACGGATACCTGGTCCCAGAAAGCACAGGTCGGAGCCGACGCTCCCGACCGCAACCTCGCCCTCGAACTCGTCAGAGTCACCGAGGCTGCCGCTATCGCAGCCGCTCCTTGGGTGGGCCGCGGCGACAAGATCGCTGCCGACGGTGCCGCTGTCGCCGCAATGCGCAATGTGATCTCGACCGTCCGCATGGCCGGACGAGTCGTCATCGGCGAAGGTGAGAAGGACGAAGCGCCGATGCTCTTCAACGGTGAACAGGTTGGCGACGGCGGAGGCCCTCACTGCGATGTGGCCGTCGATCCGATCGACGGCACCCGTCTGACCGCGCTGGGGATGCCCAACGCCATTTCGGTCATGGCAGTCACCGAAGACGGTGCCATGTACGACCCGTCGGCTGTCTTCTACATGGAGAAGCTCGTCACCGGTCCTGCTGCCGCCGATGCCGTCGACCTGCGCTTGCCTGTGGCAGAGAACATCCGCCGCGTCGCTAAGGGCAAAGGCACGAATGATCCGGCTTCTGTGACCGTGATGATCCTCGATCGTCCGCGCCACCAGACGATGATCGACGAGATCCGAGCCGCGGGGGCACGCATCCAGCTCATCACCGATGGTGATGTCGCCGGTGCCATCGCCGCCTGCCGTCCCGGTACCGGTGTCGACATGTTGATGGGAATCGGTGGCACCCCCGAGGGCATCATCACCGCCTGCGCGATCAAGGCACTGGGCGGAGTCATCCAGGGCCGTCTGTGGCCACAGGACGATTCCGAGCGTGAGGCTGCGGCTGCAGCCGGCCTCGACGTCGACAAGGTACTCAACACCGATGACCTCGTCACCGGTGACAACAGCTACTTCGTGGCCACGGGCATCACCAACGGCGACCTGCTCGACGGTGTGAAGTTCGACGGCGGACACGTCACCACTCACTCACTGGTCATGCGCTCGAAGTCGGGAACCGTGCGTTCGGTCTTCGCCGAGCACCAAGCAGCGAAGACCCATTCGTATGTCGAGGCCGCCGAGGAGGCAGCCCGCCGCGGACTCATCTGAGCCCACCCTCAGATATCCACCCCGGTCACTGTCGAATACGGACACCACCGATTCGATCCCTGGCCCGACAACCGGAAGTTAGGATCTCACTGATGCCGAACGAGGCATGGAACCGTCTGCTCGAAGGCAACCATCGCTTCGTCGATGACGTCCCGCAGCACCCCAATCAGGACACCGCTCGGCGTGAGGCACTGTCGAACAACCAGATGCCGTTCGTCACCCTCTTCGGCTGTTCGGATTCTCGAGTTGCAGCGGAAATGATCTTCGACGTCGGACTCGGCGACATGTTCGTCGTGCGCAATGCCGGACAGGTCGTCGATCCCGTGACCCTCGGTTCCCTCGAGTATGGGGTCGAGATTCTCGGCACTCCCCTGCTTGTCGTGCTCGGTCACGACAATTGCGGCGCGGTGACTGCGGCATACAACTCCTACGACTCCGGAGAGACTCCCCCCGGGTTCATCTCCGACGTCGTAGCCCGGATCCTGCCCACTGTGGCCAGGGCCCGCAAGAACAGCCGCACAACCGTCAATGAGACGGTCGCGCAGAACACCATGGACACGGTGGAGAAGATCATGCAGCTCTCTGCAATCATCGCTCGCGCAGTCGAAGAGGGTCGCCTCATCATCGTCGGCCTGACTTACCAGCTGCATGACGGCCGCACAACGGTCGTCGCGCAGCACGGCGGTGACGAAGACGCGGTCTCGACCCACTTCGCTTGACCACGGCCGCAGCTGCGGCCGACAAACTATGACGAACAGCCAAGACACCATGTCGGAAAGGACAACTATGAGCGAAGAATTTCGCATCGAACACGACACCATGGGAGAAGTGAAGGTTCCCAAAGATGCCTTGTACAGCGCCCAGACACAGCGCGCCGTGCAGAACTTCCCGATCTCCGGCAAGACCCTGGAATCGGCGCACATCGCCGCTTTGGCCCAGGTGAAGAAGGCAGCCGCGAAGGCCAACCTGGAACTCGGAGTCCTCGATGCTGACCGGGCCGGAGCCATCCAGAAAGCCGCCGAGGCGGTCATCGCCGGCGAATACGACGCCCACTTCCCCATCGACGTGTTCCAGACCGGTTCAGGAACATCGTCGAACATGAACACCAACGAGGTTCTTGCCTCCCTGGCGACGAAGGCCCTCGAATCCCAGGACATCGACGTTCATCCCAATGACCACGTCAACGCATCGCAGTCCTCGAACGACGTGTTCCCCACCTCGGTGCACGTCGCCGTGACCAAGGCACTGGTCAACACGCTGATCCCGGCTATGGAGACCTTGGCGAACTCGCTGGAGAAGAAGGCGAAGGAATTCGCCCAGGTCGTCAAGTCGGGCCGCACACACCTCATGGATGCCACTCCGGTGACTCTGGGACAGGAGTTCGGCGGCTACGCTGCCCAGGTCCGCTACGGCATCGAGCGCATCCAGGCGTCACTGCCACGTGTGGCCGAGGTTCCTCAGGGCGGAACTGCCGTCGGCACCGGCATCAACACTCCTGCCGGATTCTCCGCACGCGTCGTCGAGATCCTCGCCGAAGAGACCGGACTTCCCATCACGGAAGCACGCAACCACTTCGAGGCTCAGGCTAACCGCGACGGACTCATCGAAGCCTCGGGCCAACTGCGCACGATCGCCTACGGCTACATGAAGATCTGCAACGACCTGCGGTGGATGGGATCGGGACCGAACACAGGCCTCGGCGAAATCGCCATCCCCGACCTGCAGCCCGGTTCCTCGATCATGCCCGGCAAGGTCAACCCGGTCATCTGCGAGGCCACGATCCAGGTCGCAGCCCAGGTCATCGGCAACGACACCACTGTTGCGCTGTCGTCGACAAATGGCGCCTTCGAGCTCAACGTCGGCATTCCTGTCATGGCGTCAAACCTGCTCGAATCCATTCGACTGCTCGCGAACTCCTCGACCGTGATGGCCGAGAAGATGATCGACGGGCTCCAGGCCAATGAGGAGCGTGCCCGCTTCCTCGCCGAGGCGAGCCCCTCCATCGTGACCCCGCTGAATAAGGTCATCGGCTACGAATCGGCGGCGAAGATCGCCAAGCACGCCGTGGCCAACAAGATGACCGTCAAGGAAGCCACCATGGATCTCGGCTTCGTCTCCGACGGCTCCATCACCGAGGCTGACCTCGACAAGGCTCTCGATGTCACCACGATGATCGGCGACTACAAGTAAGTCACGCAGACTGCGAGTAGGCCACACAGCAGATACGTCGCACAGCACAGGGGCCGGTTGCCAGGACATCACATCCTGGCAACCGGCCCCTCGCGTTCACCTCATCGAGCGCACACCGCAGCGTCGAGAGCAGACTCCCTGAACTCGCCCCTCAAGGCCACGGTCGCCCATCGACGCTGAGGTCAGCTCTCGACGCTGAAGTCGGCTGTCGACGGCGCCGTCGCCTCTCGAGTCGCCGGTGCGCGCTGCGCAGGCTAGGAGCGGAAGGGATCGAACTCCTCGAGCACATCGGTGACCAGGGCTGCGATCTCGGAGCGCTCCGACCTGGTCAGGGTGACATGGGCGAAGAGGTCGTGGCCCTTGAGCTTCTCAATCACCGCTGCGACGCCGTCATGTCGACCCACTCGAAGATTGTCTCGCTGAGCTACATCGTGGGTCAGCACCACCTTCGAATTCATGCCGATGCGTGAGAGCACGGTCAGCAGCACATTGCGTTCCAGCGACTGTGCCTCGTCGACGATGACGAACGCATCATGCAAGGACCGGCCGCGGATGTGGGTGAGCGGCAGAACCTCGAGCAAGTCACGGTTCATCACCTCTTCGATGACGTTCTTACTGACCAGAGCCCCAAGCGTGTCGAAGACCGCTTCTGCCCACGGGTTCATCTTCTCGCCCTCGCTGCCGGGCAGGAACCCGAGGCTCTGGCCGCCTACGGCATAGATCGGCCGGAAGACCATGATCTTCGAATGCCTGTTCTCCTCGAGCACCTTCTGCAGGCCTGCCATGAGCGCGAGCGCGGACTTCCCCGTTCCGGCTCGACCTCCCAAGGACACGATTCCCAGCGCATCGTCGAGGAGCATGTCGATGGCTACTCGCTGCTCGGCGGAGCGGCCATGGACGCCGAAGATGTCACGATCACCGCGCACCAGCGACACCCGCTTGCCCGAGCGGACACGACCGAGTGCGGAGCCCCGAGGTGAGGTGATGACGACGCCGGTGTTGACGACCTCATCGGAGACCGCCTGGGTGGTTGCCCACCCTTCTTCGTAGAACTGCGACATCTCGGCCTCGTCGAGTGACAGTTCGCTCATCCCCGTGAACCCGGAGTCGGTGGCCAGCTCCGCCAGATATTCCTCGGCGTGCAGCCCGAGGGCCGAGGCCTTCACGCGCATAGGCACATCCTTAGTGACCACGATGACGTCCTGGCCTTCAGCGGCCAGATTCCGGGCCACTGCGAGGATGCGAGTGTCGTTCTCCGAACGGTCGAAGCCGACCGGCATCGTCGATGCATCGACGTGATTGAGTTCGACCCGCAATGTGCCGCCGGCATCGCCGACAGGTATCGGCTCATCGAGCCGGTCGAACTCGGACCGGAAGTCATCGAGGATGTGCAGTGCTTTGCGGGCGGTGAAACCGAGTTCCGGATGGTTGCGTTTGGCTTCCAGCTCGGAGACGACGACTAGCGGAATTACGAGATGGTGTTCTGCGAATCTCAACAGTGCCCCCGGATCGGAGAGCAGCACCGAGGTGTCGAGAACGTAAGTGTGGGTATGTGCGGTCATGAGGACCCCTGTGGCGTGAGTACCGCCGAGATCCGAGTCTTGACATCCCCCTGATCTCGGGTTGGTGTCGACCAACTACTGCCAACCTATCCCCGAATCGATGCCGGATGAGTGACGGCACGCGTGTTCGGGAGAGTCGTGGGCGTGAACTTCGTATGAACCGAGGTGAGCCCGAGACCTATTTTCCGAAGCGGCGCTGGCGCAGTCCATAGTCGCGGACCGCACGCAGGAAGTCGGTGCGACGGAAGTCGGGCCAGTACGCTTCGCAGAAATAGAACTCCGAATAGGCGCTCTGCCACATGAGGAACCCGGACAGGCGCTGCTCACCGGACGAGCGGATGATGAGGTCGGGGTCCGGCTGCCCCTTGGTGTAGAGGTGTTCGCTGATCTGCTGCGGGGAGAGTTCGGAGATGATCGTCTCCAGGTCTGTACCCTCATCCGTGCGCAGGCGCAGCAGGGACTTCACCGCGTTCACGATCTCCTGCCGTCCTCCGTAGCCGACGGCGACGTTGACGCGCATCTGGCAGTCCCCCGCCGAGGTGGCCGCCTCCAAACGTGCCCGCAGGCCCGGTGGCAGGATCTCCAGGTCCCCGACCAACTGCACCCGCACGCCTTTGAGGGCTGCGATCTTCTCGACCAGATCGGAGATGATCTCGATGAGGACCTCGACCTCCTCGGCGGATCTGGCGAGGTTCTCCTTGGACAGGACGTAGAGCGTGACGATATCGACGTCGATCTCGTCGCACCAGCCGAGGAACTCGACGATCTTCTCTGCTCCGGCCCTGTGCCCGTCGGCGGTGGTGGCACCGAATTCCTTCGCCCAGCGTCTGTTGCCGTCGGTGATGACACCGACGTGCCTGGGCACGGGTACAGATTTGTCCAGCTCGCGCAGGAGCCGCCGCTCATAGAGACGGTAGAGCAGGCTCACCGGTCGCGCCACACTGTCCTCTTTCACACTCGATTTCCGGTCGGTTCGACCACCTTACACAGTACTATCCCGAACGGCTTCACGCCTTCGGCGACTCCGCCGAGGATGCCGTTGCACGATCCCTCAGCTGAGGTCGATATCCTGGAACCATGAACGCTCCAGTCACTGAACCATCTTCACCGGGCTCCGAAGGTCAGAGGTCAGTCGACTCCACATCCTCAGCGGAGTCGCGATCAGGCTACCCTGTGCACATTGCCCGCAGGCGCTCCGCTCTGCGGCGTGAGTTGGACAAGTTGGCCGGTCAGGTCAAACCCAAGCTGCGTGGCTGGTTCCACGCCGCAGCCTTTCCATTGGCGATGTTCGGCGGCCTGGCTCTGGTCATCATCTCCCCCACCATCGAATCGCGGATCGCCGCCGCGATCTTCGCCATCACCGGGATGCTGCTCTTCGGAACTTCCGCTGTCTACCACCGGGGACGGTGGCGCACTCGGGCTCGACTGATCCTGCGCCGACTCGACCATGCGAACATCTTCCTCATCACCGCGGGCACCTATACGCCCCTGGCGGTGCTGACCCTGCGCACAGACCAGACGATCCTGCTCCTGTCCGTCCTCTGGGGCGCGGCCATTCTGGGGGCAGCCTTCAGGACCATCTTCACAACCGCGCCGAGGTGGCTCTTCGTTCCCATCTATGTGGGCTTCGGCGTCGCCGGAGTCGGCTACATTCCCCAGATCTGGGCGAGCAATCCCGCGGTGGGAATCCTCGTCGTGGCAGGCGGGGTCTGCTATGTCGTCGGTGCCGTGATCTACGGAATCAAAAAGCCCAATCCCTCACCGAAGTGGCTCGGCTTCCACGAGATCTTCCATATCCTCACGATCGCTGGCTACGGCTGCCATCTTGCCGCACTCCTTGTCGCCGCGGTGGCCGCGTACTAGGTGTGTATTGACCCGTCAGGTCAGTGACGCGGCTGGGCTCGTACTCAGCTGAAGGGCTTGTGCTGCTCGACGCGCTGCTCTGGTTCGCCCTGCGCGGCGTCGCCGTGCTCAGTCTCCGATTTCTCGGCCTCGACCGTCGACGGCTCCTCATCCGGCACCGGCGCAGACTCGCCGGAGAGCTTCGACTGGTTGGGCACAGCATGCTTGCGCATCGGGATCGGATACGCATCATCGGCATGGGCCCGTGCGCGCACACGCCGAACTCGTTTGAGCGCGTCGCGAATGAGGAAGATCACGAAGATGACGATCACCAAAGTCGACAAGAAGCCGATCGTGCCGGGAGTCACCAGGTCGGGATCGGGGCCTCGGCTGGGGGTCGCGGCCTGCGCTGCAGCCAGAATCATGCGCTCTCACCTGTCGCTTCGTCGTAGTCGTCTTCGTCTGGTGATGCAGGCAGCATGCCCTCTGCCGGCACCTTGCGGCCATCATCCATGGTCACCGAGGCGAAGAGATCAGTCTCTTGGAAATCAACGCCGGGAGTCAGAGGCGTCCGGCCGGTGTTGTCGACAGCCAGTTCGAACTCCTCCGTCGGCCAATAGGTGCGCGCGGCTTTGCGTGAGGCGGAGAAGAACCCGCCCTCCGGGTCGATCTGTGTGGCGTGGGAGAGAAGAGCACGATCACGTGAGGGGAAGAACTCTGCGCAGTCGATCGTCGTGCTCAACCAGTTGACCCGCTGGGCATCGCGCTTCTTGAAGTCCTCGATGTGGTCGGCGAAGGGCGACTCGAGACCCGCCTCGGTCATCTTCTCGTGGATGGTCACCCACTTCTTCGCGGACAGGTCCTGATTGAAGTAGACCTTCTCAACCTGCCAGGGTTCACCGAGTTCCGGATTCTTCTCCGGATCGGCTGCGGCCGCCACAGCCGCCATCGTCACGGCGTGGTTCTTGATGTGATCGGGATGAGGGTACCCGCCCAGCTCGTCGTAGGTCGTCACAACCTGAGGGCGGAAGCTGCGGATGATGTGCACCAGGGGCAGCATGGCCACCTCGTCGGGGACACGGTAGAAGCAGCCGGGAGGCGTCTGGTTGTCGAAGTCACCATCGGGCAGTCCTGAATCGACGTGTCCGACCCACACATGCTCGGCGCCCAGAGCCGCTGCGGCCGCGGCCATCTCCTCGCGACGCAGGCCCGCGATATCGCGGCTGGCCTTCGGGCTCTGCAGCAGTGCAGGGTTGAGGATGTCTCCGGCTTCACCACCGGTCATGCTGGCGATGAGGACTCGAGCTCCGAGTGCCGCGTACTTCGCACTCGTGGCAGCACCTTTCGAGGATTCGTCGTCAGGATGAGCATGAACCGTCAGCAGACGCAGTCCATGGTACGGAAGCGAAGTCATGTTTGGTGTGTCCCTTTCGATTCAGCCTGGTGACGTCCCGTTTCCTGCGCAATGGCTGAAATGATCGCAGGAGACGGATCGACTACTCTAGATTAGTGCGCAATGTTCGTAGATGAGGAATTCAATGACTGAGGTAACAGTGGGAAAGCCACTGCATGATGATCGATACGGCCGTGTCCGCGAGCCCAAACGGCATCTCGGAAAAACAGCCAAGATCATCGCCGTCGTCATCGTCTCTGCCCTGATCATCGCGATTGCGTTTGTGGCATTTCGTCCACAGACCAATCCCACGACCCCCAAGACACTCGACTATTCAGTTGTCGACTCTTCGTTAACACAGGTCACAGTGGCAATATTTCCTGATCAGGATCGGGATGTTCACTGCATCGTGCAGGCGACGAACGAAAATGAGGCCATCGTCGGCTTCACCGAGATCACTCTCCCGGCCGATCCTGCCGCCGACCCCAACTCGCCCAGACAGATGGACGTCGATCTGGCCACGACACAGTTCGCGTCGTCCGGACACGCCGACGCCTGCTGGTTCGAATAGCAACTTCTGCACGCTGCTCGTGGGAAACGATACGCCTCGCATCCGTCACGAGCGCAGCGCCCACAACAGCTGTAAGCGCGCGTGACGGAGATCATCGTTTTCGCGCGCAGATGCGTTAGACTGTAGTTTCATTCAACATCCGGGCGTACCCAACGCCCGGTTTTTCGTTGCCTGACGCGCCTGTCAGTGCGCCGAACCGAAGAAGGAGAAGTCATGACCGAGGATGTCACCCAGGAAGAAACATGGTTGACTCAGGAAGCCTTCGACCGCCTGTCGCAGGAACTTGAACACCTCTCCGGACCGGGACGTGCAGAGATTGCTGAGAAGATCGAAGCCGCCCGCGACGAGGGTGACTTGAAGGAGAACGGCGGCTACCACGCGGCGCGCGAGGAGCAGGGCAAGCAGGAGGCACGCATTCGCCAGCTCGAGCTGCTCCTGCAGTCCGCGAAGGTCGGATCCAGCGACAGCGATGGCAAAACCGTCTCCCCCGGTTCCGTCGTCACCGCGAAGGTGGCCGGAAACGACATGCGGTTCCTGCTGGGCAGCCGTGAGATCGCCGGCGATTCGGATATCGATGTGTTTTCGGAGAAGTCCCCACTGGGCGCCGCGGTTCTCGGTGTCGCCGTCGGAGGAAAGACCAGCTACGAAGCTCCCAACGGCAAGGAGATCAAGGTCGAGGTCAAGGGCATCGAGCCTTTCTCCGGCTGATCGAAGGCTCCGAACGGGGTGCAGCCACCAAACAGAATGAAGCAGTGGGCGGGTGATGATCACCCGCCCACTGCTTCATTCATGCTGCTGCTTCATTCATTGTGCTGATCCACTGGATCAGGCCCACTCAGTCGGTCCGGCTGTCGCCCTTCGTCGAGTCACCGTCAGATGTCTCGACTGCAGCCTCGTGGACAGCGGTATCGAGCTTGTCCTTTGCCCGCTCGAGGACAGCCGCGGCCTCATCCCCTTCACCATCGGACGCACTGTTCGGGTTCTTGGCACGGACGATGTAGGTCACCACCGTATTGAGGACGGCGACCAGAGGAACAGCGAACAGAGCGCCGACGATGCCGAACAGGAAGCCACCACCGGTCACCGCGAGGATGACTGCCAAGGGGTGGACGGACACAGCCTTGCCCATGAGGAAGGGCTGCAGGACCTGGCTTTCGATCTGCTGTACGGCGATGACCACACCCAGCATGATGAGGGCACTGACAGGACCGCTCGAGACTAGAGCGACCAACACAGCCACGACACCCGAGGCGATTGCACCGACGACGGGGACGAACGAGGCCAGGAACACGAGCACTGTCATCGGAATGACCAGGGGGATCCCGAGGAACGCCGCACCGATGCCGATGCCGATGGCGTCGACACCGGCCACGAGGACCTGGACACGCACGTACTGGACGAGGGTGGTCCAGCCACGCTCCGACGCTCCGGTGGCGACTGGCTGAGCCGGCAGCGGGAGCAGACGCATCGACCAGCGGAAGATCTTCTCTCCGTCATAGAGGAAGAAGAAGGTCGCGAACAGGCACACCGCAGCACCGGTGAGGAAGGTGCCGACAGATGACGTCGCCTGCAGCGCTCCGCCGAGGAGCTGTGAGCTGTTGTTCTGGAAGAAGTTCGTGGCCGCATCGAGTGAATCGTCGATATAACGGGTGACTGTCGAAGCATCGAGACCGAAGGGTCTGCTGGCCAACCAATCGCTGATGCCGGCGAATCCTGTGATCACCTGATCGACGAGGTCTGGCATACCCGAGTAGATCTGCTGCCCGACGAGGGTGAAGAGTCCCGAAACGACGACGATGAATCCGAGGAAGGCGGTCAAAGCGGCGGCGACACGGGGCAGCCCCTTCTTCACCATCCAGGTGGTGAACGGCGCCAAGAGGGCCGTGAGCAGGAGGGCGATGAGCACCGGCAGAACGACGCTCGAGATCTTCGCCAGCAGCCAGAAAGCGACGCCGATGGCAACGAGCACGACGAGCGACCGCCAGGACCATGCGGCTGCGAGCTTGAGGCCCGGTGCCACATAGGGAACAGCTTCGGCTTCGAGACGGCTGTGCGCGATCTCCTCGGCGCTGACGTCCTGCACACGCGAAGGCTGCTCGGCAGGTTTGGATCGGCCATCGTTTCGGCCTTTGCGGAACGCGTCCCAGGCCCCACGGAACCGGTTCGGGGATTGCTTCTTCTCATTGTCAGACATAACTCAACAATAGTTGTTGGGAAGCTCGGACAAGTGCAATGATGACGGTTAAAGGAGGGAATTTCGTGGGAAAACGCATGTTGTACACCTTGGCCACCATGACGGGGACCGTTGTAGGTGTCGGCGCGTCGGCCGTTGGTCTCCTCCGCCACCAGGCAGGCGCGCTTCGCAAAGCGTTCGACGACGACGCCCAGCGCGCGTATTCCACCTTCGCCGAGGCGGTCGCTCCCCCACGCAACTACGACGACGAGGATTCCGCCGCGCTGGCGATCATCGGAGACTCATGGCTCTGTGGAATCGATGTCGACGACCCGACGCTGGCTCCTCCCAACCTCATCGCCCGGGGGCTTGGCCGCATCCTGGGCACCACCGTTCGCGTCCAATCAACCGCGCTCCCCTCAGCTCTGTCCGAAGACCTGCCGAGGCAGGTCGATGAGATCCTGCGCTCCGCCTGGCTCTCACGCCAGCTCTCCGATTCGTGGACCGAGCAGCGTCGATTCGCGATCATCTCCATCGGTACCGGTGACATCATCCACCCGATTCACGGCACCATCGGCATTCCCGTGCTCAACCAGGCGATCAATCGACTCCAGAGAGAGGGCAGGTACACGGTCTTCGTCTTGGTCTGCCCCAACCTCGGCGGCCTTCCGGGCCTGCGGGACCCGCTCAAGACCTCCCTGCGAAGAACCTCCCGGGTGCTCGCCGGCTCGCAGTGGCTGGCGGCCCTGGCTGCCCGCGCCACTCCGCTGCGAGCCACCGGTTCGCTGAGTGGGACCACACGCAGATCACTGCTCAACGAGTCAGGGCGATTCCCCAGCACTTTGGGCTATGCCCAGTTGTCGTCGACCGTTCTCGCAGCAATCGCCGATCGCATCGAGGCCCCCATCGAGGTCGACCGCAGCCTCGACATCCCGGAGAAGGGCGAGGGCGCGCGCAGGCCGGTCCCTGCACCGGAGTCGGAGACGGAACCTGGGACAGACGCCGATCCTGTCCCCGAAGCTGAGGCAGCCTCGTGATCCCTGTCGTCCTGGCCTCGCAGTCCCCTTCCCGTCGAGAGATCCTCACCGCTTCGGGAATCGATCCGATCATCATCGTCTCCGAGGTCGACGAGTCCGCCATCGAGTCACGTTTTGGGGGTTCCGTCTCGGATCTGACCATGGCTCTGTCAGAGGCGAAGGCGCGTGCCGTCGTCGACCGTGTGCTCACCTCCCCTCCCACGCAGCTGGCCGCAGCGGATACCGCAGTGATCATTGCCGGGGACTCACTGCTCGAACACGAGGGCGAAGCGATCGGCAAGCCCGGAACAGCCGAACGCACACGTGAGGTGTGGGCGGACATAGCAGGGGCGTGGACCGAGCTGCACTCGGGACACACGCTCGCCGTGCTCAGACGTGCGAACTCGTCTACGTCGAACTTCGAGCTCGTCGATATCCGTTCGAAGCGATCGACGACCTCGGTGCTCATCGGCGAGCCCACTCCTGAGGAGCTCGAGGCGTACATCGCGACCGAGGAGCCCTTCCACGTAGCCGGTGCACTGACCATCGACGGGTACGGAGGAGCGTTCGTCCAACGCCTTGCGGGCGACCATCTCACCGTCCTCGGCCTCAGCCTCCCCGTGATCCGTGATCTGGTCCGCGACGCGGGCCTGTTCTGGCCCGATCTGTGGTCACCACGCGAGTAGAATCACTGAGGGCAGACGGACACGCCCGAAGCCTTTGAAGTTTTCGGCCGAAGTTTTTATCTCTGACCTACAAACGCTTGGTGTCGATCTCTAAATTGTTCTGTGATCATACAAAGGAGCGCCATGACCACAGTTCTCCCCGAACAGTCGACTGCACCATTGCACACCCGCGTCCCCACTGCTGCTGTGCGCCGCGTCCTCATCGCCAATCGCGGTGAGATCGCGCTGCGCATCATTCGGGCGGCCCACGACCTCGGTGTCAAAGCCATCGCCGTCTACACCCGCGCGGATTCGGACGCCGATTTCGTGCATCTGGCCGACGACGCCTGGCTCCTCGACGGAGTCGGCCCCGGGGAGACCTACCTCGACATCGACAAGATCCTCGCCCTGGCCAAACGCTCCGGTGCCGATGCTATCCACCCCGGCTACGGATATCTGGCCGAGAACGCCCTGTTCGCTCAGGCCGTGATCGAGGCCGGTCTGACCTGGATCGGTCCTCCCCCGTCGGCGATCGAGCTCCTGGGTGACAAGTCCGGTGCTCGTGAGGTTGCCGAGGCTGTCTCTGCTCCGGTCGCTCCCGGCTCCGACGGCGCCGTCGCAGATCTGAAAGAGGCCGCCGAGGTGGCCCACAGGATCGGCTATCCGGTCGTCATCAAGGCCGTGCACGGCGGCGGCGGACGGGGATTTCGCGCCTGCGCCGCAGCCGAGGACCTCGAGACCGCCTACACCGCTGCCACCCGTGAGGCGCTCAGTGCCTTCGGACGCGGCGAATGCCTCATTGAGAAGCAGATTGTGCGCCCGCGCCACATCGAGACCCAGTGCCTGGCCGATGCCCACGGCAACGTGCAGGTCCTCTCCACCCGCGACTGCACCCTGCAGCGCCGAAATCAGAAGATCGTCGAGGAGGCCCCAGCGCCGTTCCTCACCCCCGATCAGGAGCGACTCGTCACCGAGGCTTCCAGCCGCGTTCTCGCCCATGTCGGCTATGTAGGTGCAGCCACGTGCGAATACCTCCTGGGCACCGACGGCACGATCATCTTCATGGAAGCCAACGCGCGGATCCAAGTCGAACACACGGTGACAGAAGAGGTCACCGGCGTCGACCTCGTCGCCTGGCAGCTGCGCATCGCCTCGGGAGAGCACCTCCCGGAGGCGTTCCCACAGGTTCGCGGTCACTCGATCCAGTTCCGCATCAATGCCGAAGACCCCACGACGTATTTCCCTGCCACAGGCACGGTGAAGAACCACCGGGCTCCGGCCGGGCCTGGCGTGCGTCTTGACTCAGGCATCGGTGAAGGAAGTGTCGTCGGCACGGACTTCGATCCGATGCTGGCCAAGCTCATCATCACCGGAGCCGACAGGAACCAGGCTCTGGCTCGAGCTCGACGGGCCTTGGATGAGTACCGCATCGAGGGCGTATCGACTCTGCTTCCCCTTCATCGCGTACTCGTCGCGCAGAAGGCCTTCGCCCAGGACTTCGACGTCTGGACCAATTGGCTCGAAACCACCTTCGTCAATCCACTTGCCGACCCTCAACCAGGAGATCAGATGAGCACAGCAGCCGATAGTTTCAGTGTTGTGGTCGAGGTCGATGGCCGCCGGATGACCGTCTCGGTCCCCAAGGACGTCATCTCCGACCTCGGGCATGTCCCGAGCCCGAGTGTGCCGCGCCGCAAGCGCAGCCTCAGCCGCAAGGGCGCTCAGCTGGCCGACGACTCGAACTCGCTCAACGCACCCATGCAGGGCACGATCGTGTCAGTCTCCGTGGCAGCCGGTGACACTGTCGAAGCCGGTGACACCCTGGCCGTGATCGAGGCGATGAAGATGGAGCAGCCGCTCAAGGCTGGTCATTCCGGCACCGTCTCCGAGGTGCTCGTCGATTCCGGTGTCTCGGTGCGGTCAGGCGAGCCGATCATCCGCTTCGCCGCCTGAGGTCGTTCAACGCCGCCTGAGGCCGTTCAACGCCGACTGAAGCGGTCTCAGGAGAGCAGATCCCTGATCTGATTCTCGATGTAATCGGACTCGGCATCATTCCCCGGGCAGTCCAGTGCTTTCCTGAAAGCCGCTTCCGCATGCTCGGGCATCCCCAGCTCACCAAATGTCAGCGCTCGTGCGATGTGGAAGGGGCGATACCCTTCCAATCCTGGTTCCGCGGCCAGGTCCTCGAGCGCGGTGAGCCCATCCTCAGGGCCCTTCGCCTTTCCCTTGGCCACGGCCCGATTGAGCTCCACGACCGGGCCGGGCTCGAGTCTCGCGAGAAGGCCGTAGAGGACGAGGATCTGCGCCCAGTCAGTTTCCGAGTAGGTGGCGGCCTCAGCGTGCAGGGCCGCAATCGCGGACTGGACTGTGTACGAGCCGGCCCCTGGTTCACCTGCGGCGGTGAGCGCCAGCCCCAGCCCTTCTGCGATGAGCTTCGAATCCCACAGCCTGCGGTCCTGCTCGGCCAAGGGCACCGGCGCCCCGGCGGAGTCAGTTCGCGCCGGGGCTCGCGCACCCGTGAGCAGCAGAAGCGACAGCAGGCCCCTAGCCTCGGTCACCTGCGGCAACAGCGTCACGAGCAGCCGCGCCAATACTATTGCCTCCCGCTGCAGATCGATTCGGCTGTGGTCGACACCTGTCGTGGGTGTGAACCCCTGGGTGAAGATGAGATAGACAACCCGCAGGACCCCGGGAAGGCGCTCGTGCAGCTGCTCCGCTGTGGGTGTGCCGAAAGGAATTCCCGTCGTGGTGATCCGTTTCTTGGCTCTGACGATACGCTGCTGCATGGTCGTCGTATCCACGAGGAAGACTGCCGCAACCTCGGCGGTGCTCAGACCGGCCAGGAAACGCAGGATGAGGGCGATCTTCTCCCGTTCCTTCAAGGTCGGGTGCGAGCAGGTGAAGAACAGGCCAAGTCGCTCATCGGGAATGCTCACGGAGCTCAGCTCTTCGCCGAGGCGGACCGCGTGGTCGACATGATCACCGGCGTCGGCCTCGGATTCGATGCGAAGTCTGGCAAGTCGACGCGCCCTCACCGCATCGGAGCGGATGATGTCGAGTGCCCGATTCTTCGCAGCAGTCATCAGCCATGCCTGGGGATTCTGCGGCACACCACGTTGAGTCCAGGTCTCCAAGGCCCGCACCATGGCCTCTTGGAGGACATCCTCGGCGAGGTCGAGATCATGGAATTTCGCTGCCAGAGCTGCAAGCAGTCGCCCACGATCCTCAACATCGATCGTGTGGAGAATCGCGGCGACTGCCGGCTGCTCGGCCCTGCCTGCAGAGACCATCAGTAATCGGCGAGAGGCCGTATCTCGATGTGGCCCAGAGCGGAACCCGGGCTCTTCTCCGCCCATGCGATCGCCTCGTCGATATCCGCGACCTCGATGATGTAGCTTCCGCCGACGAATTCACCGCTTTCTGCGAACGGTCCCGAGGTCACGACGGTTTCAGCGGCCGCAGTACTGACGCGCACACCGGTCTCAGGACCTTCGAGGGCGAATCCTCCGACGACGATGCCCGCCGCGTTGATCTCCTCATCGAAGGCCATGAACTCCCTGGGATCAGGTCCCTCGTCCGCACCGCATTCGGCATCGGCGACATTTCCCATGAGCAGAAGTGCGTACTTCATATCTCTCTCCTTACGTCAGTTGTGCGCCAGCGTCTGCTGAGCACGTCAAGCGAAGGTGCCTGACACCATACTGACGGGTGGCTGGTCCCGATATCGACAGTTCGGAGAGAGAAAACTTCTACAGGTGGCGGTGCAGCTGCCGTGATGCCTCTGTCAGGGACCCGCTCACCGACGGATAGACGACGAACGAAGCGGAGAGCTGATCGACTGTCAGACGATTCTCCACAGCCATGGTGATCGGCAGGATGAGCTCACTGGCACGAGGACCGACGACGACTCCGCCCAATATCGAACCCGAACCTCGGCGGGCGAAGAGCTTGACGAATCCATCCTTGATGCCGAGCATCTTGGCGCGAGGATTCGTGTCCAGGGGCAACATCACCGTATCGATGTCGGTCGAGTTCTCCCGGTAGTCGGATTGGGTGAAGCCGACGGTCGCAATCTCTGGGGCGGTGAACACATTCGATGCCACGTGACGAATCTTCAGCGGCTGCACGGCATCGCCGAGCGCATGGAACATCGCAATCCGCCCCTGCATGGCCGCCACGGAGGCCAGCGGCAGCACACCGGTGCAGTCACCTGCGGCGTACACACCGGAGCGGGAGGTGCGTGAAACGCCGTCAACCTTGATATGACCGGACTCGGCGACCTTGACCTTCGCGGCGCTCAGGCCGAGGTCCTCGGTGTTCGGGATCGAACCGACGGCCATCAGGCAGTGTGATCCCTCGACACGGCGGCCATCCGACAGAGTCACCTCGACGCCGCTCTCGGTCCGCTTCACCGAGTCGGCGCGCGACCGAGACAGGACATTCATGCCCTTATTGCGGAACACGAACTCCAGCACATCGGCAGCATCCTCATCCTGACCAGGCAGAACCTTCTCACGGGAGGAGACCAGCGTGACCTTCGTTCCCAGCGCACGGTAGGCGGACGCGAATTCCGCACCGGTGACACCTGAGCCGACGACGATGAGGTGCTCGGGGAGCTCATCGAGATCGTAGAGCTGCGTCCAGGACAGGATTCGCTCTCCGTCTGGCTTCGCCGAGTCGAGTTCACGAGGATGAGAGCCCACGGACAGGAGGATCGTCGACGCCTCGAGCGTGTACTCTGTGCCGCCTTCTTCGACGACGTTGACATGATCGCGGTCAGCCAGGGTCGCAGTTCCCTGGATCACCTTGACACCTGCTCGAACCAGCGCTTCGTAGATGTCATTGGCCTGGGCGTCGGCCAGCGACAGGATGCGCTTGTTGACGGCCTTGAGGTCCGCGACGACCGTATCGCCGTCATCGCCCTCGCTGTCGTAGATGCGGATGCCCAAGCTCTCAGAACGGCCGATCTCCTCCATCATCTCGGCCGTGGCGATGAGCGATTTCGACGGAACGACATCGGTGAGGACTGCGGCCCCACCGCAGCGGTTGCGCTCGATCAGCATCACGTCCGCACCCAATTGGGCGGCAACCAGTGCGGCTTCGTATCCGCCCGGGCCACCACCGATGATGACGACGCGATCTGCAGTGGATTCAAATTCAGTGTTCACAGAGCAATTCTCTCAAATAGCGGACGACAGAGCGAATGGACGCCTCGGTTCTGACAACGCTCAAGGACCAGGGTCTCAGGGGCGACTCGAAGAGTCTGAGACTCAAGACCTCGCATTCCCCGAGGTGGCTCAGAGTCCGTCGATGACTTCGGCAGTATCTCGGTGCAGTGTCGACAGACGCAGGTATGACTGAGCGTTCTGGCGTACCTTCTCAACGCCGTCGTCCGTCATCTCCCTACGCACCTTGGCCGGGACTCCTGCCACCAGCGACCTGGGTGGGATCTCGGTGCCCTCAAGGACGATCGCGCCTGCGGCGACGAGTGATTCGGAGCCCACGTGGGCATCGTTGAGGACGGTGGCGTGCATGCCGATGAGGACGTCGTCGTCGACCACTGCCCCATGAACAAGGGCCTGATGGCCGATGGAGACCCGTGAACCGATGACGACTGGCTTGCCCTCATCTGTGTGCATGACCGTGTTGTCCTGCACATTCGAGTCCTCGCCGATGGTGATCGGGGCGGCTTCAGCGCGGAGCACGCAGCCGTAGAAGACGCTCGCGCCCTTCTTCACCCTCACGTCCCCGACCAGGGTGGCACCGGCTGCGATGAATGCACCGGGATCGACTTGAGGGGTGTGCCCGCCGACAGAGATGATGCGTGCCTGGGAAAGATTGTCCGTTGTCATGAGTCCTCCATTGGTTCACGTTGAGTTCAGATTCTCGTGTTCGACTGAGTCAGCGGTGATTGGAGCCGCCGCCGAGGTGACCAGTCGTTTCATCGCCAGTCTAGCCGTGAACTTGGCACACCTCGGAGGAGGGACGCATCATGATGTCGTCGTTGCCTGCTGCCTCGAGAAAGACGCATAGTGGACGAATTTGCGTCAAGGGCCCCATAGCAGGACAATGAACAAAATATTTGTCAGAAATTTCACACTGCATTACCCTTGTGTGCCCAAAACGGTTATGTGAACCTTGGGTAAGAGAGTTGCGCGCCTGGAATTTGGGTGTCGTAAACCGCGTTCACTTAATTCGTCGAAAGGTCACCATGGATTGGCGACATCGTGCAGCATGCCTCAACGAGGATCCGGAACTGTTCTTCCCGATCGGAAACACCGGTCCCGCCCTGCTTCAGATCGAAGAGGCTAAGACTGTATGCCGCCGCTGTGAAGTAGTCGAGACCTGCCTGCAATGGGCTCTGGAATCCGGTCAGGATGCCGGTGTCTGGGGCGGTCTCAGCGAAGATGAGCGTCGTGCGCTCAAACGTCGCGCCGCACGTGCCCGCCGCGCTGGCTGAATCCTTCAGCGGCTAGAGACAAACGGTCGCAGATATTCGCCAATTGAGTCCCTTGCTCGGAATACGAGATCTTCGCATTCTGAGCAAGGGACTCAATCGTGTCCGCCCCGGGCCCCACAGCCAGTGCATCCCACACTGTTAGTGCCGAATCACCCCTTTGCAAAGGGGTGATTCACTGGTCGCAGGGTGCTTTGTCGTTAAGCCGCCGATTTCAGCCGGTTTCAGTCGTAGGACCCGGTTTCAGTCGTAGGAATCGGGGCGCAGAGGCACGTCGAGAATCGCCACGGTCCCGCCGCCCTCACCTTCCTGCCATTGGATCGAACCCGCCAGATCGGCAGAGACCAGAGTCTTCACGATCTGCGTGCCCAGCCCGTTGCCGGGACTGTGATCCTCCCCCAGCCCCACACCGTCGTCGGCGATCGTGACATGCAGGTGATCGCCCTCGCGTTCCGGAGTCACCCACACATGTCCGGTGAGTGTCTCACCCGGAGCGAGGTTCTCCTGCTCAGCGACCGGGAACCCGTGCTCGATCGCATTGGTGATGAGCTCAGTGATCGCCAGGGCCAATGAGGTGGCGTCCGCTGAGGAGATGGTGCCGAAGCTGCCGCAGCGCTTGAGGCTGATCTGGACCAGTGGACTCGTCAGCTCGGGTGTCAGGCGCAGCCCCTTGTCGACGACCTCGTCGAAGTCCACCTCCGATTCGACTCCCTGGCTGAGCACATCATGGACGACGGCGATGATCGAGACTCGGCGCATCGCCTCCGTCAGAGCACTCTTCGCCTCAGGGCTGTCGATTCGACGAGTCTGCAGACGCAGCAGCGCCGAAACGGTCTGCAGGTTGTTCTTGACCCGATGGTGCATCTCTTTGATCATCGCATCGCGTGAGAGCAGTTCGCGCTTGCGTCGTCTGATCTCCGAGACATCCCGAGCCAGGACGATCGCGCCGGTGCGAGTGCCGTCATCGGTCAGTGGGATCGCCCGCAGCGACACACTCGTCCGACCGACCTCGAGCTCGGTCCGCCAGGGGGCACGACCGGTGAGCACGAGCGGAAGCGTCTCATCGACCTGACGCAGCTCTGTGCTCAGACTCGAGACCACCTCGGCGAGGTAGTCCCCTTCGATCTCACCGCGGTGACCCAGACGGTGCATGAGTGAGACCGCATTCGGGGAGGCGTATTGGACGTGGGAGTCACGATCAAGGATGAAGATGCCGTCTCCGACGCGTGGTTCGCCGTGCCGTGCGCCGCTGGGAGCATCACGGTCGGGAAAGGCACCCTGCGCGATCATGGTCAGCAACGACATCGCGGACTGTGTGTAGAACTTCTCCAGGCGTGACGAACCGCGACGACGGATCTCCTCGGAGTACCGGACCATGATGGCGATCGTCGCTCCCTCGCGGACGAGGGGCACCGCCTCGGCGGAGACTTCCGTGTCATCGGTGCCGGCGTTGACGCCCAGAGATTTCGCCTGCGCCACCTTCGTCACCAGCTCATGTGAGCTCGCTGCCGTGTCCAGGAGCTCCCGTTCGAGTCCGGTGGCTCGGGCTCCGATGAGGTCGCGATTGAACAGGGTCGCACCGGTCGTCGGACGCGAATGCGCCACCACTGTATAGGCCCCGCTGGCCGAGGGCACCCACAGGACGAGGTCGGCAAAGGACAGGTCGGAGATGAGCTGCCAGTCCCCCACCAACAGGTGGATGTACTCGACATCGGTTTCGTCGGTGATGCCTTCGGCGGCCAGGAGTTCGTTGAGCACTGTGTTCTTCTTCCGGGTGGGCAACGGCACGGGCCGATGATGGCGGCACAGACGCCGACAGACCCGCAGGCTCGAAGCCCGCGAAGTCTGTCGACGTCAGCAATGATCTGACGCTATCACTGATCTGTTGGGGTCACTGCTCAGACGGCCTGCTCCGATTCCCATGCCGAGGAGCGGACAACACCGCGCATCATGCGCAGCAGCACCGACAGCGGGGCTTGGGTGACGGTCTCGAGTCCGAGGATCGTCTCGGTCGTCTCCAGCACCCGCGCTGCCACGGTCTCATTGCGTTCGAGCCACTCGGTCAGACGCTGACCGGCTCGCTCGTCCGGAGTCCCGGAGATCGGTGAGTCCGTCGCGACGAGGACCGTGCCGGCCACCGACAGGATCGCTGAGTAGAAGTCATCGCGCAGCGAGCCACGTGCCAAGGCCGACCACCGGTCGCTGCGGTCGAGATCGCCGATGAGAGTGAGCACCTGGGAACCGGAGAACTTGTCGTTGACGGCGTAGTAGAGTTCAGCGACGTCCTCTGCGGATTCACCCGCACGGGCAGACAGCTGGGCAATGTCGAGAAGCACGAACTCATCGAGCAGGGCTGCGGCGCGCCAGGAGAGTTCGCTCGGCACACCTTCATCGATGTAGCCCTGTGCCGTTGCCCTCATGCTCTCGGCGTCGAAGCCGTCGACGAGGTCGGGCACGCGGGCTCGCAGAGCTGCGACGACATTGCCGTAGCGTTCGATGCCGGAATCGACATCGAGGGTGTCCGGTGCCTGCTGCACCAACCAGCGCGAAGACCGATCGAGCAGACGCACATAGGCGTGCTGCAACTGGACCTGGACCTCGGTCGGCACCTTGTTGTCGAGTGCGCACAACGCTTCGAAGAAGTCATCGAGTCCGAAGATCTCGGAGACGACGACGAAGACACGGGCGATCTGCGGCACCGAGGCGGGGGTCTCTTCCAACATCCGGTAGACGTAGGTGAGTCCGCCGCGGTCGATCATCCGGTTGACGAGCTTGGCTGTCGCGATCTCTCGGTGCAGGGGGTGTTCGGGGATGAGCTCTCCGTATTTCTCGACAAGGGAGTCGGGGAAGTAGGAGGTCAGTTCCCGCTTCATCCACTCCTCATCGGGAACCACGCTGTCCAGGATCTCATCGGCGGCATGCATCTTGGCGTAGGCGAGGAGGACCGCCAGTTCCGGGGAGACATAGGCGCTGAACTCACGCTTGGTCAGTTCCTGCGCATCGGGCAGGAACTCGACCTGACGATCGAGGTCCGCGTTCTTCTCCAGATAGCTCAGCATCCGGCCATAGGTGCCCGACATGGACTCCGTCTGCGCCCGAGCCTCACCGAGGACCACGTTCTGTGCGTAGTTGTTGGCCAGCACCCGGTCGGCGACGTCGTCGGTGAAGGACAGCAGCACACGTTCGCGATCTTCTGCGGCGAAGGCACCCTTGTGGAGCAGGGTGCGCAGGAGCAGCTTGATGTTGACCTCATGGTCGGAGCTGTCCACGCCTGCCGAGTTGTCGACGGCGTCGGTGTTGATCGCCACGCCGTTCAGTGCTGCTTCGACACGGCCCAGCTGGGTCACACCGAGGTTGCCGCCTTCTCCGACGACCCGGCTGCGCACGTCACGGCCATCGATGCGGATGGCGTCGTTGGCCTTGTCCCCGACATCGGCATGACTCTCGTCCGAGGACTTGATGTAGGTGCCGATGCCGCCGTTGTAGACGAGATCGACGGGGGCCTTGAGGATCTGCGACATCAGCTCGGCGGGGCTGCGCTTACCGGGCTCGAGTCCCAGTACGGCCGCGGCTTCGGGACTGAGATCGATGGACTTCGCCGACCGGGGGAATACTCCGCCTCCCGTGGAGATGAGCTCCCGGTCGTAGTCCTGCCAGCTTGAGCGCGGCAGGTCGAAGAGACGCTTGCGTTCCACGAAGCTGCGTGCGGCGTCCGGATTCGGGTCGAGGAAGATGTCCCGGTGGTCGAAGGCCGCGACGAGGCGGATGTGTTCGCTGCGCAGCATGCCGTTGCCGAAGACGTCACCGCTCATGTCTCCGATGCCCACGACAGTGAAGTCATCGGCGTCGGTGTTGACCCCGAGTTCGCGGAAGTGTCGTTCCACGGACTTCCAGGCTCCACGAGAGGTGATGGCCATCTTCTTGTGGTCATAGCCGACGGATCCGCCGGAGGCGAAGGCGTCGCCGAGCCAGAAGTCGCGACGTTCGGCGATCGCGTTGGCCACATCCGAGAAGCGAGCGGTGCCCTTATCGGCAGCGACGACCAAATAGTAGTCATCTCCGTCGTGTCGGACGACGCGGTCCGGGTGGACGACCTCCTGGGCGCCGTTCGCACCGTAGACCAGGTTGTCAGCGACTTCGAGGAGGCTTTCGATGAAGACCTCGTAGGCGGCTTGGCCGGCGGCCATCCACGCGTCCCGGTCGCTCATCGGGGGCAGCTGCTTGGGGAAGAATCCGCCCTTGGCACCGGTCGGCACGATGAGGGCGTTCTTGACCATCTGTGCCTTGACCAGTCCGAGGACCTCGGTGCGGAAATCGTCGCGACGATCGGACCACCGCAGGCCGCCACGGGCCACTGTGCCGAAGCGCAGGTGCACGCCTTCGACCTGAGGCGAGTACACCCACATCTCCAGTGCTGGTTTGGGCTTGGGTACGAAGCTGAGTTCGTTGGCGCGGATCTTGAGCACGAGTGCCGTCGGCAGCTCGCCGGTCTCGTCGAGGAAGTAGTTCGTCCTCACTGTGGCGCGCAGCAGTTCGAGAGAAGACCGCAGGACACGGTCCGCGTCGAGGCTGGCGACATCGCTGAGCGCCGATTCGACCGACTCGTTGAGTTCGGCCGTCCTGTCTTCACGTCCGGCTTCGTCAGCGGTGGGATCGAACTTAGCGAAGAAGTAGTCGACCAGGAGCCGTGAGATCTCCGGGTTGTCGCTGTAGACCTCACCGACGTAGGCGTCGGAGTAGGTGAAGCCGGCTTGGCGCAGGTATTTGCCCAGTGCGCGGACGATCGTCACGTGCTTCCAGTGCATTCCGCAGACGACGAGACGGTCGAAGACTCCGGCTTCCTTCTTGCCCTCCCAACCGGCGATGAACGCATCGGAGATCCGTTCGCAGTCACCGTCGTCGAGGGCTTCGGGGAAGGTGAGTCCGAAGTCGTAGATGTAGCGGTGTGAACCGTCGACGAGGTCCAGCTCATGGGGGCGTTCGTCGAGTACGGTCGCTCCGAAGGCAGTGAGGAACGGCAGCACTTCCGACAACCCCACACGCTCGTTGCGGTAGAGGGCCAGGCGCACTGGGGCGTCGCCGGATTCCTCGGGACTGTAGAGGCGCACGGCGGGTCCGTCACCGGCTTCCAGTGCTTCGAACCGGGCGACGTCGGCGATGGCGTCGGCCGGAGAGTGGTGTTCTTCGTAGCTGGGTGGGAAGGCCTTCGACCACCGGTTCGCGCGTGCAACGGAGCTGTCGCTGTCACCTCGCTCTGTGGGGGCGAGGAAAGCGTGGACGTCTTCGGACCAGGAGCGCACAGCGCCGACAATCCGCTTCTCCACGGTCTCTGGTTCGATCTGCGGCAGTTCCACGTCACGGGCGACGCGGGCCACGAAGTGAATGCGGGCCAGTGCGGATTCGGTCAGCAGCACATCGAAGTCGACGCTCTCAGCGTGATAGAACTTCCGCAGCACCTCTTGGACTCGCATGCGCGCCGCCGTGTCGTAGAGGTCGCGGGGCAGGTAGAGGATGACGGAGACGAACCGCTGGTAGGGGTCACGGCGGACGAAGACCCGTGATTGGCGACGTTCCTGCATGTCGACGATCTGCATGACGACATCGAAAATCGTCGTGGTCTCGTCGTGCAGGAGATCATCGCGCGGGTAGGTCTCGAGGACGCCCAGGAGTTCATTCGCCGAATGCGATCCTGCGGGGAATCCGCTGGCGGAGAGGATCTTGCGCACCTTGCGGTTGATGACCGGGATGTTGAGAACGCTGTCGTTGTAGAACTCAGGCTTGAAGACGCCGACGAAGCGGCGCTCACCGACGATCTCACCGGCCGAGTCGAAGGTCTTGACCCCGATGTAGTCCATGAATGACCCGCGGATCACGCGTGAACGTGAGTTCGCCTTCGTCAACACCAGCACATGCGGTTCATCGGCCTTATCGGCCACGGCCCGACTCAGCGGCGACTTCACCAGCGGCCGCAGAGTCGAGATGCCCAGGGACGTATGCTCAATCGGCTCGAGGCTGCTCTGGGTCTCATCGTGAGAGTAGTTGTATTCGCGGTATCCGAGGAAGGTGAAGTGGCCGTCAAGCCAGTTGAGCAGCTCGGCGGCTGCCTCGGCTTCGGAGGCGAGCTCTGAACGGGGCGGCTGCGCCTGCAGTTCCTTCGCAATGTCCTTGGCCCGGATCGCCATGGCGCTGGCGTCGGTGGCCGCGGCCGAAACGTAGTCAAGCACACTGCGCAGCTGGTCCTCGAGACCGGCGAGATCCTCTTCGGGAAGTCGATCGATCTCGAGGCGGATCCAGGACTGCTGCTGCGGAAGGAGGGATCCGCTCGCCTCGGCGGGTTCGGATACGAGAGGGATGCCAGCAGTATCGGCAGAGACCGCCGGGGCCTCGGCCCGAGACAACACGGACAGGTCCGAGCCCTGTCCCTCGACGGCGATGATGGGGTGGTGGACCTGACGGATGGCACGACCGCTGGTGGCCAGATCGCTGACGATCGAGGACACGAGGTGGGGCATGTCGGTCAGGACCATGGCGATGACAGTGTGGTTATCGCGGAACTCGGGAGAGTCGACGTCCGGGTTGTAGATGGAGATCACCGGTGATCTGCCGTCGTATTCAAGTCCTAGAGCATAGTGTGAGGCGGCCGCTGCGGCCAGCGCCTCTGTTCCTGCTTCGGAAGTGCCAGGTTCGAAACGCGGATAATACGCTTCGATGAAATTCTCCGGGGCACCTTGTCCCCTCTGCTTCCTCCACTCTTCTGCAATGTCCGAATATGAGACCTGAGACACCATGTCACCTCTATGATCAGCGCGCAAAATTTACAGCGGTTCGACGTCGAACTGCCACCACCCACACTATGCTCAAATGCGGAGAAAGGCACGCCGACAGCCATGCCGCACCAAGACACTGATCTCCTGGCAAACTGGAGCCATGCGAACTCTGACACTCAACCATGAATACTCGGAGGCTCTGTCGGATTTCCTCCTCCGACTTGCCGATGTCTCAACCTGGCAGTCACTGGGATCTGAGGCACATGCCGAGCGGATCGACCCCGACACCGAGGTGACGGTGAAGACGCCGATGCCCAAGAGTGAAATGCCCTCTGCCCTGGCTTCTCGCCTTCCGGCGGATGCCGAACTCGTCGAGGTCTATATGATTCCCGGCGATGTCATCGGCGACAGCGCAGAGATCCGAATGACCGCTCATGCGGCAGGAGTGCCCGTTGAGATCGATGCGCTCATCGCACTGGTTCAGAATGGTTCGGGAACCTCGCTGTCGGTGCGCGCCGAGATCAGTTCCTCGATTCCCCTATTCGGGTCGATGATCGAACAGGCAGTCGTGCCCATTCTCGAGAAGCGACTTGCCGACCGTCTGGCCAAGCTCGAACACCCCTGAGGCTCTGAGTTGCACCCCTGAGGCGCTGGCTTGATCGGCCCGGGCTGATCCGGACTCAGCCGCGTTCGCGCAGCAGCTCGGGCAGCTCGGTCGCGTCGTACCAGAGAAGATCGGAGTCGCCGAGGTGGTCCTCCGCTGCCTCGTGTCCCCTGTCGGCGGCGATGTCGGCAGCTTCTTCCCAGACCTCGACCTCGTCGAGGTGGATGCTGGCGACCGATGCCATGTCGACCTCGGGAAGGGTGAGCACGTCGAACCCTTCAGCCAGATCTTCGCCGGCACTCGAATCGGGAGCGTCGTAGGCGATGACGGCTCGCGGTGAAACAGCTCCCGACCCGCCTTCGGACCCCGGATCCGATGCAGATTCTCGGGCGCCTGCAGCAGCGGCCTCGAAGGACTGAGTGGCGGCCAGCGCGGCTGCGATGCACAGTGCGTCGAATTCTCGTGCCTCGAATTCATCGCCGCCCAATTCTCGACCTTGGGAATCGGGGGCGACCGCGTGCACTGGGCCGAGCCCTTGGCGAATTGCGGTCAGTGTGGTCGGAATATAGCAGCGAATGGACATGCTCCAATCCTAAAGGGACGTCGCCCGTCGCCCCGCACCCGACTTCCGTGAGCGCTTACGGGCCGGCAGCAGCTCAGTCACTGCGGCAGCGATCTCCTGGCTGAGCACAGATTTCGGATTCTCCTCATGGAGGGTGTGCCCGGACAGCATTGCGGCGTCGGCTGTTGCCCGGTCGTCGCTGAAGATGAAATCGGGGTCTCGGCGAACGAATCTGGTGAGCACTTCCCGAATCCGCACCTCGGCCCGATGGCCTACAGCCCCTGAGCGCACCTTCGTGATGCCGATGCGCATCTTGGCCTCCATCGACTCCACTCGTTCGGTGCCCAGCAGTTTGACGAGCCTCTGCAGACCGATCGGATCGCCTGCGGCCAGGACGAGCACGGTGTCCGCGGCCTCCAGCGCGGCGCGCGTCGCACAGTGCCGGTCGTAGAACGGATCGGCGAAGTCATCGTCGGGATCCACCCGGTCGGAGACGTCGACGACAACGAGGTCGAACATCTTGGCCAGGCGAGACAGCACCGCTGTCAGGACCGAAGCGCGAACCTCTGGCCACCTGTCCGGCCTGGTCAGTCCGGTGACAGCATGGAAATCATCGCGCACAGCGGCATGCGGAACGGCAGAGATGTCCAAAGGCGGGGTCTTCTCCACCTCGAGTCGACACAGGCTGGCCAGGTGCGCCGACTCCTCCGTCAGCCCCAGAGTCGTGGCCACCATCGCAGCCACGGTATCGGCGTCGACGACGACGCTGCGGTGACCTTGCCTGGCACCATGATCGCCGAGGTTGACCGCCGTCAGCGTCCGACCGGGAGACGAACCTGTTCCCCAGACCGTGACGATGTGTCCCTGCCCTTTCAGCGATCCGGGCGGAGCGAGGGGCCGGGGCGGAACGACGGTGGAATCGCGGGTGTCATCGATCGCCTGCGCCACAGTCTCAGCATCTGCGGAGGACGGAACGCTGCTGATGATGCCGAGTGACTCCAGCGCCACCGTGTCGTTGCCGAATCCCAGCACCGCGGTTCCTGCTGCGAGGATCGCAGAGATGACCTGCGCATCCAATCCTGGGAAGTACTGACCGACGATGACGACCTCGGCGCTGCCCGTCCTGCACAGCGCCAGAAGTTCGACGTCATCTGCTGGTCGGGCGACGATGGTGACGTCGTCGACCTCGCTGAGGAGCTCGAACAGAATCAGATCGAACTCGAAGTCCACGGCCAGAAGCACCTGTGTCATGACTGACCGCCCTCGGCTTTGACTTCGGCGGGGGCACCGACGACCGAGAGGACGCTGTTGCCGTCGAGCGCGCCGAGGACATCGGCGAGCTCCGCACTGGCGACGAAGACTTCGATCCTGGCACCATCTCCGACGCCGAAGCTGCCAACCTCACGGGTGATGTTCGAGACCGGAGCCGAGGTCACGATCTGCTGCGGGTCAACTCCTTCATCATCGAGTCCCTTCGATTCCGGTTGGGCCCAGACGTCGACCAGGCTACCGGTATCGACGACCGTGGGGACTGAGCCTGCGACATCGATCGCCACGATCCTGCCCTCGAGCTCGGCGATGGGGGCCAGGGCTGAGGCCGGCAGAAGCTCACCGGCGGCGATCACGGCCCGCACACTCGAATGGTCCGGGAAGCCGGCATCCGCAGAAAGGTATTTGTCTCCGATATCGGCCAGATTCACCTCAGCGACAGTCAGATCATCAGCGCTGACCACCTGACCTGGGACAAGAGGAACCGCACTGGCCCACACACGGGTGGTTGCGTTCGCCGCGCTGATGAGCAGATAGGTCGCGACGATGGCCACGACAACTAGGACTGCCCCGACCAGCAGCCTGGCATCGGTCCACTTCGGTCGACGAATTCGTTTCGAGAGCTCCATTGCATCTCCACCTTTGGAAAATTTCCCATGACAGGAACTGTTTCTGAGTGATAGTATTGAACACCAAACGAGGTCAAAGCAATGGTTTTGACAAAATTAGTCACCAAGCAATCAGTCACCTGGAATGAGAAGGGGCCCTCATGGTCGTCGAAAATCGCTTCCTGCCGCTCACCGATGTGGCCGATCTGCTCAATGTCTCGATCGCTCAAGCCCGCGCCCTGGTCCGCACCGGTGATCTTCGCGCCATCAAGGTAGGCGGGCGCGGACAGTGGCGCGTGGAGAAGACCGAGATCGAGGCGTACATCCAGCGGATGTACGAACGCGCCGAGCACGAGATCAAGACCGGTTCGCTCGAAGACTGAAGCGAAGACAGGCTACTCCACTCCCCGATCAACGATCGGCTCGTCAACCGCCTCCGATCAGCCACGCCTAAGCGAAGGGGTTGACTCGGGCCCGCACCAGAGCGATTGAACGGTGCGGGATGATCCGCCCGGAGATCTCGACGTAGTCACAGGCGACCATGTCGCTGCGCCCCCGAACAGTTCCGCCCTCGCCCGCCAGCTCCAGGGAGATCTCCTGGTGGTCGGCGGCCAGCCGTCTCAGAGCCGACGCCATGCCCAACCGCTCCAGGGGATCGGATTCGCAGCTGTGTCTTCTGGATCCAGTGCGCATCTCTCGTATCCAGTCGATCGCCACAATGTTCACCTCCGTGCCGGCGATCACGAAGATCCCATGACCGAGAAAGACAGCTGTCCCTGATATTTCACGGGCGGCGACAACGACCTGCACCGGCTGGCCGATTGCACCCCGCAGTCGCTCGCGCAGAGTGTGCCGCGCGGCAAGAGAGGCAATTTCGTCACCGAGCTCACCTCTTCTGGCGTGGACCTCCCGGGACGCGTGCATTGCTTCGACATCCGCGAGAAGAGCGTCGATCCGATCGTCCATGATGTGAAGCCTGCCGCAGCGAAGAGCGACAAGCAAGAGCTTCTGCACCGATCAGCAGAACTACACGCTCGTAGTTATATTTACCTATTGACATCAAATAGCATCTAACTGCAGTATTGAGCTACGTTTACAATGAAGGACGTCTCTCATGTATCTGTTGATAGCTTGCAGCGTCTCGTGGCTATGTCTGATCGGCGCGTTCGTCACCACCTGGGTTCACCTGCCGACGCCTCGCAGCACCACTGATCTCGTTGTCATCATCGTCGTCGGCACTGCTGCCGTGCTCTCTTCTCGACTCGGAGTGGTTTCGCTTCTGACGCTGCTGATCAGGCTGCTGCCCGACGGACGTTTGAGAACGATCGTCACAGAGTCTGTCGTGCGCATCGTGCCGACGATACTGCGCTCAAGCGTTCTCGCCGCAGCCTCAGCAAGCCTGGCTGTCAACGCGGCCCAGGCCTCTCCCCTGCCGGCGGATACGCTCATGAACGAAGCTCACGCTGCGTCTGCTGGATCGGCAAGTGCCACGCTCGATCCCGGCTGGCCGACTGCACTGCCCGACGATCCCCCACCTGACCCTGGTTGGCCGACCGCCCCACCGAAAGCCGAACCGACATCTCCTGTTGCTGAACCTGAACTCCCAGATGCCGAGCCCAGTCCTTCCTCACCGAAGAATCGACCGCCCCAGGACGCCCCTGGCAATCATGATGAAGGCCCTGGCATCTATATCGTCGGCACCGGCGAAAGCCTGTGGTCGATCGCAGCCGATCAACCCTCCTCCGGTGGCACTACCCAAGACATCGTCGACGACATCTACTCAGCCAACCGCGACGTGATCGGTGCGAACCCGAACCTCATCATGCCCGGCCAACGATTGGAGATTCAGCCATGACTGCCCCACTGGTGCTTTCACGTCCCCGGGTGGCATCGACGCTGCTGAGCAGCGGCGTACCGAACCCCACTGCAACCGCTCCTGCTGCGAAGCACACCAAGGCCGCAGAGGACAGTGATGACAGCCGCATCGCCGCCACCGCGACATCGTTGGCGGTAGCGTGCCTGGAGATCTTCGCCGGCATACGACGCAGCGATTCCATCTCCCGCTGGGTCGACCGGACCCTGCTGGAGAAGATCGACCAGCGCGCCCAGCTGCGTGCAGAGGTGGCACCGACCAGACCATTCGGAGACCTGGGTGCGACACGCACCCTGCAGGCGGGCAACGCCAGAGTCTGCAGGGTCACCAGCGTCATCGCTGAAGTCACCGTCGTGGTCCGCACTCAGAACCGATTCCGGGCGGTGGCAATTCGCTTGGAACTGCTCACCACCCGGTGGACGATGACGGCGCTGCAGACGATGTGAGGCCGCCGTCAGAGAGTGATCAGCTCTTCGCCTTCTTCATCGCGCGACGTTCTGCACGGTTGGCCGGCTGATCGGCTGCGGTTCCGGCCTCTTCATCCTCAGACTCGGACAACGAGGTCGAACCAGCCTCAGATGGGGCAGACAGCTGCATCTTGGGCGTGGTGTGACGCAGTTCAGCCGCGTCGACCTCAACCTCGGAATCGTCGTCAGAATCATCCTCGACACGGTTCACGGTCACCTCAAGGGTATTGGTGAGGCGGACGACGTCCTCCCTGATCCCATCCTGCATGGTTTTGAACATGTCGAAGCCTTCGCGCTGATATTCCACCAGCGGATCCTTCTGCGCCATGGCACGCAGACCGATGCCGTTCTTCAGGTAGTCCATCTCGTAGAGGTGTTCGCGCCACCGCTTGTCGATGACTGAGAGCACGACCCGTCGTTCGAGTTCACGAGTGGCCTCTTCGCCCAGAGCCTCCTCACGCTGTTCGTAGAACACCCCGATGTCCGACTGGATCTCCCGGTTGAGGCGGTTCTTCGTCAGGTTGCCGATTCCCCCGACCTCTTCGGCCAGGTCCTCTTCGGTGATGGACGGCTCATAGATCTTGCCCAGCGCCTCGAAGAGTTCGCCCAGCTTCCAGTCCTCGACCGGTCCGGTGGTTGCCTCTGCCACATAGGCGTCGATGACTTCCTCACGGAACTTCGCGACGTGATCTTCCAGATCTGCCCCGTCTAGGACCCGACGCCGCTCGTCGTAGATCACCGTGCGCTGACGGTTGAGCACGTCATCGTATTTGAGGACGTTCTTACGCTGTTCGGCATTGCGCTGTTCGATCTGCGACTGTGCCGAGAGAATCGCCCTTGACACCATCTTGGATTCCAGCGGAACATCGTCGGGAACATTGGCGGTGGCCATGATCCGCTCAGCGGCACCGGAGCCGAAGAGCCGCATCAGGTCATCGGTCAGAGACAGGTAGAAGCGGCTCTCACCGGGGTCGCCCTGGCGTCCCGAACGTCCACGCAGCTGGTTGTCGATGCGCCTGGATTCGTGACGCTCGGTGCCGAGGACGTACAGGCCACCGGATTCGACGACCTCCTTGGCCTCGGTCTTGACTCGCTTCTCCGCTGCCTTGAGCACGTCCTGCCATTCGGCCTCGTACTGCTCTTCGTTCTCCTGGGGGTCAAGGCCCCGCTCCTCCATCTCGGTCACAGCGAGGAACTCGGCGTTGCCACCGAGCATGATGTCGGTACCGCGACCGGCCATGTTCGTTGCCACGGTCACGGCATTCTTCCGACCCGCCAAGGCGATGATGGAGGCTTCACCTGCGTGGTTCTTCGCGTTGAGGACCTCGTGCCGGATGCCGCGCTTCTTCAGATGCTTGGAGAGGTATTCGCTCTTCTCAACGCTGGTGGTGCCGACGAGGACCGGCTGCCCGGTCTCGTGGCGCTCCGCGATATCATCGACGACGGCATCGAACTTCGCAACCTCGTTCTTGTACACGAGATCCGACTGGTCGACGCGCTGCATCGGCTTGTTCGTCGGAATCGGGACCACGCCGAGTTTGTAGGTCGACATGAATTCCGCGGCCTCGGTCTCGGCCGTACCGGTCATGCCGGAGAGCTTTTCGTAGAGACGGAAGAAGTTCTGCAGGGTGATCGTCGCCAAGGTCTGGTTCTCGGCCTGGACCTTGACGTTCTCTTTGGCTTCGATGGCCTGGTGCAGACCCTCGTTGTAACGACGGCCCTTGAGCACACGACCGGTATGTTCGTCGACGATGAGGACTTCACCGTCGAGGATCACATAGTCTTTGTCCTTCTTGAAGAGTTCCTTCGCGCGGATCGCATTGTTGAGGAAGCTGATCAGCGGGGTGTTCTCTGCGTCGTAGAGATTGCCGATGCCCAGGTAGTCCTCGACTCGTTCGATGCCGGGTTCGAGCACACCGACGGTGCGCTTCTTCTCATCGACCTCGTAGTCGCGGTCGGTCTTGAGTCGTTTGACGACCTTGGCGAACTCTTCGTACCAGCGGTTGCCATCGCCTTCGGCCGGGCCGGAGATGATGAGCGGGGTGCGAGCCTCATCGATGAGGATCGAGTCGACCTCGTCGACGATCGCGAATGCGTGTCCGCGCTGCACAAGTTCATCGGCAGACCAGGCCATGTTGTCACGCAGGTAGTCGAAGCCGAATTCGTTGTTGGTACCGTAGGTGATGTCCGCGGCATACTGTTTGCGACGGTTGTCCGAGGACATGTTGGCCTGAATGCAGCCGGTCTCCATCCCCAGGAACCGGAACACGCGGCCCATCAGCTCGGACTGATAGGTGGCCAGGTAGTCATTGACCGTGATGATGTGCACTGAGCCGCCGGTGAGTGCATTGAGGTAGGCCGGCGCCGTCGCGACCAGCGTCTTGCCTTCACCGGTCTTCATCTCAGCGATGTTGCCCAGGTGCAGTGCCGCCCCGCCCATCAGCTGGACGTCGAAGTGGCGCATGCCCAGGGTGCGTCCCGCGGCCTCGCGGACGGCGGCGAAGGCTTCGGGAAGCAGCGAATCGAGGGTCTCCCCGTCCTGATAGCGCTTCTTGAAACGATCTGTTTCCTCCCGCAGCTCAGCGTCTGACATCTCGCTGAACTCCTCGGACAGCGCGTTGATCGCATCCGTGTACTGGCGGAGCTTCTTCAGCGTGCGTCCCTCACCGGTGCGCAGAAGCTTCTCGAGGAAATTAGCCACTTTTCTCCTAATCGGCATGAATGCCTGACAACAACTCGAACGACTCTATATTCCCTAGCTTAATGGCAGGTGAGTACCGCTCATATCCACAGCCCCCAATCCGAGCCACTTCGCCATTTCACGCAGCTCCAGTGCCAGTTCCTCCTTGTTCTCTTCGCCCGGTTCCCAAGTCACCTTCAGCGCCCGAAGTGTGTCGGCTGCCTGGTCCCGGTGCAGGTCGACGCGACCGACGAGACGTTCGCCGAGGAGGAACGGCAGCACGTAGTACCCGTGCACCCGGTCTTTGGCGGGAGTGTAGATCTCGATTCGGTAGTGGAAGCCGAAGAGCCATTCGATCCGCGGCCGGTAGAAGACGAGTGGGTCGAATGGAGCCAGGAGGGCTCTGGCCGAGACGGAGCGAGGAGTTCTGGCCGTATGCCACTTCAGTGCCCGAGTCCCCTCAACGTCGACTTCGACGAGTTCACCGGAGGCCAGCAGCGACCTGATCGCCTCATCGGTGGCGGCGCGCGCCTGCCGAAAGTAGTCTGCCAGGCAGTCCGGGCGGGCGATGCCCAGCGCCCGGGCCGCAATCCGGGTCAGCTCGAGCACATTGTTGGCAGTGCCTGAGATTCCGCGAGGTCGTTCGGCTTCGGGATCGAGGCCGAAATCGGGGCCGCCAGCGGGACCGTAGGCGAGTTCAGGCGCCGGCAGCGACTGACTGACGTCGCGTGGCAGGGCGTAGACGCGTTCGAAGTGATCATTGCGGCCCGCGGAATTGATGATGCCGCCGGCGAACAGCGCTTCGAGTGCCATCTTGACCTGGCTGGGGTTCCAACCCCAATGATCGCGGTTGCGTTCGGGGATCTCATGGTCGACGAGGTCTGCGACCCCCCGTGCAGTCTTCGGCCCCGACTCCAGCACGTCGAGGACCGATCGCTGCAGTGCCCGGAAATCCGGGCCGCTGTCGGGATGCCGTTGACCGTAGTCGTTGCGCCACCATTCGGCTCTGGTGCGTTCGAAATGACGGTAAGTCTCCGGCGGGACGAAGGCCGCTGCGTGGGCCCAGTATTCGACGCCCATGCGGGGTGCTGAGTAGAAGAGCCGATCGAGGGTCTCACGCGGGTACGGTCCGAGGCGCGAGTAGTAGGGCAGATAGTGCGAACGCACCACGCGGGAGACCGAGTCGATCTGAGTCAGCCCCATTCTCGCGAACGTCGACTTCAAGTGCCGAGCAGTCACCTGAGCCGGGCGCTGCCTGTCAAGGCCCGTCGCAGCGATCGCCGTCCTGCGCGCTGCCGACAGTGTCATCTTCTGCATGAACCCACAGTAGATCACCGCACTGACACGGCCTCGGAATCCGTCCATCCGGCCGAGCAGGATCAGCCGTTCGGCCGAAGCCTGCCCCACCCCCAGACCGGAAGGATCGTCTCTGTCACCGCAACTGCCCACAGAAGGAACAAACACCCACCATGAAGAAAGCCGTCACCGCACTCGCCTCGGCACTCTGCCTCATCGCCGCCGCCATCGGCGCCCTCTTCGTCTGGGAACACCAGTCGAAGCTCACCCTCGAAGCACAGGTTGAGGACTTCCTCAACGCCTGCGGGACCGACGCCACAGCGATCGACGTCCATGGCAGGCCCTACCTCCTCTACGCCATGCGCGACTCCGCAGATCTCAGCTATGTCGATCTCAGGCTGCAGCCCGGAACGAACAAGGACCAGCTGCTCGTCCACCGACTCAGTCAGGGTCATGCTGACCGCCTGACACGGTTCGTCACCTTCGACCACCCGGACGGTGATGTCGATCCGATCGAACGGGGTGACGGGTCGTTCACAGAGGCCGCGATGATCAACGGTTCCAAGGTCACCTTCTCCGCCGACACTGCCGACGACCGACTGCAGGTGTTCGCCGATAGTCACCGCGCCGGTCAGATCGAGTTGGATCAGGACGTCACGGTCAAGGGTGCTGCGGTCACGGACTCCGGCGTCGTTGTCGAGCTCGAATACGCCTCCACCGACTGCGGCGCCGCAGGATGATCCTCAGGCTGAGCACCCGGCCTGACTAGACTGGGAAGCGATGAAGACTGTGATCACGTGGCTGTGGCTTCTTCCCCTGCCCCTGACGTTCCTGCTCGAACTGCTCACCGGTTCGGGTTGGCTGCTCGTCATCGCCAACTTGTCCGCGTCGGCCACAGTGCTGCCGATCCTGGTACTCACCCAATCCCGCTCCACCGGGGGCCGGATCCCACGCCTCGGTCTGCTGTCGCTGGCCGCCCTCCTCCTGCTCCTCGCCCTCGTCCCCGTCGCCTTCGCATCGACTCTGAGCCTGACCGTGATGTGGCTGAGTCTGGTGACGGTGGTGATGCTGGCTCGATGGTTCGCCACCCGCACGCAGCTGCTGCTTCTCAGCCTGCTGTCCGTGGGCAATGTCGTCGAACCCGGCCTGATGGGCTGGGCCGACGGGCTCACCTTCGCCTTCGGTGCCTCCACCGCGATCGTGGTCAGCCTGGCCCTGGGCCTGCTTCTGCGCATGATCGATCGTTCCCTCATCGAACGCCATGCCACCGCCGCCGAGGCGGAACGACGTCGGATGGCCACTGAACTCCACGATCTGGTCGCCCACGAGGTGACCGGCATCGTCGTCCTCTCCCAGGCTGCGGTGCGCAGCGAGGACCCCCGAGTCCTCAAGACCGCTCTGGGCAAGATCGAGGAGTCGGGGACCCGAGCGCTGGACGAGATCCGGTCATTGGTCTCAAACACCGCGACCGACTCACGCGAATCCGGGGTCCGAGCCCCCGTCGCCTCCAGCGTCCAGGCCCTCCTCGACCGGGCCAACGGCTTCACCGGAGCCCAGGACCTGAGAATCGACATTGATGGCACCGACACCGAGGCGGTTCCCTCCACCATCTGGCCCGTGCTCGACCGTGTGCTGGCCGAAGCGCTGACGAACATCCGTCGGCATGCGGGAGCCGGGGTGCCGATCATGGTCCGCGTCTTCACCACAGCCTCGGCGAGGCCCGGATCGACCACCTCGGCGAGGCCCGGGGACCACTCCGGTCATGACATCGTCCTCACTGTAGGCAACGGTCCCGGTTCCGGTGGGATCGGTTCCGGCAGCGGAACGGGCCTGCGCGGTCTGCGAGCGCGGGTCGACCACCTCGGCGGGGATCTGTTCGCCGGGCCCAGCCAGGACGGGGGTTGGGTGCTCGAGACTCGGATACCCTTGATCTCGAGAGTTCAGGGATGAGTCCGACACGAGGCGACGGAGGACGAACGTGATTTCAGTGGCATTGGTCGACGATCAGGAAATGGTGCGGATGGGATTCTCACTCATCCTCGACGCCGATGAGTCGATCACGGTGGTCGGGCAGGCCTCAGACGGGGTCGATGCCATCGAGCTGGCCAAGCGCGAACGTCCCGACGTCATCCTCCTCGACATCCGCATGCCCACGCTCGACGGTCTTGCGGCGCTGCCGCGCCTGACGCCGATCTCCAAGGTCATCATGGTCACGACCTTCGACGATGACGACTACGTCGACGCAGCCCTGGCCGGCGGTGCCAGCGGATTCCTCCTCAAGGATGCCGGGCCCGACCTGCTGCTGGCCGCAGTCAGAGCCGCCGCGAACGGTGACGCCCTGATCTCACCGTCACTGACCTTGGATCTGCTCAGCCGCCGCTCCCAGGACAGCAGAACCGGTGAGGACCATGTTGCCGGCCTCAGCGAGCGGGAGAACGATGTCGCTCGCCTGGTGGCGCGGGGACGGACCAATCAGGAGATCTGTGCCGAGCTCTACATCTCGCTGGGCACCGTGAAGAGTCACCTGGGCAATATCCAGACACGTCTCGCCGCCCGCAATCGAGTCGAGATCGCCGCTCGGATGTGGGAGTCGGGCGTGATGAATCGACCGAACGGCTGACCCCTGCTCACACTGTCCGGCCATTGTGCCGATGCGGGCCACTCCGGGTCTCGACCAGGATGGAAGTCATGAGTTCAGATACCAGCGACCAACCATCGTCCGCGCTCACAGCCGCCGTCACCAACACCTACTCCCCTATCGACATCGACACCGGCAACGCCATCGATATCGGCGCCCCTGCCACCGCCACGCGCCGTCCTGCAGGCAGGGCCCGAATTGCGACTCTCGACGTGCTGCGCGGAATCGCCCTGTGCGGGATCATGATCGTCAATCTCCCGCCGATCTTCGATCTCGGCGTTCTCGACGAATCCGGCGCCGTCGAGAGCATCCGCGCTTTCGAGCAGGACTTCGTGCAGAACCGGTTCTTCCCGATCTTCTCCACCCTCTTCGGCGTCGGCTTCGGCCTCATGTGGAACTCCGCCACAGCCCGCAACCCCCGACCCAGACTGGCGCTGCTGCGCCGGTTCCTGTTCCTCGGACTCCTCGGTGCCGGCCACATGCTCCTACAGCCCGGTGAAGCTCTGCTGCCGTATGCGATCGCGGCGATCGTCATCCTGCTTCCCTCGACCTGGATACCGGCCCGGGCCCTGGCCGTGTCAACTGCTGTCGGCGGAGCGCTGCTCCTGGCCGCAGGCGTGTGGTCCGGTGGAGGACCCGTCATCATCCCGGGCCTGTTCCTACTGGGATTTGCCATCGGGTACACCGACATGGTCCGCCGTGCTCTGCGTCATCCGGTCCGGCTCACCCTGATCGGTGTGCTGAGCGCGAGCGTCTCCGTCCTCGGCTTCCTCCTCACCGATTTCTACACCCGCCAGCTGCACCTGTGGATTACGGCCGGACTGGGCATCACCATGGCCCTGGGCCTCGTCGTCATCGTCATGTTGCTCATGCTCACTCCCGCCGAGGCGCTTCTGCGGCCGGTCTTCGCACCGCTGGGCCGCATGGCGCTGAGCAACTACATCGGAGCCACACTGCTCATCCACGCCGTCAAGGCTGTTGAACCCGACCTGGCTCAGTTCGATGACCATGGCGGATATCTGGCAGGTGTGCTCGTCTGCGTCGGCATCATGGTCATCCAGATCGTGGTCTCGGCGCTGTGGCTGCGCTTTGTCGGACAGGGACCGCTGGAGAAGCTCTGGCGCCTGGTCACCTGGGGTCGCGAGGGTGTGCGAGCCTGAGACCGGATTCGACAGTAGACGCAGATCGCCGAGGTGGGGCCCCCACCTCGGCGATCGTGCTGCTCGAATGTTCAGGTCAGCAATGCTCAGTCCAAGTCAGCAATGCTCGGTTCAGGTCAGTCAGCCACGCCCTGAAGTTCGTGATCGAGAGTGATCACACCGTAGCTCCAACCCTTGCGACGGTAGACAACGGACGGTTTGCTCGACTCCTCGTCGATGAACAGATAGAAGTCGTGTCCGACGAGCTCCATGCGGTTGAGCGCCTCTTCGATGCCGATGGGAGCGCCGTTGAATGTCTTCTCACGCAGAACCACGGGTGAGTCGCCTTCGGCCTTGATGCGGCCGTTCGTCTGATCATTGTTCGCGGATTCGTTCGCGTCGATCGCTTGCCCCTCATCGGGAACCAGAGACTCGGCGACGGGCATCTTCGCCAGGGCCTCGGCTGTGGATTCCTTCCGGTGGTGACCGGCTCGAGGAACCTTGTTGCGGTCTCTGGCGCGCCGTAATCGCTCGACGAGCTTCGCCCAGGCCAGATCCAATGCTGCATATTTGTCGCTCGCCATGGCCTCCGCACGGATGGCCGGGCCTTTCGCAACGACCGTGAGCTCCACTCGCTCGCTCGTCTCCGGCTGACGGGAGTTCTTCTCATGAGCGACGTGTACCTCGACTCGTTGAGCTCGGGGTGCAAGCTGCTCGACCTTCGCGATCTTGTCCTCAATGTGGGCGCGAAAGCTGTCGGAGATGGTCAGTTGACGTCCGTTGACAACAATGTCCATGATGCGTCCTTAGCGACTCGTTCTTCGGATTCATCCGATCCCATTCCCTTGGATGGGTATCCCCCGTTATACAGTAAAGGGAGAGACAAATCGAGTGCCCCCGCGGCCGAGCCCGAGAACGGCTCCTGCAGCGGGTCTGATCTGCACCGATGCTAATACCCGTGCGCTTTCTGCCAGAGTTGCTCCGGTCGTCGCGAAGTCATCGACGAGAAGATCGGTACCGGATTCCAGCGCGGTTTCGCCGCCCTCTCCAGACAACATCGAAGGCAGAATCGCCGGGTTGAGATACTGCGACTTCGCCACGTTGCGCTCCCTGGCATGGGCTCCCAAACCGACCTGATCGTGATGGCGTCTGGTGAGGATGACGTCGACCACCTCCAAAGACAGTTCGGGTACGAGTTCTCCCGCACGGCGAGCCAGGACAGCTGTGTGGGAACCGCCTCGGCGTCTCCGTGCCCGCGGGGAGCTCGGCGCGGGAAAGAGTCTGACCCGACCTCCCGGATGATGAGCCAACTCCAAGGCTGCTGTGACGGAACGCGCAAGCGCCAGAGCAAGAGGGTCGAGAATGTCCCGGCGGCCGTTGTCTTTGAAACTGACCACCATGTGAGAAATCTGCGAGCTGTATTCTGAGACTCCCACGACGGGAATCTGACCGTACCTCGGTTCCATGGCTCGCGGGATGCCCCCGAGCAGACTCAGGCACGCCGTGCACAGGGAGACATCCTCCCGCCCGCAGCCGGCACACCGGCGGGGCAGGAAGAGTTCGCCGAATTCGGTCAGCAGTCCCATGAGAGAAATCTACTATGCCGCGTGCGCAGGCGACTCCGCTGTCTCCGACTCTCCGAAGCCTCAGCCTGGGTAAGAGGGGTACTTCGCCGAGATGTCGATGAGCTTCTGCCAGGCATTGGAATTGTAGGAGTAGATCTCGCCCGATGAGCTCGTCACGAGGATCGAACGACCATCCTCACCGGAGGCGATCCGACTGCCGTCGGGGACCTCTCCCAGCTGTGCAGGAGGCCCGGTGACGCCGATGCGGAACGGCTGGACTCGTTCGCCCTCCGCTGCAGCCAACGCGACCAGCGAGGTCGACCCGGCCCAAGAGATGTCCTTGATCTCGTCGAAGTTCGACCCGACCTCGATCGGCGCGTCAGACACGGCACTGGACGGATTTCCCGCCTTGTCACGCGGAATGCCGACGACGTCGATGCGTGAGGGCTCTCCCTTGTGCCTGCTCAGCAGCGCAATCCGAGTGCCGTCGCGGGAGACTTCCAAGTCGATGAGGTCTCGCCCGGACAGGATGTCCGTGGCGATCGTGTATTCCTTGCTGTCCTCGCCGATGGCCGTGAGCTTGCCCTTGTTGTCGCGTTCCCCGGTCCACACCGTGTTGAACCGATCAATGCTGGGGCGTACGAGCCTCTTGCCCTTGAGGATCGGAGTCGCGTCAACGGTGTCGGCCTTGAGGCGCATCAGCTCCTTCCCGGAGTTCTGCAGGTAGACGTAGAGCGAATCGTCGAAAGAGACCGCTGGGTCGCTGGCCTTGGCCTTTGACAGGTCCGGACTGTTCTCGACTTTCGCCACGGTTGTGCCCGAGATGCGTGAGAGCCGGTCCTTGGCCAGCACCACCGGGGGCCCGTCGACCTGGACCGAGGAGTCGGTCTTCGGCTGCAGACTCTCCGACACGACCTGCCCGCCGATGGTCAGTTCGATGCTCGAAATTGAGGGGATGACCTTCAGCGTCGATGCGATCTGCTGTCGGATCATTCCCTTCTCCTGATCCGTCGGAGAGTCCCCCTGGTTGCTCAGGGCGATGTGGGCGACGCCGTTCTCGATGGTCACCACGTTCGTATCGCTGAGTTTCGCTCCGTCGGGTATCGACGTCACGACCGCGCCCGAGAGGTAGGAGGCCGGGCCGCTGAGAAGTTCGTTGATGAGAGCTGTGGGCGTCGACGAGGAGCGGAGGAACCAGCGGGAGTCGGGAACCAGGTAGGAGTAGTCGGAGGTGAAGAACTGCAGAGAGTAGTTGAGGAAGATCGTCTGGAACTCTGTCTGGGAGATCAGCAGACCGTCGGGCGCCGAGGCGATGCGCCATTCACCGTTCTCCTGCCGCAGGGAGAATTCCAAATTCGACTGGGTACCCGGCTTGGTGGAGTTGAAGATTCCCGACGAGTTGACGAGTCCGACGACCGGCACAGACATCGTCAGCGTCTTCTGGTCGGAGGTGACTTCGGCGTTGATCGAATCCAGATCGGTTTCATTGGGCAGCAGCGACACCGATTCCTGCGGGTTCCACTCCTGTGCCTCTGCCTCAGTGAGGAAGGATTTGGCGACGGAGAAGTTGTTTCCGGTTCCCGCGCCGGCGGAGAGGAAGCCGCGGACGATCTCACCGACGCTGTCGCCGGGTTCGGGTCCGTCTGGGATCCGAGCGCTGCTGGCACCCGGGTCACCGGATCCTGCCTCGATGTGTCCCACGGGCGAACTGCTCGGGATCGAGGAGCAGGCTCCCAGCGCCAGGCTGGACAAGACAGCGAGGATGAGCATCTGCAGACCCTTCTTACTTCGGGACGTCGTCATGACTGCGATCCTCCTTTAGGTGCTGCATCCGGGGGCCAAACGGTGTCCATGTCGATGTCAAGGTCAGTGTCGTCGCCGACTGGGTGTTCGGTGTCTGCATCCGCAGCAGTGTCTGCGTCGGCGGCAGTGTCTGCGTCGGCGGCAGTGTCTGCGTCGGCGGCAGTGTCTGCGTCCGCGGGGTCGAGTTCGTCGTCTGCGGATTCGGAATTCGTGGAGCTGCCCTCGGCGTCCGAATCATCAGCGTCGTCATCGATGATGGCAGCGTGACCACGGACAACCTCGGGCCCATCAACATACCCTTCGTGGGCGGGAGGAGTCTGACCGGTCTCGACCACGATGGGAATGGATCCGGTCTGGATCCGTACGGAACCGTCCGAGGACAGCGGGCCGGCCACGAGGGCTGCACCCTGGATCTGGGCGTCCCGAGGCGGCAGAGGCAGAGGCGAGGAGGTGATCTCCTGATCGGGACGGCGCGGGATCGTCAGACGGAAGCATGAGCCTTCTTCAGGTTTGCCCCAGACCTGCAGCCAACCATTGTGCAGGTGGGCATCCTCGAGCGAGATCGCCAGTCCCAGACCAGATCCGCCCAGGGTGCGTTTGCGGGCGGGATCCGCACGCCAGAAGCGGTCGAAGACGTGCTCGACCTGTTCGTCGTTCATTCCCACTCCGTGGTCGCGGACACTCACGGCCACCGCCTCGGCGTTGGAGGCGACATAGATGTCGATCGGGTTCGACTCCCCGTGCTCGATCGCGTTGACGACGAGGTTGCGCACGATCCGGGTGATGCGCACCCGATCGACTTCGGCCATCACCGGCGAGGACGGGGCATGGACGACGATGTTCGTGTGCATCTGATCGGCCACCATCGACACTGTCTCGATGATCGAGGTGACGATGGCTCCGATGTCGACTGGCTTGGCCACCAAGGCAGCGGCACCGGCATCATAACGGGAGATCTCAAGCAGGTCCGAGAGGAGATTGTCGAATCTCTCGGCCTGCGAGTTCAGCAGCTCAGCGCTGCGGGCCGTGACGGGATCGAGGTCATCACGGGAATCGTAGATGAGGTCGGCTGCAGCCCGAATGGTGGTCAGAGGCGTGCGCAGCTCATGGGAGACGTCGGAGACGAACTGGCGCTGCAGCACTGACAGCCGCTCCATCTGCTGGATCTGGTGCTGAAGAGTGTCAGCCATGTCATTGAAGGACTCCCCCAGCACCGCGATTTCGTCATTGCCGTGGACGGGCATACGTTCGTCCAGGTCACCATCGGCGATCAGACGTGCCACCTCGGCGCCGGTGCGCACCGGTGTGACGACGAGTCGGGTGACGATCCACGCCACAGCACCCACGAGAACGACGAGAACGAGGGCAGCGACGAGCATCGATCTCTGGACGAAGTCGAGGGTGTCCTGCTGCTCGGACAGGTCGCCCAGATAGTAGAGCTGAAACTGACCGGCACCGGGGATCTGCAGCTCCTGGGAGATCAGGAGCCCGGGCCCTGACCCGTCGGGAAGCGCCACCGACTGGTAGAGCATGTCGTCGGTCGGGGCCTTGCCGATGGCGTCCTTGAGCTCATCGGTGATGGGAACTTCGGTTGCCGCACCGTCGGAGTCTGTCGACCCGGCACTGATAGTTGAGAACGAGGAATTCGGATCGCTGGGCTCCAAGGTCAGCGAATACACGGATCCGGTCGACCGGTTGTAGATCGACGACAGCTGAGAACTCAGATTCTCCTGTGTCACGGCCTGTCCGTCGACGGGGGCGAGGCTGCGCAGCTCGGAGACGATGGTCCCGGCCTGGGACGACAGGGACTGGAGCCGAGTGTCGAAGAGTCCACGCGAAATCTGCTGTGACATGTACGTCCCCACCCCGAAGATGGCCACGGAGGTGAGGACGATAGTGAGAACGACGATCCGCAGCTGCAGGGAATGGCTGAACGAACGGAGGAGGAACTTCCAGAACGTCCGGATCGCCGAGGCTGCGGTGCGGATCGCTCCACCCACAGCCGAGGAGCGACTCACGCCGCTCTGCCTGCCTTATATCCGACGCCGCGAACGGTGACGACGATGTCTGGCTTCTCCGGGTCGCGTTCGATCTTCGAGCGCAGACGCTGCACGTGCACGTTCACGAGGCGCGTGTCCGCAGCGTGCCGGTATCCCCACACTTCTTCGAGCAGGGTCTCGCGGGAGAAGACCTGCCATGGCTTGCGGGCCAGGGCCACCAGCAGATCGAACTCGAGCGGAGTCAGTGAGATCGGGGAACCGCCCTTGGTCACGGTGTGACCGGCAACGTCGACGACGACATCGCCGACGGTGAGCAGCTCCGGCGCCTGCGGTTCGGAGATCCTCAGGCGGGCTCGCACCCTGGCAATGAGCTCCTTGGGTTTGAAGGGTTTGGGAACGTAGTCGTCGGCACCGGATTCCAGGCCGAGGACGACGTCCACGGTGTCCGATTTCGCCGTGAGCATGATGATCGGCACCGAGGATATCTCGCGGATCTCGCGGCAGACCTCGAGTCCGTCCTTTCCGGGCAGCATGAGGTCGAGGAGGACGAGGTCCGGGTTCACCTTCTCGAATTCTCCGAAGGCCTGATCGCCGGTAGCGCAGAAAAAGGGCTCGAAGCCTTCACTTTTGAGCACAATTCCGATCATTTCGGCCAAAGCCGTGTCATCATCAACTACGAGGATACGAGCGTTCATCTGTCCATTGTCGCTTATGAGCGCCCAATCTTTCGACCTCGACACCCCCACGCGTGAACGCAGGCGTTGTGAACTCGACTTCAGGGGGCGATTCGACTCGTCGGCGGACTGCGAAACATGGCAGGATTGCTTGGTGATGGGACGATCGAATGCGTGGACCTCAGAGGTCGATTGGCAGACCGGTCAGTGGCAACGACGAGGGCAGGGCCCGACGCATCACGAATGGCACCCGCCTTCCCCGCGTGGAGTCCTCGCCAAACGACCGCTGACCTTCTTCGAGGTGCTCGATTCCGGTTTCCGGCTTCTGCGCTTCGTCCCCGGCCTCACCATCGGTGCGGCACTCATCGTGTTCACGCTCTGGACTCTCATCCTCACTGCCGTCGGAACCTTCGTCGTCCTTGAGTTCCTGCCCTTCCTCAACGATCTCGTCAGCAATGACGATGCGATGTCCGGGTTCTTCCTGCTCGCGCAGATGGGATCGTTCGCGGTCAGCCTGCTCAGCCTCGGCGTCGCCCATTTCCTTGCCGGACTGGCCGCAGCTGGTGCCGAGAGCTCGTTCGGGGCACGCAAGACCACGCTGACGCAGTCGTGGATGTCTCTGCGCGGACGCCGCTGGTCTCTGATTCTCGCCGCAGCGCTCCTGGGCGCGATCAATCTGGGTCTGCTCATTCTGCTCGGGCTGCCTTCTCTTCTGTTCGCGCTGTTCGACAACACGGTCCTCGCGATCGTCACCGCTTTCATCGCTTTGGGACTGTGGCTCTGCGCCCTGATCTGGCTCAACCTGCGATTCGCCTTCACCGGCTCCGCGATCTCCGTCGAAAGGTTGGGTGTGCGTGCCGGGCTGAGACGTTCCTGGAGCCTGACCGGCACAGGCTTCTGGCGCACCTTCGGACAGCTGGGTCTCGGCTACTTCCTGTCCAACCAGCTGGTTCAGCTCGTCATCACGCCCCTCGTCACGGTCGTCACCGTGACCGCCACGATCGCCATCGGCACCGCTGCCGCCGCATCCATGTCGATGACGATCATCATCGCCATCGCGGGCGCGATTCTTCTGGTCCTGACGACAGTGTCCTCGGCGATTCTCTTCGCCTACTTCTCGTGCCTCGTCTGCGTCTGCTACTTCGACCAGCGCATGCGCGCCGAAGGCTTCGATCTGGTCCTCATCCGTCGCGAGGAGGGCACAGAATGAGCCTGCTGAGCAGTTCGGTCATCGACCGCGACACCGGCCGCGAGTGGGTCGAACACGAACTGTCGAAGACGGAGTACTCCGATACCGACCTCACCCCTCTGGAACAGCTCGGACAATGGCTGAGCAACATCTGGAACTCGATCGTCTCCGGGGCGCTGCAGGGCAACTCTCCCTGGCTGATCCTCATCGTCGTCGTGGCCCTGGCGGCCATCATCGGTCTCATCATCTGGCGGGTACGTCGGGTCGGGCTGCGGAAGACGACTCTCCCATTGTCGGCTTTCGACCCAGTCGTCGCCTCACCTGAGCCCGGTCCCTGGAGGGACAGCGCGCGCGCCGCCGCGCAGCGCGGCGATATGAGGTCCGCAGTCATCGACTCCGCGCGTGCCATCTTCGCCGTGCTCTCACAGAAGCACATCGTCACGCTCGATTCGGCGTCGACGGCCAGCGAGCTCAGCCGCACGGCCGGAGGCGCACTGCCCGAGCACCGACTGGAGCTGGCCCGGGTTGCCGAGGTCTTCAACGACCTCCTCTTCGGCGAGGACTCGGCTCAGACCTCAGCCGCTTCTCTGCATGCGACCTATGGCGAGTTCCTTGCACTCGATGAGGCTCTGAGCGCCTTGAGCTCCCGGCAGCGATCGGCGGTGGCATCATGAGTGCCCTCATCGACGTCGCCACCAGAGGCACACGGTCGAGTGCGGCGGTGCCGCTGACGGCTCGGCTGAGATCGGCTGGAGTGTGGATCGTCGCGGCCGTCGCCATCCTCATCACCGTGATCGCGACGATGCTGATGACGTCCGATCGTGACTCCGAGGCACCGCTGCACTATGACTCTACGGCTCGAGAGGGCACGAAGGCCATGGTCGAGACGCTGCGGGACCATGGGGTCGATGTCACCACCACCGAGGATTTCGACACGGCCCATGAAGCCTCGGGCCAGCCCGGGACGACACTCCTGATTCCGACGAAGGCCGATCTGCTCTCGCAGGGCGACATCGACGGCTTCCGGTCCCAACTCGCCGCCAATGACAACCGGCTGACCCTCATCGATCCCGGCTACTCGGTCCAGGACTTCACCGACCGCATCACGGTCGATGACAGCCTCAGCCCCCTGGCGACACCGGATGAGATCTCACAGCCTGACTGCGAGGTCCCGGCCGCCCAGGCTGCCGGTGCGGTGGAATCCGGTGATGCACAGTATGCCGAGGCACGGAAGGGTATTCAGGGGCTGAGCACCTGCTATCCGTTTGCCGGCCCGGGCGTCACTCAGATCGCCGGCGGTGAGGTCACCCCCGGGTCGGCTCACGGACAGCTCATCGTCGATGAGGGCGGCGAAGGCAAGGGCGATTTCCCTGTCACCGTGCTCGGCAATTCCGACTGGGTGACCAATGCCGGCATCGATGAGGAGGGCCATGCCTCGCTGGTGCTCTCCCAGCTGTCGCAGACCGACCATCTTGTCGTCTACTACCCCACCGATTCCGGTGAGTCCGAGTCGGCTCCGTCGACTCTGGACTATGTGCCCAGCTGGTTCATCGCCGGGGCCCTGTGGCTGGCGCCGTGTGTGCTGATCCTGCTGCTCATCCTCGGCCGCAGGTTCGGCCCTCTGGCCGTCGAACGGCTCCCGGTCATCGTTCCCGCAGTGGAGACGGTGCACGGGCGGGCTGCTCTGGCCGCTCGCAGCCATGACCGGACCGGGGCCCTGCACACTCTGCGCACGGGTGCCCTGCTGCGCATCGCGAAACGCTTGGCGTTGGGTCCTGAGGCCGACCGCCACGACATCATCGCCGGCATCGTGAACGCGACCGGCCGCGACCCGGCCCAGGTCGAATCGGTCTTCTCCTCCGCGGTGCCCCGCACCGACTTAGATCTGGCGAACATCGTCCATCTGCTCACTCTCATCGAAAGCGAGATCTCATGACACAGGCTCCAGGCGAGAACTCCGCCCAGCAGCAGAACCCCGCACAGCCAGCGCAGCCCCAGCCGGCGCCGCAGGCTCAGCAGCCGCAAGCCCCACAGCCGCAGCAAACCCAGCCGCAGGCTCAGGAGCGTGATCCCCTGCGGGATTCGTTCATCGATGTGCGCACGCAGATCGCCAAGGCCGTCGTGGGCCAGGACGAAGCGGTCACCGGTATGCTCATCGCCCTGCTGTGCCAGGGCCACGTGCTGCTCGAAGGTGTGCCCGGTGTCGCCAAGACCCTGCTGGTGCGCAGCTTCGCCACTTCGGTCAGCCTCGACAACGCCCGCATCCAGTTCACGCCCGACCTCATGCCCAGCGATGTCACCGGTTCCCTGGTCTACGACGCATCCGTGTCGAATTTCGAATTCCGGCCCGGCCCGGTGTTCGCGAATATCCTCATCGCCGATGAGATCAACCGCACGCCGCCCAAGACGCAGTCGGCTCTGCTCGAGGCCATGGAGGAACACCAGGTCTCGGTCGGCGGCGGGTCCCGTGCCCTGCCCGAACCCTTCATGGTCGCAGCAACCCAGAACCCCCTCGAGTACGAGGGCACCTATCCCCTGCCCGAGGCGCAGCTCGACCGGTTCCTGTTCAAACTCGTACTCGGACTGCCCGAACGTGACCTGGAATTCGAGATCCTCGACCGTCACGCGCGCGGCTTCGACGCCTCCCACCTCGCCGAGGCCGGCCTGACTCCCGTCGTCGATTCGGCCATGATCGCCCAGGCTCGGGAGCGAATCGCCGAGATCTACATCGCGCCGCAGGTCATCACCTATATCGTCGATCTGGCCCGAGCGACTCGACAGGCACCATCACTGGCCCTGGGCGTCTCTCCCCGCGGTGCCACGCGGATGCTCGGTGCCGCACGCGCTTATGCCTGGCTGTCGGGCCGCGGCTACGTCACCCCCGATGACGTCAAAGCCCTGGCGCACATGACCCTGGGTCACCGTGTGATCCTGCGCCCCGAGGCGCAGATGGACGGACTCAACGTCGATCAGGTCCTCAACTCGATCATCGCGACCACCGAAGTCCCGCGCTGAATGACGACACGACTGCTCCTGCTGGCCCTGCTTGGGCTCGTCCCCGTCATGCTCGTGCCGGGGTGGACGAGTGCATTGATCGTGTCCGGCATCATCGTCATCGTCGGGCTGCTCGACTTCTTCCTCGTTCCCCCGCCGAGGCTGGTCTCCCTCCAGCGCACACCCGGACCCATGGTCCGGCTGGGTGACCCCACCGACTGCACCCTCACCTTGGTCAACAACTCCCCCAAACGTCTGCGCATCGCAGTCCGTGATGCGTGGTCACCGAGTGCCGGGGCGAAGAGCACCCGCTCACAATTCGACTTACCCCCAGGCGAGAACACACAGGTGGTGACACAGCTTCTGCCCGTGCGCCGCGGCGCACTGCACGCAGACAAGGTCACCATCCGCTCTCGCAGCGTCCTCGGTTTCATCGCCCGGCAGAAGAGCTTCGACGTGCCGGCGATCGTGCGGGTCCTGCCTCCGTTCATCTCTCGCCGCGAACTTCCCTCGAAGACGCAGAAGCTGCGAGAACTCGACGGGCGGTCTGCCGTGATGATCCGCGGCATGGGCACGGAGTTCGATTCGCTGCGCGACTACGTCGACGGTGATGATGTGCGCTCAATCGATTGGCGCGCCAGTGCCCGCTCCCAGGACCTGGTCGTCAAGACCTGGCGTCCCGAGCGTGACCGCAGGGTCGTCATCGTCGTCGATTCCTCACGGCTGGCTGCGCGACGGTGCAAAGACGGCACAGTCTTCGACGCCGCCCTGGAGTCTGCTCTGCTGCTGACAGCCCTGGCCTCCGGAGCAGGTGACCGCGTCGATGTCGTCGTCGCCGATGCACGCATCCGCGCAATCGCCTCGAGCCATCGGTCGAAGGACCCGGTCCATGACCTGTCGGTGGCGCTGACGACGGTCCATCCGGAACTCTACGATGCCGACTGGGAGCAGATCTCGTCGACGGTTCTGGCCACCTCACGCCAGCATGCCCTCGTCGTCCTCGTCACCGCTTTGGATGAGGGCAGCGTCTCCGATGAGATCCTGCCGGTTCTGCCGACATTGTTGGCCCGTCACCGGGTGGTGCTGGCCTCGGTGGAGGATCCTGGCTTGGGTGAGCTGGCGGCCAAGCGCGAGAGTACCGATGAGATCTTCACGGCCGCCGCTGCGGAATCGGAGCTGCTGACGTCGAAGTCACTGCAGACTCGTCTGCGCGGAGCCGGTGTCCAGTCCGTCGAAGCCGGCCCCGATGATCTGCCCGGTGCGCTGGCTGACCTCTACATCAATCTCAAGGCCACCGGAAAGCTGTAGGCGCCTCACAGACCGGTGGACCCCTGACCAGCCGGTGGAGTCCTGACCAGCCGGTGGTGAGGCTCTCTACCGGTCGGTGGCGAGGATTGAGTAGCCAGCCTGGTGATCGTCGAGGTCGGCGCTGAGCCCGGCCGTGGCGGCACGCTTGCCGAAGTACCAGGCATAGGCGATGACCAGCGCGGTATAGGCCACGCCGATGGCGATCTTCAGCGCCGGTGGAATCGGGTTCGGGGTGACGAACCCTTCGATGAGTCCCGAGATGAACAACATGATGACCAGACCACCGGCGACGGTCAGCAGCGACCTGGCCTCCGAAGCGAGCTTATTCCGCCGCAGCTGCGGCCCCGGCACCACCCAGGCGAAGAACAGTCTCAGTCCCGCCGCGGCGGCGAGGATGATGCAGCTGATCTCGGGGATTCCGTGCGGGAGGATGTATAGGAAGAAGTCGGAGCCGCGGTCGAACTCGAACATCATCGCACCGGAGAAGCCGACGTTGACTGCGTTGGAGAACAGCCCCGAGACGACGAAGACTCCGGTGATGCCCAAGAGCACGAACTGCACGGCGATCCACGCGTTGTTCGTCCACACCCCTACTGCGAAGAAGCCGTTCGGGTTCTCTTTGTAGTAATCGACGAAATCATGTTCGGCGAACTGTTTGCGGAAGGCGTGGTCGCCGAAGGTCTCGAGGACCTCCGGGTGCATGCCAGCCCAGATGCCGGCCAAGCTCGCCACCGCCAGGAAGCACACGGCGACGATGAGGAAGTCCCACCTCAGCCGGTAGATCGAAAGGGGCAGACTGATGACGAAGAAGCGAGAAAGTCCGCTCAACCCGCCGGCGGGAACTGCCGAGAGATGGTTGCGTGAGCGGTGGACGATCGCCGACAGCCGCGCAGCCTCCAAAGAGTCAGGGGCCACCGTCATGATCCGCGACAGATCCTTCGAGGCGTCTCGATAGAGTTCGAGGAATCTGCGCGTCTGGGCCGGACTGAGCGTGTTCTTCTTCGCCAGAATGGACAGTTCTCGCCACTCGTCGCCGTGCAGTTCGGCCAGCAGATTCGGGTCCATGGTTCAACCCTATCGGAGAGTCCTCCCGACCAGAATCGGTGTCCCAGGCGATCCACCATGAAGTGGCGATGCGAATTATGACAGGATGGATTAGTGAGTACTTTGGTGACGGGTGAAGCCGTCGAGCTGAGCATCCAGCCCGCGGCCCTGGCGGCGCGCGCATTGAGCTGCCTCATCGACTACATCGTCTACTCGATCGTCAACATCGGTCTCATCATCGCCATGTTCTGGTTCCTGCTTCAGGTCCTCGGCGTCAATGAACTCCTGCTGACATCGGTCATGACCATCATGAGCATCTCCGTGTTCGTGCTCCTTCCGATGATCATCGAAGTCCTCACCCATGGCCGCTCGATCGGCAAGCTCGCCCTCGGGCTGCGCGTCGTCCGCGACGACGGTGGAGCCGTGCGAGCCAGGCATTCCTTCATCCGCGCCATTCTCTGGCCCTTCGAGATCCTCTCGACCGGTGGTGGGCTGGCTGCCCTCTCCGGACTGGTCTCGCCGCAGTCCAAGCGCCTCGGCGACTATATGGCCGGGACGATGGCCGTCAGCGAACGCACCGCCCCACTCCAACCGGTTCGCACGCATGTCTCACCACACCTACAGAATTGGCTGGCGGAGACCGACATCGCCACTCTGCCTGCCGGACTGCACCGACGGGTGGTGCAGTTCCTGTCGATGGCGGAGAACCTGGGCCGCGAATCGCGCTGGGAGCGGGCCAAGGAGCTCGCCACCGAACTCAATCCCTATGTCGCACCGGCTCCGCCGGAGGGGACGATGCCCGAACAGTTCCTGTCAGCGGTCATCCACCGTCAACGGTCCGCAGAATTCGCGAAACAGCAACGCCGCAGTGAACAGTCCCAAGCCTTCCGCGCAGGAGTCAACACCCTCCCACATGGACTGAGCCTGCAGAGCCGCTGACGGTCTCACGTCAGCGCCTACCATTCAGATGCACAGACGTTCGGGCCCGCCCCCTTTGCTTGGGTGCGGGCCCGAAGGCACCTCAGGGAGCCTCAGTACCGGTAGTGCTCGGGCTTGTAGGGCCCGGCGACGTCGACTCCGATATATTCGGCCTGTTCCTTCGACAGTTCGGACAGATTCGCTCCGAGAGCAGGCAGGTGGAGGCGAGCGACCTTCTCGTCGAGTTCCTTCGCCAGCCTGTGCACATCATTGTCGTAGCGATCGGGGCTGACCCAGAGTTCGATCTGGGCGAGCACCTGATTGGTGAACGAGGCGCTCATCACGAACGAGGGATGGCCTGTCGCGTTGCCCAGGTTGAGCAGGCGTCCTTCGGAGAGGACGAGGAAATCCGTCTGCGCACGGTCCAGACCCAGTTCGGTGGGGACGGGAACGCGCCATTCGTGGACCTGCGGCTTGATCTCGACCTTGGAGACTCCGGAGAGCTTGGCCAGTCCGGCCAGATCGATCTCATCGTCGAAGTGTCCGACGTTGCCGACGATCGCTCCGGGCTTGAGGCTTTGGAGCACCTCGACGCCGACCACACGAGTGTTGCCGGTGGTCGTGATGATGATGTCAGCGCTCGGTGCCACCGTAGCGAGATGGTCGACCTGGTAGCCGTCCATCGTCGCCTGCAGGGCGCAGATCGGGTCGATCTCCGTGACGATGACCCTGGCACCCTGACCACGCAGCGCCTCGGCGGCTCCCTTGCCGACGTCACCATATCCGACGACGACGGCGATCTTGCCGCCGATGAGGACATCGGTGGCGCGGTTGAGGCCATCGGGCAGGGAATGGCGGATCCCGTAGCGGTTGTCGAACTTCGACTTCGTCACCGAATCGTTGACGTTGATGGCAGGGAATGGAAGGTTCCCTTCCTCTGCCAGTCGGTAGAGGCGATTGACTCCCGTCGTAGTCTCCTCGCTGACGCCCTTGATGCCGGCAGCCATACGACCGAAGCGGCCGGGTGAAGCCTCGAGCGACTTCCGAACCTGTGCCAGTAGGACCTTGAACTCCTCCGGGTCGTCCTCGCCCGCGGTGGGCACTCCCCCGTCGACTTCGGCCTGGGCGCCCTTGAGGACGTACATGGTGGCGTCACCACCGTCGTCGAGGATGAGGTTCGCGCCCTCATCGAAGTCGAAGATCCTGTCCGCGGCCCACCAGTACTCTTCGAGGGTCTCACCCTTCCAAGCGAAGACCGGCACACCGGCTGGGGCATCGACGCTGCCGGTGCCGACGACGACAGCGGCAGCTGCCTCGTCCTGAGTGGAGAAGATATTGCAGCTGGCCCAACGCACCTGTGCCCCGAGTGCGACGAGGGTTTCGATGAGCACGGCAGTCTGCACCGTCATGTGCAGGCTGCCGGCGATGCGGGCTCCCGTCAGCGGCTTGCCCTGGCCGAATTCTTCGCGCAGTGCCATGAGTCCTGGCATCTCTCGTTCGGCGAGTCGGATCTGGTGTCGGCCGGCCTCGGCCAGACTCAGATCGGCAACCTTGAAGTCGGTGGAATCGAGCACGGTACCTCCATCGGGAACGGAAACTGTTGTCGTCTGTCTCGAGTCTATTGCCTGCGAGCCTCGACGAACTCACTGACCCGAGCGGTCAGTTCGCGCAGGCTCTGCGGATCGCTGGCTTCGACATTGAGTCGCACCAGGGGCTCCGTGTTCGACTTGCGCAGGTTGATCCACCAGTCGTCTCCCTGCAGCCCGATGCCGTCGAGATCGTCGACCGTGTTGGTCGGAAAGTGACCGGACTCGGACGAGAAGGCGCTGAGGACCGAATCGGGATCGGCCACGGTGAAGTTGATCTCTCCCGACTGGACGTAGAGGTCGTAGTCGGCGACGAGTCGTGACGCCGGTGCCCCGGTCTTCGCCAAGGCGGCGATCAGGTGGCAGGCCGCGAGCATGCCGGAGTCCGCACCGTAGAACTCATCGAAGTAGAAGTGAGCGGAGTGTTCGCAGGCAAAGACGGCATGTTCGGTGCGCATGAGGGTTTTGATGCCCGAATGCCCGACCTTCGAACGCACGGCCCGCCCGCCGGCGGCTGCGATCGTGGCCGGAACGCTGCGGGAGGTGATGAGATTGTGGATGACCACCGGTTCAGCGACGCCTGCGGCCCTGGAGCGAACGATCTCGCGTTCGGCGACGAGCGCGCCCACGGCCGAGGGCGACATGGTCGCTCCGGTTTCGTCGATGAAGAAGCAGCGATCGGCATCCCCGTCGAAGGCCAGCCCCAAATCCGCCCCCTGGTCGAGCACTGCACGGGAGACGTCGAGGAGGTTCTCCGGCTTCAGCGGGTTCGCCTCATGGTTGGGGAACGTGCCGTCGAGTTCGGGGAACAGCCCGATGACGTCGAAGGGCACACTCGCGTAACCGGAATCGGTGCCGAAGACCTCTCCGAGGAGTTTGCCCGCCATGCCGTTGCCGCAGTCGACGACGATCTTCAGGCCTGTGACCTCATCGACGTGGGTCAGCGTCCGGATGCGTTCGACGTAGCGTTTGCGCATCTCCGCGGCGGCAGCGCCGTCGACGTCGACCTCAGGTGCACAGCTGCGGAAGGTGTCAGCGGCGACATGTGCCGGCGCCAGCGGTGCCAAATCCTTGATCCGTCCCAGTCCAGAGGCGAGGCTGACTCCTGCGGCACGTGGCCCGCAGATCTTGATCCCGTTGTAGTCGGCCGGGTTGTGACTTGCGGTGATCATCGCACCCGGCAGATCGAAGATCCCGGAGGCGAAGTACAGCTGGTCGGTCGAGCACAGACCCAACAGCACCGCTCGATATCCGGCCGCCTCGATGCCGGCGGCGAAGGCCTGAGCGAAACCGGGTGAACTGGGCCGCATATCGTGTCCCACGACCACCTCGGCGCTCGAATGGAGTTCCGACATGGCTGTGGCGGTGGCCCAGCCGAGGGCGTAGAGCACATCGGCATCGAGCTGGTCGGGGATTCGGCCGCGGATGTCATAGGCACCGACTGCGGGTGCGAGTGCGGCGGTGCGGGCGGCGACGAGTTCGGGACCGGGTTCGACGCCGGACGTGGACTCGGTCATGAGTCGCCGATGATGCGCAGGTGACCGTGTTTGCGGCCCGGCATCGATCCGTCGCTTCGACCCTCGGAGGTCGAGGTCGACCTGGTCGACGATGCCGACGCAGCCTCACCTGCTCTGACACCCTCTCCGGGACGTCCAGCAGCTTCCCGGACGGCGTCGGCGATGGCCAACAGATCGTCATGGGTGCGCTCGGGTGGGGCTTGTTCACCTTCGATGCGGATGAGCTGCCAACCCACAGGCGGGGTCAGTTTCGCGGCATGGTCGGCGCACAGGTCATGGGCACCGGGCTCGGCGCGACGCGACAGCGGACCGATGACGACACAGGCATCAGCGTGCACGTACGTCATGGTGGCTGCGGCACTGCGCGAGCAGCTGACTTTTGAACACAATCTCACGGCTGACACAGTCAACCACTTTACACGCGAGCACCGCCTGTCTTGGTCAGCCAGGGCCGTATGGTCAGTACAATATTGACTCATGAGTACCAGGCGTCATCGTGATCGGCACGGCCGCGGACTGCGGTCCCCGCTGTTCCTGGCCGACGTCCCCGCGCGTCTGCGTCGGGCGGAGAGCTTTGCCCGTGTCGCCGCCGAGGAGTTCGCCCGTTTCCGGGCGCAGGAACCGGCGCTGCTCGCCGAGGTGGTGCTGGCCATTGATGCGGTCCCACCGGCGAGCTCCACCGAGCCCGCCTTCGGCCGGGTCTTCCCGGCCACCGCGAACAGGCACACGCACATCGTCCTCTACCGGCGAGTCATCGAATATCACAGCAGCGGGCAACGGGACTCGCTCATCGCCGAAGTCGTCGCCGACCAGGTCGAGATCCTCAGGAATTCCTAGCCGAGGCGGATGTCGCGGTAGGCCACGCCGGCAGGTGCCGGGGCCGGCTGCACCGCGGAGATCCCTGAGTCCGTGGTGACCACATAGCTGGCGTGGACACCGTCGGACTGGGAACCTGAGGCGTTCTCACCGCTGATGACGATGGCACGGACTGCGTCTGGGGAGACCTCGGCCGGGCTGAATTCGGTGGTTCCGGTGGGATTGAGGTCAATCGACTGGGCCTCCGTGAGCGAACCGTCGTCGAGCATGCCTCTCACCTGCACCTGCCCCTGCCCTGGTGAGAGGTACAGCTTCCCGGTGCCTGTGCGCGGCAGAGCCATGACCTGGGAGTCGGCGAGGGTGTCGGTGGCGTTGATGCTTCCGAAGTCCGCGCTGCCCTTCTTCCCGTCCTGACCGATGAATGCGCTGGCCTGAATGGCTTGGTCCGAATCGAGGACGACGCTTGTGGCGTCAAGATCGCCGAGGTCGGCCTCGGCGACTCCGTGTGCGACAACGGTCATCGACGAACGGGGAATGTCGATCTCCCCGTCTGGTCCATAGGCTTTGAGCGATACCTCTGCCAGGTCATCGCCCGGGTTGGCCACGCGCAGGCGTGCGTCCTTCCCGTCGAGTCCGGTGACGACCTGCTGTGTGTCGGCGTCTGCTCCGCTCGTGGCCAGGTCGATGCCTTTGGGGGTGAGACCGTCGAGCACGGTCTCTTGGAGGGAGCCGGCCACGACTCCCCCGTCGACGTTGACATCGACGGCCAGCGATTCCGCTCCAGCGGCGAGTCCACCCAATCGGATTGCTCGCTGCTTCCCGGCCTTGATGCTGACCTCTGTCGGCTCCCCGCGCTCTCCCGACGGTGTCATGAGTGTGACTTCGGCCTGCACGGGAACGTCGCCGGGATTGCTCAGCAACAGCTGGGAGTTCGATCCTGCTGCGCCGGAGCCCGCCAGGATCCGGAAGTTGCTCGCCGCCGAACCACAGGTCAGAGTAGCAAGTCCGGTGAGGTCTCCGGAGGTGCCTTCGACGGTTTCGACTCCGGTCGTCAGCGCCGGTGCCCCTGGCCGGGCGAACCCAGTGATGAGTTTGGTCTTGTCGATGGGATCATCGCCGGAGACGAAGCCGTCAGAGCTGGGGTTGTCGAAGTTCGCCGACCCACCCAGATCCGCAACCTGGAGACGGGCCGCGGAGACCGAGCCATCTGCGGCGCTGATCGGTGCGGAGACGGAGACGGCACGTGTGGACACGTTCGAGTCGTCGACGAATTCCGCGTCGGTGCCCTCTGCCTCGTCATCGGTCAGGAGCGGACCGGGGCAGATCACACGGGTATCGGCGGTGGGCATTCTGACCTGCTCGGGACTGCGGTCGAGTGTGCCCGGGGTCAGCGGAGTCAGGAATGAGGTCGTGGCGACGAGGACTCCCGGTACGGCGATCGCCGCGAAGGTCACGATGCTGCGCATGTGTTTCATGACTTCGCCTCCACAGGATGCTCGGGTGCGGGTTCCGACTTCCGCTCAGATTTCGCCCGAGTCGTTCGCTCGGATGTCGCCCGAGTTGTTCGTGACCAGGCCCGTGTCTGGCGCTGAGACCCGAAGGGGATCGCGACGATGATTGTCAGAAGGCCGAGGATCCAGCCGGTGATGACGCCCGGGGCGAAGAGCGATGAACCGTAGGTGAGTTCGACCTCGCCGCCGGAAGCGGGCAAGGAGTACTCGGAGGCCCAGCCGATCGTCGACCTCTCTGGCTTCGGCAGGTCGTTGCCATCGAGGCCGGCGGTGATGTTGTCGGAGCTGTCGGACACGATCAGGGTGCGTCCGTCCTCACCTGGAGCCACCTCGGCGGTGGTGCCGTGCATCGGTGCGGTGCTCATCGTGCCATCGGGTTCGCGGACGAGGAACCGGCCGCTGTAGGGGGTGTCGACCTGCCACAGGCCACCCGATTCGGTCGGACCGACCTGGACGACTCCGTCGGCGGCGGCCACTGAGTTCATCAGATTCTTCGCATCCGAGTCGACGAGGACGAAGTCCACACCCAGCTGACCGAGGATGGCTCGGACGTCTCCGGCGTCATCGGCTGAGAGTGCCGCGGCGGCCTGAGCGATGAGTGTCTGGTCCTCGCTGATGGGCAGAGGTCTGCGCTCCCACGGCCAGCCACCGACTGCCTCGGCGGACCGGATGGTCGAGGTCCCGATGACGGTCTCATCGGCGGACGAGAGGAGGCGGGCCCGGACTTCGCCGTCGACGACGTCGAGGCCCAGCGTGCGTGCCTGAGTATCACCGGCAGCGCGGTCGGCGGCCAGCGCCGGGACGGTGCCGTGTTCCTGGGAGGTGACATTGTTCGCCGAGGTGGTGCTGGGTCCGGCGCTGACGATGATGATCCCGACAGCGGCGATGGCCACGAGTCCGGACAGACCCCGCATGGGCAGTCGCCGGGAGTTCGTCGATTTCGTCGTCGTGGTCTGAGCCCCGAGCGTGAGCAGCATGATCGCGCCGAGGCTGAGCAGGGTCAGTCCCGCGGCAGGATAGGAGCCGATGAGGTGGAAGGGACCGGTTTGGGCCGGGATGAGGACCTGGACGGTGGCCAGCAGCAGACCCGCGAGGTAGAGTCCCACGGCCCACATCAGGTGTGAGAGTTTGAGGTGAGCTTCGATGAGCGTGAGGAACGCGAGGATGAGCATCGGCAGCACCAGAATCGGTGCCCACAGCTGGAGCATCCCCGAGCTGACGCCGTTGACGCCGACAGCGGACAGGAGATCGGCCAGCCAGCTCATGTCGATCGTCGAGGGAAAGCCGACCGCGAGGAGGTAGCTGGGCGGTGCCGGTGGGGCCAGGGTCTGGCCGGGCATGACGAAGAGCGCGCCAGGGGCGGTCACGAGGTCGACCAGCCAGGGCCACGCCAGGAACAGGGTCGGGGCCAGCAGCCACAGGTGGCGCAGACCGCGCCCCGTGCACACCAGCACCACGGTGAGGATGATGCCCAGAGGAAGCATCAGCGGCATGCCCGCGATCATCAGGAACAGCAGGAGCCCGGCACCTGCGGCAGCGGCGATCGACCCGGTGCGCAGGCTGCGCCGCAGGGCGATGACGAAGAGCGGTGCCGCAATCCAGACGATGATCACGCCGAGGCGGCCGTCGGAGAGCGCGGTGACGAAGAGTGGGGCCGCAATCCACAGCAGACCGGCGAATCCGCGCACCCACCTTCGCTTCACGAACGCGCCCGCGGCACGGTAGGCGGCGATGACGGCAACGATCGGGGCGAGGAGGATCAGGGTCCGGGCCATGATGTCGATGTGGCCCAGGAACGGAACACTGAGGGCTGCGAGGACCAGCTGGTAGGGGTCGGCGGGAACGGCGGCACCGGTGGAGATGTCGAGGTGAGGGCTGAGCAGTCGGGCGACGAGATCACCCATCGTCACGTCGGTGGATCCCAGTGCACCGCCGACGAGATGGCCGGGGCCGAAGAGACGGAAGGAGACGAAGCCGCTCAGTGCCGCGGCCGCAAGGAGGAGATAGGTCAGGGGGCTGCGGAAGAGTCCCGAACCGCCGGTGACCTCGAGGCGTGAGAACGAGTCGATTGCCTCTTCCGTATCACCGACCGGGTTGAGCTCGGTTTCGTCGATCTGGCCCGGGCCGCTGCCGGTGGCCGAATCGGCCTGGGCCAGGCGGGCCTCCTCGGCGGAATTCATGCTCCTGCGCTGGACGGCGAGTTCGTCCGGGTCCGCGTAGAGGGCAGCCACATGGGAGTCGGTGGTGCGTTTGGCCAGGCGGTTGCGGCGAGCGTTGGACCGTCTCAGTCGTGAGGTGGTTCCGGCATCGGAGACGAGCCCGAGGAGTGCGGAGAAGTACCAGGAGGCGGCGCGGACGTTGTTCGACAGGAGTCCCGCCAGGGTGTTCTTCAGCTGGGTGAGGATGAGGAGACAGAAGATGCCGGCGAATCCGGGGGTGGCGAGGCTGAGCCGGTAGCGCTGTTCCGTCCGGATCTGAGATTTCGACAGCGGCGGCAGAGGCGAGGAGCCCAGCTGGGCGGCCGAGTGTGCGGACACGGTGAGTCCGGCGCGTGGGGCGACGACGACTCGGCGGCCGAGGTCGCGCAGTCGACGCGAGTACTCAAGACCGCGATAGGCCACGCCGAGGACGCGTGATGGAGCTCCGATTCTTTCGAGCTCGGTGGTGGAGATGAGCATGCCGGGCAAGTCGAGGCCCAGTGTCTCCGATTGGCCGTCGCGCTGGCCCTGATCGAACTCTCCGTCGGCAACCGGGTTGACCCTGGCTCCCGCCGAGGTGGTGGTGACTCCGGCGGAGACGATGTGGTCTCCGTGCATGATCTTGGGGCCGACGGCGGCGATCGATTCGGTTGCGCCGATGGCGTCGAGCAGCTCTTCGAGGCAATCGGGTTCCGGACGCGAGTCTGCGGTGAGGAACCACAGATGGGTGCTGTCGGCAACCTCGGGGAGTGCAAGTGCCTCTGTGACGGCAAGACCCCCGAGATCCACGATCGGGATCTCGGGGTAGGTCCTGCTCAGAGCTGTTTCGAGCTCAACCCTGCTGCTGTCATCGCCTGAGGCGAGGACAACGGTGACGGCAGGTTTCACACGGCCTGTTTCTTCAGTCGGCGGCGTTCACGTTCAGACATACCGCCCCAGATTCCGAAGCGCTCGTCATTCGCCAGCGCGTATTCGAGGCAGTCTGACCGGACGTCGCACGAGGCACAGACACGTTTGGCCTCACGAGTCGATCCGCCCTTTTCAGGGAAGAACGCCTCGGGGTCGGTCTGAGCGCACAGCGCTTGGTCCTGCCAGGATAGCTCGCCGTCCTCGGCTGCCCCGAGGAGCAGTGAGAGCGGCGATACTGCGGAGTTGTCCGTGGGAAGCGGTGTCAGATCGTTCGGATCGATCGCCAATGGATCAGGCAGAGTATCTGGTGTACGGGCCCCTGGTTCGACGAACCAGTCTTCGGCACTTCGAGAAGTGACTCCAGGCACGACTGTGGAGAAGTCTTCCCTCTCCTGCCTTTTGCTCTGTGCGCTTTGCACGGTTTTCCCCTTTCTCACTCTCAGCTCACCTACCACTGCGAGCTCCGATTCCGGTACCGTTCGAGGAGCTGAATGGTCTGGGTGCGACCGGCTCCCCGGATGGTTCCGGAGGTGAAGCTCGTGCTGACCGTATCAGCGTGGTGGATGCTCGAATCCGAGGATTCGTGCTAAGTGCGTTCCCCTGTTAACTATAAATTACACGCGTGTCATTACCGCCCCGTCAAGCCCTTGTGGAGTATTGCAGTGGGCACCTGCGGTTTAATCGAACACACCTTCACATACACACGCGCCGATAACACCACATGTAGAGACCACTATCTGATATTGACACAACCTGTAGTGAGCGGCTGAGCAAATCTGGAGAATTTCGAAATCATTCGCCGTCAGTGGGAATATGGAGACATGAGAGTCGAATCACTCGCAATCGTCGCCCGATCCCCGCATCTGCCCACTGAATCCGGGCGCCGAGGCTGCCCGACGACGATCGGGACACTTCGATGAATGACCGGCTGCTCACCGTGTATGCGCCTCCCGTCGAGGAGCCCATCGAAGCCGGTTCCGATCTGGCAGCGATCCTTGTCAACGCCCTGCGCCGGAATCGGATCGACCTCAAGGACGGCGACATCCTCGTCATCGCCTCGAAGGTGGTGTCCAAAGCTGATGGACGACTGCGCAGCGTGAAGGACCGGGCGGAGTTCGAGGACCTCGTCAAGGATTCTTCGAATCACCTCGTTGCCGAACGGACCTATGCCTCCGGGTCGACCGTCCAGATCGTGCGCACCCAGTCAGGAACCGTGCAGGCGGCAGCTGGACTCGACCAGTCGAATTCGAGCGGCGCCGTCGTCCTCCACCCTCACGACAGCGATGCTTCGGCGCAGAAGCTGCGGCTGCGGGTCGAAGAGTCCTTCTCCGTGCGGATCGGGGTCGTCATCACTGACACCATCTCGCGGCCTTGGAGGATCGGCGTCGGCGACTTCGCGCTCGGTCTCTCCGGATTCTCAGGCCTCGACGATCAGCGCGGCAGACCGGATGACGATGGCCGGGTGCAATCGGTGACCGTGCGTGCGGTGGCCGATGAGATCGCCGCCGCGGCCGATCTCGTCAAGGGATCGTCACGCGGACTGCCGATGGCACTCGTACGCGGCGCCGGCGGATATCTCGACAACGGCCGAGCCGGGGCGAAGGCCTTGAGCCGTGACCTCGGGGAGGACTGGTTCCGCTACGGCCACGTCGAAGCAATCCACAGAGGCCTCGGGGTCACCGAGCTGCCCGGCCGTGCCGCAGCCGGTGACAACAGTGACGACATCCTCGAACGCGTCTCACGCGCCATCCGCGTCGTCCGCGCTGGAACTTCACGCACCCCCGGGCAGGCTGCGTGGCGGATGCGCATCGAGGGATCCGGCTCCCGGATCACCATGGCCCCCTCCGACTCCCCGGCGACGCCGCAGGCCGGTGGTCCTCCCCTGCTGGAGGCCATGGTCGGCCTCGGGTCTCTCGTCGAGCGCATCCACACTGCGCTCTTTGCCGAGGACCTCAGCGCGACCACGAAGTGGGAGTGGGCCGACGGAGAGCTCGGAGCGTTCCCCCGTGGGGTCCGGATCAATATCGGCCTCCTGACCCCCTGAACTCTGAACTCCTGTCGCACTGAACACCGAACTTTCGTCCCACTGAACATCTCACGACCATCGAGAAAGCAGGTCATCCTCGTGGATCTTTCCATCATCAGCCGCACCGGCGGACCCGTCCTCTTCTGGCGCGGCCCCGACTTCGACCGACTCGACCTCACCGGTCCAGTCGTGGCGAACTGGGTGAACAAGGGCGTCGGCCTCTTCGGCGACTACGACCTCGGCCCTGATTTCACGCTCTTCGTTCCGCTGCCTGCCGGACTGCACTGGCGAGAGCTCGTCGCCATTCTCAGCGTCCTCCTCGCCGACGGTCGCGTCGTGCTCGGCACCGACGGGTCAGCAGCCCCGGATGGTGATTTCCACGCCTTCGTACCGCTGGGCCACGAGGACGATGAGCGACTGGCCGATGCCGAGGAGGTCTTCGTCTACAACCCACCGGCTCTGGCCCTGAGCACACCGGTCGATGAGGACTTCATCGACGTCAACTCAGCAATCCGCGCCTACCCGGACGTGACACCTCGGCGCCTCCAGTCCACCGGGACTCTCATCGTCGATGATCAGGAGGTCCAGTGGACCGACTCTCCGGACGATTCCAGATCCGGCATACTCGTCGCGAACTCAACTCCGTGTCCCGACGAATGGGCGACGTTCCTGGGCCACCTCCTTCGCGGGGGTGAGTCTGTGCTGGCCAACGGGATGGACGAAGCTCGCATTGCGGACCTGGCGGGCAGCCTCGGCGAGGTCCGTGGCAGACTGGGCGTATGGACAAAGTAGTTGATACTCCCGCTGAGGCGGTAGCCGATATTGCAGATGGATCATCGATCGCCGTGGGCGGTTTCGGTGTTGTGGGCGTGCCTGAGTTCCTGATTCGAGCGATCAAGGACCAGGGCGCCAAGGACCTCGAAGTGATCTCGAACAACGCCGGAGTCGACGGACGGGGCTTGGGCCTGCTGCTCGCCGACCACCGCCTCCGCCGGATCATCGCCTCCTATGTCGGTGAGAACAAGGAATTCGCCCGCCAGTACCTCTCCGGCGAACTCGAGGTCGAGCTGACCCCGCAGGGCACCTTGGCGGAGAAGTTGCGCGCCGGTGGAGCCGGAATCCCGGCGTTCTACACGATCACCGGTGCCGGCACTCAGGTCGCCGACGGCGGCATGCCGTGGAAGTACGACGCCGAGGGCAAGGTCGTCAAAGAGTCACCGGCCAAGGACACCCGCGTCTTCGACACCTTCGGTGAAGAGAAGGAATACGTCCTCGAGGAGTCACTGGCTCCCGACTACGCGCTCGTCCGCGCCGCCATCGGAGACCGCCACGGCAATCTCGTCTTCAACTCTTCGGCCAGGAATTTCAATCCCCCGGCCGCACAGTCGGCCCGGATCACCATCGCCGAGGTCGAGAAGCTCGTCGAGCCTGGAGAGATCGATCCCGATGACGTCCACGTTCCCGGCATCTTCGTCCACCGCGTTGTCGAGCTGACCGCGGAACAGGTGGCCGACAAGCCCATCGAAAAACGTACCGTTCGCGAAGCCTGAGGAGCCGAAATGTCATTGACAAGAAATCAGATGGCCGCCCGCGCAGCCCAGGAACTCGAAGACGGCAGCTACGTCAACCTGGGCATCGGAATGCCGACACTCGTGCCCAACTACCTGCCCGAGGGAGTCGACCTCGTCCTCCAGTCGGAGAACGGACTGCTGGGCGTCGGCCCATACCCCACCGAGGACGAGGTCGATCCTGATCTCATCAACGCCGGCAAGGAGATCGTCACGATGCTCCCCGGTTCCTCCTACTTCGACTCCGCCGCCAGCTTCGGCATGATCCGCGGCGGCAAGGTCAATGCCGCGATCCTCGGCGCGATGCAGGTCGCCACGAACGGCGACATCGCAAACTGGATGATCCCCGGCAAGATGGTCAAGGGGATGGGCGGGGCCATGGACCTGGTCCACGGTGCCCAGCGCGTCATCGTCATCATGGACCATGTGGCCAAGGACGGCTCACACAAGCTGCTGTCGTCCTGTGAGCTGCCGCTGACGGGCAAGGGCGTCGTCAGCCGCGTCATCACCGACATCGCCGTGCTCGATGTCTCCGGAGACTCATTCACCCTCGTCGAACTGGCTCCCGGAGTCACCGTCGAAGAGGTCAAGGAGAAGACCGGCGCCGAGGTGAACGTCCCAGACGACGTCCCCACTATCAGCGTCGACGCCGCCTGAGGCACTGAACGCTCCGGCAGCTTCATACAGAGCCGGTGTGAGATGCGGGGCCGTTCTGGGCCGATTCCCTTCGAGGAATCCGGTCCAGGGCGGCCTCTTTCATGTGTCAGGGAGCTTTCACCCGCGCGGATGAGCCGGTGCGCTGGTGCGCGGGACCAAATGCAGATGTCCCCCGGGCCCGGGTGACACGACCAGAGACTTCGCTCCTCGGTGCACCACGCACCGTCAGTCGCTCAACATCCCGTCAGCTGCAAATACACCAGGCAGTTCAGCGACTCCTACCCTCAGCAGCAAAAGGCACCTGAGGAACGAGGTGATCTGCTGCCACCGGTGCAGCGTGCTGGCGGTGGCGCGGCCCAACTCACTCGCGCCGTTCGGCTCGGGCCACCAGCAGTCGCCCAGACCGGCCCAAACCGGCCGGCCCAGGGTCTTCAGGCGAAGGGCAGCGAGGTGTCGAGTCCGGTGGTGGCCACGAACAGGTCTCCGTGGCCGTCTGCGGTCACTGTGGGCTCATTTGCCGCGATGAAAACGCTCTGGCCACGCGTGAGTGTCACTGTGGACCCGAGAGAGGTCAGAGTGATGCTTCCCGAAGTGCACAGGGCGATGCTCGCGCCTCGGCGCTCGACCTGTGTCAGTCGGGGGCACCGCAGCGACAGCAGTGCGAAGTCCTCGGTCGCGCCGAGGAGGATTCCGTCGCGGTCAGGTTCAACCATTCGAGTCTTGGCGGAGGCGAACTTCGCAACCTTTCCGAGCTCCGGAATATCGATGTGCTTGTTCGTCAGTCCTCCGCGCAGAACGTTGTCACTCGAAGCCATGACCTCGATTCCGGTCCCGCCGAGGTAGGCGTGCAACACACCTGATTCCATCGCCAGGGCTTCCCCGGGCTGCAGGTGGACGCGATTGAGCATGAGCGCCACCAGCACCCCAGGATCGGAAGGATAGTCAGCCACAAGCTCCTGGAACGTCTCAGCAGGATCGACGGCTGTGCCTGAACGGCTGATGTGTCCCTCTGGCAACTCTGCCAGATCCTGACCGGCGGCCTCGTCCACAAACGCGGCGGACCGGGCATCTCCGAGGACGAGCTCGACTGCCTTGGCGAAGGCCCTGGCCTCAGTCACCGATTTCAGCGCCGAGATCACGTCTCCGAGAAAGTCCAGGGAAGACGGTGACAATGACAGCGACAGCAGACGCTCGAAGGTTGCCCGCACGGCTTTGCGCGCGCGAAACCCGGCCAGCGCGTGGAATTCGGTGAGGGCGTAGATGAGTTCCGGTTTGGCCGACGGGTCCTTGTAGTTGCGGGTCGAAGCGTCGAGATCGGGGCCCTCGGCCTCTTCCCTGGCGAATCCGATGGCGGCCTGCTCCGGATTCGGGTGAACCTGAATAGACAGTGCCTTCTGCGCGGAGAGGACCTTGAGCAGGAATGGCAGACGTGGTCCGAATACCTGCAGCGAGTTGTGGCCCAACAGACCCTCTGGGTCACCGGCAAGGTATTCGATGAGATTGGGTCCCACAGTGCTGCTGTCCGTCTTCACGTCCAGCGATGACGACGAGCCCTGCTGCACGGAACGGTAGGCCGTGCGCTGCTGGTCAGACTGTCCTATGTCCAGACGGGAGGGGCTGAGGGGATGCGCTCCGAGCCAAAGCTCGGCGCAAGGAGTGCCGTCGGGCACAGTTCCCAGGATCGCTGGGATCGCGTCCGTGCTGCCCCAAGCAAAATTCTTGACCGTGTTGTGCAATCGGCGCACTGTCTTGGTCCCCTTCGGCTGGACTGTTCGGATGAACACACATGCATTCGCCGTGCGTGTTTCTCCACGTTAGCGCGTCCATCTTGACTAATCATGGTTTTCCCAAGCGGCTTCACTGACTGTTCAGGCCAGGACATCTGTTGTTCACCGCGTGGTCAAAGGCCCCTGGAGCGGCACATGAGGTTGACCGCACGAGACAGGCGGGCCAGCTGCAAGGAGAGACTATGGATATCCGGGCCCAAGTCGCAGGTGAACCGGAACAGAAAATGCCTCGCGGCCGGTTCTTTCCAGAACCGACCGCGAGGCATTGGAACTATCTGCCGAGACTTACTCGACCGATGTCACCGTGCTGCCGTCAGCCGACCACGCGAATGACCTTGGCACCACGATCGAGCATCCAGCTGTAGCTGCGCTTCGTCGTGTTCGTCCGGGTAGAGCCCGCATCGTACATCTGCCCCTTGGTCTCAGAGATGATGCCGATGTGGCCTGGGATCCAGATCATGTCGCCTGCTTTGGCCTCACTGGCAGGGATCACCGTGCCGGCGTTGCGCTGCTGGCTGGTTGTGCGCGGCAGTTTGATGCCGTGCTTGCCGTAGACGTACTGGGTGTAGCCCGAGCAGTCCCAGCCCTTCGTCGGTGAGGTTCCGCCCCAGACGTACCTCACACCGAGGTGAGCTTTCGCCTCGCTGACGATGGAGTCACGCTGAGCCTGGATCTTCTCAGCCTTGGACGGCTTGTCGTCCTTCTTGTCCTTTTTGTCGTCCTTGGACTTATCGTCATCCTTGGACTTGTCGTCCTTCTTGTCATCCTTGGGCTTGTCCGACTTGTCGTCTTCCTTGGACTTATCGTCGTCCTTCGACTTGTCCTCGTCCTTGGACTTGTCCTCGTCCTTCGAAGCCTTGTCGTCACCTTTGGCGTCTTTGTCGTCTGTAGAACCTTCCCCGGAGTCTGCAGCCGAACCGCCATCGGTGGCGCTGTCCCCCGGTGGTGCCGACTCATCGGCACCACCGGAAGCGTTGGCATCATCAGTGTCACCCGGACCATTGTTGTCGACTACGCCGCCTTCAATGGTTCCGGTGGGCGAGAACTCTGTAGTTCCATAGCCCTCGGCCCAGACGAGTCGGGCACCTTCGAACAGCTGCTCTCCTCGTCCGTCCTTGTACACCGGGTTCGACGTGGGGTAACCAAGGTGGCCCTTGACGGTACCTTTGTCACCCCAATAGTTCAGGAGCGTGCCGGTGGTGTAATTGGCACCGGTGTCCTTCGACCAGTAGATCTTGCCCTTCTGGAACGACTGCGCCGATCCCCCGTCCTTCAGGCCGCCCTTCTCTTGCGAGGTGGGCAGGCCCAGCTGGGTGACAGCGTCACCCTTGTACGAGTTCTTGATCGCTCCGGTCAGGTGGTACGCACCGGTCTTCTTGGACCAGTAGACGTTGCCCTTCTCGTAAGAGCGAGCACGTGCTCCGTCAACGCCCTTGACATCGTGTTCCTTGCCAGTGGCCTTGCCGAGTTCCTTCTTGTGGTCAGCAGCGTACTTCTCGATAGCAGTCTTGGGCTTCGGCGTTGCCTTCTTGTCGTCGTCCTTCTTGTCATCCTTCTTCTTGTCGTCCTTCTTGTCGTCCTTCTTCTCATCGGACGGCAGATCGCCGGACTTCATGATGTCGGTGACAGTTGAACGGATCTCGCCCATCTTGGAATAGAAGGCGTCGCCAGGGCAGCTGGTGTTCGCGAGGTCGCGGTGCGCGACGACGGTCGACTTGCTCGGCTTGACGCCATCGAGCGAAAGCTTCCAGGCAATCGCCGAGGCGACAGCATCCCTGGTCTTCTTCGGCGGAGCCGACTTGTCATAGGAGCCGATCACCGAGATGCCGAATGTACCGGAGTTGTGGCCGGCCACGTGAGCACCGATGACGGCCTTCTTGATGTCGCCGCCGCGTGCATGCCAGAGACGGCCGTACTTATCGGCGATGACGTTGTATCCGATGTCGTCCCAGCCTCGACCCGACTGGTGGTAGGACTGGATACCGCGCAGAACCGAGGGAACGTCTTCAGCCGAGTAGCTGTTCGAGCCGGCGGTGTGGTGAACGACAGCCTGCTTGACGCTGCTGGCATAGTCGGGGCTGCCGTTGTATGCCTTGGCACCCCACGAATCGCGCGAGCCGATCTTCGGCTTCGGCACCTTGGCGGATTTGGCCACGTTGTTCGTGGACGAGGAGCCGGGGACGTAGTTCTGATTGGTGACCTCGGCCTGACCTGATGCAGCCACTGTCTCGGTGCTCGCGGCAGCCTCAGTCGAGCCTGCAGTCGAACCGGGAGTCGTCTCTGAGGTGTCTGCTGCGCCTTCGGACGGATCGGAGCTCTGCGGCTCGATCTCTACCGGATCGTTCTCGGCCACGGCCGCCGCATCATTGGGATTCTTCTTCGGATCGACGAGAACGAGCTCGGCATCGCTGGGTGCCTTGTCGCCCAGAATGCGCATCTGCACACCGGAGGCCCGGTTGACGGTGAACGGCTCGGAACCTTCGTTCTTCGCCTGCTCCTGCTTCTCCTCGTCCAGCGACTGCCAGTTGCCCCAATCAGACCCGCTCTTGACGCGGACCTGGATACGGATGTTGGACGTCGACCCGGAGAAGGTGAAGCCGATCAGGCTGGGGTTTTTGGACGGAACGTCGAGGACGTCGGAGATCAGCGCGATGTTGACGCCGTCTTCGGTCTTCTGACGCACCGAGCCCGAGATATCGTCGCTGTCCTTCGATTCCTCCGATGATTCAGAGCCCGCGGACTTCTCGTCCTCGGACGCGTCATCCTTCTTCTCGGAATCTTCAGCGGGTGCCGATGGGTCAGCCTTCGGGGTGGAGGCTTCCGATTCAGCGGCTTCGCTTTCACCCTCAGGTGCGGACAGTCCTGCCGAGACGGGGTTGACCGACCCTGTGGAACCGGCAGCAGCAGAGGCACCCGAACTTGCGTTGACGACTGCTGGCACCTGTGTCGAGGCGGCAGCGGTCTGCGACTTGAAGATGTTCGGCAGGTTGCTGGTTGCGCTCTGGTTGGCGACGTTGGCAGAGGAGTCACTGGAATCACGGGCGCCGGGGACGTTGAGTCCGTCTTCGCTCACGCTCAGCGCCTCTTGGGTCACTTCCGGCTCAGTCGACGCCGCGAAGGCAGTCGGTGCCGTGACCGCTAAGGTGCCGACGAGTGCGACTGAAGCGCAGCCCGCGACTGTGGGCAATAAGTATTTCATCGTTACAGCCTTTTCGAGGAAGTCAGGGAAGTTCAGGCCCTGGAATCATCTCACCGTTGGTAGGACGGTGGGTAATCCCAACATCTCAAAATTGTTACACATATACGGCGTGTCAGACTAGCCAAATAACAAAATAACCAAATTACACCGGTGTGGTTCCCAGTGTTTGCAAGGGACACACCGAGGGAAAGTTTTTCCCGAGATCCTGTGCAATTCCCTGCTTCGCACGGCCGGCGCACAAGCTAGGCTGGGTGATCGACATCTCAGGGCACGTAGCAGATGGCTCTCTCTGCGCTCTCTTCGCCCTCGTCAGAGCCGCCTTCACTACCACTTTGCGCGCTGACCTGGGTGGTGCTTCCCGCCGTGAGCCCACGGCTCGCATTCACCCCTGCAAGGGCTCCGGACGCGTCGCCAGGGGCGCCCTGGGCGCCTTTGTCCTTCTCAGCGTCCTTGGATGATTTTTCGATCGTGTCCGCAATCAAGGATCTGGCGGCGTCGAAGTCAGGCTGTGATGGTGTCACGTTGGGCGGAGTGAGGTCAAGCGACTCGATCTTCTGCGACTTGACCTTCAGAGCCAGGTCCACGAAGTCGTCCACCTCGGAGGAGGGAATGTCCGTCGCCAGCGCTCCTGGGGTGGCTTTGGCGATCTCCTGGTACCGAGTCAGAACGGTGGCGGGATCGAGCTGTTTGACCATCGCTGTCTGAACGCAGCGCTGCCGGACCATCCGCTCGTAGTCGCTGGAGAACTCACGGGAGCGGGCGAACCACAGAGCATGGAAGCCGTCGAGTTTCTGCTTGCCCGGTTCGATCCAACCCTTGACCGGACCATGCTCGCCTGTGTTCGGATCGACCTTCGAAGAGATCGGCACCCGCTTACCCGAGACGAGTGTGATTCCGCCCAGAGAATCGATGAGGCTCTCGAATCCCTTGAGGTTGACCATGGCGAAGTACTGGACTTCGAGGCCGGTGATCGCCGAGGTGGCATCCATCGTTGCCTGCTCCCCTGCTCGTTTCGGGTTCTCGAACTCGTCCTTGTGTCGCTCACCTTGCTGGAAGACCGCATTGAGCAGGCACTCGTCGCCGCAGTTGTACCCCTGCGGGTAGTACTGGTGCAACGGCGAGTCCTCGGGGAACGGCACGTTCTCCATATTGCGCGGAAGGCCGACGATGACCGTCTTGCCGGTCTTCGCATCGATCGAGACCAGGGACAGCGAATCCGGGCGGATGCCGGTGCGCCCCTTGCCGGCGTCTGAGCCGAGGAGAAGGATGTTGTAGCGACCATCGACAGGCTTCGCGGCTTTCCCGGAGGCGAAGAGGTCAGCCATCAGTCCGCGCTGGGAGTCCAGAAGGGTCGTGCCCCAGGCCAGCGGGCCGACAACGACGAGGACCAGGGCGCAGAACGCGGCGAGGAAGCGTTTGCGTGCCCTCGCGGACAGTGTGACCAGCTTGATCCGGCGCAAGGTGTCGAAGAGGCACACGATCCAGTTGACGGCGATGACCGGCAGCCAGATCGTGAGGAACGTCAGCAGGAAGGGATTCGTGCCGATCGTGAAGAGGAACTTCTTGTCGATGAGAATCACGATCAGAGCAATGATCGCGAGGATCCAGGTGATTGCGGTGATCGACAGCGAGATCTTGGCCCAGCGACGAGACCGGAACAGCAGCTGCACTCCCCCGGGGATGAGTACTGTGACGAGGAGAAGAATCCACGCCCGTACATCCCTCGTCGGCTGTGAAGCGTACGACGGGTGATGAATGGGGTCGACGTATCTCGTTTCGGCCACTGACCTACCTTTACCTCGCGCTCGTTGCTGTTATGGCCACCCGCGCGGACCTGAAGCCCGCGGCGACACAGACTACTGTGCCAAACCTTCTGGAGAGTCCACTGTGTTCATCCATTGTGGCGCGTGCGAACCTGGGATTCCGGCACATTTGCCCTGCGCATGTCGCGTTGTCGCAGGTGTACTTGATCACAGCCATGCGATTGGTGAGCCCTATTTTGGGTGCGCAGGCTCGAAGAAGGCCACCGCCCGTAAGCGATGGCCGTCTTCTTCGAAGCCTGGTCTTTCACCGCCGAGGCGGGTGTGGCCTCAGCCGATGAGCTTGCGACCCATCACCATGCGCTGGATCTGGTTGGTGCCTTCGTAGATCTGTGTGATCTTCGCATCACGCATCATCCGCTCGACAGGATGATCGACGACATAACCGGCACCGCCGAGAAGCTGCACGGCATCGGTCGTGATCTCCATGGCTGCGTCCGAGGCGAAGGCCTTCGCTGCGGCTCCGAAATAGGTGAGGTCGTCGTCGAAGCGCTGGCTCTTGGCCGCAGCGGTGTAGGTCAGCGAACGAGCAGCTTCGAGCTTCATACCCATGTCCGCTAGCATGAACTGGACTCCCTGGTTCGAGGCGATGCTCTTGCCGAACTGCTGGCGTTCCTTCACATAGTTCACCGCGTAGTCCAAAGCGCCCTGTGCGATGCCGACGGCCTGCGCGGCGATTGTCACGCGAGTGTGATCCAGAGTCCGCAGAGCGATCTTCAGTCCTTCACCGGGGTCACCGATGATGCGGTCGCCGGGCAGACGGACATTGTCGAAGAGGAGTTCGCGCGTCGGCGATCCCTTGATGCCGAGCTTGCGTTCCTTCTCACCGAAGGTGAATCCCTCGTCGGACTTCTCGACGACGAAGGCGGAGATGTTGCGCCCGCGCGCACCGTCCGGGTCGGTTACGGCCATGACGGTGTAGTAGTCGGAGGCTCCGGCGTTCGTGATCCAGGTCTTGACGCCGTTGAGGATCCAGTCGTCGCCATCGGCCACGGCGCGTGTCTTCATCGAGGCCGTGTCGGATCCGGCTTCGCGTTCTGAGAGCCCGTAGGAGAATCCGGCCTCACCGCGAGCAACCTGCGGGAAGTACTTCGCTTTGATCTCCTCGCTGCCGCCGAGCTGGACAGGCATGCTGCCGAGCTTGTTCACGGCCGGGATCAGTGATGACGAAGCACATCCACGTGCGACCTCTTCGATGATGATGGCCACTGCCAGCGCGTCAGCGCCCATTCCGCCGTGTTCCTCGGGGATATGGGCGGCGAAGAAGTCGGTCTCGACCAGAGCGTCATGGGCTTCCTGCGGGTAGCGGGAATCGGCGTCAACTTCGGCGGCAAAGGGAGTGATCTTCTTCTCGACGACGTTGCGCACTGCGGCGCGGATCTCTTCGTGTTCTTCGCTGGGCTGGTAGAGGTCGAACATCATTCTCCTATTACTGATCGATCGTTAAGTACTTCTATTATCGCCGCAGTGCCTGCCCTTTGTCGAGAGCGACCTGCCGCAGCTGGGTTCGATGCTCGTCGAGCCGACCGCGGATTGCCGCCGCTGCATCGGTGTCACCGGCGCCGAGGATTCGGGCGGCGAGGAGTCCTGCGTTCTTGGCTCCGCCGATCGAGACGGTGGCCACCGGGACGCCTCCGGGCATCTGCACGATCGAGAGCAGGGAGTCCATGCCGTCAAGGTATTTCAGCGGGACGGGAACGCCGATGACGGGCAGCGAGGTCATCGAGGCGATCATTCCGGGCAGGTGAGCCGCTCCCCCGGCGCCGGCGATGATGACGCGCAGGCCGCGGTCTGCGGCGGTCTTGGCCCACTCGACCATGTCCTCGGGCATGCGGTGGGCAGAGACGACCTCAGCGGTCGAGCCGATGCCCAGTTCGGCGAGGGCCTCGGCCGCGGCCTTCATCGTCGGCCAGTCCGAGTCCGATCCCATGACGATTCCGACGACAGCGGGCTCCGTTTCCGCTGTGCCCGATTCCGCAGCTCCCGGCGCCGAGGCGGTCCCCACGTTTCGGTTGGCTGCGGAGTTCTCGTTGCCCGTGGAGTCGTCGTCATTCGCTGGAGGCATATCAGGCCCTTTCGTCGCTGGAGGTGGCGGTAGTGCCAGCGGAGTCATCGGCAGATGGCGTCGTGTTCGCGTCGAGATCTGCCGGGGCCGGCATCTGCGGATGCGGGTTGACATCGATGCCGGCGATGAAGTCCGCAGCATGACGGGCGCGAGCCAGCACGAGATCCGCGTCCTGTCCGTAGGCGTTGACATGGCCGACCTTACGGCCTGGGCGCACGCCCTTGCCGTAGAGGTGGACCTTGACCGCAGGGTCGTGGGCCATCACGTGCAGGTAGGGGTGGTAGAGATCTTCGTGGTCGGCGCCGAGGATGTTGACCATCACAGAGACGTCCTCACGGGCCGCGGGGCTGCCGAGGGGCAGGTCGAGAACCGCGCGAAGATGCTGTTCGAACTGGCTGGTCACTGCCCCGTCCTGGGTCCAGTGACCGGTGTTGTGGGGACGCATCGCAAATTCGTTGATGAGGAAGCCATCGGCGGTCTCAAACAGCTCCATCGCCATCACACCGGTGACGTCGAGGGCACCGGCGACCTTGAGAATCGCCTCGGTGATCTCTCTGGACTTGCCGGCCGCCAGTCCCGGTGCCGGAGCAATTGCTTCCTTGCACACGCCGTTCTGCTGCCAGGTCTCAACGACGGGCCACACCGCAGTCTGGCCCATCGGGGAGCGTCCGACCATGACGGCGAGTTCGCGGGTGAAGTCCACCTTCTCCTCGGCGAGCAGCTGCCCGACCTCGTCGAGCCAGGTCACGGCCTCATCGATGGTGTCGATGACACGCACGCCCTTGCCGTCATAGCCGCCGCGAGGCGTCTTGAGGATGAAGGGGAAACCGACTCGCTGCGCGATTGATTCGACATCGGTGCGCGAGGTGATCTCTGCCCAGGCCGGGTTCGGCAGGCCGAGTTCGTCCATTCTCCTGCGCATGAGGATCTTGTCCTGAGCGAAGATCAGGGCCTGCGGTCCCGGACGTACGGCGTGGCCCGCCTCGGCGAGAGCCTGCAGATGTTCGGGGGGAACATGCTCATGGTCGAAGGTCACCACGTCGACCGTCTCGGCGAAGGCCTTGAGGGTAGCGAAGTCCGTATAGTCTCCGACGCTCACCTCATTGATGACCTGAGTGGCCGGGGCATCAGCGGTCTCGGCGAGGACCGAGAAGCGGATGCCGAGGGCTTCTGCGGCAGGGGCAAGCATACGTGCCAATTGGCCGCCGCCAATGACACCAACACGAGGAAAAGTCACGTTCGCCATCCTATCGTCCGTTTCTGACATGAGACGCACCGGTTCAGCATGCGAGTCCCGCCCTCAGTCGGTGAGTCTGATGCGCCACAGCGAGGTGACCTCGGCGCCGCGGGCCCTGTGGAGTTCGTCCTCAGTATCCGAGGCACGGGGGTGGCGCGGAGTCGTGTCGTGTCGATCGTGGACTCGCAGGCCCGCAGCGGTGATGCGTTCGAGCAGCTCCCCCCGGGTCCGCAGGCCAAGATGCTCGGCAAGATCGGACAGAATCAACCATCCCTCGCCCGCCGGGTTCAGGTGCGCAGCCAGCCCGTCGATGAAGCGGTGGAGCACATCGGATCCCGGGTCGTAGATGCCTGCCTCGAGGGCAGACGTCGGACGGGCAGGCAGCCACGGCGGGTTGCACACGATCAGGTCGGCGCGTCCCTGCGGGAAGAGATCGGTCTCGACCACCTCGGCGGACGAGGCGAGACCGAGGCGGCCCAGATTCTCTTGGGCACACGTCACCGCACGCGGATTGATGTCCGTGGCCACGACCCGTTCGACGCCGCGGCGCAACAGCACAGCGGCGAGGACGCCGGTGCCCGTGCCGAGGTCGAAGGCCATCTTCGGTGCGGATGACTTCGGTGCGGAAGACTTCGACGTGGGTGACTTCGGTGTCGAGGAACTGCCGGTGCCGGACTCGGGAAACGGCGTCTGGGCGACGAGGTCGACGTATTCGCCGCGGATCGGGGAGAATACGCCGTATCGCGGGTGGATGTCCTCGCCGAGGGCGGGGATGGCCACGCCCTTGAGCTGCCACTGGTAGGCGCTGAGCACCCCGTTCAGCTCGGTCAGCGAGACGCACATCGGTCCCGTCGACGGGCCGTAGGCGGCCTTGCAGGCCAAGCTCACATCGGGAGCACGGCGCAGGTTCAGCAGGTAGTCGCCGTCGAGTTCGACGATCAGTGCACCAAGCAGACGGGCTCGTTGAGCAATGTAGCGACGCTGTGCCTCGAAGGCAGCTGCACCGCTGAGGCCTCCTGCATCGCTCGGTCCTCCCGCATCGCCGCCGCTCGGGTTGCCCAGCTTGCGGCCAGCGCGCTTTCCGGCTCCATGTTTGCCGCCGCCGCGGCGAGCACTGTGGCGTTTGAAGCGGCGGTCCATCGCCTGCAGCAGCTGACGGCCGTTGTGATAATCCCCGCGCCACAGCAGCCCGGTCCCCGATCTGGCCAGACGGTAAGCGGCATCGGCAGCGATGTCGTCACTGATGACCGTCACCTGTGCCGGGGCAGCCGACTGGTTCTCGGAATGCCAGGTCGCCGATCGCTGAGCTCCGTCCTCGGTCCAGCCGAGTGCGGTCGCCGACGGTTCGGGTTCTGTCACTGTGGGTTCCTGAATGCTCTGTTCACGGACCCGACTCACACCACGAGCAGGGGAATGTGGAGTTCGCGTTCCGTCGTCGACCCGTGGTGGCCGATGAGCGCGATAGCGGAAGCGGATTCGTTGTCCGAGTCGACGATGGCGAATTCGTCCTGGCAGATGACCATGAAGTCCCCGATGCGCTGGCGGAAGCGGGGGTCGACAGGACCGAAGTAGCCGCGCCGGATGGCCTCATCGCGGCTGAGGATGAGCGCCCTGTCCCCCACTGTCTCGGTCCACGCCGAGTAGACGTCGGCCTCGGCGCCCTGGTTGGCATAGAGGTGCACGGCGCGCGGTTCGCCGCCGACATGCCTGAGGCCCTGCCGCAGTTCGGGGGCATCGGCAAGATCGAGACGTAGGTTGTGGTCGATGTCGACCATGCCGTGATCGGCGGTGACGATCATCGTCGAATCGGCCGGCAGACCGTTGGCCAGCTGCGACAGTGCCAGGTCGACGTGTTCGAGCTCCTCGGTCCACTGCAAGGAGTTCGATCCGTGGACGTGTCCCGTCTTGTCGAGGTTGCCCCAGTAGAGGTAGACCAGCCGACGGCCGGGAGCCTTCGCCTCTTCGATGGCCTGAGCGCAGCGCTGTTCGAGCGTCTTCGACGCCCGGAAGCGGCCCCCACGCAGGGAAGCCCGGTTCAGGCCGCGCCCGGCGAACTTCGCTTCGCCGAGGCTGACCACGTCGACCTCGGCCGCGGTGAGTCGCTCGAACAGGGTCGCATCGGGCACCCAGGCAACCGGGTCGACGTCGAGGTCCCAGGTCAGCTGGTTGAACACAGCGTCTTTGGCTGGGTCGAGGACGCGGTATCCGACGACGCCGTGGCCACCTGGCAGACGCCCTGTGGCCAAGGAGGACAAGGAGTTCGCGGTCGTCGAGGGGAACCCTGTGGACAGGGTCCGTCGTGACGCGGACAGGGACCGGAAGAATGGAGTGTAGCCGCTGTACTGCTTGAGCTGACTCTCCCCCATACCGTCGATGAGGACGACGATCGTCGTCCTCGAGTCCCGGTCGAGGCCCAGCGACTGAGCCCGAGCGCGTGCCGAGTCATCGAAGATGTCCCCCGCGCCGAGGCTGAGGGCCGCGGCGGGAACCACGTCGGAGAGGATGGGTCCGGAGTAGTCGGGTGGCCCCGTCAGGGGTGAAGTGCTCGCATCTGCCATCAGCGGCGAGACCGCAGCCTGGCTTGGAACACCGCGGCACGCAGCTTTCCGGCGAATTCTCCGATGCGATCAACTGCCGCCTGGCCTTCGGCCTCGGCGGACACGCGCAGCATGACGTCTTCAGAGAAGATGGATCCGCCGTAGCCGTGATCGGCCGCGCAGTCCGGGTCACCACAGGTCTCCGGGAAGGCCTCGATGCGTCGGGAGGCACCCCATGACATGGTCAGAGACACCTCGACAGGCTTGTCGCCGGGAATGAATGCAGCAGGGTCGGCAAACGTCCGGCCGACCATGACGGTGCCGAGGCGCTCGAGTTCGATGTCCTCACTGCTCGTCACCGCCCGCGGTTTGGAACCAGGTGCAGCGTTCGGGTCATCGTCGACGTGCGCAAGCAGCAGTCGTGTCTCGGTGAGCACGAAGGCGGTGACGTGACGGTGGATGGATTCGATGTCGACATGCGTGTCGATGTGAACGAAATGAGCGAGCACCGGTTCGTCGAACAGAGAATCAGCCAGAATCCCCTGTGTGAGCTGTGGGTAATATCCGGCCGACTGCAGATCGTGAACGAGAACTTCGGGTAAAGCCATGACTCCCATTGTGCCGTACTCGCCCGCCTCTTCCCACTTCGCCCCATCACTTCGGCTCCCGTTCTGCGACCTTGCAGGTCATGTACGGCCTGGGTCCCTCGCCATCCGCTTATGCTGGGAGCATGGAAAACTATCCTTCCGAGTGGGAAGCCGATGTCGTCCTGCGCGATGGTGGCACCGCCCATCTGCGTCCCATCGTCCCCGGCGATGCCGATGCACTCTCGAAGATGCATGAGGCCCAGTCGCCGGAGTCCATCTACCTGCGTTTCTTCGCCCCGCTGCCCCGGTTGCCCAAGCGCGATCTGGACCGGTTCGTCACCGTTGACCATCGCGACCGGGTGGCCATGATCATGCTGGTCGGATCCGATATCATCGGCGTCGGCCGCTTCGACAAGATCTCAACCACCTCCGCCGAGGTGGCCTTCAATATCGCCGATGCCCACCAGGGACGCGGCATCGGTTCGATCCTCCTTGAACATCTCGCCGCCGCAGCCCGGGATCTGGGGATCCGCAGATTCACCGCCGAGGTGCTGCCTCAGAACCGATCGATGCTGCAGGTCTTCCAGGCCGCCGGCTACGAGGTCTCCCGCGGTTTCGACGACGGCGTCGTGGCCGTGAACTTCGACATCGACCCGACGGCACGGTCGATCGAGGTCCAGGCCTCTCGGGAGCACCGTGCCGAGGCACTGAGCGTGCGCACGGTCCTTCACCCCACCTCGGTGGTGGTCATCGGCGCCAGCCGCAAACGCAACTCCACCGGCCATCTCCTGATCCGCAACATCACCTCGGCGAAGTTCACCGGCGACCTCTGGGTCGTCCACCCGGAAGTGGACCAGATCGCCGGAGTCCAGGCGTATCCGAGCCTGGATGATCTGCCCGGCAAGGCAGACCTCGCCGTGATCGCGGTGCCTGCGGAGTCCGCCACCGAGGTGGTCCAGGAGTGCGCGGCCCACGGGGTCAAAGCGGTCCTCGTCATCTCCTCAGGATTCGCCGAGACCGGTGAGGCCGGGGCCGAGCTGCAGCGCCAGATGGTCTCCACCGCCCGCGCCTACGGGATGCGCGTGGTCGGCCCGAACTCCTTCGGCCTCGTCAATGAGTCCGAGAACATCTCGCTGAACACATCGCTGGCCCCGTTCCTGCCGGCATCGGGCACGCTCGGCCTGTTCAGCCAGTCGGGCGCGCTGGGCACCGCACTGCTGGCGGCGGCGAAGAAGCGCGGACTCGGCATCTCCACATTCGTCTCCGCAGGCAACCGCGCTGACCTCTCCGGCAACGACGTCCTCCAATACTGGGAGGAGGATCCGGCGACGAAGACCGTCGGCCTCTATCTCGAATCGATCGGCAACCCGCGCAAGTTCGCCCGGATTGCCCGCCGGGTCTCACGCGTCAAGCCGGTCATCGTCATCAAATCCGACGTCACCGGCCGCGAGCTGCCGCCCGGGCACATCGTGCGCACCTCGTCCCTGGCACCGAACACCCTCGACCAGGTGCTCGGTCAGGCCGGCGTGATCAGGGCCGATACGATCCACCAGCTCTTCGACTTAGCCCAGGTGTTCTCGACCCAGTCCCTGCCCGCGGGCAGGCGCCTGGGGGTCGTCGGCAACTCGGCGGCGATGGCCACCCTCGTCATCCAGCGGGCTCGCTCTGAGGGTCTGCACGTCGAAGCCGACCCTGTGTCTCTGCACCCGGAGGTCGAGGCAGAGACGTTCCGGGACGAACTCGAGGCGATGTATGCCCGCGATGACATCGACTCCGTGATCGTCACCTTCACCCCCTCGGCCGGAGCAGAGGAATCCGAGATCGCGGCCCACCTCGCCGAGGCGGCGGCCAGTTCGAAGAAGACGACCGTGGCCTGCTTCCTCGGCATCCAAGGTGTCCAGGACGAGCTGACCACTCACCTCAGCGACAGCGAAGGCCACCGGAAGTCGCACACCGTACCCAGCTACGTCGGCCCCGAAGACGCCGTATGGTCCCTGGCCAGAGCCACCGACTACGCCCGCTGGCGAAGCGCTGACCACGGCCGTTTCCTTGAGGTCGAAGACCTCGACGACAAGGGCGTGCGCACTATCATCGAATCCGCGCTCTCCGAGGCCCAGACGGGCCGGCCCGTTCGGCTCGAGCGGGATCAGGCGAGGGCCCTGCTGTCCTGCTACGGGATCGAGGTGCTGCCCCACATCACCGCCTCCTCGGTGGACGAAGCCCTGTCCGCTGCCGACGACATCGGCTATCCGGTCGCGCTCAAGGCCGTATCAAGCACCCTGCGCCATCGGATGGAGCTGGGCGGTGTGCGACTGAACATCGACTCACCGGAGGAGCTGCGCGAGGACTTCCAAGCAATCCAGGAGACCATCAGCTCCCTCCTCGTCGACGAGGACCCTCTGGTCGACGTTCAGGCCATGGCTCCTCCGGGAGTGCCCTGCGTCATCCGTGCCGGCGAGGACCGGCTGCTGGGGCCGCTGCTGTCGTTCTCCCTGGCCGGGGATACGACGGAGCTGCTCGGCGATGTCGAGCATCGCGTGGCCCCGTTGACGGACAAAGATGCTGAGGACATGATCCGCTCGGTCAAGTCCTCGCCCAGGCTGTTCGGCTATCGGGGTCTGCCGCCGGTGAATATCGATCCCCTCAAGGATGTGCTCGAACGCCTGTCGGTGCTCGTCGAGAGACACCCGCAGATCCTCGAACTCGAAATCCACCCCATGGTCGCCACCGTGACCGGCGGGCATCTTCTGAGTGTGAGGATTGATCTGCTCACCGATTCCACACGGATCGATTCGACGCGGAGACTGCTGAGCTGACACGCCCGGGGAATTCAGATTCGGCCCATTTAGTGAGAACCGACTGTCAGTTTGGCGAGTCTTATACCAATTTCTAGGTATTGCAGGTAGTGTCTGTATCCGTTCGGCACGAAACGTTATGAATTCGTGTTTTAGTGTGTGGCCAAACATTGGCCATAGTCTGTGGCCAGCCACTGGCCATCCACCATCCAAAAGGCACCTGTACTGCGGGTGCCTCACGAGAGTGAGGCCTGAAAGAAATGATTTCACGAAGAGACGTCGTCACCGACTCCGCGATTGCTGTAGTCGCCGAACAGGGTGTTCGTGGACTCACCCACAGGGCAGTCGATGCCCTGGCCGAGCTGCCCGTCGGCTCGACATCGAATGTCTACCGCACCCGTGATGCCCTGATCACTGGAATCATGGAGCGCATCGGAGACCTCAACTCGCAGCAGCTCGACCGTCTGCCGGACATGTTCCGGGACAGCGGAAAACCCGCGCTGGAGATCTCCGTCGATTTCTGCATGAACTGGCTGACCACGGACCGCAACCGCTTCTACACGATGATCATGCTCAGCCTCGACCCGGCGCTTCCCGACGAAGCCTTGGCCGCGAAGCAGAAGAACACCGCGAAGATCGACGAGTTCGTCATGCGACTGACCAATGTCGATGCTGAGATGGCTCGCACGATGAACAGCTCCGTGATGGGAATGATGATCACCGAACTGATCGCAGGAACCGCCGATCGCTCTCACGTCGAATCATTCATGGGGCAGTTCCTCACGTGGGTGGGCAGCAACAGGACGCAGGCCTGACCTTCCCGAACAGGCCCGAACTCTCCGAACGGGCCTGAACTCTCCGAACCTGAACTCTTCGGTGGCACAGTTATGACGCCGCTTCGGCGCACAGACGCTCGCACACTTCGACACGACACACGCGCCCTGATCATCACGCCGCGGACGCTGGCGGACAACGACACGGACGCCCCGGAAATGCGGGCTTGAGCCGTAGAACTCAAATCGAACGCTAGAATCGACGGGTGCTCTCCGTTGTCGATGCCGAACCTCGGCGTGTAAGAGGGCACCCGGAGCGGAAAATTCGTGCGTCAAAGGAGTTCCATGACCGAAGGCAGAGTCATCGATGTCGACGTCTCGTCAGAGATGGAGAGTTCGTTCCTCGAATATGCGGTCTCGGTCATCCACTCTCGCGCCCTGCCCGATGCCAGGGATGGGCTGAAGCCCGTCCAGCGTCGCATCGTCTACCAGATGGGCGACATGGGTCTGCGCCCCGAGCGTGGGCATGTGAAGTCCTCTCGCATCGTCGGCGATGTCATGGGCAAGCTCCACCCGCACGGTGACACTGCGATCTACGATGCGCTGGTGCGCCTGAGCCAAAGCTTCATCATGCGCGTACCGCTCGTCGACGGCCACGGAAACTTCGGCTCCCTCGACGACGGTCCTGCCGCCCCGCGTTACACGGAGGCCCGGCTGACCGCGGCCTCCATGCAGATGATCGCAGGCCTCGATGAGGACGTCGTCGACTTCGTCGGGAACTACGACAACACACTCACCCAGCCCGACGTTCTGCCCAGCGCGTTCCCGAATCTGCTCATCAACGGCACGTCCGGAATCGCCGTGGGCATGGCCACCAATATGGCTCCGCACAATCCGGGTGAGGTCATCGCAGCCTGCTGCCACCTGATCCGCAATCCGGAGGCTGGCCTGGCCGAGCTGATGCGCTTCATCCCCGGTCCCGATCTGCCTACCGGCGGACGGATCATCGGGCTCGATGGGGTCCGTGAGGCCTACGAGACCGGTCGCGGTACGTTCCGCACGAGAGCCACGGTCTCGATCGAGAACATCAATGCCCGCCGCAAGGGCATCGTCGTCACCGAGCTGCCCTACCTTGTGGGACCTGAGAAGGTCGTGTCCAAGGTCAAGGACGCTGTCGGGGCGAAGAAGCTGACCGGCATCGCTTCGATCGATGACTACTCGGACCGCAAGAACGGAATGCGTCTGGTCATCGGCATCAAGAACGGGTTCAATCCGGAGGCAGTCCTCGCTGAGCTCTACCGGCAGACCCCGCTCGAGGAATCGTTCAGCATGAACAACGTCTGCCTCGTCGACGGCCAGCCGCGGACATTGGGACTGCGCGAGCTGCTGACCGTCTACCTCGCCCACCGCATCGACGTCATCCGCCGCCGCACCGTGTTCCAGCTGCGCAAGGCCAAGGACCGCCTGCACCTCGTCGAGGGTCTGCTCATTGCGATCCTCGACATCGACGAGGTCATCCAACTCATCCGCTCCTCCGACGATGCGGCCACGGCGCGCACTCGCCTGATGGACGTCTTCGAGCTCTCGGAGCTCCAGGCCACCTACATCCTCGATCTGCAGCTGCGCAGGCTGACCAAGTTCTCGCGCATTGAGCTCGAAGCAGAACGTGACGAACTGCGAAAGAAGATCGACTACCTCGAGGACCTGCTTGCCGATGAGGCCAAGCTGCGTGAACTCGTCGCCACAGAGCTCGAGGCGACGGCGGAGGCGATCGGCTCGCCTCGACGCACAGTCCTCATCGAAGGATCGATGAAGGAGCTCTCAGCAAAGGGCAAGAAGGCCCAGTCTGACCTCAAGATCGCCGACGCCCCCTGCCGGGTCCTCCTCTCGACCTCCGGTCGCATCGCCCGAACAGCTGATGCCTCGGCACTGCAGAGGATCGGGAAGCGCTCGAGCCATGACGCGCTGCGATCGGAGATCGTGTCGACGACTCAGGGCAAGGTGGGTGCGGTGACCTCGACAGGTCGTCTGCATATGGTCGATGTCGTCGATCTGCCGGCTCTGCCGCCGGCCGCAACACGTCCGAACGTCGCCGGCGGCGTCAAGATCGCCGACTACGTGACGTTGGAGAAGAATGAGACGGTCCTCGGTCTCATCGACCTCGACCGTGAGTTCGTTGTCGGCACCGCAGGCGGTGTCGTCAAACGCGTGTCCGTGGCTGCCAGGCCGAACAAGAGCGAGTGGGAAGCGATCACGCTCAAGGGCAAGGACTCCGTCATCGGCGTTGCTCAACCGAAGGACATCGATGAGTCTCTGGCGGTATTCGTGACCTCGAATGCGCAGCTGCTGGCCTTCGATGCCTCCGGATTGCGGGCACAGGGCTGGAACGCCTCAGGTGTGGCCGGGATGAAGGTCGCCGCCGATGCGCGCGCGCTGTTCTTCGGCATGACTCCCAAGGAGCCCAAGACCGACGAGGACGGAGACGCCGACTCCAGCATCGGCACGTTCGCCGTGGTCACAGTCGCAAGTGGCGAGAACTTCTACGGTGCACCATCGTCATCGATCAAGGTCAGCGACTTCTCCGAATATCCGACTAAGGGCCGTGCGACCTCGGGTGTGCGTGCCCACAAGTTCCTCAAGGGAGAAACAGAGCTATCCCTGGCCTGGGTCGGCGACACCCCGCAGGCGGCTGCCCAGGCAGGAGGGGCCAGGACCCTTCCAGCCGAGATGTCCAAGCGCGATGCCACGGGCTCGCCCCTCGAGTCCAAGATCGACGTCATCGGAACGGTCCCTCGCCTCGGCGACGCCGAAGATCCCGTCGGCGGCGGCGCTGCAGGCGGCGGTTCTGCGGGTGACGCCGGTGACGCGGGCGGAAGTTCCGCTGCCGGTGCTGCGGGTGGCGAGTCCGGCGGAGGATCGACGACCCCGGCTGCGACCCGCACGCAGGGATTGGCGACGAGTTTCGACGAGCTCGATCTCGACCTTGACGACGGGCGTGATCTCGATGAGGCGAAAGAAGAGATCGCCCGTTCGAAGATCGACTCCGACGACGCCGTCATCGTCTCCCATGACGACGACGATGACGACGACACTGCGCTGTTCTGAGGAATTATCGAGGAAAAGCTGCCCTGCCGTCAGCAGTGATTGCGATTACAGACCACTTCACTAGTGGTACCCGTACTCGCATCGACAACCACTGCAGCTGTATGACTTCCAGCTGACAGTGCGAAGCGCTGCCAACGGTGCGGTGTATGCCGTGGCGTCCGGCTCAGTTTTCGTCGTCGTCGAGGTCCAGCTGCATTCGGGCAGCCGTTCCACGCTTCATCTCGCCGATGCCGGTCTCCCCCAGCCCTTGGAGCGACAGAGATTCGCGCCGCTCGAACACATAGGCATCCGAAGCAGAGAGCACCCGAGCGGTGTCCTCATCGGTGAAGATCGTGCCCGGATCGGCCACGGCGGTCAGCCGGGCAGCCAGATTGACGCTCGACCCGAAGATGTCGCCCAGGCGAGACAGGACCCTGCCCCAGACGAAGCCGACGCGGGCCTGCGGCAGATCCTCGGCCGCAGTCACACGCTCCATCAGGGTCATTGCGATCTCTGCTCCGGCCAACGGCGTCTCGGCGGCGAAGAACACCTCATCGCCGACGGTCTTGATGACTCGACCGCCGCCGGTGGCCACGATGTTGTAGGCCATACCCTGGAACTCCTGCACCAGATTCGCCAGCTGTCTGGGTTCCATCTTCTGTGAAAGACGCGTGTAGGAGACGAGGTCGATGAAGCCCACCGCACGGGCCAGCGGCATCGAGGAGTCGTACCAGCCCTGTCTGTTGTCGATGGCCAGGCCATCGGAGACGTTGACGTTGAGTCGCCCCATCACCTCGGCGAGGTTGCGTCGCCAGGAATACGTCAGCATCTTCTGCAGGGGATCGACCATGTCCTCGACGACCTGCAGCGCGTCGCGCCTGGCTTCGGGATCGGTCAGTCCCTTCTCCTCGGTGAGGAAGTCGACGAGAGTCTCCATCTGCCACACGACTAGACGGTCCGTGGTCTGGCCGATTGCGCGGGCCAGCGACAGCGCGGTGCCCTGGTCGATGAGGCCGTCGGCCACGGGCTTGGCCCACATGCGCAGCGCATGAGCGTCGCTGACGGTGTAGGCCTTCTCCGTGCCGTCCGTCTGGGACATGCCCAACGCTCGCCACATCTTGCGCGCAGAGACCGTGGAGATGCCCCCGAGTTTCGCCGCTTCGCGCCGGTCGAGCACGCGTTTGCCATCGAGCAGGATCTCTTCGAGCCGTTCGGCCGCGGTGCGGGTTTCGTAGATGGTTTCGTCTTCGTCTGCCTCGTCGAGGATCTGCAGGGCCGCAGTGCGCGGATCCTCGTGCAGTCCTCCGAAGAAATCGCCGCCCGCCTCAGCGCCGGAGGAGTCTTCGTCAGTCGCTTCCTCGTCTTCTGCCCACGGGACCGTCGACATCGCCGAGGTGGCGGGCAGGGTGGCCGGCAGGTCCTCGTCGCCGTGCTCGATCCCATGGACAGAGGGTGGTGCCGAGGCGGCTGGAGGCTCAGCGGCATTCGGCGACGAGTCGATCTGATCGTCCGTGATCACCGGAATCGAGTTGGGTTCCTGGGTCGAGTTGGGTTCCTGGGTCGAGTTGGGTTCCTGGTTGGATTCCCCAGCTTCAGACGACCTTTGAGCGTCGCTGCTGTCCTGCTGGGCGGAGTCCTGCTCCCGGGTGGAGTCCTGCTCCTCTGTCCCGTTCGAAGCGGTGTCGTGCGACGAGGTGTCGTCGGTGCCACCCGCAGCCTCGTCGGGCACGATGTTGAATTCGGCGGTGAAGTCCGAGACGCCCGTCATCTGCGGCCCCCAGCTTCTGTCCCTGTGGCTTCCGGCCCTGAGGTTTCCGGCCCGGTACTGTCACCGGCCGGTCGCAGGTGGTGGACATCGCCTGCGCTGACGCAGATGTCATCGTCGATGATGAGGTCGCCACCGGCGTCGAGCCCTGTGGCACGGCCATAGAGGTTGCTTCCGTCGGGGCGTTCGACCCTGACCTGTGTCCCGAGCGTCACCATATTCGCACGCACCTCTTCGCCGACCGTGCTCCGGCTGAAATCGTCATCGTCATACTCGACAAGCTCCCTGTAGGCAGGAATCAGTGTGCTCAGAATCGAGATTAACAAGTCTTCATGAGCAACTTCTGAGCCGTCCGTGTCCTTTTCGATCGCAAGGGAGCTGGCGCTCTCACGAGGCAGATCAGCACGCTGCAGGCGGGTATTGATCCCCATGCCCAGAACGATTCGCGGCCCTGTCGGCAGCGGTTCGACCCGAGCGAGGATCCCGCACAGCTTCTTCCCGTCCTGCGTCAGCACATCATTGGGCCACTTGAGTACGGCAGGCACACCCACCTCGGCGATGGCGGCTCGCACGGCCTCACCGGCGATCAGAGGAATCCACCCCCACGAGTCGAAGACGGAACCCGGTGCCAGCAGAATCGAAAACGTCAGGGACCGTCGCGGGGGCACTGTCCAGGCCCGACCCAACCGACCGTGGCCGGCGTTCTGATGATCGGTGCCGTAGACGGAGAACTCGGCGGGCACCTCGGCGAGGTCGCTGCTCTCGGAGCTCGCGATCCGGCGCATCCGATCGGCGGGGTCGTCGGTGAGAGCGGATTGTCCGCGCACCAGTGCAGCCAGCTCGTCGTTCGTCGAAGAACACACGTCGTCCCAGATGACAGTGGGTAGATCGAATCCACAGTCCGCGGCCTTGCGGCGCAGTGATTCGACATCGATGAGGAAGGAATTGTGTTGGCTGTTCACCAGTCCACTTTAGATTCTTTTGGCGAGAGTGCACAATGATCCCACCGTGCGTCGTTATTGTGGAGGCATGACGGATACCCCACGTACAACAGTTGAGCGCATCGACGCTTTCGTCCAGCGCCGGGACGCGGCCCACACCGGCAATGTGAAGTCGGTGGCCAACCAGCACAAACGCGGCAAGCAGACCGCTCGCGAACGCATCGAGGCGCTCCTCGACGAGGATTCGTTTCAGGAGATCGACGAATTCGCGCGCCACCACAACCACCAGTTCGGGATGGAGAACAACCGTCCCGATGGTGACGGTGTCGTGTGCGGTCTGGGCACGATCGAGGGCAAGACCGTGGCCGTGTTCGCTCACGACTTCACCGTCCTCGGCGGCTCCCTCGCCGAGGCGAATGGTCGGAAGATCGTCAAGGTCCAGAAGCTTGCCATCAAGCTGGGCTGCCCCATCATCGGCATCAACGACTCCGGCGGCGCCAGAATCCAGGAGGGTGTAGGCTCGATCGCCCTGTTCGCAGAGATCTTCCGCCTCAATGTGGCCTCCTCCGGCGTGATCCCGCAGATCTCGCTCATCATGGGCCCCTCGGCCGGCGGCGCCGTGTACTCCCCCGCGCTGACCGACGTCACAATCATGGTCGATCAGACCAGTCACATGTACATCACCGGCCCCGACGTCATCAAGACCGTCACCGGCGAAGAGGTCGGCCATGAGGAGCTCGGCGGCGGCCGCACGAACAACACCGTGTCCGGCAATGCCCACTACCTGGCCAGCGACGAGGACGATGCACTGAACTATGTGCGCGACCTGCTCTCATTCCTGCCGCAGAACAACCTCGACCCCGCCGATGCCGACGAATTCGAATCGGACCTGAGCGTCGCAGCTGAGGACGAGGCCCTGGATACGCTCATGCCGGATTCGCCTTCACAGCCCTATGACATCCTCGATGTCGTCACCGCCGTCCTCGATGATGCAGAATTCCTGCAGGTCTCCGAACTCTTCGCCCCGAACGTCGTCACCGGATTCGGACGCGTCGAGGGAGTCAGCGTCGGAGTCATCGCGAACCAGCCGATGCAGCTGGCGGGAACTTTGGACATCGATGCTTCGGAGAAGGCCGCCCGTTTCGTGCGCCTCTGCGATGCCTTCAACATTCCGATCCTCACCTTCGTCGACGTGCCCGGATTCCTGCCCGGCACCGATCAGGAGTTCAGCGGCATCATCCGCCGCGGGGCCAAGCTCATTTACGCCTACGGCGAGGCGACGGTTCCCCTGATCACTCTCATCACCCGCAAAGCCTACGGCGGAGCGTACTGCGTCATGGGTTCGAAGCAGCTTGGTGCAGACCTCAACCTCGCCTGGCCCAGCGCGCAGATCGCGGTCATGGGCGCTCAGGGCGCGGCGAACATCGTCTACCGGCGCAAGCTCAAGGCTGCCGGTGAAGCGGGCGAAGACGTCGATGCGCTGCGTGACGAGCTGATCCAAGACTACGAGGATGCACTGCTCAACCCGTATCTGGCGGCTGAGGAAGGCTATATCGACGCGGTCATCAAGCCGAGCGAGACCCGGAACCGGATCGTTCGTGGGCTGCGGGCGCTGAAGAACAAGCATGTTGACGCTCCAGCGCGCAAGCACGGTAACATCCCACTATGAGCCAGGATGCACAAGAGGCCACAGCCACCTCGGCCGTCGAGGATCGGACGCAGGTGCGAGCCCACGACGGCGAGCCCGTCAGCGACGACATGGCCAATGCCGCAGCGGTGGCGGCCGTCGTTGCGATCCGTCAGGTGGCCCGTGCCTACGCTGCCAAGCAGGCGGCGGCATTGGCCCAGATGGAGACGGCGAAGCACGATCGCGCAGGGTTCAATGCCCCACGCCGCAACGTGCGCCGACGTCTCCCCCAAGCCTGGACGCAGACGCTGGGACGCTGACGGTGTGGCGCTGACAGTAGGTCGCTGACGGTGTGGCGCTGACAGCCAGCACTGAACACTCGGACGACACACTTCGGGCGCCGACAGTTGAACTGTCGGCGCCCGAAGCATGTCACCCTGTGCCCGTTCGCCAAGGGGACCACTTACCGTCGAGCGGGCAGATTACAGCTGGCTCCCTCGACGGTAAGCAGTCCCCTCGATGCCACCGGCGGGTCGGTGACACCGGGCGTCAGCTCATCTCAGCCGGTATTGGTCCTTCGCCGGGTCGGCTCCGGGCTCCACCTGGTGATTGGTACCCACCTCATGGTTGGCTCCCACCTGGTGGATGGTTCCTGTATCGACTCCAGGATGAGGTGCGTATCCGTCCTCGACGGTGACCGTGCTCAGACGCTGAGGACTGCGCCCGTCGGCCGTCGACGAACCGGCCGACGAGTCACCCGAACCGGTTGCCGAGTCACCCGACACGCTCGTCACGCCTCGTGTCGGACCGCCCATATCGTCACCGTAGACAGCTTCACCGCGGGCCACCATTCCGGCGACGTCGGAGAGCTTGAGCTGCGGCAGGAACCAGGCGAGGACGAAGGCGACGAGGAACACCGGCACCATGTACCAGAACGAGGGTGCCAATGCATCCGCGTAGGCGTTGACGACGAGGTCGTGGATGGGTCCGGGCAGCGAGGCCACAGACTCCGGTGTCAGCGAGTCGGTGGTCGGAGCGCCAGCCCCGGCACCACCCGTCCCTGCACCACCGCCGGGTGCCTGCGACATCGCTTCGCCGACCTTGTCTGCCAGCCGGGAGGTGAATATCGACCCGAACAGTGCCGTGCCCACCGAGGCACCGATCTCGCGGAAGTAGTTGTTCGTCGAGGTCGCGGTGCCCACCAGCTCCGGGGCCACGGAGTTCTGAATGACGAGGACGATGATCTGCATGACCAGGCCCAGGCCGAAGCCCATGGTGAAGATCATGCATCCGATGAGCACCATCGAGGTATCGGCCGTCAACGTGGTCATCCAGGCCAAAGCAAGGCCGGCGATGAGGGTGCCGAAGAGCGGGTAGATCTTGTACTTGCCGGTCTTCGACACGATGAAGCCGGAGACGATGGAGGTCAGCATGACGCCGGCCATCATCGGCAGCATGAGCAGGCCGGATCCTGTCACGTCTGTCCCGGATGCCATCTGCATGAAGGTGGGCAGGAACGCCATTGCGGAGAACATGCCCAGGCCCAGCAGCAGGCCGATGACTGTCGAGAGGACGAAGGTCTTGTTCTTGAACAGGAAGATCGGGATGATCGGGTTGCTGACCTTGGACTCGACGTAGACGAAGATGGCAGCGGACACCACGGTGCCGATGATCAGGGAGATGATGGTCGGCGAGTTCCAGTCATAGTCGTGACCGCCCCAGCTGGTGACGAGGATCAGCTGCGAGGTCGCTGCCACCATGAAGATGATGCCCAGGACGTCGACCTTCTTGTCCGACTTGTGACTCGGCAGCTTGAGGGCGAAGAGCGCGATGAAGAATGCGATGATGCCGATCGGGACGTTGATCCAGAAGCACCAGCGCCAGTCCATGTGCTGGGTGAAGAATCCGCCCAGGACCGGACCGAGCACGCTCGAGATCGCAAACAGGCCGCCGAGGGGGCCCATGTACTTGCCACGTTCGCTGGCGGGAATGATGTCGGCGATGATGGCCTGCGACAGGATCATCAGACCGCCGCCGCCCAGTCCCTGGAAGCCGCGCCAGGCGATGAGCTCCCAGAAGTTCTGGGCCATACCGGACCCGAATGAGCCGACGACGAAGATCGCGATCGCGACGAGGAAGATGATCTTCCTGCCCCACATGTCGCCGAATTTTCCATACAGCGGCATAACGATGGTCATCGCCAGCAGGTAGATGGTCACCAGCCAGGCCTGATGCTCGACACCGTCGAGTTCACCCACGATCGTCGGCATTGCCGTCGACACGATCGTCTGGTCCAGGGTCGCCAGGAACATGGCGGCCATGAGCGCGGAGAAGATCAGGACGATCGTCTTCTTGGTCAAGACGATCGGAGCCTTCTCCGCAGTTTCGGTTGCTGAACTCATGCCGATTCCTCCTCAAAGATGTCTCGTAGTTCGTCAAACAGTTCTTCGATGACCGGGGCCGGGTCGCCCTCGACCTTCCGCAGACGCATGAACGTCGCTTTGATCGACATCATCGCCAAAGCAGCGAGGGCCTCGGCGCGGATGGAAACCGAGCCCCCGTCGTCGTCATGACAGTGACCTGAGCCGGAATCATCGGAAGAGGCCTTCGTCGCCGAGATGTCCACCGAGTTCTCGTCGGTCGCAGGGGCTCCCGAGGTCGTCGTCCCACCATCGAGGCGACGTTGGATCATCTCGCGAAACAGGCGCTCGTTGTTGCCCATGCGAGACATCTGAACCTGCATGAGCGAGGGGTCCTGCTTCAGCAGCTGGTGGTATTGGTGCATCTCTTCGCGCCTATTCAGACGTGTCCGCACGACCGAGGCCAGCAGGTGCTGGAGGTCGGCCAGGAGTCGCCCGCTCGGGCCGCCGGCTTCGAAGGCCTCGATGTCGGGCTGGTCCTCATCGTCGAAGACGGTGTCGGCACGGCCCAGCAGAGCTTCTTCTTTGCTTGAGAAGTAGTTGAAGAAGGTGCGCCGGGAGACCCCGCAGCGTTCGCAGATGTCTTCGATGGTGACGTTGGCATACCCGTTCTCGAGTGCCAGTTCGAGGGCTGCCTGACGCAGAGCCTGACCACGCTCGCGCTTCTTCCGCTCGCGCAGTCCCTCGGGCTGGTCGACATGGCCGGTGGTGTCGGCAGGCTCGCCAGATGGTGTGGAATGCATAACCACATTATTGCACCCAGTGTATTTTTGCCTCAAGTGCAACTATTGTGTTTTAAGGCACAGTCCCAGCCGACTCCCGGTCTTCAATCGGTTCGTCAGCGCCCCGAGCCCACCGCAGGAACTCAGTACCCGAGCTTGGCGTTCGTCAGCACCGGAATCGCTTCGGCGGCCTTGTCGGCTACGGCGAGGTCCACTTCGACGACGTCCAGGGCCTCTTCACCCTCGAGTGAGGAGATGACGTGGCCGAAGGGATCGGAGACGAGGCTGTGGCCGACGCCGGTCGGTCCCTTCTTCGGCACCTCCACACCGCTGACTTCGGGGTCGGCTTGGCCGATGGCGGCAACGAACATATTGGAGTCCAGTGACCGGGCACGAGCCAGAGTCTCCCATTGTTCGACCTTGCCCTTCCCCGCGCCCCAGGATGCGGAGACGATGGCCAGTTTGGCACCACGACGGCTGATCTCTGCGTACAGCTTCGGGAAGCGGATGTCGTAGCACAGGGTCAGTCCGACGCTCTCACCAGCGAGGTCGATGACGACCGGGTCCTCACCGGGGACGACTGTGTCGGATTCCTTGAAGCCGAAGGCATCGTAGAGGTGGATCTTCGCATAGTCCCGGCGCTCACCCCGCGGCGGGTAGACGGCAAGCAGGTTGATCACCTTTTCGCCTGAGGTCGCGAACTCTCCGACGATCACGGTGATTCCGGCCTCTGTCGCCAGCTCAGCCATCGCCGTCCGCCAGGACTCGGTGTTCGCATCGGCAACATCGCGAAGGCCTGGGCCGAAGGCGGACATCGTGGCCTCGGGGAAGACGACGAACTCGGCTCCCGCCTCGGCGGCCCTGTTCGTGTAGTCCCGGACCTTGTCGAGGTTGTCCGCAACTGTGGTGGTGGAGTTGATCTGCGCGAGTGCGAATTTCATGGCCAGTCCTTGCGATCCGGGAGTGTCAACGGTGCATTCAGACTATCGCGACCGCACGCGCGGAGAAACCAGTGACCTCCGTCCGGCCAACGGAGTCCTCCATCGCCAACGGTTCCCTCCATCCAGCCGGCAGGGTCCTCAGTGCAGGTATTCGCGACCGGGACGGCCACCTCGGCGACGGCCGTGGACGAAGTAGTACACGATCATCCCGAGAGCCACGAATCCCGCACACAGCATGAACATGCCGTTGCCGCCGGTGAGCGGCATGATGGCACCGAGGATGATCGGCCCGATACCCGATCCGGCGTCGAGGAGGAGGAAGAACGAGGCCGTGGCCACCGGCACCCTCGACATCGGTACGGATTTCACTGTGATCGCCTGCATGCACGGCATGAGCGAGCCGAAACCCAGGCCGACGAAGACGCCGGCGAGGATGATCCCGGTCATGGTCGGCCACATCGCCAGCAGAACGTTGCCCACGAGGTTGAAGACGAAGACGGGATAGATGACGAAGTTGTCGCCGATGGTGTCCTGCAGGCGACCGACGAACAGTCGTGCGATCAGTGACGCCACGGCGAAGGCGACGAAGAACAGAGAAGCCGCGCTCGCGACTCCGTTGTCCTCCGCGTACCCGGCGAGGAACACCAGAGCCGCGGCGTAGGCTGTGCCGGCGATGAGCATGATCGAACCGATGCGCAGACCATCGCGGTCAACGAGCGTACTGACCTTCAGATGCCACTTGGATCGACGCTGCTCCTCGCTGAGCTCCTGCTGGGGCAGCTTGATGACGACGCAGAGGATGAAGGCGACGAGCGACATGAATGCCGAGGCAGCGAAGAGCATCGGGAAGTCGTAGGCGCGCGGGAGGATGACTCCCAGATAGGGTCCCAGAGCCGTCGACAGCGTAGTGGCGGTGCCGAAGTAGCCGGTGCCCTCACCTCGGCGAGAGGCAGGGATCACGCTTTGGATCGCGGTCATGATGGCGGTGTTGCCGGCTCCGAAGGCGATGCCGTGGATGATGCGGATAGCGAGGAGCCAGACCAAGGTGTCGGCGAAGATATAGGCCACGGAGGCGAGGATCGAGATCGCCATCGTGATGATGAGCAGTTTCCGTCGACCGATGAAGTCGAGGTACTTTCCGGTCAGCACACGCGCGACGACGGCACCCACGACGAAGGAGGAGGACGCGAAGCCGGCGGCTGCCTCACCTGCGGAAAATCTGGCGACGGCGTAGCCTGCCATGGACGTCATGAGGAGGTAGAACACCATCGACATCGCCAGGTTCAGACCGATGCCGACGACGAAGTCCTTGGTCCATAGCTGTGCCCGTGCCACTGAAGATCAGTCTCTCTTCCTGTCGAATGATGCGCTCAGTCCCCAGGCTGCCCGTTGAGATCGGCGCTCTGCGGTCAGTGCTGATCGGCTGTGATCGGCTGATCGCTGAAATCGGTAAATCTCTGAGATCGGTCAATCTCTGAGATCGGGCTGGGAACCAATCCATGCTATCCGGTGGCTCCCGTTGCCGGCGGCCCATCCCAGGGTGATCTTGCTCTAGTCGTCTGATTGCTGTGTTCTCAGTCATATAGGGTGAGAATCATGACACAGAAGAGAACCCCTTCGGCCGTTGACGCCGTTGCTGAAGAATTTGTCGACAGATCACTTGCGCTCTCCCCTTCTCTCGCCCTCTACCTCGGCATCGAGGGCGCTCAGGGCTTCGATGACTTCTCCCCCGCCGGTCTGGCTGCCGCCAACGATCTCACCGTCGAGACACTGGCCAAGCTCGCCGAGGTTGAGAAAACGGCCGAACTCGACGACGTCGACCTCGTGACCATCGATGCGATGCGTGACCGTCTGAGTATTGATCGCGACTATTTCGAGGCCGGGCTCAAGCATTCGAGCCTCAACGTCATCGAGTCTCCCCTGCAGTCCATCCGCGATGCCTTCGACCTCATGCCCACCGACACCACAGAGGGCTGGGAGACCATCGCCACAACGATGGAAGCCGTCCCGACCTCCGTGGCCGGCTATCAGGAGTCCTTGGCTCTGGCCAAGAGCCGCGGTCAGGTCGCGGCCCGGATCCAGATCGAGAAGGTCATCGAACAGGCCCGCACTCTGGCCGAACCGGGCAGCAACTTCGACCAGCTCATCGCCGGCGCCACCGACGTCCCGTCGTCGCTGCGCGAACAGCTGAGCACCCACGCCGAGGCTGCCCGTAATTCCTTTTCCCACCTCGCCGATTTCCTGGCTGCCGAACTCCTCCCGGCGGCCCCGGAGAAGGAGGCCTGCGGTCGCGAGGCCTACGCCCTGCACTCCCGTGACTTCCTCGGTGCCGAAGTCGACTTCGATGAGACCTATGCGTGGGGTCTTGAGGAATTGGCCCGCATCGATGCCGAGCAGCGCGAGGTCGCGGCGAGAATCCAGCCCGGTGCCGACCTGTTCGAGGTCATGGAGACGCTGAACAAAGACCCCGAGCAGACCCTGGACGGAGCCGAGGGGCTGCGTGAGTGGATGCAGAAGGTCGCCGACGAGGCGATCGCGGAACTCGGGAAGTCCCACTTCGACATTCCCGACCCCGTGCGCACGATCGAATGCATGATCGCGCCCTCGGCCACCGGCGGCATCTACTACACCGGACCCACCGACGACTTCTCCCGCCCGGGCCGCATGTGGTGGTCGGTGCCCGAAGGCGTCACCGAGTTCGCCACCTGGCAGGAGAAGACCACCGTCTATCACGAGGGTGTGCCCGGCCATCACCTGCAGGTCGGCCAGGCCACCTATGTCTCTGACACCCTCAACCGCTGGCGCCGACTCATGTGCTGGGTCTCCGGGCACGGTGAGGGTTGGGCCCTCTACGCGGAGAAGCTCATGGCCGACCTCGGCTTCCTCGACGACCCGGCAGACTACCTGGGCATGCTCGACTCTCAGCGTCTGCGCGCGGCCCGCGTGGTCCTCGACATCGGCTTCCACCTGGGACTCGACGCGCCCGAGAGCCTCGGCGGAGGGACCTGGGACCGGGAGAAGGCCTGGCAGTTCCTCACCGACAACGTCGCGATGGACCGCTCTTTCCTCGCCTTCGAACTCGACCGCTACCTCGGCTGGCCGGGACAGGCACCGAGCTACAAGATCGGGCAGCGACTGTGGGAGCAGTTCCGCGACGAGGCCAAGGCCGAAGCCGGAGCCGACTTCGACCTCAAGGCCTTCCACACCAAGGCGCTGAACCTGGGATCGGTCGGCCTCGATGCCCTCGGACGAGCCATGAAGCGCTGACGCTGCGCAGAACACTGGTGGGAGAATGACCTGGTGAAGAACAATGACAGTCCGCGCAGCGATGGCCCTCGCTCTGAGACCGTGCGGGTCACCGAAGTGCTGCGCAACGAGATCATCGACGGCGTCAGGCTGCCCGGCAGCAGACTGGTCGAGCGGAACCTGGCCACAGAGCTCGGGGTCAGTCGTGTGCCGATCCGCGAAGCTCTCAAACAGCTCGCCGCCGAGGGATTGGTGGCGAATCGGCCCAACACCTGGTCGACGGTGCGCGAGTTCTCCCCCAGTGACATCGCCGACCTCAACGAAGTGCGGACCGTCTTCGACATCCTGTCCTTCGAGCTCGCCGCGCAGCGACACAATCGTGAGGGCCTGGCCAAGCTCGAGGACACCATGGCCAAGGGCAAGGAACTGTCGAAGGCCGGTGACGTCGTCGGCGCCCACCGCTCGGCGGCGGACTTCCATGCCATCGTCACCGAACTCTCCGGCAACCGGCTGCTGGCCGAGATCGGTGAGCTCCTCGACTCGCGTATGCGCTGGCAGCTGAGTCAGCACGACGACCTCGATTTCGTCGCCACGGAGCACGCTCAGCTCTACGACGCGATCGCCCATCGCGATCAGGCGAAGGTCAGAGATCTGGCCGCCCGGCACCTCGGAACGAGCCAGGACCAGCATGACAAGCACAAGGAACGCCTCGCCCGGGCCGTCGACGAGGGAGCAGAGTCAGACGGGGAAGCGAAGTCACACGAAGGCACAGTCTCAGACGAGGAGTGACCTCACGCGGCGCTGAAGGGCCACCCGCTCAGCTGCTTAGGACGGGCCGGCGCGTAGGTACGGACCTTCGAGGTCTTCAGTCCCAGGCCCACCAGTGATTCGGCCAGTTTCACTGCGGCGGTGACTCCGTCGACGACGGGGACATCGCAGCGTTCGACGATGACTCGCTTGAGGTCTGCCATTCCCCCGCACCCGAGGACGATGGCCTCTGCACGATCGCGTTCAACCGCCTCGGCGGCTTGATCAGCGATCGCCTCCACGGCACGCTCGGACTGATTCTCCAGCTCCAGCACAGCCATCCCGGAGGCCCTCACCGAAGTGCAGTGCGTGTTGAGTCCCGCCAAAAGGAGCCGGTCCTCGATGAGGGGAACCGTGCGATCAAGCGTCGTGACGACCGCATACCTGTGGCCGAGGAACATCGCCAGGGCCGCCCCTGCCTCCGTGATGTCGATGACGGGAACGTCGATGAGCTCCTGGAGTCCTTCGCGCCCATGCTCGCCGTAGCCCGCCTGGATGACGGCGTCGAAGTCCCCCTCATATTTCATCACCGCATCCATGACCCCCAACGCTGCAAGATAGCTCTCGACATTGCCTTCGCAGGACTCGGCTCCGAAGCTGGGGGTCAGCGCAATGATCTCGGTGTCCGCCGAAGCGACCTCCTGTGCCGCACGGGCGATGGACTCGGTCATCGACTCGGTTGTATTCACGTTGACGACGAGGATTTTCACGATGAGCTCTCAATCAGTGTGTGGTGGGGACGGCGATCTCTTCGCCGTCGACCTCGCGGAAGGTGAAGTTCCGGCGGGCAATGATGAAGTAGATGATGGCCGCGATGCCTGCCCCGCTGAACCAAGAGAACTCGGAGAGCCCTGCGAACGCGGGAACCAGGGCGAAGACGAGGGAGATGAGGGAAGCCGGGATGAATGCGCCGATGGCGCGCCAGTTGACTCCGCGGTGATAGAAGTACTCGCCGTCGCCGGCCTCGGTGTAGAGCTGGGGAACGTTGACCTTCGTCTTCCGGATCACCCAGTAGTCGACCATGATGACGCCGAACAGGGGCCCCAGCAGCGCGCCGAGCCCGCCCAGGAAGTACACGATGACGACGGGTGAGTCGTAGAGGTTCCACGGCAGGATGACGAAGCCGATGACCGCGCTGATGATTGCCGCACTGCGGAAGTTGAGCTGACGCGGGAACATATTCGTCAGCGCGTAGGTCGGGGCGACGAAGTTCGCCATGAGGTTGACCGCGACCGTGAGGATCAGCAGCGCCAGGGAGGCCAGCGCCAACAGGAGCGGATTGCCGATGGTCTGCACGATGTCGGCCGGTGAGGTGATGACCGTGCCGTCGATCTTGTACTGAGCTCCGGCCAGGGAGATCACAACGAGGCCGAAGACGAGCATGTTGATCGGGATGCCCCAGAAGTTGCCGACGACGATCGAACCCTTCTTCTTCGCGGCGCGGGTGAAGTCGGAGAAGTTGAGGACGAAGGTGCCGTAGATCGCGACCCACAGGGACCCGCCGCCGAGGATGTGCATCCACATCGGCCAACCGGACAGGGCGTCCTCTCTGGCCCAGGAGATGGAGAAGTCGACGCGGGAGAGCATCCAGATGGCCAGTGAGACGAAGGTGACGAGAATGATCGGTCCGGCGATCGCCTCGTATTTTCGGATCATCTCCATGCCGTAGCTGACGATTACGACCTGGACGATCCAGAGCAGGGTGAACGAGAACCAGCCCAGCCCGGAGAGCCCGAGGAACTCGGTGTCGGCCCACGACTGGAGGCCTGGCATGAGGGTGATCAGCAGGACGTTGAGGACGCTCGAGGCCAGATAGGTCTGGATGCCGAACCAGGCGATGGCGACGATGCCACGGACTGAGGCCGCCAGCTGCGCACCGTGGATGCCGAAGGCGATGCGACTCATCACCGGGTAGGGCACTCCTGTCTTGTGGCCCATGAAGCCTGAGAGTGTGAGCAGGAAGAAGAGCAGAGCGGCGCCGACGAGCAGCGCGACGAGGATCTGCCAGGCTCCAAGGCCGAGGGCGAAGAGTCCGAGTGCGAACCCGTAGTTGCCCAGTGAGTGAACGTCATTGGCCCAGAGGGTGAAGACACTGTAGGCGGTCCAACTGCGCCCTTCTTTGCGACTGGGCGCCAGATCCGAGTTGTAGAACCGCGGGCTGATGCGATGGGCCGCCAACTGCTCGGGGCTCGGCCCCATCCACTTCGGTGCGGAGTCCTGCGTGGCCTCGGTCTTTGACATGGGTGTCACTCAAATCTGAAGGGCACAGAGCTGGGATACCAAATGGGAGACCACAACGCTGTGACGGCGAGTTCTGTCGAACTCAGCGTAACCCCAGTCACAGACTGTGCGCAACGACACAATGGGAATCGGACCGCCCGCACGCACAACTACAGCGATCGTGCGGGCGGCTCAACGGCTGGTCACAAGCTCAATCGCAACAATCCAGCCGTCACATATTTGGCATACCATTTTCTTCTTCCACGTCCTTGGCCGTCGGGTCCCATTTGACGATGCCGACGGCGATGGCGCCGGCCAGCGGTGCGCAGGCGACGATCCAAAAGACCCCGGTCCCCATGGAACCGGCCAGGATCGGGAACATGATGAGGGAGACGATCGAGAACGCACGCAGCACGGACTGGTTGAAGCCGATGCCGATTCCGCGCAGCCTCGTCGGATACGACAGGGTGGCGTAGTTCATCAGGTTGGCCCCTGGTCCGCCTGCCTGCGCAAAGACGAAGGCCGCGAGCATGGCCACGGAGACGAGGACGAGGGCACCGGTCGGGATGCCGACGATGGCCAGCAGGGCCAGTGCCGCCGCCTGGATCACGAAGCCGACGAGGGTGATTCGGCGGGTGCCGAACCGGTTGACGATGCTCATACCCAACAGCCCGCCGATGGCACCGAAGCCGAGGTTGATGACGAGTGATGCGAGGATGGTGACCAGCGGCGTCTGGTGGAACAGCGTCGTGATGATCAGCGGGGTGCCGTAGGCGACGGCGTTGTAGCCGAAGGTGGAGAACACGGACACGCAGAGGGCGACGATCGTGCGTACGCGGTACTGCGGAGCGAAGAGTTCTGCGAACCCGCTCCACTTGCCGCCGCGCTTGGGGGTCTGGAGGGACTGAGCGCTTGGCCCGGCGGCTTCCGAACCTCCGGTCTGCCCGGCAAGGTTCGTCGTCTCCTGCCCGGCAAGGTTCGTCGTCTCCTGCTTGGCGCGACTGGCGTCATATTCCGCGGTCGCCCGCGTGCCGCCCGCATCGACTGCGAGCCTGACATCGAGGTTGTGGTGTGAGCGCATGACGTCGACGGCCGCGCGCAGATCGCCCTGGTTGGCCAGCCATTCAGGCGATTCCGCAAGGTAGCGACGACGGACGAGGAGGACGACGAGCGCGGGAACGGCGCCGAAGCCGACGACGAGGCGCCACAGGATGGCGTGTTGGTCATAGGGCAGGCTGACGAAGATGATGAGGACGACGAGGTAGCCGATCCCTGTTGCGATGTACCAGGCAGGTGACCACGCGTTGACGCGTTGGGAACGGTTGCCCTTGCCCTTGAGCTTGGAGAACTCGGCGAGGAAGGCCATTGCCACAGGCAGGTCGAGGCCGACGCCGATGCCCATGATGAAGCGGAAGAAGATGAGAACCCATTCGTTGGGAGCCACGGCACAGCCGATGGCGGCGACGACGAAGAAGACCATATCGGCCATGAACAGTTTGTAGCGCCCAAAGCGGTCGACGAGGTATCCGCCGAAGAGCGCCCCGATGACCGCGCCGACCATGATCGAGGCGTTGACAAGCCCGGTCATGAAGCCGGAAAGACCGAACTGCTCCTTGATCGCGGTGATGCCGAAGGCCAGAGACGAGAAGTCGTAGGCGTCCATGAAGATCCCGCCGAGGGCGAGGATGATGACCGCCTTGGTCTTCGTGCCCTGGGATCCGAATTCGGCGAGGACCGAGTGGATGTCGGAGGCGCAGCGGATGATCCGCGGAGACTTCGTCCCGCTGGCTGTGCCCTCCGCCGCCGAGGTGGGGCCTGGGTCGGTCTTGTCTGGTGCGTGCGCCGAAGTGCCGGCCGGTTCTGGACTATTCACAATCGCTCAGTATGGTCTGGGCACGCCGCGCCCGCTCCCCCGGCCGTCACAATATGTCACGGACGCCGACTGCACCCCGCCGGCCGGGCCGCAGCTGACGTGTTGGCAATCTCCGTCATAGTGGAGTCGCGTGCGAAAACTGGGGATATTTCGAACGCCAGCCCACACTGAAGAGCATGCCTCCCGAGAAGCGGGCAGCTTCCGATGGGCTCAGTCCGAGGTGACGGGGCCGAAGACACCCTCGACTCGTGTGCACAGACCTTCGGCGAGAACCAGCACTCATGTGCGAATGGCTTGTGGACGGCGCGAGGCCATCCACAGGCCTTTTCGTCTCTGTTTCGTCGTCGGCCGAAGAGCGCCACTGTAGTTGATCATGAAGACCAAACATGTTCCAGGAAAGCAGTCGAGCACTGCGAGCTGGGAGCAGCTCCGCTTGGCGGGGAACCGTCCGGTACAGTTCCTGACTGCACCCGTGCCGTTCACCCGCCACCAGGCTCCAGACCTCGGAATCAGCCTCTATCGGTTAAGAACCGATTCCCGGTACGTCCAGCTCTATCGCGGCGTGTGGATCGACACTCGCCCCGAAACCTCTGTCCTCGCCCCGCTGTGGGCCGATCACGAGTGGCTGCTGAGACAGACGCATCTGCAGGCCCTGCTCCAGCTCGACGCCGAAATCGCCGCAAGCAATGTCACCGCCGCTCGCCTCTACGGACTTCCACTTCCGTCCCGCATCGACGAACACAGTCTGCATGTGGTCACATCGCCTAATACAGCGAAGGCTCGACAAGGCGTCGTGTCCCATCGCTACCAAGAGCTGAAAACCTCGAATTTCTTCGAACTGCCACTCATCTCCGTGCCGCAGCTGTTCCTCGAACTCGCCCCGCTCCTGACGATCGAGGAACTCACCACGCTCGGAGACGCAGCCATCGGTCGGTGGCATGCAGGCCCCCTCACCTCGATCTCCGCGCTGAGACGAGAGGTCGCTGCCCGCGATCGCATTTATGGCAGACACACCGCAGAGAAGGCTCTCGAGCTGATGCGCGGAAACGTCGACTCCCCACGTGAGACTTGGCTGAGGCTTTGGCTGATCAGTCATGGCTTCCCCGAGCCCGCTGTCCATCCTGCCATCGCCTGCCCACTCGTGAATTCTGTTCTCCACCCGGACCTCGGTTATCCGAACAAGAAGGTGGCGATTGAGTATGAAGGCGATCATCACCGAAGCTCCGACGAACAGTTCGCCACAGACAACAGTCGGCTCGCGGCAATGGCGGCCGAAGGCTGGACGGTTCTGAGAGTGTCCAGGAGGACCAACATGGAGCAATTCGCCAGGCTGCTCGAACACCACCTCGCATAACCAGCTCTCCAGTGAGCGTCGTTGTGGACTGGCGTGCGATATGCAGCGAAATGTCGAACGCGCGGCCACAATGACGCGGGGTTGGGAGCCCGGCACCGACTGCACCTTGTCGGACAGGATCCCCACTGATTCGGTTCGACGCTGTCCATCTACTCCAGTTCGATGCCGCGCTTCTCCGGCAGCAGGAACATGGCGAGGAACTGAATGATGTAGATGGTCGGCAGCAGCGCAAGTGCGAACGCGAATCCGAAGGTGTCGGCAAGCAGGGCGATGACCACGGGGGCGAGTCCGCCCAGGGCACGGCCGATGTTGAAGATGACGTTCTGTGCGGTGGCCCGAACCTGCGTCGGGTACATCTCTGCCAGCAGGGCACCATGACCACCGAGCATGCCGTTGGCGAAGGCTCCCATGAAGAAGCCGCCGATGAGCAGTGCGGTCGGGTCGGTCATCTGGCTGTAGACGAGGATCGAGACGATCGCGCCGGCCTGGAAGATCCAGAACGCCGGACGCCTGCCCAGCCGGTCGGCGACCTGACCGAAGATGAGGATGCCCGCGAGCATTCCGATCACTGTCACCGCCGTCCACAGCGATCCCTTCGTCACGCCGAGGTCCATCTTCTCGGACAGATAGTTGGGCAGCCAGGCGATGATGCCGAAGTATCCGAAGTTCTGCACCGTCGAGAGGACGATCAAGGCGAAGGAGATCTTCACGGTCCCCTTGTCCTTGACCAGCGCACGGATCTTTGCACCGAAGGTCGGAAGGTCCGGTGCGCCTGCCGACTCGCTTGAGTCCTCCGACTCGCTTGGGCCACCCGACTCCCCCGCTGCACGGCCTCGCTGGGACTGCACGAACTTGTCGGGCTCCTCGACACCTCGGCGAATGACGAAGGCGAAGATGGCGGGGAAGAGACCGATGACGAACAGCGCCCGCCAACCCCACAGGGCGATGACCGGAGCGGAGACGATCGCGGCGGCGAAGACGCCGATCTGGAATCCCACTCCCACCCAAGAGGTGGCTCGGGCACGCTGGTTGGCCGGCACCGCCTCGGCGGCCAATGCCATGCCGATGCCGAACTCGCCGCCGATGCCGATGCCGGCGATGAACCGGTAGGCGGCCATGTCCCAATATCCCTGAGCAATTGAGCTCAGCCCGGTGAACACGGCAAAGATGAGAACGGTCCAGGTCAGAACCCGGACACGGCCGCAGCGGTCGGCCAGTGATCCGAAGATGATGCCGCCGAGGACCGCACCGAAGAGGGTGATCGTCGACAGCGATCCTGCCTCGACGTCGCTGAGTCCGAAGGTTGCGATGATGCCGCCGAGGGCAAAGCTGAGGATGAGCAGGTCGAAGCCGTCGAGCCCGTATCCGACAGCTGCGGCGAAGAGCGCCTTGCGTTTGTAGACGGGTGCCGAGGTGGACTCGGCAGAAGTCTGTGGCGTCGCTGCGCTCATGCGGGATCCTCAGGTGATCGGCGGATCGGAAAATGGCCGCAGACTATTATCCACAAAAAGTGGCCGGCAGATGAACTCGCAGGTCAATCACGAGAAGTTCATCCACCGGCCACGAGGGCGAGCTCCCGCACAGGCGAGCCCCCATACAGGGCGAACTCCTGCAGAGGCGAGCCCCACCCACAGGCGGGCTCACAAGATCACATGTACCGAGTCATACGAGCGCGTCGGCTCCCAACCGGAACCCTACACCTTTGTGGTCATCGGCCAGGCGGGGGCCCTGTCCGGTGAGCTGTTCGCGGACCGTGGCACCTTCGATCGGTTCCGGCAGGAGACCACGGCGGCGCAGTTCGGGCGAAACGTACTTGGTGAATCGCTCGGCGTCGGCGGGGCGGACGGCAGCGGCGATGTTGAATCCGTCGATGTCGGCCTCGGACATCCAACGTTCGAACTCGTCTGCGATCGTCGCGGGCGAGCCGGTGATGACGGGTCCGCGTCCGCCGATGGCGACGAACTCCGCCAGATCGCGGATGGTCCAGGTCTTGTCGCCGGCCATGGTGGTGAAGGAGGCGAGCGCGGACTGGTTCGCGTCCGTGGCGACGTATTCCAGCGGGTCGTCCGGCTTGGCGCCCGAGAGGTCGACGCCGGTCCAGCCGCCGAAGAGTGAGAGCGCGGAATCGGTGTCGACGTAGCGTGTGTAGTCGGCGAGCCTGGCTTCGGCTGCTTCGTCGGTGTCGTCGACGATGACGGTGGCGAGCGCGAAGATCTTCACGCTGTCGCGGGCGCGTCCACGTTCTTCGAGTCCGTCGCGAACCTTGTCGACCCAGGTGCGCAGGATCTGGGGTGTGGGTCCGGAGAAGAAGATCGCCTCGGCGTGGTCGAGGGCGAACTCCTGCCCGCGCTTGGAGGCACCAGCCTGGAACAGCAGCGGTGTTCCCTGTGGCCCGGGCACGGCGAGCGCCTGCCCGGGCACGGTGAAGAACTTGCCCTCGTGGTTGATGTCGTGGACCTGTTCGGGGTCGACGAACACGTTGGCCTCGGCGTCGGCGCGCAGTGCTTCGGGGGTGATCGAGCCTTCGAAGAGCTTGTACATGACGTCCATGTACTCATCTGCCCGGTCGTAGCGCTCGTCGTGTGGGATCTGCCCTTCGAGTCCTAGGTTGCGTGCCGCTGAGTCGACGTAGCTGGTGACGATGTTCCAGGCCACGCGCCCGTTGGTGAAGTGATCAAGGGTCGTCAGGGTCCGGGCCAGCAGGTAAGGCTGTTCGTAGGTCACCGAGGCGGTGACGCCGAATCCCAGCGTCTTCGTCGCTGCGGCCATAGCGGGAACTGCAACGAGTGGGTCCAGGAGGGGGAACTGGACTCCCCCGCGGTTCGTCACGTCGGCATTGCCTCCGTAGACGTCATAGACGCCGAGGATGTCGGCGAGGAACAGGGAGGAGAATCCTCCTTCTTCGAGGGTCTTAGCCAGATCCGTCCAGAAGGACAGCTGAGTGAATTCGTCGACCCTGGAGTCAGGGTGGCGCCACAGTCCGGGTGACTGGTGGACCGGGGTCATCATGTCGAATGCGTTGAGAATAATGGGTTTCGTCATCGTGTGTCTCTTTCCTTGTCGGTGTCGAGCGGCAGATGTCAGGTCGCAGATGTCAGGTAACGGACCTCAGTGTCAGGTCATGGATCTCAGTCGTGGGCAGGGCTGCTGGTCGCCAGCTCGCGGGCAGGGTCCTTCGCCGCCAGTGCCGCGATGAGCGAGAGCAGGCACAGCAGTGTGAGGTAGCCGCAGATCAGCCAGGGCGAGTGGCCGCCGACGACGTAGAGCAGCGCCGCGACCATCGGCATGATGCCACCGCCGATGACAGTGCCCAGCTGGTAGCCCATGTTCACCCCTGAATAGCGGATCTCGATGGGGAACTGCTCGGCGAACCAGGCTGCCTGGGGACCGTAGATGGCGTCGTGGGCGAGGTTCATGCCGAGGATCACCACGATGGGTAGGAAGGTCAGTGGGCCGGCGTCGAGGAAGGCGAAGAAGATCCACCCGAATACGCCCACCCCGATGATGCCGCCGATGGTCACGCGTCTGCGACCGACCTTGTCAGAGACCCACCCCCACAGAGGCCCGGTGAACAGACCGATGGCCGAGGCGATCATGACGGCAGTGACGCCGGCGGTCGAGTCGTTGCGGTTCTCGGCCAGGTAGCTGAGCATGTAGACGGTGATGAGGTAGAAGACGCTGTTCTGCGCCAGGCGGAGTCCGATTGTCACCAGGAGGACGCGCGGATGCTTGGTCAGCACGTCGCGCAGTGGCGCCTTGGCGACATTGCCCGAGGCCTTGAGTTCTTGGAATTCCGGTGCATCGGAGACGCCGAGGCGGATCCACAGTCCCAGTGCCACGAGCAGTGCCGAGGCGAGGAAGGGGATGCGCCATCCGAAGGCTTCGAACTGTTCGGGTGTGAGCAGGTTCTGCACGGCGAAGAAGGCGCTGGTGGCCAGCAGCATGCCAGCGGCAGATCCGATCTGTGTGAAAGAGCCGAACAGTCCGCGCTTGCGGGGTGGGGCGTGTTCGACCGAGAGCAGTGCGGACCCGCCCCATTCGGCACCGGCTGACAGTCCCTGCACGATCCGGAGGACGACAAGTGCGGCCGCGGCCCACCAGCCGATGGAGTCGAAGTTCGGCACCAGGCCGATGAGGGTCGAGGCGATGCCCATGGACAGCAGGGAGACGACAAGGAGCGCCTTGCGTCCGACGCGGTCACCGAGGTGCCCGGCGATGATTCCGCCCAGTGGTCGGGCGAAGAATCCGACCGCGAGGCTGGCGAACGCGGCCAGGCTGCTGCCGAGCTCGCTGCCACTGGGGAAGAACTGGACGTCGAAGATCAGTGCCGCCGCTGTGCCGTAGAGGTAGAAGTCGTACCACTCGATGGTGGTGCCGGCGAAGGCTGAGGCGAGGACTCTCTTCTTCCCGTCCAAGAGCCGCCGAGGTGGGGCCTGGGGGATCGTCTCCGCTAAGGAGGACTGTGCCATGGGATTCTCCCTCATCTATGTGGTCAGGCTGCCTTTTCAGAGCCAGAGTTTCGTTGAGCAATCTAGGGACCTTGTGGCGGTTCATGTCGCCGCCACGTCACTGTTGGACTTTGATCGTCATATGGGGACACACGAAGACTCACCGATGTCACATCGGGATGCACTTGGTGGCAATATCTGTGATGATCATTTGAGGTCAGTGAGGCATTGTTGAGCGGAACATCTCAGCATCCTCACCCCCTCAACAACTACATTCCACCGGAGGCAAGTTCATGACGACGAGCGCACGAGCCGCAGCCGTGTCACCGGATGCTCTGCGCGAGACCTTTTCGCACTTCCCACAGGGTGTTGCGCTCATCGGCGCGGAGGTGGACGGGACTCCTCTCGGACTCGTCGCCTCGACTGTCACAGCAGGAGTCTCGCTCGACCCTCCCCTGATCAGCGTCGCAGTCCAGACCAGCTCGAGTACGTGGCCCCTCCTGCGGAGTGCACCCGCATTGGGAGTCTCCCTCCTCGGCACCCATCAATCACTCCTGGCCAGGCAGCTGGCTTCGACGGACCGTGCTTCGCGCTTCGCTGGGATCGACCCCGAGGTCACGGCTGATGGCGCCCTGACTATCCCGGGCAGCCCTGCCTACTTGTGGACGCGCATCTACAACGAGGTCGAGGCAGGAGATCACACCGTCGCGCTGCTCGAAATCCTCGACACCAGCAGCCGTGCCGATTCCGGTGCTGAGCCTGAAACCGAAGCACTTGTCTTCCACCGCAGCGAATTCAAGGGCATGAGAGTCTCATAGACTGCGGTGGCTTCCGACCTTGAGGGTTGTCATTGTGGCTCGAGAGCCCGAGCAGGATTGGTGACCATCATTCTTTCGATCAGGTCGTCCGAGATGTCGGCTGCACGCATCCGCGGAACGAAATCTCTGAGTATGTGACCGTAGCCGACGCCCCCGTTGACAGTAAGCATCCCCCTCAGGCAGACGTCATGGGACAGCAGCACATGATCCCCGAATCCAAATTCGACCAAGTTCTTGATATACCGGATGCGCTTCTCTTGGTCGTAGTCGGAGGTGTATATGCCGAGCATGTCGAATTGAACATATGCACCGCGCCGCGCCAGAGCGAGATGGTACTCCGTATCCGGCACCGAGTCGGAGTGCCCAACGATCACACGCCTGAGATCGACGCCTTCTTCCACGAGGATGTCAAGCTGCGGCATCCCGACCGGCCAACGCCCCGAATGAGTCGTGAGCGCTGCACCTGTGCGCAATTGAGCTCGACCAGCGGCGCGCAGAGACCTTTCTTCCCGCGCGCTGACAAACCACTTGTCGCTGCCGACCTCTCCGATAACACCCGCCCGTATGCCTGTTCCGTCGACACCGACGTCGAGGTCGTTGACGATCCGTTCGCTCAGTCCTTCGACGGTCGTCGTATCCACATCCTCGTTCGGAAGATACGGATCCCTGTAGTAACCGCATCCCATGACAACATTGAGGCCCGTGCGTCGCGATGCATCGAGCAGCGCAAGCGGGTTGCGATCCAGGCCGCTGCTTGTCACATCGACTATCGAACGCCCGCCCAGATCACTGTATAGACGCAACTCATGCTCCACCAGGTCTGGGTCGTTGAGCAGACCGTCACCTCGATACTCACGCATGAGATTGATGAAAAGGTGCTCATGCGGAAGCGTGACGCCGAGATCCGCAGCTTCTATAGGGCCCGTGACGGTTTGGATCATCAAACTTTCCAATCAAAGAGGTTGCCACCACTCTACGCACTCTTGACTCCCACTAGAACAACTGTTCGAATATACATATGAGGTGGAATCAGCAGAGCACTCTTGGACCAGTCGTCGGCGCAGAGGCAAGCCCTAAGATGAGCTCCCCGACGGGCACACCGGGTACAGGCATCGACGCGTCTCCTGCCGAGCTTTTCGGCCTCAAGGGTCTGGTCCGCAGTGTTCGAACACCTGAGTTCGCCGGCGTGACCTTCCATGAAGTGTTGGCGAAGTCGGCCCTGAATAAGGTGCCCGCGGCCAGCTCGATGCCATTCACCTGGACGATCAATCCCTACCGCGGCTGCTCTCATGCCTGCGTCTACTGCTTTGCCCGCAGCACCCACCGATATCTCGATCTTGATTCCGGTGAGGATTTCGACCGGCAGGTCATCGTCAAGGTCAATACCCCCGAAGTGCTGACCGCCGAGGTGGCCAAACCGAAGTGGTCACGTGAGCTGGTGGCCCTGGGCACGAACACGGACCCCTACCAACGCGCCGAGGGCCGCTACTCACTCATGCCGGGCATCATCACCGCCCTGGCCGAGCATGGGACTCCGATGTCGGTGCTGACCAAGGGCACCCTGCTGCGCCGCGATCTGCCGCTGCTCGCCCGTGCCAAAGAGGACGTCGACGTGGAGATCAGCATGTCGATCGCTGTATACGATGACGCCCTCCAGCAGACGATCGAGCCAGGCACACCGACGACCACAGCGCGCCTGGCCACAGTCATGGCGGCCGCGAACCTCGGATTCAAGGTCACGGTCTTCCTCATGCCCGTGATGCCGAAGCTCACCGACTCGATGGAACATCTTGATACCGCACTCCGCGCAATCAAAGAGGCGGGCGCGAGCAGGGTGGTCTACGGTGCTCTGCATCTTCGGCCGGGTGCCCGCGAATGGTTCTTCACCTGGCTGGAATGCGAACATCCGGAACTGCTCCCCCGCTACCGTCGCATGTACGCGAAGTCCTCGTACGCGTCGAAGGAATACCGGGCGTGGCTGAGTCGACGCGTCAATCCACTCATCGACAAGTACGACCTGCGCGGGACCGCCGATGACGACTACCCGAAGACCAAGCGCGGAGACCTCACCCGAGCCGCTGCCAAGTCTTCGGCCACTGCTCAAGCCGCCAGCCTCACTCCCCCGCCACAGGAAGCCCTGTTCTGATCCACTCGCACCTTTCGTTGAGGGGAATAACCCGCCCCGAGCCCAGGTTTGACCTGTCATGAAGATAGAAATCTGGTCGGACATCGCCTGCCGCTGGTGCTACATCGGAAAACGTCGCTTCGAGACCGCCTTGGACGGCTTCGCGCACAAAGATGACGTCGAGGTCGAATGGCGCAGCTACCAGCTCGACCCGAGTCTGCCCGACCACTACGCGGGAACAGAGACCGAGTACCTCAGCCAGGCCAAGGGCATGCCTGCCGATCAGGTCCGGCAGATGTTCGATCACGTCACCGCGCAGGCCACTGGGGAGGGGCTGAACTACGATTTCGATTCCATCGTCGTGGCCAACAGCTTTACCGCTCACCGCTTCCTCCACCTGGCCAAGTCCCACGGGGTCATGAACCAGGCCAAAGAAGCCCTATTGTCCGGTCATTTCGAGAAGGGCCGCAATATCGGTGACGTCAATTATCTCGCCGAGGTGGCCCACACCGTTGGCATCGACGCCGAAGAAACCCGCCGAGTCCTCTCCACCGACGAGCACACCGCCGAGGTGAAGTCCGACATCGCCGAGGCTCAGACATTGGGTGCAAACGGAGTCCCGTTCTTCGTCATCGACCGCAAGTACGGAATATCCGGTGCTCAACCACCCGAGACCTTCACACAGGCGCTCGAGACAGCGTGGGGCGAGAGCCAGAAGCTCACGGTACTCGCCGGCGGAGACGAAGCCTTTCGTGAAGGCGCGGCGTGCGGCCCCGAAGGCTGCAGCTGATTCGACAGGCTGCGACTGGTTCAGTCCCGCAGAGACACCCGTCAGAGAAACGGCATCGACGGATAGCGGATCGCACCGTCCGGTGATGTCACAGGGCCTGCGAGCATGCCTGCGGCGGCATCGATGAGGAACCGCCCCACCTGCTCCCAGTCGCCTTTGTGGGTCCCCTCATTCATCTTCACCTCCTGGTCCGAACACGCACTGGTGACCATATGAGCCAGCAGATAGGCCCGGCCACGCAGGACCCCTTCGGGAATGCCTTCCATTTCGCCGTGATTGAATCTCAACCCCTCAGGCAGGGAGGACTCAGCCATCACGGACTTCATGATCTCGACAGCCGAGGGCACGATCCCCACCTGCGCGAGAAACTGTGCGCGCCAGCTGGGCCGCGGCAGATCGGCTAAAACGTCGAACAGCGGGCCCATTCTGCTGCGGACGAAATCATGAATGCTCGGGGTCTCACCCAGACTTGCGAGGTAAGCGTCCCTGCGGAGGGACATCTCGGCGACATGACGCTCCACGAGTGCACGCAGCAGACCGTCTCGACCCCCGAAGTGGTATGCGATCGCGGAATGATTCGCCGCCCCTGCATAGTCGACGATGCGGCGGTTCGACACAGCATCGATGCCGTGGATGGCGAAGAGCTCCTCGGCGGAGTTGAGCAGCACCACACGCGCTCTGTCACTCTGGCTTCCCATAGCCCCCATTCTTCCATTCTCAAGCCGCTCAAGATGCGGACTCCCTGCCGCGATATCAACGACCTGACCACCTCGGCGAGCATCCCCGCCACCTTGGCAAACCCATGTCGATTTCACAATTATAAGTCACGTGTCTTAAAGTGGTCGAGTTCAAGGTGGTCAACAGTGATCACTCGACTTCCGATCCATCAGGAGGACGACAGTGGGCACACCACCACCGCCGCTCACCCGCCGCGAGGCCCGTGGGCATGACTCACACGACAACAGTCAAGACCACGACTATGACCAGGACCTGGCTCCGGAGTCGACGGGCGAGCAGCACACCACCGAGGCAGAGGCTGCAGCCGCGAAGCGGGCCAAGGCAGAACTGATCGGCCGGACGGCAGCGATCTTCATCATGCCGCTCATCATGGTGGGCATGATGATCACGGGATACCTCGGCACCATGCACTCTCCCTCAGCCAATGACATGCCCGTCGTCGTGGCCGGTTCTGACTCGAAGGCCGCGGTCATGAAGTTTGCGCTCGACGGTTCCGAACCGGATGCCCTCGACGTCGACACCGTCGATGACGCTCACACCGCACGTGAGATGGTCTACGATCGCGAAGCCTCGGCGGCGGTCGTCATCAAGGGCGACAAAGCCACGCTCTACACCGCGGGTGGCGCAGGAATCCAACAGCAGACGACGGTCACCGGCCTCGTCATGCCCGCTCTGCAGGAGGAGGGACTCGACGTCGACACCGAGGACATTGCATCGCTGCCGGACGACGATCCTTCCGGACTCGGAGCGATGTTCCTCATGACAGCCATCGTCATGGCCGGATACCTGCCCTTCAGCGTGCTGCGCTCGAACTCCCCCGAACTGCTGAAGTTCAAACGCATCGTCCCCATCCTCGGAGCCTGGGCCGCGGTGATCGCCGGGCTGGTCTGGACGGTCGCCTGCCCGATCCTCGACATCGTCGATGTCAAGGACACGGTCGCCGTTCTCGGCGTCGCCTGGCTGGGTGTGTTCGCGATCTCCTGCGTGCAGCTGTTCATCACCCGAATTGTCGGTGCTTTGGGAGTGATCGTCGGCATCTTCTTCCTCATGGTCCTCGGCATGCCGTCGTCGAACCTGTCGTACCCCGTGTACACGATGCCGGCCTTCTACCGCTTCACGCACGAAATTCTGCCGATGCCCGCGATCGGTGAAGCGCTGCGCTCCGTGCTGTATTTCGATGGCGCGGGCGTCACCGAGCACCTCCTCGTGCTGGCCATCGGCGCCGTCGTCGGTCTGCTGCTGACGAAGGCCTACGACTTCATCTCCCACCGGCGCAATCCCGATCCGAAACCACTCGACGTCAACATCCCGTCGCTGCACGGCGGCCGGCGCCCGGATTCGAAGGTGTGGCGCTACATCTCACTCATCGTCTTCCCCTTGGCGATGGTCACGATGATGCTCACCTTCATGCTCGGTGCGATGGGCTCCCCCACGCCCAAGGACATGCCCGTGACCGTGGTCGGCTCCTCGACCGAGCAGGCGAAGGACACGATCGCCGACCTCGAGAAGTCAATGGGCAAGGACATGTTCGACTTCACGGCCACGACGGACAAAGAAGAGGCACGTGCCCAGGTCGAGGATCGGGACGAGGTCGCAGCACTCGTGCTGCCGACTCAGAAGAGTGCCGAGTTCGGTCTCATTGCGAACGAAGCCGGGAACAACAGTGCCTACCAGGTCGTCAACCGGATCTTCGATCAGGTCGCCTCCCAGCAGGACATGGAGCTCAACGTCGACAACGTCAATGCGCTGCCGGACCGGGACAAGAACGGCGTAGTCGTCATGTACGTGGCCATGGGCTGGGTCCTCGCCGGATTCATGGTGGTCATCGTCGGTGCGAACGCCAACCCGTGGAGCCGTCCGCTGAAGCGGATGATCCCCCTGACCGCTGTGTACGCACCGTTCATGTCACTGGTCGTCACCCTCATCGCCGGCCCGATCACCGGAGCCGTCGACGGTCATTTCGCTCAGCTGTGGGGAGCCGGAATCATCGCGATCTTCTGCATCGCCATGTTCGCCATGGTTTTCGAGAGACTCATCGGCATGCTCGCGATCATTCCTGTCATCGGCACTCTGATGTTCGCCGGGATGCCGGCCTCGAACGGGGCGATCTCCGAGTACATGATCCCGTCGTTCTTCACCACGCTGCACGACTTCCTGCCGATGGCGGCAGCGGTGGAGACCATCCGTTCGATCATCTACTTCGACAGTGATGTCGTCACCGAGCATATGCAGGTCCTCGGGCTCTGGGGCCTCGTGTCCCTGGCACTGGTGTTCCTCATCGACAGCATCAAACCACCGCGGACAGAACATGACTTCGGCAATCTCCACCTTGAGCAGGAGAGGGAGCGGAACAAGCAGGCCCGTAAGCAGGCGAAGGCCCTCGAAGGCTCAAACTCCACTGCGACCGTGCGCTCGACGATCGTCGACGACGACCGGTTCGAGTCTGCGAACCATGCAGAGTCGACGGACCAGAGTGCCTACACGGCCGCGCCCACTGCAGGCGACGGGCTGAAGCATCGATCCGCCGAGGTGGGGGTTGAGTCTCCCTATGATGGCAGTCGATACCCCACGGATCCCGAATCCGTGGATCAGCAGGAGCGGATCCCCTCCACCGTGTGATCAGCTGGCCGCATCTGATGCGGCTGCCTGAAGTCAGGCCCTTACTGCGAGGAGTGCACCTGCCGGTCAGATGAGTCTCTGATGTGACGTGATCTTCAGCGTGGAAAGCTTTGGGTCTACAGTCAGATAACTATGGGTTCACATATCGATTTCTTCGGTCCGACTGGCCTCATCGAGGCCGAGCTGCTCCTGGCCAGCTTCGTCCTGTGCTCGCTGATCGGCTTCGAACGGCAGTTCCGGCAGAAGAGCGCAGGCTATCGCACGCACGTTCTTGTGGGTATCGGCACATGTGCATTCACATTGGTCTCCGCCTACGGGTTCGCCGGTGTGCTCGGGGACGACGCTCGTCTGGATCCGTCGCGGATCGCCGCACAGATCGTCTCGGGTGTGGGCTTCCTGGGCGCGGGCGTGATCTTCAAGGGCCGAAACATGGTGCGTGGCCTCACGACTGCCGCCACCGTGTGGGTGACGGCGGCCGTGGGCATGGCCTGCGGAGCAGGGATGCTGTCACTGGCCATCATGCTCACAGCACTGCACCTTCTCACGCTGTTCGTCGTCGCGCCCCTCATCCGTCGGATCCCCGACAGCGACCACCGAAAACTGCTGCGCATCGCGTATGAGGACGGCTCGGGAATCCTCCGTGACATACTCGCCGTGGCAGGCGACATGGGTTACTCGAACACCATCCTCGATTCCAAACGCTTCGAGACCGAGAACGGCGTGCGGATGGTCCAGATCGACGTGAAGTTCGAGGGGAGACCGCCCCTGCACATGCTCATCCCTGCACTGTTGGATCTCTCCGGCGTGAACAAGGTGAGCATGCGCGAGGACCAGGTCCACTCGGTCGACGACGACGGTGACTCCGTGTGACTCACCGCTCTCCCCGCACCACACATGCCTTTCAGTCTCGTAGCGTGCGCTTCCATGCCAGGGTGGCGAGGGCTGCGGCCTGATCCGGCAGATGGGCGTCATCGAAGAGCACCTGTGGCGAATGGTTCCAAGCTGCAGTCTCCAGGTCGATATCCTGCGGAGACACGAGGAAGAACAGAAACGCGCCCGGAACTTCGTTGAGCACGTAGGAGAAGTCCTCGGACCCCATGAGCGGAGTCGGCGCCTCGACGTACCGGTCCTCGCCGAAAGCCTCGGTGATCGTGTCTGCGACGAACGCGGCCTCGCCGTCATCGTTGACCGTGACGGGGTACTGTTCGGTCCACACCACCTCGGCGGTGCACCCGTGCGCGGCAGCGATCGACTCGGCCAGACGTGGGGCCACCTCGGCGAACTTCTTCGTCGAAGCTGCTGACAGCGTCCGCACGGAAGCGCCGATCTTCGCCGAGGGTGGGATGACGTTGACGGCCTCGCCGGCCTGCAGCTGCGTGACTTCGGCGACAACCGGATCGAAGACGCTGAACGTGCTGGTGACCATCGAGTAGAGCGCCTGGCCGAATTCGAGAGTGGGCCGGACGGGATCGATGCTGGCATGCGGCTGTGAGCTGTGGCCGCCGCGTCCGTGGAAGGTGACGTGGAGGGTGTTCGCTCCGGCCATCAGGGTGCCGGGTCTCGTGGTGAAGATTCCGTGTGCTCCAGGAGCGACATGGATGGCGTACGCCGCATCGGGGACTGCACCGATGGTGTCGAACATGCCCTCATCTATCATGTCTTTGGCACCGCCAGGGCCCTCTTCACCGGGTTGGAACATGAAAGCCACGGTGCCGGCGAGTTCCTCCTGGTGTGCGCTGAGCAGCTTCGCGGCCCCGACCAGACCTGTCACGTGCAGATCGTGGCCGCAGGCGTGCATATTGCCGTTGGTCGAGGCGAAGTCCAGATCGTTCTCCTCCGCAACGGGCAGAGCATCCATGTCTCCGCGCAGGAGTACTGTCGGCCCGGGTCTGCCGCCTCGGAGCACAGCAACGATGGAGCTCAGCCCCTTGCCGGTTGTGATCTCCAAAGGCAGTCCCTCGAGGGCGTCGAGAATCATGCGCTGAGTCACCGGGAGCTCGAGACCCAGCTCGGGGTTGCGGTGCAGGTCGCGGCGAAGGTCAATGAGTTCGGTCGCCAGAGACTGTGCCTCGGCAGCGAAATCGTGGGTCATAGTAGTTCCTCTCTGATCGTGGATGAAGCGGTGGGTGGATTAAGCGGTGGGTGGAGTTCGGACTGTTTCGGCGGTCGACGCAATTTCACCCGAGCAGCGAACGGACGGGCGCGCTTGGGAACCAACTCGCGGAGTCCTTCATCAGTGCCCCGCCCTGCATGACGACTTTGACTTTCGCCGGGTCGGCCAACTGGGTGATATCGGCCAACGGGTCGAAGTCGACGATGACGAGGTCGGCCAGTTTGCCTTCCTCGAGTGTGCCCACGTCAGCAGACAGGCGCAGCAGTTCCGCCGCGTTCTTCGTCCCCGCCACAATCGCCTGCATCGGTGTCAGGCCGAGCTCGACGGCATGCATCTCCTCGCGCAGATTGAGTCCGTGTGGGCACACACCGGCGTCGGTTCCCAGCGCAACCTTCACGCCGGCGGCCATCGCCACGGCCACGCGTTCGCGCGCGATCGCGGACCATCTGACCTTCTTCTCGTAAAGGTAGTCGGGCACGTTCTTCGGGTCCGGGATCCGCAGTGCACTGCTGAGCGTCGGGACTAGGAACGTTCCGTGTTCGAGCATGAGTTCAATGCCCTCGTCGTCGATTCCGTATCCGTGTTCGACGGAGCGGACGCCCCCGCGGATGGCCGCCTTGATGCCTTCGGCTCCCTGGGCGTGGGCCGCGACGGGCTGGCCTGCTCGTTTGGCTGTCTCTTCGACAATGAGTCGCACATGCTCTTCGGGAACGCCGATGTCATCGGGAGTGTCCGATGGGCTCGAGACGCCGCCGGTGGTGCAGACCTTGATCGCGTCCGCACCCGAGCGCACGAGGGTGCGAATGGTCCGGCGGACGTCGTCATCGGTGTCGATGATCGGGTCGACGGGCATGGCAGGCATGGTGGACAAGCCGTTGGGCATCGTGAAGTCGGTGTGCCCGCCGGTCGGTGACAGCGGTGTGATGGCCAGGTGCATCCGGGGCCCAAGGATCAGCCCCTGCTGGATGCTGTCGCGCACGCCGCGGTCGGTTCCGCCGAGGTCACGAGCAGTGGTGACTCCGGCCATGAGGGTGGCCCGGGCGTTGACAGCGCTGCGCACGATTCTCTCCGAGGCGAAGCGGGCGAGGTTCGCCGCCTGGTTCTCGATCGAGAGTCCGAAGTGCACGTGGGAGTCGATGAAGCCGGGCATGATCGTCTTGCCATGCAGGTCGATGACACGAGGGGCTTTGCCACCAGTGTCGTTGCGCTCCCACGCCGAGGTGGCGCCTTCGGTGCGCTCGGGCCCTGCGTAGACGATGCGTCCGTCCTTGATCTCGATCTCAGCACTGGAGATGGGGTCACCGCCGTTGCCATCGATGAGGGTAGCTCCGCGAAGAACAGTGTGCTCGGAATCATTGATCGTGGTGGGCAGGTAGGCGGTCGACATCAGTGGTGGTGATCCTTTCATCGGGAGATCGTGCGCTGCAGATGCCATTGTCGATCATTCCTCACACAGCGGTGCACAGTGATCGCATCATGACCAGGAAGAGCGTGCAGGCTCCGGTGGCGATCGGCAGATCGGCCCAGTCCCGACAGAACCTCGGTCCACGCGCCCTACCGGCGCAACCTCAGTCCACGAGCTGAGCAAACATCGCTTCGACGGCATCCGTGATCCGCGCATGCGAAGCGTCACCGAAGATCGCGGTCTGAACGATGGCACCCTGCATGACAGCGAGGACGGCCGGCGCGATCTGATGCGCCCTGGCCTGTGCGACGCCTTCGGCAAGCCCCGCACTCCGACGGAAGTACACATTCAGATAGGCCTCGAATCGTCTGATGAGTTCGTGGTAGATCTCAGCGGCGATTGCGGCGAAATCGGGAGAATGCGACGCCTCTCCCCAGACCTGCAGCAGCAGCGGAGCGAAAGGGGTGTCATGGAGGATCGTATCCAGAAGCTTCGGGAAGACCTCGTGTGGAGGTGGAACCTCGTCTGCTGTTCCGAAGTCCTGCAGTTCAGCCGCGCGCTGTTCCATGATTCGCCTAGCGGCGTCGAGCGTGAGCTCCGCCTTGGACGAGTAGTAGACATAGACGGCTCCGGCGGACAGGTCCGCCTCCTTGATGATGTCGGCCATCGAAGCGCCGGCGAAGCCCTTGCGAAAGAAGCACGCAAGCGCGGCATCCTGAATCCGCGTGCGCATGGCTTCCCTGTGCTCATCCGTGACCTTCGGCACCAAACCTCCAAAAAAGAATGATCATTCTTGATATATCGTACTCGAAAGAGTAAAAAGAACGAGTATTCGTTTTCAAGGATAGGACTGGCATGGCGACGAGAATCCTCAGCAGCTCGGACGGCACCGACGATGGTCACGGCAGAACGAGCACGACCGACACGAGTGCGCGCAAGCCCAGCCTCAAACAGGCACTGCTCGCCGCAATCTTCGCCGCGGCCATCGTCACAGTCATCCTGCTCGCATTCAGCTGGCCGACTGTCACGTCTGAGCCCAAAGATCTTCCGATTGCGGCCGTAGGCGATCAGGAACAGATCGATCAGATCGCGGCCGATGCCCCCGATGGGATGCTCGATCTGAGGAAGGTCGACTCCCGAGCCGAGGCGCAGCAGCTCATCCGTGAACGTGAGGTCTACGGAGCACTCCTGCTTGGCGACGACCCTGAGATCCTCACCTCGACTGCCGCTTCCCCTCCTGTTGCCCAGCAGCTGGGTGGGATCGCCGCTCAGATGCAGCAGAAGATCGACAAGCAGGCGATCTCGGGCATGCAGGACGGAATGAAGGAGATGCAGGACGCACTCGCAACGGCCTCTCAGCCAGCCGGGTCTCAGCCCGATCCTGGTGCCCCACAGCAAAACCCAGGCAACCAGACACAGGCCCCAGACGCCTCGGCGATGGAGGTCCCTGAGGTCACGGTCACGGATGCCGTGCCGCTCAACGACGACGATTCCACCGGTGCCGGCCTTGCGATCGCCGGTCTGCCCCTGACCATCGGCGGCATCATCGGCGGCGTGCTCACCAGCATGCTCGTCCACTCTCGCCGCATGCGCGCGGTTGCGGTCGTGGCCTACGGTGCGATCGGCGGACTCGCCCTCACCCTCGTCCTGCAGACGTGGTTCGGCATCCTGCAGGGCAACTTCGGGCTCAACGTTCTGGCTGCAGGCCTTGCTGTAGCAGCGACTGCGGCACTCATCAATGGCTTCGTCTCACTGATAGGACCGGGTGGCATAGCGATCGGCGCGGTGCTCACGATGTTCATCGGCAACCCGATCGCCTCACTCCAGGCACCGAAGGAGTTCCTCGCAGGGGCCTGGGGAGACATCGGCCAGTTCCTCGTTCCCGGCGCCTCGGGAACCCTGCTGCGCAACCTGTCCTACTTCCCGGATGCACCCATGGCGATGCAATGGTGGGCGCTCATCGGCTGGTTCGCCTTGGGCATCGCCCTCATCCTCGTCGGCCACCTCAAGGCTCATTCGAAGTAGAGGGTTGCCGTGAGCTGACTTGTTCCTTCGCCCCACGGCAGTGGAACAGATGACGATATGGCACGCCACACCTGCCACCGGTTACCTGGCCCCACCTGCACTCGGCGACTATCCTCGGGTGCAGGGGGTACACACCGATGACAGCACTGACGAACGTGACGATCTGCCGCACGTGCGGTGTCGAGACGAGCACGCCTCCACCGGATGTGTGTCCGATCTGTTCGGATGAGCGCCAGTGGCTGCCGGAGTCGGGCCAGGACTGGACGACCCGTGAACAACTCGAGTTCGAACACCACAGCGTCTCCATCGTCGAACGCGAACCAGGTCTCTACGCGCTGCGTGTGGAGCCGAAGTTGGGCATCGGACAGACGTGCTATCTGGCGCAGACCGAGCATGGCAACCTGCTCTTCGAGGTCCCGCCCTACATCGACGAGGACGTCATCGCCGCAGTCTCGAACCTCGGCGGGGTTCAGGCCATCGCTGCCAGTCATCCTCACATGTTCGGCCTGCAGCTCGAGTGGAGCGCGGCCTTCGACGATGCACCGATCTTCGTCTGCCGTGCAGATGCCGGCTGGGTCCAGCGCGAGGGATTGAACATCTGGCGCTACTATCAGTTTGCTGAACCAGTTCCCGGGGTCCGCTTGATGCGCACAGGCGGTCATTTCCCCGGCAGCGCGGTGGCCATGTGGACCGGCCAGGACGGCCGAGGCGTGATGCTCAGTGGAGACACGATCGCACCGGTCGCTCGCTCAGGGTGGGTGACGTTCATGCGCAGCTTCCCCAACTATCTGCCGCTGTCGGCAGGTGTTGTCAGACGCATCGCAGCCTCGGTGGCTGACCTCGACTTCGATCGGATGTACGGCAACTTCGGGCAGACGATCTCCACCGGGGCCAAGGAAGCGGTGGCAACCTCGGCCGAACGCTACGCCGAATGGGTCTCAGGTGCCCACGACGAGCTCACCTGAGAAGACGGCTCGAGTTCCTGTCCAGAAAGCCCCTGCCCGGAATGCACCTGTCAAGGCACGAACCAAAACCGGCCAGGTCCGCGTTGACGGACCTGGCCGGTGAATCCAGCGATGCTGTGAAGATCAGCGTGAGCGGAACTGCGCGGTGACTGGGCAGTCGAAGGGATCGGCCTGGCCCAGTCCGGCCCGGTTGAGGTACCGGACGATGATGCCGAATGATTCGAAGAGTGTCGTCTCCGTGTATTTGATGTCCTTCTGAGCACAGTACTCGCGGACCATCGGCTGAACCTTGTGCAGGTTGACGCTGGGCATGCTGGGGAACAAGTGGTGTTCGATCTGGTAGTTCAGTCCACCCATGAGGAAGCCCATCGGACGACCGCCCGAGATGTTGCGTGACATCAATGTCTGGCGGCGCAGGAAGTCGATCTTCACATCCTTGGGAACGATCGGCTGTCCCTTGTGGTTAGGGGCGAACGAACCGCCCATGTGCAGGCCGAAGACCATGACCTGGACGATGGTGAACACGATGCCGATGAGAGGTCCGGCGGCCCAGATCGCCAGGAGGGGGAAGCCGATGATTCTGATTCCGATGAAGATGCCTTCGATCCAGCGGCGCTTGATCGAGGATTGTCCCACGAGGATCGCCTTGACCGAGTTCACGTGCAGCTGCAGGCCCGCCAGGGTCAGCAGTGGGAAGAAGAACCAGCCTTGGTGTGAGGCGAACCACTTCCGCACTCCGGTGAGTCCTTTAGCATCTTCGGGGTCGAAGATCAGGGCGCCCGGGGCGATGTCGCCGTCGACGCCTGCCTTGTTCGGGTTGGCGTGGTGGAGAGCGTTGTGCTTCTTCAGCCACCAGCCGTAGCTGAGACCGATGAACAGGTTGCCGATGATGGTGGAGACCCACTCGCCGACCTTGCCGTTGGTGAAGATCTGACGGTGAGCTGCGTCGTGGGCGACATATGCCGTCTGGGTGAAGAGGATTCCGAAGACGACTGCTGTGGCCATCTGCCACCAGCTCTCGCCGATGAGGAAGAGCATCGCGAAGGCGACGACGTAGGAGAGTCCGATGAGGACGAAGCGCAGCGTGTTCCAGCCGGGGCGTCGTGCCAGCAGACCGGCCTCTTTGACCTGAGCCATCAGCGCGCTGAAGTCGCTGGTGAATTCCTGCTTATCGGTACCGCGATTGGCTCGCCTCCGCTCGAGCACCTCAGCCCTTGTCTCTTTTCCAAGAGTGGGCGTCGACAGCGACCTATTCACGACATCTACTGGTTCCATATTACTTACCGTACGAGGTGGATCATCGACTTGGCATCACCCCAGAGCACCGTATTTCACCCCCTACCCAGGTAGGGGGTTGT
>NZ_JACBOT010000035.1 GCF_021532275.1 Brevibacterium sp. UCMA 11754
GCTGAAGATCTGCCCGGCAGGAGTCGCTTCGTCCGACGCCGGCGAAGAGCGGAACAACGGACAGCCCCCTGCATGGCCAAGTTCAGGTTTCCAGCGCAGCAACGACGCCAGACGGTTGGCCTTGGCCTCCCAGCGACAGCGGGCACCTTCGATCTTCTCGTAGTGTTCGAGTTCGAGCTGGTAGAGACGGATGAGATCGAGCGCGAGTCCCGCGGTTCCGGCGATGCCGATGACCGAGAAATCGTCGGCTGGTCGCACCTTCTCCATGGAGTGGAGGCGATCATGGTCCCGATCGTCGCGCGCCGGTCTCCTGCCATGAGGATGCCCGTGGCGGTGCGGAAGCAGATGATCGTCGTGCCCTCCGGAGCCAGATTCCCCAGATCTGCCCGGCCGTGGTCGGCAGCGCCTCGGGTGCCACGGCTCGGGCGAGTTCGACGAACGAATTGCTCGTCGAACTCAGAATGCAGGAGAGAAATCCTGACATCTCATTGGCCGCCCTTCTGGACGAAGTTGCGCACCGAACTCCTCTGCGTTCGATTCGAGACTCCGTCGATCTCGTCGAGGATCGAATCCACGTTTCTGAGTGTTGATCTGGCCCTGCACGGCCTCAGGCGGTTCCGCGGGTGGTTCTCCCCCCGCCGCCCGAATGGTCTCTCTGAACCTGTTCCTGCGAACTCATTTCGCACCTCTTTCATCGTTCGTCGTTTTCAGTCTATCCACTCCCAGTGGCCTGCAGCAGTGCCTGTGAGTCGTGCACTTCAGCCAGTCTGTCCTCGAGGAGTTCACGGTTGCCCTTGAGCGGTTCGCTCATCGGCAGACGCACGATTCCGTACTCCTCTCTGGGCTCGAGGACGAGCGAGTCCCAGCTCGCTGCCACCAGTGAGTCCGAGAATCGGGTCCGGCCAGGGATCTCAGTAGGCCGGGTTCCGTCGGGCGCGGAACCACGGCCTTTTCGACTTCACCATCGGTCGTCAGCCGTCGGATCCGGTCGGCTTTCTCAAGCTTGTAGAACAGACCCTTTCTCGGGCCGAACGTCGTGGTATTGGACGTCGATGAGCGCGAGCTTCGGATGGTCCCAATCAAGGTTCTCCTTCTTTCGGTAGCCTTCGAGCAGCACCCATTTGGCAATCCAGTCGATGGAGTCGGACAGGCTGCGTGGGTCTGTGGCCAAGCCGTCGAGGAATCTCTTCCATTCGCTGAGAACCTCGGTGGTGTCTGCGTCATCTCCGGCGTGTTCGAAGCAGGCCGAGTAGTAGGTGTCCTGGATCTCGAGAGCCGTCATCGAGGTGCCGTCGGACATGGGCAGCTTCGTGCTCAGGCTCAGGTCATGGCTGACGTCCACAGAGCCTGCATCGGGTCGGCGAGTTTCGAGCCTGGGGAACGAGTCCTGCCTCGATGAGGCCGAGCACGAGGGAGGTCGACCCGAATCTGACCAGCGTGGCGGCTCGGCCATTGTGGCATCGCCGATGATGACGTGCAGCCGACGATATTTCCGGATCGGCGTGAGGTTCGTCGCGGGTGTTGACGATCGGCCTGCGCAGGGTGGTCTCGAGGCCCACCTGGGCTTCGAAGAAGTCCGCGCGCGAGGAGATCTGGAAGCCCGCGGTCTCACCTTCGCGTCCGATGCCCACTCGACCCGACCCGCAGAGAATCTGCCGGCTGATGAAGAACGGGATCAGTCCGGCGACGAGGTCGTCGAAATCAACTGCCCGATCAACGAGGTAGTTCTCGTGGGTGCCGTAGGAGGACCCCTTCGAATCGGTGTTGTTCTTGTAGAGGTTGACGGGTTCATCCGTTGCCTCCAGCCTGCGCACCGAGGCCAATGCCACCAGGTCTCCCGCACGATCGAAGGTGACGAGATCACGCGGAGTCAGCACCTTCCGGTGAGAGTATTCCGGGTGGGCGTGGTCCACGTAGTAGCGGGCGCCGTTCTCGGTCACGACATTGGCCAGGTACTGTGCTTCGACGGATTCCTGGGGCATGTGGGTGAGCTGGGAGATGTCGGCGTCGGCGACGTTCATGAAGAAGCCGCGTGCGTCCGCGAGTGGCGATTCGGTGGCGAAGTCCCAGAAGTTCTGTGAGGACCTGAGTCCGCGCGGTCCCGCGTAGGCGTCGACGACACGCGCCGAGTCACGCATCGGATTCGCTCCCGGATTGCCCGGTTGGCTCAGTCCGAACTCGGTTTCGGAACCCATCACACGGTGGACACTGAGCATCTGAACTCCCTCTAACGTTTAGACTCGGGGACGTGGCTGCGAAGAAATCTCATCTCCCGATCGCGTTGATCGTCGACACCTCGTCCTAGTTGTCCTATTCACCATCATCGGTCATTACACACATTCTCATAATTTCGATCCCCAGGGGCTTCTGACCACAGCGTGGCCGTTCCTGGCCGGACTCGGCATCGCCTGGCTGCTCTCGGGCAATCTGGGATCGCCCGATCGCCCCGTTGGCCACGGGGACCGCTGTGTGGGCGATCACCGTGCTGGTCGGGCTCGTCATCCGTGGCGTCACCGGTGCCGGAGGCGACCCAGGACAGGTGCCTGTGAGCTTCATGATCGTCGCCACCAGCCTCAACCTCATCACCCTGGTCGGATGGCGGCTCATCGCCACGGCCGTGACCGGCGGCACCAGCCCACGCCGACGCCGACGCTGATCCGCAGCCGGTGCTGATCCGTACCGGACAGGGCCGGAGAGCCGGCTCAGACCAGGTCTGAGTTCGGATACACCTCGGCGATATCCTTCTCGAGCGGAACCGCAGGAGCTCCACGCGTCGTATCCAGGTGCATCATCCGCAGATGTGTCACCCGCTCGCCCTTGCGACCGGAGATCCGCGCCCACTCGTCGGGATTCGTCGTATTGGGCAGATCCTCGTGCTCGCTGAATTCCTCGGCGATGGCCTCTTCGAAGTGCTTCGGCTGGAGACCGCGCTCACCGTTTCCAGCAGTGATTTGATCGCACTCTTCTTGGCCCGGTCCACGATGTTGTGGATCATGGCTCCGGAGGCGAAGTCCGCGAAGTGGAGAACTTCCTTAGCACCGTCGGCGTAGGTGACCTCGACGAATTTCGTTCTCCGGTGACAGTGCATACATGCGGTCGACACAGAACGAGATCAGGGCCGACACCCCCTCGGCGGGGGTCTCATGACCGGTCTGCACGCTCGCATGCAGGGGCAGTTCTGCGGTGAGGTACTTCTCGAAGATGTCGCGAGCCGCATCCGCATCGGGACGTTCGATGCGGATCTTCACATCGAGGCGTCCCGGACGCAGGATTGCGGGGTCGATGAGGTCTTCGCGGTTCGATGCGCCGATCACGATGACGTTGTCGAGCTGTTCGACACCGTCGATCTCGGTCAGCAGCTGGGGCACGATGGTGGTCTCCACGTCAGAGGACTTCCCGGTACCGCGGGTGCGGAACAGGGACTCCATCTCGTCGAAGAAGACGACCACGGGGAATCCTGCAGAAGCCTTCTCCCTGGCCCGGGCGAAGATGAGACGAAGCTGACGTTCGGTCTCGCCGACGTACTTGTCGAGCAGCTCCGGCCCTTGATGTTGAGGAAGTAGGTCTTGCGGGACTGACCGGCACCGGTCCGGTCGGCCAGAGAATTGGCCACGGCCTTCGCGATCAGGGTCTTGCCACAGCCGGGAGGGCCGTAGAGCAGGATGCCTTCGGCGGTTTGAGACCGTGCTCGGTGTAGAGCTGCGGGTGCTCGAAGGGCAGTTCCACTGCGTCCTTGATCTGGCCGATCTGATCGGCCAGCCCACCGATGTCGGAGTAGGTGATGTCCGGGACCTCTTCGAGCAGAAGCGAAGAGACCTCCGCCTTCTCACGACCTGAAGGGCATAGTGTGTGCGGGAATCGACGACCACGGCATCGCCGACGCGCAGGCCGGCATCGACGAGGTCCTCGCCGAGGATGAAGACCTGTTCGTCGTCGCCGGGAGCACCGACGAAGATCCGGGTGTCGTCGACGAATTCGCGCACATTGACGACGGAGCCGACCGGGGCGAAGGACCCGGTCCCGATGATGACGAGACCTTCCGAGAGCAGGAACATCGGCACCGGCACGCAGGTGTGCCGGCTCCACCTCGGGTCCGACGGCGACACGCATTCTGCGGCCGCCGACGATCACGTCGGCGCTCAGCCCCGATTCACCGAGAGCGATGAGTGTGCCCCAGCTGTTGGGCGGCTCCGTCAGTCGACGGGCCTCCTCCTTGATCCGGTTCAGCTCATCTCGTGCTGTGCGCAGGGTCTTCGACAGGGCTTCATTGCGTTTCCCGGCGCTGAAGAGCTGTTGGCGCAATGACGCAGTGTCCTCGCGCAGTCGTTTGACTTCGGTCGTTGTTTCGGTCATTGGTCCTCCTTCGACCCGGGGGTGTTCGAGGCTTGGCTGGCTGGCTCTCGGTGGTTGGCTTCGAGGGTCGACAGTTCTTGGTTCAACCGTTTTCCCGCCTCACGCATGACGCGGCGCAGCTTCTTTCCCTGTGCGACTCTGGCTCCGACTGCTTCATCGGTGACTTCCGGCTTCGTCCACGCATCGACGTCTTCGGTCGATGCCGGGGTGCCCTGGGGTCGCTTTTTCTTCTCCAGCGGGGCCACTCCGGGTGCCATGCGACGGGCGATGACCAGGAAGCCGGTGTGCGCGATCATCCGGTGGTCCGGCCGCACTGCGAGCCCATCCACATGCCATCCACGGACCATGGCCTCCATGGACTGCGGTTCGCTGAAGCAGTCCCGTGGCACGCAGCGCTTCGACGAAACGGGAGAGCTGTGGGACGGTCGCAACGTAGGCGATGACGACTCCCCCGGGTGCCAGTGCGGTGGCGACTGCGTCCAGGGTGTTCCATGGTGTGAGCATGTCGAGGACAACCCGGTCGACGGTGCCTGCCTCGTAGGAGCGGGGCAGCTCATCGGAGAGATCCGCCACCGTGACCGACCAGTTCTCGGGTCGACCATCGAAGAAGTCGGCGATGTTCCCGCTGCGATGGTGGCGAATTCTCGCGGAGTTCGAAGGAGTGGAGCCTGCCTGTAGGCCCGACTGCCCGCACAGAGCCATCGACAGCGCCCCGGAACCAAGACCGGCTCACTTCTACGACCACTGCACCGGGGAAGATATCGCCGAGGTGACTATCCCGAGTCCTTGGATAGACGCCGCTGCCCCCGCGGGGCATGGACATACGAATCCTCGTAGCGCCGGACTGAAGCCTTCCGTGAGCGCTACGATGACTTCGTCCTGTCCATCCCCGCGGGGCAGCGGTCGTCTATCCAAGGACTCGGACTCATCGTCACCCTCGGCGATATCTTCCCCGGTGCAGTGGTCGTAGAAGCCGGCGTTGGTTCCGGGGCGCTGTCGATGGCTCTGCTGCGGGCAGTCGGGCCTACAGGCAGGCTCCACTCCTTCGAACTCCGCGAGGAATTCGCCACCATCGCAGCCGGGAACATCGCCGACTTCTTCGATGGTCGACCCGAGAACTGGTCGGTCACGGTGGCGGATCTCTCCGATGAGCTGCCCCGCCCTACGAGGCAGGCACCGTCGACCGGGTTGTCCTCGACATGCTCACACCATGGAACACCCTGGACGCAGTCGCCACCGCACTGGCACCCGGGGGAGTCGTCATCGCCTACGTTGCGACCGTCCCACAGCTCTCCCGTTTCGTCGAAGCGCTGCGTGCCACGGACTGCTTCAGCGAACCGCAGTCCATGGAGGCCATGGTCCGTGGATGGCATGTGGATGGGCTCGCAGTGCGGCCCGACCACCGGATGATCGCGCACACCGGCTTCCTGGTCATCGCCCGTCGCATGGCACCCGGAGTGGCCCCGCTGGAGAAGAAAAAGCGACCCCAGGCACCCCGGCATCGACCGAAGACGTCGATGCGTGGACGAAGCCGGAAGTCACCGATGAAGCAGTCGGAGCCAGAGTCGCACAGGGAAAGAAGCTGCGCCGCGTCATGCGTGAGGCGGGAAAAACGGTTGAACCAAGAACTGTCGACCCTCGAAGCCAACCACCGAGAGCCAGCCAGCCAAGCCTCGAACACCCCCGGGTCGAAGGAGGACCAATGACACCGAAACAACGACCGAAGTCAAACGACTGCGCGAGACACTGCGTCATTGCGCCAACAGCTCTTCAGCGCCGGGAAACGCAATGAAGCCCTGTCGAAGACCCTGCGCACAGCACGAGATGAGCTGAACCGGATCAAGGAGGAGGCCCGTCGACTGACGGAGCCGCCCAACAGCTGGGGCACACTCATCGCTCTCGGTGAATCGGGGCTGAGCGCCCGACGTGATCGTCGGCGGCCGCAGAATGCGTGTCGCCGTCGGACCCGAGGTGGAGCCGGCACACCTGCGTGCCGGTGCCGATGTCCTGCTCTCGGAAGTCTCGTCATCATCGGGACCGGGTCCTTCGCCCCGGTCGGCTCCGTCGTCAATGTGCGCGAATTCGTCGACGACACCCGGATCTTCGTCGGTGCTCCCGGCGACGACGAACAGGTCTTCATCCTCGGCGAGGACCTCGTCGATGCCGGCCTGCGCGTCGGCGATGCCGTGGTCGTCGATTCCCGCACACACTATGCCCTTCAGGTCGTTGAGAAGCCGGAGGTCTCTTCGCTTCTGCTCGAAGAGGTCCCGGACATCACCTACTCCGACTCGATCGGTGGCTGGCCGATCAGATCGGCCAGATCAAGGACGCAGTGGAACTGCCCTTCGAGCACCCGCAGCTCTACACCGAGCACGGTCTCAAACCGCCGAAGGGCATCCTGCTCTACGGCCCTCCCGGCTGTGGCAAGACCCTGATCGCGAAGGCCGTGGCCAATTCTCTGGCCGACCGGACCGGTGCCGGTCAGTCCCGCAAGACCTACTTCCTCAACATCAAGGGCCCGGAGCTGCTCGACAAGTACGTCGGCGAGACCGAACGTCAGCTTCGTCTCATCTTCGCCCGGGCCAGGGAGAAGGCTTCTGCAGGATTCCCCGTGGTCGTCTTCTTCGACGAGATGGAGTCCCTGTTCCGCACCCGCGGTACCGGGAAGTCCTCTGACGTGGAGACCACCATCGTGCCCCAGCTGCTGACCGAGATCGACGGTGTCGAACAGCTCGACAACGTCATCGTGATCGGCGCATCGAACCGCGAAGACCTCATCGACCCCGCAATCCTGCGTCCGGGACGCCTCGATGTGAAGATCCGCATCGAACGTCCCGATGCGGATGCGGCTCGCGACATCTTCGAGAAGTACCTCACCGCAGAACTGCCCCTGCATGCGAGCGTGCAGACCGGTCATGAGACCCCCGCCGAGGGGGTGTCGGCCCTGATCTCGTTCTGTGTCGACCGCATGTATGCACTGTCACCGGAGAACGAATTCGTCGAGGTCACCTACGCCGACGGTGCTAAGGAAGTTCTCCACTTCGCGGACTTCGCCTCCGGAGCCATGATCCACAACATCGTGGACCGGGCCAAGAAGAGTGCGATCAAATCACTGCTGGAAACCGGTGAGCGCGGTCTCCAGCCGAAGCACTTCGAAGAGGCCATCGCCGAGGAATTCAGCGAGCACGAGGATCTGCCCAATACGACGAATCCCGACGAGTGGGCGCGGATCTCCGGTCGCAAGGGCGAGCGGGTGACACATCTGCGGATGATGCACCTGGATACGACGCGTGGAGCTCCTGCGGTTCCGCTCGAGAAGGATATCGCCGAGGTGTATCCGAACTCAGACCTGGTCTGAGCCGGCTCTCCGGCCCTGTCCGGTACGGATCAGCACCGGCTGCGGATCAGCGTCGGCGTCGGCGTGGGCTGGTGCCGCCGGTCACGGCCGTGGCGATGAGCCGCCATCCGACCAGGGTGATGAGGTTGAGGCTGGTGGCGACGATCATGAAGCTCACAGGCACCTGTCCTGGGTCGCCTCCGGCACCGGTGACGCCACGGATGACGAGCCCGACCAGCACGGTGATCGCCCACACAGCGGTCCCCGTGGCCAACGGGGCGATCGGGCGATCCCAGATTGCCGAGAGCAGCCAGGCGATGCCGAGTCCGGCCAGGAACGGCCACGCTGTGGTCAGAAGCCCCTGGGGATCGAAATTATGAGAATGTGTGTAATGACCGATGATGGTGAATAGGACAACTAGGACGAGGTCGACGATCAACGCGATCGGGAGATGAGATTTCTTCGCAGCCACGTCCCCGAGTCTAAACGTTAGAGGGAGTTCAGATGCTCAGTGTCCACCGTGTGATGGGTTCCGAAACCGAGTTCGGACTGAGCCAACCGGGCAATCCGGGAGCGAATCCGATGCGTGACTCGGCGCGTGTCGTCGACGCCTACGCGGGACCGCGCGGACTCAGGTCCTCACAGAACTTCTGGGACTTCGCCACCGAATCGCCACTCGCGGACGCACGCGGCTTCTTCATGAACGTCGCCGACGCCGACATCTCCCAGCTCACCCACATGCCCCAGGAATCCGTCGAAGCACAGTACCTGGCCAATGTCGTGACCGAGAACGGCGCCCGCTACTACGTGGACCACGCCCACCCGGAATACTCCTCACCGGTGCTGACTCCGCGTGATCTCGTCACCTTCGATCGTGCGGGAGACCTGGTGGCATTGGCCTCGGTGCGCAGGCTGGAGGCAACGGATGAACCCGTCAACCTCTACAAGAACAACACCGATTCGAAGGGGTCCTCCTACGGCACCCACGAGAACTACCTCGTTGATCGGGCAGTTGATTTCGACGACCTCGTCGCCGGACTGATCCCGTTCTTCATCAGCCGGCAGATTCTCTGCGGGTCCGGTCGAGTGGGCATCGGACGCGAAGGTGAGACCGCGGGCTTCCAGATCTCCTCGCGCGCGGACTTCTTCGAAGCCCAGGTGGGCCTCGAGACCACCCTGCGCAGGCCGATCGTCAACACCCGCGACGAACCTCACGCCGATCCGGCCAAATATCGTCGGCTGCACGTCATCATCGGCGATGCCACAATGGCCGAGCCGGCCACGCTGGTCAGATTCGGGTCGACCTCCCTCGTGCTCGGCCTCATCGAGGCAGGACTCGTCCCCAGGCTCGAACTCGCCGACCCGATGCAGGCTCTGTGGGACGTCAGCCATGACCTGAGCCTGAGCACGAAGCTGCCCATGTCCGACGGCACCTCGATGACGGCTCTCGAGATCCAGGACACCTACTACTCGCCTGCCTGCTCGACGCCGGAGATGACGCAGACACCACCGAGGTTCTCAGCGAATGGAAGAGATTCCTCGACGGCTTGGCCACAGACCCACGCAGCCTGTCCGACTCCATCGACTGGATTGCCAAATGGGTGCTGCTCGAAGGCTACCGAAAGAAGGAGAACCTTGATTGGGACCATCCGAAGCTCGCGCTCATCGACGTCCAATACCACGACGTTCGGCCCGAGAAGGGTCTGTTCTACAAGCTTGAGAAAGCCGACCGGATCCGACGGCTGACGACCGATGGTGAAGTCGAAAAGGCCGTGGTCTCCGCGCCCGACGGAACCCGGGCCTACCTGAGATCCCTGGCCGTGACCCGATTCTCGGACTCACTGGTGGCAGCGAGCTGGGACTCGCTCGTCCTCGACGCCGGAGAGTACGGAATCGTGCGTCTGCCGATGAGCGAACCGCTCAAGGGCAACCGTGAACTCCTCGAGGACAGACTGGCTGAAGTGCACGACTCACAGGCACTGCTGCAGGCACTGGGAGTGGATAGACTGAAAACGACGAACGATGAAAGAGGTGCGAAATGAGTTCGCAGGAACAGGTTCAGAGAGACCATTCGGGCGGCGGGGGAGAACCACCCGCGGAACCGCCTGAGGCCGTGCAGGGCCAGATCAACACTCAGAACGTGGATTCGATCCTCGACGAGATCGACGGAGTCCTCGAATCGAACGCAGAGGAGTTCGTGCGCAACTTCGTCCAGAAGGGCGGCCAATGAGATGTCAGGATTCTCTCCTGCATTTCTGAGTTCGACGAGCAATTCGTTCGTCGAACTCGCCCGAGCCGTGGCACCCGAGGCGCTGCCGACCACGGCCGGGCATGATCTGGGGAATCTGGCTCCGGAGGGCACGACGATCATCTGCTTCCGCACCGCCACGGGCATCCTCATGGCAGGAGACCGGCGCGCGACGATCGGGACCATGATCGCCTCCCACTCCATGGAGAAGGTGCGACCAGCCGACGATTTCTCGGTCATCGGCATCGCCGGAACCGCGGGACTCGCGCTCGATCTCATCCGTCTCTACCAGCTCGAACTCGAACACTACGAGAAGATCGAAGGTGCCCGCCTGTCGCTGGGAGGCAAGGCCAACCGTCTGGCGTCGATGCTGCGCGGAAACCTGAACTTGGCCATGCAGGGGCTGTCCGTTGTTCCGCTCTTCGCCGGCGTCGACGAAGCGACTCCTGCCGGGCAGATCTTCAGCTTCGATGTCACCGGCGGCAAATACGAAGAGCATCGATTCCATTCGATCGGCTCCGGCTCCGGCTACGCGCGTGGGGCGCTGAAGAAGCTGTGGCAGCCCGACCTTCACACCGATGCTGCGATCTCGGTGGCCGTTGAAGCCCTCTTCGATGCCTCTGATGATGACTCGGCCACCGGTGGCCCTGACTTCGTCAGACAGATCGCTCCGACGATCTTCACCGTTGACCTTGAGCACGGGGTTATCGAGATCCCTTCGGCCGACGTGATGTCTATTGCCGCTGAGGTCATCGAACGTCGGACCAGAAAGGCACAGTAATGAATGAGGCACGCCCATGAGCCAGGCACCGTTCTACGTCTCACCCGAACAGCTGATGAAGGACCGGGCCGACTTCGCCCGCAAGGGCATCGCCCGGGGTCGGTCGGTCGTGGTGCTGCGCTACGACGAAGGCATCCTCCTTTTGGCAGAGAATCCTTCTCCGACGCTGCACAAGATCGCCGAGATCTACGACCGCATCGGCTTCGCCGCAGTCGGCAAGTACAACGAGTTCGAGACGATGCGCCAAGCCGGTGTGAGGTACGCGGACCTGCGAGGATATTCCTACCACCGCAGCGATGTCACCGCGCGGGGGCTGACGAACGCATACGCGCAGACGCTGGCCGGGGTCTTCACGACCGAGTCGAAGCCCTTCGAGGTCGAACTCGTCGTCGCTGAGCTCGGACTCACAGCCGAGACCGATCAGCTCTACCGGCTCAGCTACGACGGTTCCGTGATGGATGAGACCGAACATGTGGCGATCGGGGGACGGGCCGATGACATCACAGCAACGCTGAAGGACCTGTCCACCTCGGTGCTGCCGCTGCGCGAGGTCTTCGACCATGGTGTGCGCGCTCTTGCCTCCGCGGCATCCGGCACATTGCCGACCCAGGACCTCGAGGCAGCCGTGCTCGACCGGAATGCAAGCGGACACCGCACATTCAAGCGACTCAGTGACGCCATGATGGCGCAGCTGCGGGAGGACTGATGGCCAGAATCTACGGACTCGAAACCGAATACGGGCTTGCCCATTCGGCAGGAGAGGGTGACCGACGCATCGGTCCCGAGGAGATCGCACGCTATCTGTTTCGACCCATCGTCGAATGGGGACGTTCCTCGAACGTGTTCCTGCCCAACGGTTCCCGGCTCTACCTCGACGTCGGCTCGCACCCCGAATATGCCACCGCCGAATGCGATAATCTCAGCGATCTGCTCACACAGGACCGCGCGGGCGAGTCCTTGATGATCGACCTGCTGAACCAGGCACAGTCGAGCATCGAGGCCGATGGACTCGGCGGCCGTATCCACATGGTCAAGAACAACACAGATGCGGCGGGGAACTCCTACGGCTCCCATGAGAACTTCCTCATCCGCCGCAACCTCGATTTCAACCGTCTGACCACGGTGCTGCTTCCCTTCCTCGTCTCCAGGCAGCTGCTGGTGGGTGCCGGTGCGATCATCCCCGCACAGTCGTCCTTCCAGCCCGACGTCGAGGCGAACCGAGCAGACATGATGTTCGGGCTCTCGGCACGTTCTGATGTGATGTGGGAGGGACTGTCCTCGGCCACGACTCGTTCACGCCCGATCATCAACGCTCGAGACGAACCGCACGCAGATGCGGAGAAGTACCGTCGTCTCCATGTCATCGTCGGTGATTCCTCGATGTCGACAGCCACCTCGGCGCTCAAGATCGGCTCGGCCGTGCTCATGCTCGACCTCATCGAACAGGGCGCACGCATCCCCGAACACGGTCTGCGCCACGCCGTGCGCGATATCCGCCTCGTCGCCAGGGACCTCACCGGCTCGGTGCAGCTCGAGCGCACGGACGGGACGACGATCACGCCGCTGAACCTGCTCACCGACTACCGCGACCGTGCTCAGGTTCTCGTGCAGAAGGGAGACCACAGCCTCGGCGACGATGGGATGGCCGAATACGTCATCGACCTGTGGACCCGGATGCTCGAGGCGATTGCAGCTCAGGACTTCTCCGCCGTCGACCACGAGATCGATTGGGTGATGAAGAGACGCTCATCGACCGGGCAATGGCCCGCGGCATCGACGATCTCACGGATCCGCGGATCTCTCGCCTCGACATCGCTTATCACGACATCACCCCCGACACCGGCCTGTTTCCCAAGCTGGAACGCTCAGGTTTGGCGAAGAACCTGGTCACGCCCGAGGCACGCGAAAAGGCGAAGGACGTCCCACCGGCGTCCACCCGGGCAGCCATCCGCGGAGAATTCGTCCGTGCCGCCCATGCCGCACGCCGTGACTACACCGTCGACTGGGTGCATCTGCGACTCAACGACGAATCCGGCCGTGCCGTGGCGCTGAAGAACCCCTTCGAGCCCACGCACCCACAGGCTGATGCTCTCATCGCGGGCCTGTAAGATCTTCGCTTGTAAGATCTCAGTGATCTGGTCTTGAACGAAAGGAAACACGTGCGCACCAAAGTGCTCGCCGTCATCGCGGCCGCCACACTTCTTCTGTCCGCCTGCGGACAGGTGAGGAGGCGGAGGACACGACAAGCGCCCCGCCCTCTGTCTCGGCCGAGGACGCGAAGTCGACCAGCCTCGACGACATCACGGTCGACGGCAAGGTAGGTGAGAAGCCGAAGGTCAGTTTCGACGCACCCCTGGTCGTCGACA
>NZ_JACBOT010000036.1 GCF_021532275.1 Brevibacterium sp. UCMA 11754
GGCCAAGAAGAGTGCGATCAAATCACTGCTGGAAACCGTGAGCGCGGTCTCCAGCCGAAGCACTTCGAAGAGGCCATCGCCGAGGAATTCAGCGAGCACGAGGATCTGCCCAATACGACGAATCCCGACGAGTGGGCGCGGATCTCCGGTCGCAAGGGCGAGCGGGTGACACATCTGCGGATGATGCACCTGGATACGACGCGTGGAGCTCCTGCGGTTCCGCTCGAGAAGGATATCGCCGAGGTGTATCCGAACTCAGACCTGGTCTGAGCCGGCTCTCCGGCCCTGTCCGGTACGGATCAGCACCGGCTGCGGATCAGCGTCGGCGTCGGCGTGGGCTGGTGCCGCCGCCGTCACGGCCGTGGCGATGAGCCGCCATCCGACCAGGGTGATGAGGTTGAGGCTGGTGGCGACGATCATGAAGCTCACAGGCACCTGTCCTGGGTCGCCTCCGGCACCGGTGACGCCACGGATGACGAGCCCGACCAGCACGGTGATCGCCCACACAGCGGTCCCCGTGGCCAACGGGGCGATCGGGCGATCCCAGATTGCCGAGAGCAGCCAGGCGATGCCGAGTCCGGCCAGGAACGGCCACGCTGTGGTCAGAAGCCCCTGGGGATCGAAATTATGAGAATGTGTGTAATGACCGATGATGGTGAATAGGACAACTAGGACGAGGTCGACGATCAACGCGATCGGGAGATGAGATTTCTTCGCAGCCACGTCCCCGAGTCTAAACGTTAGAGGGAGTTCAGATGCTCAGTGTCCACCGTGTGATGGGTTCCGAAACCGAGTTCGGACTGAGCCAACCGGGCAATCCGGGAGCGAATCCGATGCGTGACTCGGCGCGTGTCGTCGACGCCTACGCGGGACCGCGCGGACTCAGGTCCTCACAGAACTTCTGGGACTTCGCCACCGAATCGCCACTCGCGGACGCACGCGGCTTCTTCATGAACGTCGCCGACGCCGACATCTCCCAGCTCACCCACATGCCCCAGGAATCCGTCGAAGCACAGTACCTGGCCAATGTCGTGACCGAGAACGGCGCCCGCTACTACGTGGACCACGCCCACCCGGAATACTCCTCACCGGAGGTGCTGACTCCGCGTGATCTCGTCACCTTCGATCGTGCGGGAGACCTGGTGGCATTGGCCTCGGTGCGCAGGCTGGAGGCAACGGATGAACCCGTCAACCTCTACAAGAACAACACCGATTCGAAGGGTCCTCCTACGGCACCCACGAGAACTACCTCGTGATCGGGCAGTTTGATTTCGACGACCTCGTCGCCGGACTGATCCCGTTCTTCATCAGCCGGCAGATTCTCTGCGGGTCCGGTCGAGTGGGCATCGGACGCGAAGGTGAGACCGCGGGCTTCCAGATCTCCTCGCGCGCGGACTTCTTCGAAGCCCAGGTGGGCCTCGAGACCACCCTGCGCAGGCCGATCGTCAACACCCGCGACGAACCTCACGCCGATCCGGCCAAATATCGTCGGCTGCACGTCATCATCGGCGATGCCACAATGGCCGAGCCGGCCACGCTGGTCAGATTCGGGTCGACCTCCCTCGTGCTCGGCCTCATCGAGGCAGGACTCGTCCCCAGGCTCGAACTCGCCGACCCGATGCAGGCTCTGTGGGACGTCAGCCATGACCTGAGCCTGAGCACGAAGCTGCCCATGTCCGACGGCACCTCGATGACGGCTCTCGAGATCCAGGACACCTACTACTCGGCCTGCTTCGAACACGCCGGAGATGACGCAGACACCACCGAGGTTCTCAGCGAATGGAAGAGATTCCTCGACGGCTTGGCCACAGACCCACGCAGCCTGTCCGACTCCATCGACTGGATTGCCAAATGGGTGCTGCTCGAAGGCTACCGAAAGAAGGAGAACCTTGATTGGGACCATCCGAAGCTCGCGCTCATCGACGTCCAATACCACGACGTTCGGCCCGAGAAGGGTCTGTTCTACAAGCTTGAGAAAGCCGACCGGATCCGACGGCTGACGACCGATGGTGAAGTCGAAAAGGCCGTGGTCTCCGCGCCCGACGGAACCCGGGCCTACCTGAGATCCCTGGCCGTGACCCGATTCTCGGACTCACTGGTGGCAGCGAGCTGGGACTCGCTCGTCCTCGACGCCGGAGAGTACGGAATCGTGCGTCTGCCGATGAGCGAACCGCTCAAGGGCAACCGTGAACTCCTCGAGGACAGACTGGCTGAAGTGCACGACTCACAGGCACTGCTGCAGGCACTGGGAGTGGATAGACTGAAAACGACGAACGATGAAAGAGGTGCGAAATGAGTTCGCAGGAACAGGTTCAGAGAGACCATTCGGGCGGCGGGGGAGAACCACCCGCGGAACCGCCTGAGGCCGTGCAGGGCCAGATCAACACTCAGAACGTGGATTCGATCCTCGACGAGATCGACGGAGTCCTCGAATCGAACGCAGAGGAGTTCGTGCGCAACTTCGTCCAGAAGGGCGGCCAATGAGATGTCAGGATTCTCTCCTGCATTTCTGAGTTCGACGAGCAATTCGTTCGTCGAACTCGCCCGAGCCGTGGCACCCGAGGCGCTGCCGACCACGGCCGGGCATGATCTGGGGAATCTGGCTCCGGAGGGCACGACGATCATCTGCTTCCGCACCGCCACGGGCATCCTCATGGCAGGAGACCGGCGCGCGACGATCGGGACCATGATCGCCTCCCACTCCATGGAGAAGGTGCGACCAGCCGACGATTTCTCGGTCATCGGCATCGCCGGAACCGCGGGACTCGCGCTCGATCTCATCCGTCTCTACCAGCTCGAACTCGAACACTACGAGAAGATCGAAGGTGCCCGCCTGTCGCTGGGAGGCAAGGCCAACCGTCTGGCGTCGATGCTGCGCGGAAACCTGAACTTGGCCATGCAGGGGCTGTCCGTTGTTCCGCTCTTCGCCGGCGTCGACGAAGCGACTCCTGCCGGGCAGATCTTCAGCTTCGATGTCACCGGCGGCAAATACGAAGAGCATCGATTCCATTCGATCGGCTCCGGCTCCGGCTACGCGCGTGGGGCGCTGAAGAAGCTGTGGCAGCCCGACCTTCACACCGATGCTGCGATCTCGGTGGCCGTTGAAGCCCTCTTCGATGCCTCTGATGATGACTCGGCCACCGGTGGCCCTGACTTCGTCAGACAGATCGCTCCGACGATCTTCACCGTTGACCTTGAGCACGGGGTTATCGAGATCCCTTCGGCCGACGTGATGTCTATTGCCGCTGAGGTCATCGAACGTCGGACCAGAAAGGCACAGTAATGAATGAGGCACGCCCATGAGCCAGGCACCGTTCTACGTCTCACCCGAACAGCTGATGAAGGACCGGGCCGACTTCGCCCGCAAGGGCATCGCCCGGGGTCGGTCGGTCGTGGTGCTGCGCTACGACGAAGGCATCCTCCTTTTGGCAGAGAATCCTTCTCCGACGCTGCACAAGATCGCCGAGATCTACGACCGCATCGGCTTCGCCGCAGTCGGCAAGTACAACGAGTTCGAGACGATGCGCCAAGCCGGTGTGAGGTACGCGGACCTGCGAGGATATTCCTACCACCGCAGCGATGTCACCGCGCGGGGGCTGACGAACGCATACGCGCAGACGCTGGCCGGGGTCTTCACGACCGAGTCGAAGCCCTTCGAGGTCGAACTCGTCGTCGCTGAGCTCGGACTCACAGCCGAGACCGATCAGCTCTACCGGCTCAGCTACGACGGTTCCGTGATGGATGAGACCGAACATGTGGCGATCGGGGGACGGGCCGATGACATCACAGCAACGCTGAAGGACCTGTCCACCTCGGTGCTGCCGCTGCGCGAGGTCTTCGACCATGGTGTGCGCGCTCTTGCCTCCGCGGCATCCGGCACATTGCCGACCCAGGACCTCGAGGCAGCCGTGCTCGACCGGAATGCAAGCGGACACCGCACATTCAAGCGACTCAGTGACGCCATGATGGCGCAGCTGCGGGAGGACTGATGGCCAGAATCTACGGACTCGAAACCGAATACGGGCTTGCCCATTCGGCAGGAGAGGGTGACCGACGCATCGGTCCCGAGGAGATCGCACGCTATCTGTTTCGACCCATCGTCGAATGGGGACGTTCCTCGAACGTGTTCCTGCCCAACGGTTCCCGGCTCTACCTCGACGTCGGCTCGCACCCCGAATATGCCACCGCCGAATGCGATAATCTCAGCGATCTGCTCACACAGGACCGCGCGGGCGAGTCCTTGATGATCGACCTGCTGAACCAGGCACAGTCGAGCATCGAGGCCGATGGACTCGGCGGCCGTATCCACATGGTCAAGAACAACACAGATGCGGCGGGGAACTCCTACGGCTCCCATGAGAACTTCCTCATCCGCCGCAACCTCGATTTCAACCGTCTGACCACGGTGCTGCTTCCCTTCCTCGTCTCCAGGCAGCTGCTGGTGGGTGCCGGTGCGATCATCCCCGCACAGTCGTCCTTCCAGCCCGACGTCGAGGCGAACCGAGCAGACATGATGTTCGGGCTCTCGGCACGTTCTGATGTGATGTGGGAGGGACTGTCCTCGGCCACGACTCGTTCACGCCCGATCATCAACGCTCGAGACGAACCGCACGCAGATGCGGAGAAGTACCGTCGTCTCCATGTCATCGTCGGTGATTCCTCGATGTCGACAGCCACCTCGGCGCTCAAGATCGGCTCGGCCGTGCTCATGCTCGACCTCATCGAACAGGGCGCACGCATCCCCGAACACGGTCTGCGCCACGCCGTGCGCGATATCCGCCTCGTCGCCAGGGACCTCACCGGCTCGGTGCAGCTCGAGCGCACGGACGGGACGACGATCACGCCGCTGAACCTGCTCACCGACTACCGCGACCGTGCTCAGGTTCTCGTGCAGAAGGGAGACCACAGCCTCGGCGACGATGGGATGGCCGAATACGTCATCGACCTGTGGACCCGGATGCTCGAGGCGATTGCAGCTCAGGACTTCTCCGCCGTCGACCACGAGATCGATTGGGTGATGAAGAAGACGCTCATCGACCGGGCAATGGCCCGCGGCATCGACGATCTCACGGATCCGCGGATCTCTCGCCTCGACATCGCTTATCACGACATCACCCCCGACACCGGCCTGTTTCCCAAGCTGGAACGCTCAGGTTTGGCGAAGAACCTGGTCACGCCCGAGGCACGCGAAAAGGCGAAGGACGTCCCACCGGCGTCCACCCGGGCAGCCATCCGCGGAGAATTCGTCCGTGCCGCCCATGCCGCACGCCGTGACTACACCGTCGACTGGGTGCATCTGCGACTCAACGACGAATCCGGCCGTGCCGTGGCGCTGAAGAACCCCTTCGAGCCCACGCACCCACAGGCTGATGCTCTCATCGCGGGCCTGTAAGATCTTCGCTTGTAAGATCTCAGTGATCTGGTCTTGAACGAAAGGAAACACGTGCGCACCAAAGTGCTCGCCGTCATCGCGGCCGCCACACTTCTTCTGTCCGCCTGCGGACAGGGTGAGGAGGCGGAGGACACGACAAGCGCCCCGCCCTCTGTCTCGGCCGAGGACGCGAAGTCGACCAGCCTCGACGACATCACGGTCGACGGCAAGGTAGGTGAGAAGCCGAAGGTCAGTTTCGACGCACCCCTGGTCGTCGACAAGACCGGAGACACCGTCATCAGCGAGGGCAAGGGCGACAAGGTCGCAGACGGTGAGCAGGTCACCGCACAGATGACCCTGGTCTCGGGCACGACCGGCAAGCAGATCGAGTCGAGCTACGATTCGAAGTCACCGGCCGGGTTCCCGATGGACAAGAGCCAGATCTCGGAGCAGCTCTACAGCGCACTCCTGGACACGAAGGTCGGATCGCGCGTGCTCATGTCGCTCAACGGCAGTGCGCAGGAGGGCCAGCCGGCGCAGACCCTCGTCTACGTCATCGACATCGAGAAGACGACGAAGCCCCTGACCCGCGCCGAGGGCGAGAAGGTCGATCAGTCGAAGAATCCCGTGATGGTGAAATGGGCCGACAACGGTGAACCCTCGATCTCGAAGCCGAAGGGCAAGGCTCCGAAGGAGCTCGAATCGTATACGACGATCGAAGGTGACGGGCCGAAGGTCAAGGAAGGCCAGAGCGTCGCCGTGCACTACTCCGGCTGGCTCTGGGACGACAATTCGAAGTACTTCGACTCAAGCTGGCAGGATGGACGCGGACCCTTCGCCGTCGACCCAGTCGGCCAGGCTCAGGTCATCGATGGTTGGAACGAAGGCCTTGTCGGTGCAAAGGTCGGCAGCCAGATCGTCCTCGTCATCCCACCCGACAAGGGATACGGAGAACAGGGCAGCCCGCCGAACATTCCCGGCAATGCCTCCCTCGTCTTCGTCATCGACGTCCTCTCGGCCCACGGCTGAGATCACAGACACCACAGAACTACGACTTAAGGAGACACCATGAGCAAGCAGAAACCAGTCGTCGATTTCCCCGGGACCGAGGCTCCGACCGAGCTCGTCATCGTCGATGACATCATCGGTGACGGCGCCGAGGCTGGTCCCGGCAATACCGTGAGCGTGAACTACGTCGGCATCGCCCATTCGACCGGTGAAGAATTCGACGCCTCCTACAACCGCGGCACTCCGCTCGAGTTCCGCCTCGGCTCCGGCATGGTCATCTCCGGTTGGGACCAGGGCATCCAGGGCATGAAGGTCGGAGGCAGGCGCACCCTGCAGATTCCTCCGCACCTGGCATACGGCGACCAGGGCGCCGGCGGCGTCATCAAACCGGGCGAATCCCTGATCTTCGTCTGCGATCTGGAGAACGTGCGCTGAGTCGCAAGCAGTGAATCGGCTGCCGAGACTCAGATCTCGGCAGCCAATCTGCCCGCCGCGGCAGCAGCGAGAAATGCTGCTGCATCGGCGGGCAGTTTTCGTCCCATCGTGGACAGGCCCACCGGCGAAGACTTGAGTCCTGCCCACAGGCCCTCCAGGCTGACACTGACCTGATCATGCATGTGCAGCATCGGCAGCTGTGCGGCTGCGACCTCGGCCACGCCGGAAGGGTCGGTTTCCATCTCAGCCCGGTCAGCCTCGGCGAGGGTGGAGAAGTCCGGGACCGGAATCGTCATACCGGGGCGGGCGATCTCGGCCAGCGAGGTCAGAGAATGATGGGAGACTCCGTAATGCCGGCCACGGGCATCGGCATTGGACATGCGCAGGACACCCACAGGGGTCCCACCCAGCAGAGCGGCCGCATTGAGGTGCTCACCGGTGACGAGGCCGGAATATCCGTATTTGGTTCCGGTTCCCAGATTTCCCGGTCCCTGCGCGACGATGGCGATATCGGCCCCGAGGACATGCTTGGCGGCGAGCAGGCCCGTGTGAATCGTCACAGCCTCAAGATCGGCGCCCCAGGATTGGCCGGTGCTGATGGTTCCGTGCAGCCAGTCTGCGTCCTTCAGCCCGGCCGCAGCCTGGGAGAAGCTGGCGGGCAGAGCCGCACCGTCGCTGAGGACATAGGCGATGCGAAGGTCGGGATTGACCGTGCGGATGCCGGCGATGATGGCGGGAAGAGCCGAATGCAGATCCGCGACGAGCACAGGCATCCCACCCAGAGACTCCTCCCTGGCCAAGGTCTCATGATGCTCAGATTCCTGGTCGTCGACGCCGAGGACCATCGTCTGCAGAGGGGAGTAGCGGTCCTTGACCAAATGCCCTGGCCCCTCGGGCGGGTCGGTCGGCAGTGCATCGGGCAGGGCCACGACGAGACCGAAGCCGCCGGTGCCCAAGCGTTTGGCCAGAGCCGAGACATTGAGCAGAACCGTGTCCCCGACCTGCGGATGTCCGACGGCCTCGGTATAGGCGACCGCCTTGATGCTCGTGATCGTCGTGCCCGGCAGCGCCTGGTCAATATCGGCCTCGACCTCTGTGTATCCTGGCCGGGTGGAGCGAATCGTGGTCACGGTTCCTCTGCGCCAATGAATCATGGTCCTAAGACTATCGCCCGCATTAGGTTACGGTGGAATTGTGAATACACCCCGCCCCAGCAGACAGAGGCAGCAGACGGAACGTCTGATGAACCTGCTGATCGCTCTGAGAGCCGCCCGCGGCTGGGTCTCGCGGAAGACCCTGATGAGCGCCATCGACGGCTACGCGGGACTTGACGACATCGCCTTCGACCGCAAGTTCTCCCGCGACAAGGAGCTTCTGCGGCATATGGGGATCACGATCGCCACTCGCGCCGAACATGACGCCTACTCAGACGTGGGGGAGACGGGCTACCGGATCTCCGCCGATGACTACGCGATGGATGACGTTGAGCTCACCCCCTCAGAAGCGGCCGCGGTGGCAGTTGCCGCACAGTACTGGTCCGACACCGAACTCGGTGAGTCCAGTGCGCAGGCGCTGACGAAGCTGCGCGCCCTGGGCATCGACCTCACCGAGGCAGGGCCCGGGCATGTCGAAGCCAATCATGGGCCTGCGGCACGGAAGCTCGGCAGTGCGAACTTCGCCACAGCCCTCCACCACATCAACGCCCGTGAGGCGATCAGCTTCAAGTACCACAAGCCCGGGCAGAGTCCCCGCAAGGTCCAGCTCGAACCCTATGCGCTGCTCAGCCGCGGTGACCGGGTCTACCTGCTGGGCCACGACATCGACCGGCAGGCCCAGCGCACGTTCCGGCTCTCCCGGGTCGAGGGCAAGCTGACGAAGCTCGGCGGACGGGACCCCGGCGACTATGACATCCCCGCGGATTTCGCCCCACATGTGGCACTGAGCTCGAGCACGGAGATGGCGGTCGTCGCCGAGGCGAAGCTGCGCATCCGCGCCCACCGTGCGGACCCCCTGCGCCGACGACAGGTGCGCACGGAGGATGAAGCCGTGATCATCGAGTTCAGCGATGCCGCATCCCTGGCCGCGGAGATCGTGAGCTTCGGCACCGCCGTCGAGGTGCTTGCCCCGGTCGAACTGGCCCAGGCTGTCGAGGACCGACGGCGCACAGTCAGAGAGTCCCTCGAACGACTCGGAGGTCGCAATGCCCTCAGCGCGTGAACGACTCACCCGGCTGCTCAGCCTGGTCCCGTATCTCGATGCCCACCCGGGGGCCGACCTCGAGGAGACCGCGGCCTACTTCAACATCGATTCGGACACCCTCATCGATGACCTCCAGCTCCTGTTCGTGACAGGTCGACCCGGCCACATGCCCGATGACCTCATCGATGCCAGCTGGGAAGGCGGGAAGATCTACATCTCCAATGCTGAAGAGGTTTCCGTCCCTGTCCGACTCAGCGCCGAAGAGGCTGGAGTCCTCGTCCTGGCCCTCGAACTCATCGACACCCTGCCCGGGCTCGACACCGAGGCGGTGCGGACGGCAGCGTCGAAGCTGCGACTGGCTGCGGGGGAGAACCTCCACACACCTGTCGAGGTCAGCCCGATCCCCGCGGACGAAGAGCTCATGACATTCCTCAAACAGGCGATCGATACGGAAGCGGCGGTCGAGATCGACTACTACGTCGGTTCCCGAGATGAACTGACCCGGAGGATCATCGCCCCCAGCCGGCTGGTGCCCGGGGCGGACTGGTACCTGGATGCCTGGTGCTATGCCGCTCAGGCTCCACGCCGTTTTGCCCTGAGCAGCATTCGCTCCTGGATTCCGGCTGCACATCCGCCGTTGACCGTCAGCACTCCGCAGTCGAGTGCGCGGGAAGTCACCATGACGCTGTCCGCAGCGGGCGCATGGCTCGCGGATGAACTCGAATTGAGCGAGCGTGAATACTTCGCCAACGGTGAGCCAAGTGTGCGAATCAGATTCCTGGTGCACTCCGTGGACTGGTTGAGTCGATTCCTGCTGTGCCATGCCGACGTCATCACCGACATCGACGACAGTGAAGCGGTCGACGCCGCACTGACGCGGCTGGGCTAAGGCCGGTCCTGGCACATCGGCCCCAGCCGTGGCGCGAGGATGAAAGGCACAGCCACACAGCGTAGAATCGTTCACAGCAGACAATAGTCAAGGAGTCCCCATGAAACCGAGTTTCGTGCAGATCGCGATCGTGATCCTCATCATCGTGATCATTTTCGGCGCACCCAAGCTGCCGGCGCTGGCCAGAAGCCTGGGTCAGTCGATGAAGATCTTCAAATCAGAGGTCAAGGATCTCCGTGATGATGACGAGCCCAAGAAGACCGAACCGGGCGAGCTCAACCGCGAGGCAGGCGAGAACGACACTTCGTCGACCGCTGAGGCTGCCCGAAAGCCTGAGCAGCCTGTACAGGAAAAGCAGGATCCGCAGTCTCGCGAGAAGTGAAAGAGCAACACGACCGGCGATCGTCTTCGGCACGTAAGAAGAACCCTGAGCGGAAGATGCCCGTTGTCGGGCATCTCATCGAACTCCGGAATCGTCTCCTTGTCGCGGCGATCGCGATCGCCCTCGGTGCCGTCGCCGGATGGTTCCTCTACGATCCGGTCCTCGACATTCTGCAGGAGCCGATCCGCAGCATCCGTGCCTCGGGCGACCGGACGGCTGAGATCAACTTCGCCGGAGTCGCCTCCCCGTTCGATCTGAAGATCAAACTGTCGTTCTTCATCGGCATCTTCCTGTCTTGCCCGATCTGGCTCTACGAAGTCTGGGCATTCATCGTTCCGGGGCTGACGAAGAAGGAGAAGCTGTACTCGCTCGGCTTCCTCGGTGCTGCGATTCCACTGTTCCTCGCGGGGTCGACCATGGCCTTCTTCGCCCTTCCCAACGCAGTCAAGGCACTGACGTCGTTCACCCCGGCGGGTGGGACGAACATCATCCCCGCGCAGGACTACCTGAGCTTCGTGATGGTCATCATCGTGGTCTTCGGTCTGGCGTTCGTTCTTCCGGTGCTCATGGTCGGGCTCAACATGATGGGCATCCTCTCGGCCGCACGGATCCAGAAATCCTGGCGGATGATCGTGATGATCGTGTTCCTGTTCGCAGCCATTGCCACCCCCACTCCCGATGCCATGTCGATGTTCTTCCTCGTGATCCCGATGATGACGCTGTTCTGTGCGGCATGGGTGATCTGCGTGTTCAGCGACCGGAGACGTAAGAAGAGGCTCATCGCGCAGGGCCTGTGGGTCGACCCCGACGAACCGATTGACTGAGAGAAGAATGACTGAATCCGTGAGCCCGCTCGAACCCTCGGCAGGTACTGAGCCATTGAGTCCTGCGGCGGCCTATGCCGACTATCGAGACAGGACGAAGAAGGCGCAGACCCCCTTGGGGCGGTTCGCGGCCAGGACCGACTTCGAACTCGACGACTTCCAGCTCGAGGCGTGCACGCAGCTGCAGGAAGGCAAGGACGTCCTCGTCACTGCGCCCACCGGTGCCGGCAAGACTCTGATTGCGGAATTCGCTGTCGAGCTGGCCAGGGACGAAGGCAAACGGGTCTTCTACACCACCCCGATCAAGGCGCTGAGCAACCAGAAGTTCAACGACCTCATGGAAGTCCATGGTGTCGACAACGTCGGGCTGCTCACCGGTGACACCTCGATCCGGCGTGATGCGCCGATCATCGTCATGACCACAGAAGTCCTGCGCAATATGCTGTACAACGACCTGTCGGGACTCTCCGACCTCGGGTTCGTCGTCCTCGACGAGGTTCACTACCTCGCCGACCGTTTCCGCGGACCCGTGTGGGAAGAGGTGATCATCCACCTGCCGGACCGGGTGCAGATGGTATCGCTGTCGGCGACCGTGTCCAACGTCGAGGAGTTCGGCGCCTGGCTGCGTGAGGTGCGTGGGCCCACAACCGTCATCTCCACCTCTCATCGCCCGGTGCCGCTGGTCAACCATGTCCTGGTCGGTCACCGTATGTATGATCTGTTCACTCACCACGACTCCGACCGGATCGATCCCGCCCTCAACCATGCCACCCGGACCCATGGTGGGCCCCGCTCGAAGCGCGAACGAGCCACCCGTGCCCGATTCCGCAGGCCCAGCAGAACCCAGGTCGTGTCCTCTCTGGCAGAGACCGGGATGCTGCCGGCGATCATGTTCATCTTCTCCCGGAATGCCTGCGACGAGGCGGTGGAACAGTACCTGGCCTCGGGTTTCGACCTGAACTCCCGTGAAGAGAAGGTCATCGTCAATGCCGCACTGGAGAAGCTGCGCGATGAGCTGGCCAGCGAGGACCTTGGCATCCTCGGATTCCACTCTTTCAGGGAAGGTCTTCTGCTGGGAGTCGCCGCCCACCACGCGGGGATGATCCCGCAGTTCAAACAGCTCGTCGAGGAACTCTTCTCCCAGGGCATCATCAAGGTCGTCTTCGCCACCGAGACCCTGGCGCTGGGCATCAACATGCCTGCACGCACGGTCGTCCTCGAGAAGCTCGTGAAATTCAACGGTGAGGCCCACGTCTCGATCACGCCGGGGGAGTACACCCAGCTGACCGGACGTGCCGGTCGCCGCGGCATCGACAAGATCGGCCACTCCGTCGTCATCTGGCACCCCAGCTTCGAAGTCAATGAGATCGCAGGGCTTGCCTCCAACCGCTCCTACGCGCTCAACTCTGCATTCGGACCCACCTACAACATGACGGCGAACCTGCTGTCGCGGATGAGTTCGGCGGAGGCAGCGAAGGTCCTTGAGACCTCGTTCGCTCAGTTCCAGGCCGACAAGGCCGTCGTGGGGTTGGCGAAGAAGGTGCGGAAGAACGAAGCGACGATCGGATCCTATGAGAAGTCGATGCAGTGCGAGCTCGGGGACTTCGCCGAGTATGCGCGTCTGCGGCAGGCCATCAGCGATACCGAGAAGCAGGAGACTCGCACCAAGTCGAAGAACCGGCAACGTGAGATCGTCGAGTCGCTGAGTACACTCAAGGTCGGCGACGTCGTCACCCTGCCCGCGAAGCGAGTTGAGGGCACTGCCGTCATCATCGCTCCCATGAGTTCCCGCGACGGAGGTTCACGGCTTCCGACGGTCCTGACCGAACAGGGCAAAGTCTGGCACCTGCGCCCCCACGAGGTGACCGAACCGCTGGCGGCACAGGGCCGGGTCCGTGTGCCGAAGAAGTTCAATCACCGGCAGGCGGGGGACCGGAGGCAGCTGTTGGGCATCCTCAACGATGCCAAACACGACGGCAAGGTCGATTCAGAGGCCCGATGGGAATCCCCAGCCGGTGCTTCTGGTGTCAGCTCGAGCGTGTCGGAGATGACCGCGCAGCTGCGAGCCCATCCCTGCCACGAGTGCCCGGACCGCGAGATGCACGCCAGGTGGGCCAACCGAGCCGCCAAACTGGTCAAGGAGAACGATTCGCTCATCGCCCGGATCGAAGGCCGAACGACGTCGATCGCTCTCGTGTTCGAACGAGTTCAGGACGTGCTGCGCACGCTGGGCTTCGATCCCGAACAGTCCGATATGCTGCGTCGGATCTACGGGGAGCGCGACCTGCTGGTGGCGCTGACCATTCGCTCGGGACTGTGGGATAACCTCGTCGAACCTGAACTCGCAGCATTCGCCTCGTGCTTCGTCTTCCAATCCCGGCGCGGTGACACCCTCCATCCGGAGCGTGCCCCGAGTCGCGACCTCAAGGTCAACGGAGATGAAGCAGTGACGATCTGGCGCAAACTGTTCCAACTTGAGGAGCAGCACGCCCTGTCCACGACGCAGGAGCCCGACAGAGGACTGTTCAAGCCGATGTACCGCTGGACCGAAGGCAAGAACCTTGCCGACTCCCTGCGCGGCACGGACATCGCAGCCGGAGACTTCGTCCGGTGGGCCAAGCAGAGCCTTGACTTGCTCGGTCAGGTTGCGGAGGTGGCCGAACCGGAGACTGCGGTGCGTATTCGTCGGACAATCGAAGCCATTCGCCGTGGAGTCGTCGCCGACTCCTGATCGGCAGATCGTTCCGGACTCAGCAGCGGGATCTGGTTCAGCAAGAGGATCTGGTTCAGCAAAATGGGCCCGCCTTCAGCAATGAAGACGGGCCCAGATGCTTCTCAGCGCTTGACCTTCTTGACGATGTTCTCGATGTCGGAGCCGAACGCGCTCTCCGTGGTCAGGTAGGTCCACGTCGACGACGGACGCTTGAGCCCGTGCGATTCCAGATCGATCCCGGTATCCGTGAACTCTGCCTCTTCGATCGTCGTCGCTGAATCCTCGATGACGTCGGACCAGAACGAGGAGAAGACGCGGATGGACTCCGTGTTGAACGCCTCATGCGGCTTTTCACGTGCGAAGGTGCGCAGATGGATGCCCTCACGCAGATCGTTGAGGAAGGCGAGGTGGTCGACCCAGCGTGCGTCGAGATGGAACAGCATCACTTCGCGCAGCGTCGCGTCGACGAGCTCCTGCGAATGCTCGTCCGCCAGATTCTTCGCCACATCGCCGAGGCGCCCTTTGAGTTCGTTGATGGCCTCATCATCGACACGCAGCTCTTGGCGTCGAGCCAGGACGAGGTCACGCTGCTTGGCCATGAGCTCGTTGAACTTCCAGGTGTCGCGGTGGAGTGCCGTGTTCTGACCTTCAGCGACGCGCTGAGCGTGTTCGACGAGGCTCAGCGCCCGCTTCGACTCGATCCACCCGGTCTCATCTCCTTCGGAGACGAAACGTTGGATCTCCGGGACACGGGTCAGCAGCTCATCTTCAAGGCTGGTGAAGAACACGGACGTTCCCGGATCGCCTTGGCGTCCGGCGCGGCCGCGCAGCTGATCATCAAGACGTGAGGACAGGTAGCGTCCGGCACCGATGACCAAGAGTCCGCCGGCATCGGCGACGCTGTCATCGGCTAGGCGGATATCGGTGCCGCGTCCAGCCATCTGGGTCGACACCGTCACCGCCCCGGGGGCACCGGCTGCCGCGATGACCTCAGCCTCGAGCGAATCGTCCTTGGCATTGAGAACCGCAACATCGATGCCGCGTTCGGTCAGCCGAGCCGCCAGTGATTCGCTTTCCGCCACCGAGGAAGTGCCGATGAGCACGGGACGATCCTTGGCATGGTTGTCGGCGACCTCGTCGACGATCGCGCGTTCCTTCGACTCCTGATACGTGTAGAGCCTGTCAGGTTCGTCGTTGCGGATGACGGGCAGGTGCGTGTCGACGGGGACGATCTCAAGGTTGTAGAACTCGCGCAGGTCATCGCCGACAGCCAGTGCGGTTCCCGTCATACCGCAGACGGTCTCGTAGCCGTGGATGAGCTCTTCGACAGTCATCTGGTCGAGGATCTCACCGCTTTCAGTGGTGCCGACGCCTTCCTTGGCCTCGACTGCTGCCTGCAGTCCGTCTGGCCAACGCTGCAGTTCGGCCACACGCCCACGGGAAGCCGAGATGAGTTTGACCCGTCCGTCGACGACAAGATAGTCGACGTCAAGCTTGACCAGGGACTTCGCATACAGGGCCAGGTTGACCGCAGCGAGATCGGACGCGTCTTCACCGAAGAGCTCGACACCGAGTTCAGCTTCGACGCGGTTGATTCCCTCGTCTGTGAGCGAGACTGCCTGATGATCCGGGCTGATCTCGTAATCGACGCCTGGCTCAAGGCTCTCGACGAGTGCCGCGATCGCAGCGTTGGCGTCTTCGACGCTGGCCGATCCGGCGAGGACGAGGGGGACACGAGCTTCGTCGATGAGCACGGAGTCAGCTTCGTCGACGATGACGACATCACGATCCGGGACGCGAATCTGGTCGTCATCGGTGACGAAACGGTCACGCAGCACGTCGAAGCCGACCTCTGTCACGGAAGCATAGAGAACCTCAGCACCATAGCTTTCGCGTCGCTCGGATTCGCTCTGAGTACCGGAGATCGATGCTGACTTAACACCGAGGAGTTCGAAGAGCGGCTTCATCCAGGTCCGGTCGCGAACAGCGAGATAGTCGTTGACGCTGACTACGTGGACTCGACGACCCTGCAGAGCGTAACCGGCTGCAGCGAGAGCGCCGACGAGCGTCTTGCCCTCACCGGTGGCCATCTGCACGATATTCGCCTGCAGCAGTCCCACCAGGCCCTTGATCTGCGTGTCATAGGCGCGTTCGTCGAGAGACCGTTCGGCAGCCTCACGAGCCAGCGCACAATAGCGAATGAGGTTGTCCTGCGCGGAGCCTGAGGTGAAGATGTCGGCAGCGGCCTCTGTCAGTTCGCTGTCATCCATCTTCGCGTACTCACGACTCGCGGCCGCCATATCGTCAGCGGCCTTATCGAACCATCCCGTGGCTTTGTCGGCCTGTGCGCCGGGTCGGTTGAGCAGTCGTGAAAAGAAACCCATTATCGTCCTTCGTCGAGTGATGGTCGCAATTGATTCTATCGTTCAGGCCATGGGCCAGGAGCCATCGACGACGGCCTCGGCGTTGCCCTTTCTGCGCAGCCAAGACTGCAGGTCAGCCGCCTGTGCGCGTTTCCAGTCGCCCTGGGCGGCCATGATATCGGCCCGAGTGAGATTCGCGATTTCCTCCGAGCTCTCGGCCAATGCTCGGGAAATGTCCAGGGCGGCAAGGGCATCCGCTGCGGCATCGTGGGCATCGAGGAGGGTGACGTTCCATCGTTTGGCCGTCTCCGTGAGAGTCCGTTTGCCACGACGGAACTGCTCGACGCGCTTGTCCAGGACGAATGTATCGACGATCGTCGGCAGCAGTGCCGCGAAATCGATATGGGGCTGATGGCGTTTGACCTCGGCCGCCATGACGCTGAGGTCATAGACGATGTTGTGGCCGACGACGACGGCGCCTTCTGATCTGAGATCCGACAAGACCGCGCAGAGCTCGGCGACCACCTCTGCCACCGGAGCGCCGTTGGCTTGGGCGAATTCGGTGGTGATCCCATGAACGGCTCGTGCCGGTTCGGGAATTTCGACGCCGGGGTCGGCCAGCCAGGTGCGTGAGTTGTCGACGGATTCGACGAATGCAGCAGTCACGATCCTGGCAGTCGACGGGTCGACACCGGTGGTCTCGAGATCGAAACCGACCAGCCGCGACTGCGACCAGGAATCAGCGGTGGATAAGTTCGGAACCGACGCGGCCGCGGGCTGTGCAGCAGGCGCCTGAATCGGAGCGATCGTGCTTGTGCCGGAGTCTGTATCGGCGCTGCCGAGGGCGGCGATGAGGTTGTCGACCGAACGGCGGATATTCTGGTCACGGGCTGCCGTCTCCACCGCAGCGCGATCGAGCTCGCCGGGTACGGATTCGAGATCGAGCCCATGAGCGACATCGGTCAGGCACCGCATGACCTCGACGGTCTTGTAGAGCGTGTCTTCCTCTTCGATCAGCGTGGCCGCTCGTTTGGGGCTGAGACCACCGGTCTTCACACCGGCCTTCGCGGCCTTGATGACCGATGCGAGGGAACCGAAGTTCGAGAGCAGCGTCGCGGCGGTCTTCTCTCCGATCCCCGGTGCGCCAGGCAGACCGTCCGAGGGATCGCCGCGCATCGCGGCGAGTTCACGGTATCGGGTTCCATCGGGCACACCATAGGCCTCGGGCAGATCTGCCTGGCTGATGGCCTCCCACTCTCCGCCCTTACGCGGGCGAAGCACACTGACGTCTGCGGCCTCATCGATGAGTGCGAGCAGATCACGATCGGGGGAGACGATGACCACAGGGGTGCGCGACTGGGCGGCCATGGTCGCGATCACGTCATCGGCTTCGGTCCCGTCCACCTCGGCGATGGGGATTCCTGCGGACTGAAGAACGCGAGTCATGATCGGCAGCTGCACAGCAAGCTCGGGTGGGATCTCGGTGCCTGCTTCGGCATCTTTGACTCGGGCCGCCTTGTATTCGGGCATGATCGCGGTTCGGAAGGCGGGCCGCCAATCCGCGTCCATGGTCGCCACGACTCGGGGGGAGTCGAATCGGCGAATCATCTGGGCGACCGCATCGAGGACGCCGCGCACGGCGTTGACCGGCTGGCCTTCGTCGTTGACGATCGAATCGGGGACCGAGTAGAAGGCACGGTAGTACAGGGCGGGCGTATCGATCAGGACCAAGGGCTTCACACTCGCTGACGATACCCGACACCCCTGACTCGAGTGCAAAGACGCGGACACAGAGGTGTAGCCTATCGGCTGTGACTATGTACTTTGGTGGAGATGTATACAGCAGTGTCGACCCCTTTGCGACCGCCTTGGGCACGAAGGACGGGAAGGTCTCGTTCATCGGCTCCGATGAGGCAGCGCTTGCATCGGAGCCCGACGCGATCAACCTCGACGGGGACTTCCTCACCCCCGGTTTCGTTCACGCGGGGCTGACTCTGCGCGAGGGCGCTCCCGACGGTGACCAGCTCGTCGAGTCCGGTTTCACCCATGTGCACGTCCTCGGGTCGGCTGAGGCCGTGCGGGATTTCAGCGAACGCGCGCCCAGGACTCTGAGGGTCGTCGCGTATCCCGAGATCAGCGCCGAGATCGCTCCAGCGGCGGACCCGACCACGGACAGAGCGAGTATCGCCGCAGCCGACTTCCTCCGCCTCGATACGTTGCCGGAGACGGACCTGTACATCCAGGTCGAGTCGAACCAGCGCCTTGGCGAGGTCCTGGACCGTGTGCGCGACCATGCCGCACTGGCACAGCGCAACGGATACCGTCTGCTGCTGAACTTCAGCGTCAATGAGGACTTCATCACGCCGCTGGGCTACTCCGGCATCGCGATCACCCTCGACCCCGCGCAGCCGCAGCCTTTGGCGCAGCTGCTCTCGGCAGGTGCCCAGGTGTCGTGGACGGACTCACAGGGCTCACCGTGGGCCACTGTGCGTTCGGCCGTTGTCAGCGAGAACGGAATCGGAGCACGCGCAGCGTTCAACGCAGCCACCCGGTTCGCTCACCGTGCCGCTGGCAACCCGGACGGTGGAGTCCTCGCCCCCGGAGCCGACGCTGACTTCGTGCGCTGGCAGGTCGAACGACTCGTCGTTCAGGTCGCAGATGCACGCGTTGCCGCGTGGAGCACCGATCCGCGTTCGGGCACACCCGGACTGCCGGAACTCTCACCCGACGTCGTGCTGCCGACTCGCATCGCACTCCGCGACGATGCATAGAACCCGTCGACGCGATGACGGTCGACCCTGTTCACAAGATTCAAGACGACACGCCGATACGCGAAGTATTTTTATCATCCTGCCTTGCGTCTGACCTGGAGATTTGAACATAATCCCAGGTCAGAGGGATTTTGCAAAGATCACGACAGCCACTAGATTCGTTGTTGACATTCCACGGCAGCTGGGATGGAGCCGGCGCTCTCGTCATTAGATAACTCGTTTCCTGACGTGGTCCGAAGGCGAGAGTGTCGGCTCATATTTTCCGCCCAGCGCGGCGTATCGTTGTGGCCGTGGTTTCTAAGACTCTGGTCGTCATTCCGACCTACAACGAACGGCTCGCTCTTCCTGTGACACTGGCCGGTCTGTTCGAGAATCAGCCCGACGTCGACGTTCTCGTCGTCGATGACGGCTCACCCGACGGCACCGGTGACTGGGTCGATGAGCAGGCACGCGCCGATCCCCGTCTGCATGTTCTGCACCGCAGTGAGAAGTCCGGTCTGGGGATGGCCTACATTGCCGGATTCGAATGGGCGCTGGAGCGCGATTACGACATCATCTGCGAGTTCGACGCCGACGGATCTCATCGCCCTCTGGACCTCGGACAGCTGCTGGCAGTGGCCCAGGCGGGACATGCCGACCTCGTCATCGGCTCGAGGTGGGTTCGGGGAGGGGCGATCGTCGACTGGCCACGCTCCCGCTTCTTCCTCTCCCGCGGAGCCAACATCTACGTCAATGCGGTCATGGGTCTCGGGGTCAAGGACGCGACAGCAGGGTTCCGTGCATATTCGCGAGAGGTGCTGCAGAGTCTCGATCTCTCCGGAGTGCAGTCCCAGGGGTACTGCTTCCAGATCGACATGACCTACCGCACGGTCGAGGCCGGATTCCGCGTGGCTGAGGTTCCCATCGTCTTCGTCGAACGCGAACTGGGCGAATCGAAGATGAGCGGATCGATCATCTCCGAGGCATTCACCAAGGTGGCCGGTTGGGGGCTGACCCGCCGCAGACAACAGGCTCGAGGCTTCATCGAGCGACTCACTGCTCGCAGGTCGACTTCTTGAGGGCGCTGAGTCGGCTCCGGGCAGTCAGGAAGGGCGGGGTGCAGGTCCGATGACCTGCACCCCGCCCTTCCTGCTCAGGTGTGCTCGTGCGATTCAGTGCAGAGACCCTCAGGCCTGCGCAGGCACCTCACCGCGGCGCACAGCAAGTCGCTCATCGAGCAGAACCTGAAGTTCGTCAAAAGAACGGCGCTCGAGCAGCATGTCCCAGTGGGAGCGCACGTGCTTACCCGGCTCACCATCGGGCTCGTTCACGCCGACACGGGTGCCGACGCCGTGGATGCCCGAATCCCAGGTGGAGGGAACTTCGGCCTCGATCGAGAAGGGAACCTTGAACCTGGTTCCGTCTTCGCACTCGAATTCGACCATCTGGCGAGGCGCTGGTTCGACGCCCTCTTCCGTTTCCAGGCTGCGTGAGCCCAACTGTGTACCGCGGAGACTGCGTTCGCTCATATCTCTCTCACCTTCCGACTCGACTGCAGACGTCTCATACGAAAGAACAGTCTACCGTCTGCGCCTATTCCCAGCACTCAGGTCCGAACCGCGAGCTCGCGCAGCCCCGCCGGAACATCGTCGGTGACGATCCCATCGACGTCGAGGTCGAGGAGCACGCGCATCGAAGCAGGGTCGTTGATGGTCCATACATGGACCTGCAGACCCGACTGGTGGGCCCGAGACACGAAATTCTCCGTGATGACGGGTACGCCCTTGAACGACATCGGCACCTGCAGCGAGTCGAGGCCGACCGGCAGGGGGCAGGGCCCGGACTCGGCCACGCCGGGCAGTCCTCCCGCCGCAAACAGCGCGGACTCCAAGACTCCGGCCGAGGATCGGACCCCGGGCAGGGCCTCTCGCAGACTGCGTAGGGTCGACGACGAGAACGAAGCAAGCCGGATCCTCCCTTCGGCGTTGAGGCTGCGGACGAAGCGAACCATCGGCGCAATGCTGACGGCAGCCTTGACATCGATGTTCCACGCCGCCTCCGGAATCGACTCGAGGAGAGCAGACAGTCGGGGAAGATGACCTCCGGCCAGGAGTTCGACGGAGTCGAGTTCGGCGGCGGTGAGATCGCCGATGCGGTGCGGGCGATCGGCAATGCGGCCCAGGTCGGCATCATGGGCTGCGAACAGGATGCCGTCGGCCGAGGCATGGACGTCGGTCTCCATCCACCGCACACCTGCCCGATGGGCGGCGGTGAATGCCTCAAGAGTGTTCTCACTCATACCGGGCCACTGCCCGCCTCTGTGGGCGATGATCTCTGCCTGAGAATTCATGGTCCAATCCTATGTTGCTGTTGACCTTGGAGTCGGGGTCGACAACTATGGAGGCATGAGCCGAACACAAGATCCGATCGAACCCGATTACGTCATCGATTCCACCAAGAGGACACCGACCGAGAAGGCGCGTTCGGCCGCCACCAGAGCCTACGGTGCGGCCAGCAGCAGCGTGAGGAACGCTCGCGAGGCGACGTCGGGTTCCCGCCTCATTGGAACGACCGAGGCGAACGTGAAGAAGGCGCTGGGCAATGTCTCCCATGCGATCGATGACGCCGTGCGCAGCGGGAAGGTCGAACGTGCGTTCGACAAAGCACAGGAAACAGTGACCACCGGCGCCGATGGCATGCGCAGACTGGTGACGCGCAAGTCGAAGTGACCTGATATCCATCAATGCGGCACGCTCGTGGAGCGTGCCGCATTGCTTTTGTAACAGTTTCTTAATTACACTGTCTTCAGGTAACGATCCGATAACTTGGAGCCAGTGTTGAGGTGCACTCGATCATTGAGTCTCCCGGTTGCCGAAACACCGGCCAATGACTACGAGGACTCACTGTGGGAAAACACTCTTCGCCCCGTTCGACACCGACGGGCTCGCTCTTCTCTGCGCTCAAGGAACCTAAAAAGAAGCCCGGAAGGCATTCGCCGCAACAGGCCGATAGCACTGGCAACACCGCAGGGGGAGTACTGGCATCGGTGCGTTCACGCCCGGTCCTCTCCGCATTCATCGTTCCGACTGTGGCGACCGCCGCAGTCGTCGCCTCCAGTTTGGCGATGGTCCCCGACAGCACGGTCGGTGGCCAGCAGGTCGTTGCTGAAGCCCCGGTCGTCGCAGCGGCCGAAGCGACACAATCACCCGACGAGTCCCTGGCCAAAGCGAAGAAGCAGGCCAAAGAGAAGCCGGGCAAGATCTCTCTTGAGACCAAGATCGAGACACCGAGCCCGACAGAGTCCGCAACCAAGGACGCCGAAACCAAGGACTCGGCAAGCAAGGATTCGACGAGCGAGGATGCCTCCACCGGCGGCTCAGACTCGAAGGAGCCGACGCCCGATGCCAACGACGATCCGTCCAAGTCCGGCGACTCCGCAGGTCAGTCCGGTACCTGCCCAATGTCGTACTACGGCGGAGGCGACGGATTCGATGGTCGAAAGACAGCCAGCGGCGAGCCGTTCGATACCAACAAGCTGACCGCAGCGCATAAGACACTGCCGTTCGGCTCGCAGGTGAAGATCACCAACACAGCCAACGGAAAATCCGTGACGGTGCGCATCAATGACCGTGGCCCCTATCACGGCAGTCGCTGCATCGACCTGTCCAAAGCGGCCATGGAAGCGGTCGGCGGAGTCGGAGCCGGGCAGATCAACGGCAAGTACGAGGTTCAGTAAACGTCGTTCTGACTCCTCAGGGGCCGTTGCATACAGCTGTGCGACGTGCTTGCTCGCACAGCGCCGTACGGAATTCCAGAGGTGATATCACCTCGACCCCGCGAATGGTGATCAGCTGCGATACAGCGACATCCACTGGCTCCATCGGCAGGTCGACGACAATTGCTCCTTCGGCTGAGGAGACTCCATCTGCCATCGCGGCGGCCTCGATCGCCTCGTCCGTGATGCGACCGGGAACCGCACGCCGCAGCTCGCCGAGGCTGTCGCTGGGCACCCGCAGCCTCACCGTCGCAGATCGGATCGATCGGTCGAATTCGATCTGAGATCGCGTCCAGTAGTCGCCGAGGTGGAAGTCCGGCGGTCGCGAAACTGAGACGTAGCGCAATCCGACCTCGGCAATGCGCGAGACCCGGTAGGTCCGTGGCCTGCCACCAGGGGGCTGCGCGGCCAGATACCACCGCCCTGCCTTGACGACGAGCCCCAGAGGTATGACGGTGCGAGCCAGAGGAACTGCACCGTTTGCATAGTCGAATCGCAGGCCGCGGTGCGAACGCAGTGCCGCCACGATCACCGCAAGCTCCTCTGGGCGCTCGTGTGTCATGAACCAATCGGGCCCGTCAACGAGCACCTTCGAGGAGAGAACGGAATCCGTCTCGGACAGGATCTTCTCCCGTGCGGTCGCCAGCTCCCCGGAGTACCCGAGGTCAGCCGCAGCGAAACCTCCGATGAGCACGGAATCAAGCTCATCACGGGTCATCCCCGACAGGGGAGAGGTCCAGGGTCCGAGCAGACTGATGCCACCGCCCGGGCCCGACTCCGTGACCACGGGGACTCCCATACGAGATAGATCACCGAGATCGCGATAGACAGTGCGCTGCGTGACCTCGAGGCGAGTCGCCAGACTCGCAGCAGTGATGGGCACTTTCCGCGCGCTGAGGATGACGATCTCCGACACCAGCCGTGCTGCCTTCATGCTCACCAAGAATAGCCATGGTCACTGACATAGCGTGTCAGTGATTGCAGGAGAAGGTGGCACCATGACTTCTTACAACGGATCGGCAGCACCCGGGTTCGCTCCCTTCGCCCACCATTCACTGTCCGGCAAAGTCGCTCTTGTCGCTGGCGCAACGCGCGGTGCCGGACGCGCCATCGCACGGGATCTCGCCCGAGCCGATGCCTTCGTGTACTGCACAGGACGGTCAACCTCGACGCGGCCCTCCGACTACGGCCGGGACGAGACCATCGAGGGCACTGCCGAACTCATCCGCGCAGAGGGCGGTCACGCCGAGGCTGTCGTCTGCGATCACCTGCAACCGTCAATGATCGACGAGGTGATCCGGAGGATCGAGGAGCAGCACGAACGACTCGACATTCTGGTCAACGACATCGGGGGAGAGGCTTACGTCTCCTGGGGCGAGAAATTCTGGGGCACCGACTTCGAATCCGGAATGCGGCTGGTGAATGCAGGACTGATGACGCACCTGAACACGGCCCACGCCGCCTTGCCACTGCTCACTCGCAGACCCGGAGGTCTGCACATCGAGATCACCGATGGAACGTACGAGTTCAACGCTTCGCACTACCGGGAGAGCATCTATCTCGATCTGACGAAGACCGGCGTCAGCCGACTGGCATTCGGGCTCGGCCACGAACTGGCGGAATCTGTGTGCACAGCCGTAGCGATCACTCCCGGCTGGCTGAGGTCGGAGATGATGCTCGACCTCTTCGACACGAGCGAGCAGAGCTGGCTGGAGGATTCCCTTGACCCAACGCGTGAGCTCCCGCCTGCAGATTTCGCAATATCGGAGACTCCGCACTTCCTAGGACGGACGCTCGTGGCACTGGCATCCGACCCCGACCGACACCGCTTCAATACGAGAACCCTCAACAGCTGCGAATTGGGCGATCTCTATGACATCGACGATATCGATGGTTCCCGGCCGGATTCTTGGACGTTCATGACAGCGAAGGAGGCTGACTCGGGCGCGGACGCGCGTGACTTCCGCTGAAACCGATTTCGCATCGCCGCAGGCAATCCTGAACCCGCCTTGGCAGGGTGTTGTTCCCTGGTTACTGTGAGCACATAAGCGGAACTTTCGAAGGAGAGCGGAATGTCGGATCGAACATGCGATGTGGTCATCGTCGGAGCCGGTCCGACCGGCCTGAGCGCGGCCAGAACGTTGCAGGCGAGAGGCAAAGACGTTGTCGTCCTCGAAGCAAGAGACAGGGTCGGCGGGCGAACCTGGACCGATCACATCGACGGGCAGATGTACGAAATCGGTGGCCAGTGGATCTCACCGGACCAGACGGCGCTGCTTCAACTCGTCGCTGAGCTCGGCAAGGAAACCTACCAGCGCTACCGGGAGGGCGACAGCGTCTATATCGCACCCGATGGCACACGCACCGTCTACAGCGGCGATATGTTCCCGGTGGGGGAGTCGACCCAAGCAGAGATGGAACGTCTGATCGCGAAGTTGGACGAGCTCGCCGCCCGCATCGGACCCACCGCCCCGTGGGACGCCGAAGACGCGGCCGAACTCGATTCGGTGTCCTTCCACCATTGGCTCCGAAATCAATCCGACGATGAGACCGCGTGCGCGAACATCGGCATGTTCATCGCAGGGGGAATGCTGACCAAGCCCGCCACGGCATTCTCCGCACTGCAGGCGGTCCTCATGGCCGCCTCGGCGGGGTCGTTCACTCATCTCGTTGATGACCATTTCATTCTCGACCGACGTGTCGTGGGAGGAATGCAGTCGGTATCCGAGCAGATAGCAGCCGAACTCGGCGAGGGCGTCGTCCACCTGGACAGCCCCGTCCGGACGATCGAGTGGACCGAAGACTCCGTGAGAGTCGGCACCGATGCGATGAGCGTCTCGGCCGCTCGCGCCATTGTGGCCGTCCCACCGAACCTGTACTCGCGCATCAGTTACACCCCGCATCTGCCCCGACTCCAGCAGGTCTTCCACCAGCACCAGTCGATGGGTCTGGTGATCAAGGTCCACGCCACTTATCAGACACCGTTCTGGCGAGAAGATGGTCTGTGCGGAACCGGTTTCGGAGCCGGGCAGCTGGTGCAGGAGGTCTATGACAACACCAACCACGGTGAAGAGCAGGGACGCTCGTCGGATTCATCTCCGATGTCAATGCCGATGCCATGTTCGCCCTCGACGAGGACACGCGCAAGCAGCGCATCCTCGAATCACTGGCTGACTTCCTGGGCCCGCAGGCCCTGGAACCCGAGGTGTTCTACCTGTCTGACTTCGGGGCCGAGGAGTGGACTCGAGGAGCCTATGCCACGAGCTACGACCTCGGGGGACTGCACCGGTGGGGACGGTTCCAGAACGATCCAGTCGGTCCCATCCATTTCGCGAGTTCGGACATCGCAGCACACGGCTACCAGCACGTCGACGGCGCGGTCAGAATCGGGCAGGACACTGCCGATAAGACCCTGAGCACCTGACATCACCCCTGAAAGGTTGAGCTGATGACCTCGGCAACTCCAACTCCCAGCCCGCCCGGAAGCCCGTCCGTCGGCTCCGGCTCGGGCCTGAGCTCCAAGGGGCTGTCCGTGGGCAAGGTCGGCGCCATCGGCGGTGCCGTCATCGGCATCTCCTGCATTGCCCCTGCCTACACTCTGACCTCGGGTCTTGGGCCAACGATTTCGCAGGTCGGAGTCCACACCCCGGCGATTCTGCTGATCGGCTTCGTTCCGATGCTGCTCGTCGTCTTCGGCTACCGCGAGCTCAACACCGCCATGCCCGATTCCGGCACCACCTTCACCTGGGCGACACGTGCCTTCGGACCGTGGTTGGGCTGGATGGGAGGGTGGGGGCTGGTCTCGGCCACGGTCCTCGTACTCTCGAATTTGGCCGCAGTGGCCGTGGACTTCCTGTTCCTGCTGCTGGCTCAGATCTTCTCCGACCCCGGGATCGCCGATCTCACCCGAGTGCTGTGGATCAACATTCCCGTCACCATCCTCCTGACTGCGGGTGCCGCATGGATCTCCTACCGGGGCGTCGAAGCAACCCAGAAGATTCAGGTCTGGCTGGTGGCCTTCCAAGTCCTTGCCCTCGGCTGGTTCGTCATTGCGGCATTCGTCCACGTGTCCAACGGCACCGCCTTCGACGCGACACCGGTCGAACTCGGCTGGTTCAACCCCGCCGAGGCCGGCGACTTCTCGACCGTCGCGGCGGCAGTGTCCCTGTCGATCTTCCTCTTCTGGGGCTGGGACACCGTCATCACCATGAACGAAGAGGCGAAGGACCCACAGAAGACTCCCGGTCGCGCAGCAATGCTCACGATTGTGGCCATCGTCATCATCTACCTCGCCTGCACCGTCGCCGTCATCTCCTTCGCCGGGGTCGGCACAGACGGGTTGGGTGCAGGGAATCCGGAGAATCAGGAATCCATCTTCGCAGCCATCGCCGGACCAGTGATGGGTCCCTTCGCGGTCCTCATCTCGATCGCCGTCCTCTCGAGTTCCTTAGCCTCGCTGCAGTCGACGATGGTCTCACCCTCACGCACGATCCTGGCCATGGGCCACTACGGTGCTCTGCCGAAGAAGTACGGCAACATCTCACCCAGGTACAAGTCACCATCGGTGGCCACTGTCACCTCGGCGGCGGCCGCGATCATCTTCTACGTCGTCATGCGGCTGCTGTCGGAAAACGCCTTGTGGGACACGATCACGGCACTGGGCCTCATGGTCTGCTTCTACTACGGTGTGACCGGTCTGGCCTGCATCTGGTACTTCCGCCGGTCGCTGTTCGCGGGGGCAAAGAACTTCTTCTTCAGGTTCCTCTTCCCACTGGTCGGGGGAGTGACCCTGCTGGTGATCTTCGTGACCACCGCGATCGACTCCCTCGACCCCGACTACGGCTCAGGGTCCTCGGTCTTCGGCATCGGACTGGTCTTCGTGCTGGGCATCGGAGTCCTGCTCCTGGGCGTGGTCATCATGATCATCCAATCCCGCAGGCATCCCGGCTATTTCCGTGGTGAGACCCTGACCCAGGGAGTCCACGAGGGATGAGCACGTTCAGCAATGACCATGTGCCTGTGCACCAGCTGGTCCTGCTGCGACGCGTGCGTGACCGCATCGACAGAGAGTTCGACCGTCCCCTCAATGTTGAGGAGCTTGCATCCGGGGTGCATATGTCAGCCGGCCACCTCAGCCGCCAGTTCAGAGCCGCGTACGGTGAATCGCCCTATTCGTATCTCATGACGCGTCGGATCGAACGGTCCATGGCGCTGATCCGTCGCGGTGACCTGTCGATCACGGATATCTGCTTTGCGATCGGATTCTCGTCGTTGGGCACTTTCAGCACTCGGTTCAGCGAACTCGTAGGGCTCTCACCGTCTCGATATCGTGCCGGCGTCGCCCAAGGTGAACACAACTTGCCCACGTTCATCGTCAAGAATGTTCTTCGACCCGTCAGGAATCGAGAAGTGCCGCCCGGCGACCCGAACTAGGATGGCGATCATGAATATCTCGATCAACGCCAGTTTCCTGCCCCACACCGATGCCGAGGCATCGTTGACCTTCTACCGCGACGTTCTGGGTTTCGAAGTCCGCCTCGATGTCGGATCCGGACAGATGCGGTGGCTGACAGTGGGCCCCGAAGGCCAGCCTGACACCTCGATCGTGCTCACTCCCGCGATCACCGACCCGACCATCAGCGACGCCGAACGCGAGGTCATTGAGTCCCTCATGGCCAAGGGCAGCTATGCGGCCATCGTGTTGGCCAGCACGAACGTCGATGAAGCCTTCGCCGAGGTGGAAGCCAGGGGAGCAGACATCGTGCAGGAGCCGATGGACCAGCCCTACGGTCTGCGGGATTTCGCACTGCGTGACCCGGCCGGCAACATGATCCGCGTCCAGCAGCGCGGCTGACCGGTATGCCGCATCAAGCCGACAACCATGAGCTGATTCGCGCCCAGGGTGCCCGTGAGAACAATCTCAAGGACATCTCCGTCGACATTCCCAAACGACGACTCACCGTATTCACCGGTGTCTCCGGGTCCGGCAAATCGTCTCTGGTCTTCTCGACGATCGCCGCCGAATCCCAGCGCCTGATCAACGAGACCTACAGTGCCTTCGTCCAGGGGTTCATGCCCGCGATGGCACGACCCGAAGTGGATGTGCTGGACGGCCTGACCACCGCCATCATCGTCGATCAGGAACGCATCGGAGCCAATCCGCGCTCGACCGTGGGCACGGTCAGCGACATCAATGCGAAGCTGAGAACGCTGTTCTCCAGGTTGGCTCAACCGAATCTCGGGTCGACCAATGCCTACTCGTTCAACGTGGCCTCGATCAGCGGCAAGGGCGCCGTGACGATCGACAAAGGCACCGACAAGCAGGTCGAGCGACGGACCTTCACCGTCAACGGCGGCATGTGCCCGCACTGCGAAGGAATGGGCACAGCCACAGACATCGACATCGCCGAGGTGGTCGACGAGTCCAAATCTCTCAACGAGGGCGCGATCACGATACCGGGATACAAACCCGGTGGGTGGACTGTGCGGTTCTACTCCGAGTCGGGCTATTTCGACCCAGACAAGGCGATCGCTGACTATTCAGAGGACGAACGGCACTATCTTCTCTATGCCGAGGGCGAGAAGATCGTCATCAACGGCACGAACATGACCTTCGACGGTCTCATCCCGCGGATCAGGCGTTCGTTTCTGTCCAAGGACCGCGACGCGATGCAGAAGCATGTGCGGGAGTTCGTCGACCGGGCAGTCGTATACACGCAGTGTCCCGAGTGCGCCGGCACGAGGCTGAACGCTGCGGCTCGGGGATCTTCGCTGGCTGGACTCTCCATCGCCGAAGTGTGCGCTCTGCAGATCTCTGACCTCATCGACTGGCTGGCACAGATCGATGACGGGGGAGTGGGGCCTCTTGTGAGGTCGCTGACGGCAGATGTGCAGGCCTTCGTCGACATCGGACTCGGTTACCTCTCCCTTGACCGTTCGGCTGGTTCGCTGTCCGGGGGAGAGGCTCAGCGGATCAAGCTTGTGCGTCACCTCGGATCCTCGCTGACGGATGTCACCTATATCTTCGACGAACCAACGATCGGACTGCACCCTCATGACATCGCCGCGATGAACGGGCTGCTCATCGCATTGCGCGACAAGGGCAACACCGTCCTCGTCGTCGAACACAAGCCCGAGACCATCAGAATCGCCGATCACATCGTCGATCTCGGACCAGGGGCAGGAACGGCCGGCGGAGAGATCTGCTTCATCGGCAGCCTCGATCAGCTCACAGCCAGCGGCACGCTCACCGGCAGGCACCTGAACGATCGCTCCCGGGTGAAGAAGACAACTCGCGAACCCACCGGGTATCTCGAGATCAGGGGAGCGAAGACCCATAACCTGCGCGACGTCGATGTCGATGTGCCGCTGGGTGTGATCACGGCCATCACGGGGGTGGCTGGTTCCGGCAAGAGCACTCTCATTGCAGGATCACTGCGTCGCCGGGACGGCGTGATCATGATCGACCAGGCGGCGATCAAGGGCTCGCGTCGCAGCAACCCGGCCACCTACACTGGCATGCTCGAGCCGATCCGCAAGGCCTTCGCCAAGGTCAACGGCGTCAAGCCCGCTCTGTTCAGTGCCAACTCGGAAGGGGCCTGTCCGGTCTGCAACGGTGCCGGAATCATCTATTCCGACCTCGGAATGATGGCGGGTATGTCGGCTCCCTGTGATGTGTGTGAGGGCAAGGGATTCCAGGCAGAAGTCCTCGACTACACCCTGGCCGGCAAGAACATTCGTGAGGTGCTCGATCTGCCGGTGACTGCGGCGATCGACTACTTTGCAGCAGGGGAGTCACGAATCCCTGCTGTCAGCAAGATCATCGGGCACCTCGCCGAGGTGGGTCTCGGGTATGTCAGCCTGGGACAGCCGTTGACGACCCTCTCCGGTGGCGAGCGGCAGCGCCTCAAATTGGCTGCGCATCTATCGGCCAAAGCTGCGGACGCTGCACCTGTCATCATCCTCGACGAACCGACGACAGGCCTGCATCTTGCCGATGTGGAGAACCTGCTGGACATGCTGGATCGTCTCGCGGATGCCGGCAAGACGGTCATCGTCATCGAACACCATCAGGCTGTCATGGCCCACTCCGATTGGATCATCGATCTGGGTCCCGGTGCTGGTCACGACGGTGGTCGAGTTGTATTCGAAGGCACTCCGGAACAGCTCGTCGCCTCTGTTGCAAAGCCGAACGCGACATTGACCGCACAGCACCTGGCGGCCTATGTCTCAGGTGTATGAGCCTGACAACGGGGGAGTCGAACGCAGTCAGTGGAGTCGACCATAGGCGCAGCGCGTTCAGTTCGCGTTGTGGCTTCTGTGCGTCGATTCTGAGGGCTGAGGAGTGGATTTCAGTTCACTCCTTACGTCAGATCCGTTACGGTGTATAACGGCTCGGTAACGACCGGGTTACAAAACCGAAATGCAATCGTATTACGGAGATGACACAGTGAACCTCTACAGCACAAGCCTCCGCAAGGTCGCCCTCGTTGCAGGAGCCGGCGCGGTTGCCGCCGCCGGACTGACGGGAATGAGCGGCCCAGCCCAGGCCTCCACAGGGGCTCAGTCCTCGGGCGGCGTCTGGGACAAGGTCGCCGAGTGCGAGTCCGGCGGTGACTGGCACATCAACAGCGGTAATGGCTACTACGGTGGCCTGCAGTTCTCGGAGCAGACCTGGAACGCGTTCGGCGGTGAGGGCATGCCTCACAAGGCCAGCAAGGCTGAGCAGATCGACGTTGCTCAGAAGACTCTCAAGGAGCAGGGCCCCGGTGCATGGCCGGTCTGCGGTGCAGAGGCCGGGCTGACGAAGGCCAGCGGAGCCGCAGATGACGGCGGCGGATCCAAGGACGATGGCGGGTCCAAGGATGACGGAAAGGTCGGACTCGGCGGCAGCTGATTCGACAGCTGAGTCGACACATGCTCAGCCCTGACGTGCGTTCAGCACAATCAGCACAATGGCGGCCGCGGATGGCATACGTGCTATCCGCGGCCGTTGCCATTGGTGCCTGGTTGATGTCCGACGCATTGATCTGTTGGATGCGAGTTCGGTGACTCGGATGGGCGTGCTGTGGGGCTCCTCGGCGCAGATATGTGGGTAAAGCCGATAATATACATTATGTTAAGTAATCCTATTCTCAGCCCCTCTTCCCGCCTGACCGGCCTGCCCGCTCCGACGCGCCGAGCCAGGATGATGATCGACATGAACCCAACGTGGTTGTCGATTGTGCGGCTGACGTGCAGCGCCCTTGTCATTGCAGTCCATATCCTTAGATGAAGGCGACTTGGTGAGGCCCGGCCAGCGGTCGATCTTCATCGCAGTGAGGAATGGGAGCCCACATATGTGCTCGATGTCACTAGACTGAGGTCCACGCTTCCATGTCACTGAAAGGACGTTCGATGAACACGCAGACCGCACTTGATGCAGAGGCCACCAGCAGCACCGAGTCCATGGGGTCCGTCGCGCCCGCAGCGAACCTGAGGATCTGGCAGAAACTGCAGAAAGTGCCATTCGGCAACTGGCTCTTCACTCAGGCTGTGTGTTTCAAGGTTCCCTACTTCCGTACGGTTCACCCTCTGATCCACGAGCTGCGTCCTGGCTTGTGTCGCGTGAGTGCCCCGAATCGTCGCGGCGTGCACAACCACCTCGGCACCTATCATGCAATCGCTTCATGCAATATGGCTGAGATCGCGGCCGGCATGATGATCGATGCGATGGTTCCGCCCACACATCGCTGGATTCCGACGGGCATGACCGTTGAGTACAAGTCCAGGTCCACCACTGGTGTCACCTCGATCGCACGACTTGACGCGATTCCTGAGTTCGGCGAAGAGCCGATGGACGTGGTCGTCCCGGTTGACGTCCTCGATGCCGACGGCCAGGTGTATGTCTTCGCGGAGATTACGATGTACGTCTCAAGGAAGAAGTCTGCTTAGAGCGATGTTTGCGCAGTCGAGTCGGCTGAGCCAGTCCTATCAGTGAGCTGTCGGAGGCGCGTCATTGAGTCGCCGTGACCTGCATGGTATGCGACGCGGCTGCTGGGTGGCACGTTGCTGAGAGGCGATTTGGCCTGACTGCTTGCCGGCCGAGGCGTCGTTCACTCCCCTGCGGAATCTTCGTTCACCGATTGACGTTTCTAACGAACGTTCACTATGGTGAATGTGATCGACCCCGTTGAAGCAGGGGCGATTGTGACGATCGCCACCACGACGCAAGGAAGCATCATGGTCTCATCAAAGCTCTCCGCTCCCCCAGCCTCAGCTGCTGCTCCTGGCACAGAGTCCCGCCGCAAGGCATGGTCGCTGACTGCGCTGCTGGTCGTCCTGTATGTCGTCAACTACGGTGACAAGGCAGCGTTCGGCATCATCGCCCAGTCCCTCAAGGATGAACTGGACATCAGTGCTTCGCAGATCGGGCTCGTGGGCAGCCTGTTCTTCTTTGCCTTCACGGTCGGTGGATTCTTCGCAGGGGCGCTGAACAAATGGTTGTCTCTGCGCACCGTTCTCATCGTCCTGGCCATTGTCTGGGCCTTCGCGATGCTGCCGATGGTCTTCGCCGCCACGTTCGGAGTCCTGGTCGTCTCACGAATGCTGCTCGGCTTCGCTGAAGGCCCGAGTTCTGCTCTTATCCACACTGCCACCTATTCCTGGCACACTCCGGCGAAGCGCGGATTCCCCGGGGCGCTGCTTGCCAGCGCTGCCTCGATTTCCAAGATCGCTCTGGCCCCGCTGCTCGCCTACTTCTCGGTCACCTTCGGCTGGCGCAGCGCGCTGATCACGATGGCCGTTCTCGGCGTCGTCTGGTGCTTCTTCTGGACCCGGCATTGGGAGGTCGGGCCCTATATCCCAGCGAAGGCGACGAAGAATTCGGTGGATCCCGACGAAGAGCCGCGGGTTCCCTGGCGCAGGATTCTGCTGACCAGGACGTTCATCAGCGGAGCCTTCCTGGTCGCCAGCATCTACGCCCTCGTGACCGTCGTCCTCACCTGGCTGCCGTCCTATTTCGAGGTCGGCCTCGGATACAGCCGACTCCAGTCCGGATCCATGCTGGCCATTCCCTCGGTCGCCGGACTGGTCAGCCTCATCGGCGGGACTCTGCTCTCCGATCGGCTCTTGGCCAAGGGTTGGTCATCACGGCTCGTGCGCATCGTGGCTCCCTCGATCTGCGTGGTCCTCGGCGGCGGAATACTCTTCTTCCTGCCCTCGATCTCAAGTTCGCCCGGCGCCGTTGCCATTGTGTCCATCGGGTACGGTGTCGGCGTGGTGGTCCTGCCTCTGTGCAACGCAGCCATCTCGGAGATCTGCCCGCCCAGGCAGACGGCAGGTACCCTGGGGATCTTCCTGGCGCTCATGGCCATCGGCGGACTGATCGGCCCGTATGTCACCGGGCTCATCGTCGATGCCGCCGCGACGCCCGGTCTCGGCTATGCGACGGCCTTTCAAACACTTGGGCTTGCCTCCGCGCTCGGCGCAGTCCTGACCCTCATCTTCGCCGACCCGGACAGAGACAAGGATCTGGTGCGCGGACGCGCACCGCAGCGCTATTGAGGGCCGGTTCCTGGCAGAGAGGTCACCGGCCGGAACTGCGTGGTGGCAGCACGGCGCTGACTGAGCCTGTCCGACCGGAGATATTCAGCACACGCTCGGCGTAGGAAACCTGAGTGTTCTCGTGTATACGAGCGCTCTGTTGAGCAGGTGCGTAGCCACCGACTGACCCCAGATGCCCAATGAGCTCACCGAGTTCGACACACATGTACTCAGCGAGCCCGTCATCGATCGGCCACTCGGCACCTGTGCCGACAGAGAGATCGGCCGCATGGAGAGCGAGTTCGAGAATGCGCATCCGCAGCAACTGGTGACCGGGCAGCGGCCCGATCCTATGTGGCACCTGTGCGTCGAGGTCGCACTCCCCCGCGATTCTTCGGAACTCCCGTTCATGTGTCCAGAAGGATTCGAGAAGATCCTCGCCGAGGTGGTTCTGTCCTCGCGTGGCCTCAACCTCTTCCGGCGGCTTCTGCGCGAGCAGTTTGGCATAGCGCAGGCCCCCGCCGATCAGATGATTGATCAGCTCACCGCTCGTCCAGTCGGGGCATCCGCTAATCGAGCCCAGGTCGCCGACCGAGGCTCGCGAAAGCGCTGTCACCCAACAGACCTCCGCTCGATCGAGGTACGTGTCAATGTCCGGATCGTTCATTGTTCAAGTCATCCTTCACGTCGATGATGTCCTCGAGGGGTCACCCATCGAATTCACTGATGACCGTCATCGAGAACTCTATTCTCGCCTATCGGGAAGTCGGCTCGCAGATGGCCATTCAGCCCCCAACTCGGTATACGTTACTGACACAAGTGATGCAGACCACAACGATGTGGATCGCTCACTGTGAGCAACTCCGACAAGGAAGTGAGGAGCCCCGCTATGGTGATGGCAAGTGGATCGGCCGATTATCTCGGCCTCGCGAACGCCCCAGTTCTCTGGATTCTGGCAATGGCAGTCATGGGTGTCGTCGTCGTCCAGTCACTCATCTATATGAGTGCGGTAAAGAAGAACGCCGAATCGGCCGGAATGAGCCAACAGGAGGTCAAGTCGGCTTTCAGAGCCGGTGGAGTTGCGGCGATCGGACCCTCGTTGTCCGTGGTCCTCGTCGCCATCGCCCTGCTGCCCCTCTTCGGCACTCCCCCGGTCATCGTCCGCGTCGGTCTCATCGGCTCCGCGGCCACGGAGGTCGCCTCGGCCTCGATCGCAGCCGGCACCATGGGCTCGAGTCTCGGCGATGAGACTTTCACTCGCGGCGTCTTCATCGTCGCACTCATGGCGATGAGCCTCTCGGGGGCCGGGTGGATGATCTCGACCTTGCTCTTGACTCCGGTCTTCAAACGCAGCTCCCACAAGCTCGAGAAGGTCAACCCTGCACTGATGTCCATCATCCCTGGCGCGGCACTGCTCGCGGCCTTCGCCGCGCTGACGTTCCGGGAGCTCCCGAAATCGCCGACGCACGTCATCGCGATCCTCGTCTCCGCCGTGGTGATGACGATCTGTCTCTTCCTCGCCAAGACCTTGAAACAGCCGTGGCTCAAGGAATGGGGACTTGGAATCTCCCTGCTTGTGGGCCTGATTGCGTCCTATTTCGCCCACTATGCCGGTCTCGGTGCACCCGAAGCCTGAGGAGAACATCATGTCGAACATCATCACGTCACCCTCACACGCGGCCTTCGAGCGGACGACGACGAAGTGGGGCTCTCTCACGCTGTTCGTCGGGTTCCTCATCGCCACCTCGGTGCCGTTCTACCTCCTGTTCGTTGCGGATGCGAACGTCAACCTCGGTGAGATCCTCAAGGGATTTCTGGCCGTATTCGCCGTCTACGGCGTCTTCTACATCGTCGAACCGCTGACCTACTTCCCGATCCTGGGACCGGCCGGCATGTACCAGGCATTCCTGATCGGCAACATCTCGAACAAGCTGCTGCCGTCGGCGATCGTCGCCCAGGACACCATCGGAGTGAAGCCGGGCACACGAAAGGGCGAATATGCCGCGACCATGGCCATCTGCGGCGCAGCGTTGATCCACGTGGCATCCATGGTGCTCTTCGTCGGAATCCTCGGCACCTGGCTGGTCTCGATCATCCCCGAGCCGGTGACACTCGTGGCCAAGCTCTACATCCTGCCGGCCATCCTCGGCGGAGTCACGGTTCAGCTCATCGCCTCACTCAGACAGGTCAAATCCACGCTCATCGCTTTGGGCGCGGCCGCTCTCGTCATACTCGTCCTCATTCCGCTCGTCCCGGTACTGGCCTCAGGCGATGTTGCCATAGTCGTCATCGTGACGATCGCCATCACCTGGTTCACACGCAACAAAGCCATGACCGACAAGACGGGGCCGAGCGACGGCGACAACGTCGGGATCAACTGACGATCACCTCGGCGCTCAGCCCCCACTACCTGAGATCATCGAAGACACCCACAGTGAAAGGACATCATGTCGCTCAATACCTCCCTCAGGGACGCCATTTCGGCCAACCTCGCTCAGACAGTCGCTGACTACAAGGACTTCCATCGCACGCCTGAGCTGTCCATGCAGGAGACTCAGACAGCCGCCACCATTCGTTACACACTCGAAGCTCTGGGGCTTGAGACCCACACCTTCGGCGGCACCGGCATCGTCAGCGTCATCGAGAACGGCGAAGGACCTGTCGTGGCCTACCGGGCCGACACCGACGGACTGCCGATTACCGAAGACACCGGATACGACTACGCCTCGACCGCGGAGGGAACACTTCCCGACGGGTCGACAACAAAGGTCATGCACGGCTGCGGCCACGACACGCACATCACCGTCGGACTGTATGTTGCCCGCTACCTCGTCGAGCACAAGGATCTGTGGTCAGGAAGCGTGGTCATGATCTTCCAGCCGGGCGAAGAGACCGGCGAGGGTGCACGGGCCATGCTCGACGATGGTCTCTGGGAATCGATCGTCAAGCCGGAGGTCATCTACGGACAGCATGTGTGGCCCGGCAAGGCCGGACACATCTACGTGGCCAAGGAGACCGCCATGGCGATGTCCGACTGTCTCAAAGTCACAGTCAGGGGCAAGCAGGCGCATGGCTCACAGCCTGAGAGCTCAGTCGACCCGATCGTCCTCGGCGCCTACATGATCACTCGGCTGCAGTCCATCGTGTCGCGAGAGATCTCAGGTCGCGACATGGCTGTGGTCACAGTGGGCACCTTCCACGGCGGTCTGAAGGAGAACATCATTCCCGACTCCGCCGAATTCAAACTCAACATCCGCACCTTCAACGAGGAGGTACGTGAGGTCGTCCTCAACCGCGTCGAACGGATCATCGTCGCAGAAGCTCAGGCCTCCGGAGCTCCCGAGCCGATCATCGAAGAGATGTACCGCTTCCCGCGCTGCTACAACGACCCTGCAGCAACGGACCAATTTCTCGACGTGCTCGGAGCCGAACTCGGTCAGGAACAGGTGCACCTGGACCGGGCCGTAACAGGCAGCGAGGACTTCGGAGCCTTCGGTGACGACATCGACGTGCCATACGTGTACTGGTTCTTCGGCGGGTACTCCCCGGCCAAGTTCGACGGTGACGAATCACCAGCAGGAAATCACTCCCCGTTCTTCGCCCCCGATGATGTCGAAACCACTCTGGAGACCGGTATTCGTGCGGGTCTGAGTGCCGTTCTCAGCACAGTTGGGAAGTGAGTCGGTGAGCGAGGAACTGCGCTGGTTGTCCACCCGTGAGTTGGCAGCCAAGATCGCGACGAAGGAGATCTCCGCCCGGGAGGCTCTCAACGATCATCTGGCCCGCATCGATGCCCTCAACCCGGCCATCAATGCGGTTGTCACCCGTGATGACGAAGCCGCGCTGGCACGTGCCGGCGCGGCTGACGAGGCGGTGGCAAAAGGCGAGCCGATCGGACCGCTGCACGGAGTGCCGATGACGCACAAGGACACACACGACACCGCGGGACTGCGCACCACCTGGGGCTCGCCCATCATGGCTGATCGCGTTCCGGACTCGGACTCGCTGATCATCTCTCGTCTCAAGGCCGCAGGTGTCAACACGACGGGCAAGACCAACGTTCCGGAATTCGCGGCGGGTTCCCACACCTTTAACCCGGTCTTCGGCACCACGGTCAATCCCTATGACACGTCCAAATCTGCGTCGGGTTCATCCGGAGGAGTCGGCGCAGTCTTAGCCGCCGGCATCCAGGCCTCTGGAGATGGCTCGGACATGGGAGGGTCGCTGCGCTCCCCCGCCTCGTTCAACAATGTCGTGGGCTTCCGCCCCTCGAATGGGCGAATCCCGCACACGCTTCCCGGCAACCCGTTCGCATGGCTGGCACAGAGCGGCTTCATGGCGCGCACGGTCTCCGATGTGGCGCTGACGATGAGTGCGGCGGCCGGACCAGAGCCTGGCGGACCTCGTTCGATCGGCGAGCCGGGCAGCGTCTTCGATCTGCCCGAGTTCGGCCTGGGAGCCGACATCGAACCAGACCTCAGCGGTGTGAAGATCGGATTCAGCCCGGACCTGAATGGGCTGCTTCCCGTTGAGAGCGAGGTGCACGAGATCGTGGCAGGCACAGCCGACGTGCTCTCCTCACTCGGGGCGGGCGTCGTCGACACGATCCCCAACCTCGGCGATGCCGATGAGGTCTTCAACGTTCGTCGCGCGCTGGATTTCGTCTATTCCTGGGGTCCTCTGCTCGAGAAGCATCCGGATCAGATCAAGGAATCCGTGGTCTGGAACATTGAGATGGGACTCAAGCTCACCGGCGCCGAGGTGGTCTCCGCCGACCGTGCTCGTGCGCGTCTGCATGGAGAGATCGAGTGGTTCTTCGGAGAGCACGATCTCCTGGTGCTCACCACCTGCCAAGTACTTCCGTTCGACTCGACGATCGAATATCCCACAGAGATCAACGGGGTCGGGCTCGAGAACTATCTCGATTGGATGCGGGCCCTGTGTCTCATCTCGGCCACCGGCTGCCCGGCGATCTCCGTGCCTGCCGGCTTTTCGATCTCAGGGCTGCCGGTAGGCGTCCAGCTCGTCGCGAAGCCGGGTGCTGACGTGGATCTGCTGCGCATGGCGCACGCCTTCGAAGCAGCGACGCAGATCCATCGCCGCCACCCTCAGCCCTCGGTGTCGACGCCCTGAGCCTGTGCGATCTGGGAGATCTCAGCGGCCAGATCGATGTCCTTGTCGGTGATCGACCCGGCATCGTGAGTGGTCAGGGAGATGTCCACGTGTGGGAACCGCAGGTCCACATCCGGGTGGTGGCCTGCGGCTTCCGCCGCGTCGGCGATTGCGTTGATGAACGTGACTCCGCTGACGAAGGATCCCGTCAGGAATCGTGCATGGAGTGCGTCGTCGGCTGACTGCCATTGCGTGAGTTCGTCGATTCGATCCTGCATGGATCCAGCTTGGCACCGGCCGGAGCTGCATGTCCATAGTCACGGCATCGACAATCTCGCCGAATCTGCTGGGTCAGGTATGCCATGCCTCATCATTGTTTGCCGAGCCTTCCCACACTGGAACCGTTCTAGAAAAGGTGTCAGGCTATGGAACATGAGGACGGAATGAATCCGTCTCGTATCGCGAAGGAGAAACATATGCAGTTGAGCCCCGCTATGCAGAAGGTCCTCGGCGAGCAGGTCACCCTCGAGCTCGAGGCGTCGATGGTCTACCTGCAGCTGTCCATCCAGCTCGACGACCTCGACCTTCCCGGAATGACCCGCTGGATGCGTGCGCAGTCCGAAGAGGAGCAGGTCCACGCCGCGAAGTTCATCCAGCACTGCCAGGATCGCGACTTCGCTCCCCAGATCGGTGACATCGCTGCTCCGAAGGTCTCGGGCTCACAGCCCATCGACTACTTCAAGGCAGCTTTGGCACATGAGGAGAAGGTCTCCGAGTCGATCCGCAATCTGTACCGTACCGCGCAGTCGGAAGGCGACCTCGACGTCCTGCCGCTCCTGCACTGGTTCATCGATGAGCAGGTCGAAGAGGAATCGACCATCTCGGAGATCATCGGTCGCCTGGACCATGTCGCAGACAGCGGTTCCGGACTGCTCCGGATCGATTCCGAGCTCGGATCACGTCACCCTGAAATCAAGGCCGACAACGAGTGATCGACAGAATCTGATCATCGACGAGTGACCGTTGGTCACAGTCGGACCTGCTGAGAGCGGCCGGACCCCATTGTGGGGTTCGGCCGCTCTCGTCCCTCTCAGCTCTCTAGGTACGAAGTCGGTGTCCTCAGGCTCCGAGCACAGCTTGGGAGACGAGCAGGACAAAGGGAAGAGTCAGAAGCATGAGAACGGTCTGCATCGCGATGAGGGCGGCCATCAGCTCCGAATTTCCACCCAGCTGGCGGGCCATGACATAACCGGAACTTGCCGTGGCGATCGACTGGAAGATCATGGCGACCAGAGCAGGCGTGGTGGGAACGTCGAGCAGGACCAGGCCGAGCAAGGTCAGCGCAGGCAAGATGATGAGCTTGGTCACGGTGGAAGTGACCATGGCGGCCACCTGCGCCCGCAACGGGAACCGCCGCAGACCCGCGCCGACGCACAGGAGTCCGACCGGCAGAGCCGCGGCTGCCAGCGGAGACAGGACCGAGTCGACGACATCCGGAACTTGTGCGCCGGTGAGATTGAACAGTCCCCCGGCCGCGCACCCGATGACCAGCGGATTCGTTACGACGACGCGGAGGATCCCGACAATGGAGCTGGGGCCGGTACGCAGAAACTCGAATCCGAGGCTGGATACGATATTCACCGTTGGTACGAGAACGGCCGCGACGATGGCGGCCATGGCACCGCCTTCGGCCCCGAACAGACTCGCCGATATCGACAGTCCTATATACGTGTTGAATCGAATCCCACCCTGCAGCACCGAGGTGAAGGACGGCAGGTCACGAGCCACGAACCGGCGCAGCACAATGATGAGGATCGACATGAGCACTGTCGGGGCGATGAGGCCTGCCGTCAGCCGCCCGAGCGGAACATGTGCGACGCTGACCTCGGCGACCGAGGAGAACAGCAGCACGGGCAGCAGAACATAGTAGGCGAGTTTCTCCGCTCCTGACCAGAATTCGGAATTCGTGAAACCTGGGAGTCGTTTGAGTCCGCTGCCGCCGATGATCAAGACAGCGACGGGAACAAGGGCGAGAAGAACCGGAACGAGACTCACGTGACTGAGAATTTCATGAGATGGGAATCATTTCAAAGTTGAGTGTGTTTGACTCAATGTAACGACCTAATGAAAGGAAGCTCATGGCTACACGTTTTGACCCCATCCGTGACCTCGATCGATTCTTCTCGGAAGTGACTCGCACCCCGAACTCCACTTCGCTTCCCATGGATCTCTACCGCGACGGAGAGGTCTTCGTCGCACGTATCGATATGCCGGGTGTGGATCCATCCAGCATCGATGTCGACGTCGAGGATCGTACGCTGACGGTTCGCGCTCAGCGACAGTCCGAGGTCGCGGACAAGGATGTGAAATGGCTGACCCGGGAACGTACGACCGGCACCTACGCCCGCCAGCTCACCCTCGGCAACAGGGTCGCACTCGACCGGATCCAGGCTGACTACCAAGACGGCGTGCTGTCGCTGACAATCCCCGTGGCGGAAGAAGCTCGTCCACGCAAGATCAACGTCTCACACTCCAGCCCCACCAGAGTCACCGAGGTCGTCGAAACCTCTCCAGCGCAGGATGAGAATCCGGCTGGCGCCTGATCGACCGGCTCAACCGTTGAAAGCGGGTCGCACCAATCGGTGCGGCCCGCTTCTTCAGGCTGAGAGCATGTGTCCTCCCTGAAGTTCGCTGTGGCTCAGCCGTGAGACCGGAGAACGTAGGCCAGACACATGTACGGCAGGTCAAGCTCACCGTCGAAAGGCCGTTCGACGGAGAAGTACTCACGGAGATTCGACTCGACCCGTGACCTCGTCGTCTGGTTCGAACGCAGCCAATAGGAACGGGTCCTGGCCAGATCGACGATGCCCCTGAACGAGAGCGGCGTGGTGAATTCGACCAACTCATGGTCGATGAGGTCGAAGCCTGCAGGGCTCGGACGGTACGCGGGACGGTACACGTCGCCCGCGTGCATGATCCGACTCAGACGCAGCACCCAATCCCTACGCACATCGAGCTGATTGATGAGGATGATCAGATGCCCATGGGGCCGTAGAATTCGTTTGATCTCGGTCGCAGCCGCCGCTTCGTCAAACCAGTGCCAGGCCTGTGCCACGGTGACGATATCGACACAGGCGTCGGGCAGACCCGTATCCTCTGCACTGCCCACGAGACTTCGCGCGGGATTGTTGGCCAACGCCACCTCGTCGGGATCGATGGCGATCACATTCGCACCGCGGTCAAGCAGCGCACTGCTGAGAATGCCCGTCCCAGCACCCAGGTCACAGATCTCGAGAGTGCTCCACTCTCTGCTCACCAAGTTGATGGCGGCATCGGGATACCGGGGACGCACTTCGTCATAGACGCCCGCCAGCTGGCCGAAGTCGCGTCCATGAGCTGCCTGCGCGCGTGGTCTCACAGTTCGCCCACCCTGACTCGTGAAGTTGATCGATCGTGGTCAACTCTAACTCGTCGTCAAAGCCCCTTGCGCCCGCGGTGCTGCCCGCACCTGGACCGGGAAGTGACTAGGATGGTCGTACCGGTCAAACAACAGTGACAAGGAGCATCGATGTCCCCCACGTCCGAGCTGCAGGCAGAGCTGGAGAGCGCTTCCGGCGCCTATGAGGAATTCGCTTCCCGCGGATTGAAACTCGATATCACCCGAGGCAAGCCGGCAAGCGCGCAACTCGACCTGGCGGCAGACCTTCTGACAGCGGTGACACCCGATGACGTCTTGACTCCCAGCGGAGTCGATACCCGCAACTACGGCGGATTGGACGGAATCGTCGAGCTGCGTGAACTCTTCTCCCCTCTGCTCAAGATCCCTGCGAACCAATTGCTGGCTGGCGGCAACGCCTCACTGACGCTCATGGCCCAGGCCCTGACCTTTGCTCTCATGCACGGCACCGTCGGTGATTCACGACCCTGGGGCCAGGGACCTCACAAGCTCATCTGCCCGGTCCCCGGCTACGACCGACACTTCACGCTGGCCGAGTCGCTGGGCTTCGAACTCCTCAGCATCCCCATGGACTCCGAAGGCCCAGTCGTCGCCGAGGCCCAGCGTCTGGCAGAGGACGAGACGGTCAAAGGCATGTGGTTGGTGCCCATGTACTCGAACCCGACAGGCATCACCATCACCGAAGAACGAGCGAAAGAGCTCGCTGCGATGCCGGCAGCGGCACCCGATTTCACGCTGCTGTGGGACAACGCATACGGACTCCACCACCTCCGGGACGAGCATCCCGAGGTTCTCGACATCCTCGACATCTGTGCCAAGGCCGGACACCCGGAACGCCCGTGGATCTTCGCCTCGACGTCGAAGATCACCCACGCGGGAGCCGGTGTCTCCTTCTTCGGTGCGGGTCCGGAGACGAGTGATTGGATCCGGGCGAATCTGTCGAAGATCTCGATCGGTCCCGACAAGGTCAACCAGCTGCGTCATCTGCGCTTCTTCTCCGATCCTGCGGGCGTGGAGGAGCACATGCGCCAGCACGCGAAGATCATCGCACCGAAGTTCGACGCTGTGCTGGACACCTTGGAACGGGAACTGGGCGGCAAGGAACTGGCGCAGTGGACTGAGCCGGACGGCGGCTACTTCATCACCCTGACGACGCTGGAAGGCACCGCGGACCGGGTCGTCAAATTGGCCGCCGAGGCGGGAGTCAAGCTGACCCCGGCCGGTGCCACCCATCCCTATGGAGTGGATCCACACAACAACGTCATCCGCATCGCTCCGACCATGCCGACAGTCGAAGACGTGGAATTGGCCGCGCAGGGGCTCGTGGCCTGTGTGAAGCTGGCCAGCTATGAGAAGCTCCTCGCCGGCTGAAGCCTCCGGCTCGCGGTGAGCAGTCTGAATACGAAGAACTCCTGGTCGGTGCAATCACCGACCAGGAGTTCTTCGTCTGTGCTGGTGCCTCTGGCCTCAGTACTCGTAGAAGCCGCGACCGGATTTGACTCCGAGCAGGCCGGCATCGACCATGCGTGAGAGCAGCACCGGAGGTTTGGCAGCAGGATCGCCGGTCTCCGAATAGATGCTCTCAGCCGCATACAGGCACGTGTCAAGACCCACCATGTCGGCAAGCTTGATCGGCCCCATCGGGTGCGCGCAGCCGCCCACCATTCCGGCATCGATGTCTTCCTTGATGGCGAACCCGGACTCGAGCATGCGAATTGCGCTGCACAGGTAAGGGATGAGCAGCGCATTGACGATGAACCCGGGACGGTCCTGGGCCTGGATCGGATTCTTGCCGAGCACCTCGGCGACGAACTCCGTGACCGTCGCACGCACCGAATCGGCGGTGAGCACGGAGGAGACGATCTCGACGAGCGGCTGAACCGGGGCCGGATTGAAGAAATGAACCCCGAGAACACGCTCCGGACGTGAGGTCGACTGTGCGAACCGGACGATCGGCATCGACGACGTATTCGAAGCGAGGATCGCCTCAGGATCAGTCACGACCTTGTCGAGTTCGGCGAAGATCGACTTCTTGATGTCCTCGTTCTCACTCGCGGCCTCAATGACCAGCTGACGATCGGAGAGTTCGCCGATGTCGGTGGTGAATCTCAGCCTGCCGAGGGCCGCGTCACGAGCCTCGGAATCGAGTTTGCCCTTCTCGACCGCACGGGCCAGTGACTTCTCGATGCGAGCACGGCCGGCTGCGGAGGCCTCGTCGTTGATCTCGCGGACAATGACGTCGAGACCCGACTTCGCGAGCACCTCGGCGATGCCGGCTCCCATGAGTCCGCTTCCGATGACTGCGGTGCGTTGAATGCTCATCTGCTGCTCCTTCTGTTGAAGTGTCTGTTCGTCATATGTGTCACGGCTGCCTGGCGAGGAACCAATCGGAACCGCGAATGGCCTTCATCGCCTCTCGCCGACGTTCCTTCGGCAGGGTCTGAACGTAGACCTGACCGTCGAGGTGCGCGACCTCGTGTTGGAGCATCTGTGCGAAGACCTCCGTGCCGGAGAGCTCCACCAGCGAGTTCTCCGCGTCCACACCGCGCACACGAGCGAACTCGTAGCGCGGTGTGGGGAAGAACAGACCCGGAACCGAGAGACAGCCTTCCTCGATGTCGCGCAGCTCTCCTGCGACCTCAACGACCTCGGGGTTGATGACATACCCCGTTCGGCCGTCGAGGTCATAGCCGAATGCCCGCACGCCCACACCGATCTGCGGGGCCGCCACAGCGGCCCGACCCTCCGGCAGAGACGTGTCCACGAGGTCCTGGGCCAAAGCCTTGAGCCCCTCGTCGAAGACGGTGACCGGTGCGCACGGACTACGCAGCACCGGATCACCCCACAGGCGGATATCGCGCTCAGCCATCGATGACCACGACGAGGTCGCCGCCTTCAAGCTGCTGCACGTTGCCGATGGCGATTCGGGAGACGGTGCCGGCCGTCTGTGTGGTGATGGAGGCCTCCATCTTCATGGCCTCGATCGTCGCGACTGTTGCGCCGGCTTCGACCCGGTCCCCCTCTGCGACCTGCAGTGTGACTACGCCGGCGAACGGGCTTGCCACGTGGCCGGAGTTCGACGGATCGGCCTTCTCCGCGGTCTTGACGTCGCTTTCGACCGCACGGTCGCGAACCTGCAGCGGTCGCAGCTGACCGTTGAGGGTGAACATCACCGATCGCATGCCGCGCTCGTCCGTGCCGCTGATTGCCTGCACCCCGATGAGGAGGTCCTTGCCCTTCGACAGCTCAACCGCGTGCTCCTCGCCCGCAGTCAGACCGTAGAGGTATTCCGAGGTCTCAACGACGGACAGGTCGCCGTAGTTGGCTCGCATCTGCTCGAACTCCCTGGTCGGTCCGGGGAACAGAAGCGAATTGAGCTTGGCCTGACGTGCGGCGCCCGGCGTCTCCAAGGCAGCAGCATCCTCTGCCGGGAGATCCTCGGACACAGCCTTGTGTTTGCGCCCTGCAAGGGCTTTCGTGCGGAACGGCTCGGGCCATCCGCCTGGAGGATCACCGAGGTCGCCGTTGAGGAAGCCGATCACCGAGTCCGGAATGTCGAACTTGTCCGGATTCTCTGCGAACTCCTTAGGATCGACGCCGGCGCCCACGAGGTGAAGCGCGAGGTCGCCGACGACCTTGGACGAGGGCGTGACCTTGACGAGGTGGCCGAGGATCGCGTCCGCTGCCGCATACATGCGTTCGATATCCTCGAACCGCTCCCCCAGACCCAGCGCTACGGCCTGCTGGCGCAGGTTGGACAGCTGTCCACCCGGGATCTCGTGGCGGTAGACACGGCCGGTCGGTCCGGCCAGCCCGGATTCGAATGGGGCATAGACCTTCCGGACGGACTCCCAGTACGGTTCGAGGTCGCTGACCGCGTTCAGGCTGATCTGGGTGTCGCGTTCGGTGTTCTCAAATGCTGCGACCAGTGCCGACAGGCTCGGCTGACTGGTGGTTCCGGCCATGGAGGCAGATGCCGCATCGACCGCGTCGGCACCGGCTGCAGCTGCAGCGCAGAGCGTGGCCAACTGACCACCGGCGGTGTCGTGGGTGTGGACGTGGACAGGCAGGTCGAAGTTCTCCCGCAGCGCCTTGACGAGTTTCGTCGCAGCGGCAGGGCGAAGGAGTCCGGCCATGTCCTTGATCGCGAGCACATGGGCACCGGCCGCGACGATCTCTTCTGCGAGCTTCAGGTAGTAGTCGAGCGTGTAGAGCTCTTCTCGCGGATCGAGGATGTCGGAGGTATAGCACAGGGCAACCTCGGCGACGGTGGTGTTCGTGGCCCGAACCGCCTCGATTGCCGGACGCATCTGTTCGACGTCGTTGAGGGCGTCGAAGATGCGGAAGATGTCGATGCCGGTGCGCGCAGCCTCATCGACGAAGGCATCGGTGACCTGGGTCGGGTACGGAGTGTAGCCGACGGTGTTGCGACCGCGCAGCAGCATCTGGAGATTGATGTTGGGCACAGCCGAGCGCAGTGCGGCCAATCGCTCCCAGGGATCCTCGCCGAGGAAGCGCAGCGCCACATCATAGGTCGCACCTCCCCAGGCTTCGATGCTGAGCAGCTCCGGCGTCATCCGGGACACATGCCCGGCGACGGCCAGCAGATCACGGGTGCGCACTCGGGTCGCCAGCAGAGACTGGTGAGCGTCGCGGAATGTGGTGTCCGTGACGGCCAACGGAGTCTGGCTCCGCAGTGCCTGAGCGAAACCGGTCGGGCCGACCTCGAGGAGCCGATCGCGGCTTCCAGGCGTCGGATCCGTGTCGAGATCGATATCGGGAAGCTTCTCCCCCGGACGGATGCGCAGGCGGGGATCGCCATTGGGACGGTTGACGGTGACGTCGGCCAGGTAGTCGAGGATCTTCGAACCGCGATCCGCGCTGACACGAGCGTCGAGCAGATGTGGGCGCTCTTCGATGAATGAGGTTGCGAGATCTCCGGCGATGAATGACTCATCTTCGAGCACGGCCCGCAGGAACCCGATGTTCGACGATACGCCGCGGATTCGGAACTCGGCCAGGGCGCGTCGTGCACGAGAGATTGCCTGCTCGAAGTCGCGACCACGGCAAGTGAGTTTGACCAGCATCGAGTCGAAGTGCGCGCTGACTACGGCTCCTGCGTGGACTGTTCCACCGTCGAGCCTGACACCGGCGCCGCCGGCAGAACGGTAGGCAGTGATGGTTCCAGTGTCGGGACGGAAGGCGTTCGCCGGGTCTTCAGTGGTGATGCGGCACTGGAGGGCAGCACCCTTGATTCGCATGTCGTCCTGAGCCAGGCCGATCTCTGCCAGGGTCTCCCCTGCTGCGACACGCATCTGAGACGCGACCAGATCGACGTCAGTGATCTCTTCTGTCACCGTGTGTTCGACTTGAATGCGCGGGTTCATCTCGATGAAGACGTGCTGACCCTTGCGCGGGCCGTCGGTCTCGAGGAGGAACTCGACGGTTCCGGCGTTCTGGTAGCCCAGTGCCGCAGCGAATTTCAGAGCATCTGCGTGCAGTGCGTCGGCGATGGCCGGGTCCAGGTTCGGCGCCGGTGCGATCTCGACGACCTTCTGATGACGACGCTGAACAGAGCAGTCGCGTTCGAAGAGATGAATCGCATTCGAGTCGTTGTCGGCAAGGACCTGGACCTCGATGTGACGCGGACGCTGCACGGCCTGTTCGATGAAGACCGTGGGATCGCCGAAAGCGCCTTCGGCTTCGCGCATCGCAGCCTTGAGCGCATCCTCCAGCTGTGAGGACTCGGCAACTCGGCGCATTCCGCGTCCGCCGCCGCCGGCCACAGCCTTGACGAAGAGCGGGTACTCCATGGAGTCCGCATCGGCCAGCAGCTGAGCGATGTCAGCGGAGGGACGGGTCGAATCGAGCACGGGAATACCGGCATTGCGTGCCGCAGTCAGAGCCTGCACCTTGTTGCCGGCAAGTTCGAGCACGTCGGCCTTGGGACCGATGAACGTGATTCCTGCCTCCTGGCAGGCTCGCGCCAAGTCGGGGTTCTCCGACAGGAAGCCGTAGCCGGGGTAGATGGCGTCGGCTCCCGATTCCTTGGCGACGCGCAGCATCTCTTCGACGCTGAGGTACGCGCGGACGGGGTGGCCTTCTTGGCCGATCATGTAGGCCTCATCGGCCTTCATTCGGTGTTCGGAGTTCCGATCCTCATAGGGGAAAACAGCGACAGTGGAGGCGCCGAGTTCGTACGCTGCACGGAATGCGCGAACGGCGATCTCTCCACGATTTGCCACAAGAACTTTAGAGAACATCTGTGTCTCTCACTTCTGTATCGATCGCCTAGGGGCGATAGTCGACGGGCTGTCGAGGAACCACTCTACTAAGTGACCCAGAGCACTCGAATACAGGGGGTCTGATTTCGACTGTGGTGCCACGCCCGGCGTGGTCGTGACTGCTCAGCCCGGTTGGATACGTTAACGTAGGAGGGTGCTTGTCCTAAGTATCAGCAGCCTCAAAGGCGGAGTCGGTAAGACGTCCGTGACACTCGGTCTTGCCTCGGCCGCATATAACCGAGGAATTCCGACCTTGGTCGTCGACATGGATCCGCAAGCGGACTCTTCGACCGGCCTTGATGTCCCGACCTCGACACGTGTCGATATCGCCGATGTGCTCGCTGCTCCCAAGTCCCAGAAAATCCTGTCCGAGGCGATCATCCCCTCCGGGTGGGTGGGTGACAAGCTCGGCCAGCTCGACGTGATCTCCGGCTCCCCCAGAGCTGCGGAGTTCGATCGACCCTCATTGTCCGAGAGGTACCTCCGGCGCCTTGAGGACGCACTGAGTCGCGTTGCCAAAGGGTACCGTCTGGTTCTCATCGACTGTCCGCCGAGTCTCAACGGGCTCACACGCACGGCGTGGACGGCCAGCAATCGGGTTGCGGTGGTGACCGAGCCCAGCCTGTTCTCCGTAGCAGCCGCGGATCGCGCCCTGCGGGCGGCAGACGAACTGCGCCAGCGAGGAACTTCGGATATCCAGCCACTGGGTCTCGTAGTGAACCGAGTTCGCGCCGGTTCGAACGAACATGACTATCGCATCACTGAGATGCGGGAGATGTTCGGGCCGTTGGTGCTCAATCCGCCATTGGCCGAACGTGCCGTGATGCAGCAGGCTCAGGGTTCTGCCCGTCCAATTCACACGTGGCCCGGGAAGCCGGCGGAGGAAGTTGCGACTTCATTCGACACCCTGCTGGAACGCGCTCTGCGCTCGGAGAACATCCGTTCGCGCAGCACCCCGAAGTAGTAGGACCGAAGCAGCAGTAGGCGTCGAACGCCACGTCCTGTGACAGCTGGGTCCTGTGACAGCTGGCTCGTCCGTGAGTCTTCCCGCTCATTTCCTTCAGCCTCAAACTCTTGAGCCATCAGACTCTGGGTCTGTTCAAGCCCTGGGTCTATTCAAGCTGCGGTCATTGACGGAATTGGGTGCCGAGTCTGTTGTGATGCCGAGATGCCTCGCGGCGAAGCCTGATTCTTCTTGATGAATATGAGTGTGGCCCGTCCTCCCGGACGGGCCACACTCATCAATCCCCCATGGTGTCCCGGTCAGGGACTGCCCGATATCCGGGCGATCAGCTGTTCAGCCGAGCTTCTGTGCTCTTCGCTGGGCGAGCTCATCCATTTCGATGACAGCGGAATCATCTTCGGGAAGACGTTCGCTCGGCAGTTCGGAGAGGCTGCCTTCAACCTCATTCCAGACACGCCCGACGGCAATGCCGAAGACGCCCTGCCCGCCCTGCAGAAGATCAACGACCTCATCGGGTGAGGTGCATTCGAAGACGCTGGCCCCATCGGACATCAGAGTGATCTGAGAGAGGTCCCGGACACCACGCGAACGCAGGTGGTCGACCGCAGTGCGGATCGACTGCAACCCGACGCCTGTGTCGAGAAGCCGCTTGACGATCTTGAGAACGAGGATGTCACGGAAGCTGTAGAGCCGCTGGCTGCCCGATCCCGTCGCGTTGCGAATCGACGGGGTCACCAGGTCGGTGCGCGCCCAATAGTCGAGGCGGCGGTAGCTGATGCCGACGACTTTGCACACGGTCGGGCCGCGGTAGCCGGCCTCCTCATCGAGGACTGGCAGATCGTCGTCGAACAACAGTCCTTGGGCGGCTGGTGGTATTGGCGTCGGCTCGACGCTTTCATGACTTGAGCGGTTCACACCGACTCCTCCTTATAGTCCCTGGGGGAAGCGAGGTCGCTTTGAAGAGCAGAGAACATAACCATTCTAGCTCTCTTCTCAGCGAACCTACAGTGGGATTCAACATCTCCAAGCTATTCTCCCGGGCCTTCCAGGACAAACACCTCAAGGTAACAATTTGCGCGTGTCGCCGTTATCGCAGTATTCGAACACATGATTCACGCACAGACTGACCGTTCGATACCCATCTGAGAGCCCGCTCAATCGGTCTCGCGCTGCGCTTGGTCGTCCTTGGCACCAGTGGAACCCTGCGGCTTGTCATCCTCGGACTTCCGATCCTCGGCCTTCTTGGGCTTGGCGCTGGTCAGGAGCTTCGTTTTGACGGTCGACGCGTACTTGTCGACGTACTCCTGGCCGGAGAGCCGCATGATCTCGTACATGATCTCGTCGGTGACGGATCGCAGCAGGAACCTGTCATTGGGAAGGCCCTCGTACTTCGAGAAATCCATGGCGGATCCGAAGACTATTCCGACCCGTCGAAACTTCGGGATCAGACGTCCAGGAGGCTGAATCTTGTCGGTGCCGATGATCGCGACGGGAATCACCGGGGCACCAGATTCGAGGACTAGGCGGGCGACGCCCGTGCGGCCGCGGTAGAGCTTGCCGTCCGGTGAACGTGTGCCCTCCGGATAGATGCCCAGAGAGTTCCCCTCTCTCAGAACCTTGAGCCCGGATTCCAGCGAGGCCTGAGAACCGGAACCCCCGGCTCTGTCCATCGGCAGTTGGTTGTTGAGTTTGAAGAACCACCGGGTGACGGCACCCTTGAGGCCGCGACCGGTGAAATAGTCCTTCTTCGCCAGATAGACGACAGGTCGGGGTGCTAGAAGAGGGACGAAGATCGAATCCATGAAGTGATTGTGGTTTCCCGCGATGATCGCGGGTCCGTCAGACGGGAGGTTGTCCAACCCGCGCACCCAGGGACGGAAGAGGATCCGCAGAATGGGTCCGGCCACGACTCGCTTGAGAAACCAGTAGAACACGAGCACCCTTCCCTGTCACGACTCTTTGTCGTCCTCGGACATCATATATCGACACCATCAACGCACATTCATGCCATGCTGAACCTATGGAGATCGACTACTCACCACAATCGGTGCCGACTGCACCTTACCGGCAGATTGTCCCGGACTCTGCGTCTGCGGTGCTGTTTCTCCATGGGATCACCGGTTCTCCGGCCGCGTGGTTCCCCATCGCCCGCAGCTTGAGCCATCATGGAATCAGCGTCAGCGTGCCGCTGCTTCCGGGCCACGGCACTCGGTGGCAGGACCTCAATTCCACGCCCTGGTCCGAATGGCTCGACGCAGCGAAGGCGGAGCTTCAGGCACTGTCTCGAACTCACACCCGGGTGGTGGTGGCAGGTCTGTCAATGGGTGGTGCCCTGGCATTGGCACTGGGCGCCGGGGACTCCCCTCCTGACGAGCTCGTGTTGATCAATCCTGCCCTTCACATCGATTCCCCGCTGACACCGTTTCTGCCCGTCCTCAAACACGTGGTCGCCTCTGTGCCGGCGATCGCCGGCGACATCGCACATCCGGATCGCTGCGAATACGCTTACGATCGCACCCCTGTCGCAGCTATCGCCTCGTTCGCTTCGGCACAGAGAACTCTTCGCGAGGACCTCTGGCGGATCGAATGCCCAGTCACCCTCTTCGTCTCCGGCCGCGACAGTGTGGTCGGGCCGCGGACCTTTCGAACCTTGCGATCGCGTCTGCCCCAGCGGCCGACGATCCAATCTCTGCGTCGATCCCAGCACGTAGCCACCTTGGACAATGACGCGGACACCATCGCCGAGGCGATCCTGGACAAGGCGACATCCGCCGATCGTTTCCCGGCAGGAACCCCCGGAACCGGGGAATAGAGACACCAAGAAGATTGCTGATAGAGGACATGGACGACGAGAAGAACGAGAACTGGCGTGATGAGGTTCCCGAGTCCGAGCGGCTCGGCGATTCTTCGCGCATCAGTGACAGTCACTGGGAGGATCTCGTCAATCAGATAGCAGAGCCCAGCGCCATGATGGGTGACATGCCTGTCGAAGAGGTCAGGGAGAGGCTCGAAGAGGAAGAGGGCTGGGAGCCCGGGCCAGCGGAACCCATCGGCTGGCGCACCGCCTCGCCGACTCTGATGCTCTCTGTGGTCGCGACGTTCGGCGCCGTCCTGCTGTTGGTACTCGGTGCGATCTTCTTCCGCCCACTGCCCGGCTGGTTTCTGTTGATCGGCATTGCAGTCGGCCTCGGTGGAGCAGTCGGCCTGTTCTTTCATCTCCCGACCAACCGTTCGCCCGACGGGGACAACGGCGCCTCGGTCTGATGCCGCAGTCGAACGTCGGACCCTCTCCTGCGTCAGGGGCGAGTGAAAGACTGGTGCGCATGTCCACCCCATTCGACCGAGCGCCGTCAGCAATCGCCTCCTCGCAGCTGTCGTTCGACAGTCTCGGCACTCCGCTCCATGAGGTCACTTTCGTGATAGTCGACCTGGAGACAACCGGTACAACCGCCGGAAAGTCAGAGATCACGGAGATCGGTGCGGTCAAGATGTGCGGCGGCGAGGTGCTCGGAGAATTTCAATCTCTGGTCAAGCCTGAGGAATCGGTGATCAGCCCGTTCGTGGCGAGACTGACCGGCATCACACATGCCATGGTCGATGATGCTCCCTCGATTCGCTCTGTGCTGCCGAGCTTTCTGGAATTCTCCGTCGGTGCGGTCCTGGTTGCGCACAATGCTCCCTTCGACATCGGCTTCCTCCGCTCCGCGTGTGAAAAGCTCGACTACCACTGGCCACAGCCGACTGTCCTCGACACCGTCACCCTGTCTCGGCGAGTAGTGAGTCGCGATGAGGTCCGCAATCACAAACTGTCGACTCTCGCCGCTCATTTCGGAACCGAAGTCTCCCCCGACCACCGGGCACTCTCCGATGCCAAGGCCACCGGAGAGCTGCTGCACCGGTTGCTGGAGCGATTCGGCGGCTATGGCATCACAACTCTCGAGGAGCTGGCCACGGTGCGCCAGGCCGGATGGGCGAAGCGCCAAGCCAAATCTCATCTGGCCAAGGGGGTTCCGGCCGAACCTGGCGTCTACATGTTCCTGGATGGAACTCGACGAGTCCTCTACATCGGCAAATCCGGCAATATGGCGCGCCGAGTCCGAAGCTACTTCAACGCTTCGGAGAACCGCGGTCGGATGGCTGAGATGATCACAGCAGCTCAGGAGGTCAGCTGCCTGCCATGCGCGCATGCGCTCGAGGCCGAGGTCAGAGAGATTCGGCTGATCGGAGAGCTCGCCCCGCCGTATAACCGTCGGTCGAAGAACCCCGAACGCAATTCCTGGATCGTTCTCAGCGATGAGGCATATCCGAGGTTGTCGGTCGTCCGTTCGAACACCGCATTGGAGAAGTCGCCCGCAACGCCCATGGGCCCGTTCCGGTCGCGCAAGACGGCGCAAGCGGTGAAGGAGCTTCTCGACACCCTCTATCCCGTCAAGCGATGCACGGCGAAGATCACCTCCGCCGATCTCGGATCGCACCGCCCGTGCGTCAGTTCCCAGGTCGGTCAGTGTGGGGGTCCCTGCGCCGGCGTGACCGACAGGCAGGAGTACCTGGACGACATCAGCGATCTGTTCGCGGTCATGGACGGTGACTACTCAACCCTGCGTGATCTGTGCACGCAGAGAATGTCGAGATTGGCCACCGAAGCCAGGTATGAGACAGCCGCCGAGGTGCGCGATGCCATGCGTTCGGAACTTGCAAACGCCGCACGGGCCGAGTCCGTGTGTGCTCTGCGAGATATCCCTGAGATCCTTGCGTACGCTCAGGGGCCCGAAGGAGGGTTCGATCTCGCCGTCATCCGATATGGGAAGCTGGCCGCCGCTGCACACTCCCGTGGCTCGCGGGGAATCGACGAGGCCTTTGTTGCCATTCGCGCGACCGCGGAATGGGTTCCTGCACCGGGGAAGCTTCCGGCAGCATCCGACTCTCTGGCGGAGGAGACCAGGCTCCTGTCCCAATGGCTGCAGTCGGCGACGCTGACCTCGATGCGGGGAGCTTGGTCGCTCCCCCGCACCGGGGCCAACTTCCACGCCCAGGAATCAGGAACGATTCGTCTCGGCGACCCTGTGTGAGACCGCGATGAGCTGGTCGAGCTTCTGCGCACCGAGGCCGGCGTCTACCGTTTCCTCTGCAATGGTCACCTTCGCCGCCAATCGCTCGGTCAGGCTGCCCACAGCAGACTCATCGGCTGCAACGAGTGCCGCTGCTGTATTGATGAGTACGATGTCGCGTACCGCTGACTTCTCTCCGTTGAGCACCGATCGGGTGATCTCAGCGTTCTGTTCGGGTCCGCCGCCACGCAGATCGTTCTTTGTGACACGTTCAAAGCCCAGGTCAAGGGCATCGAAGGTCATGTGTTCGACCTCGCCGTGACGAATCTCCCACACATCGTTGACGTCGGTGTTGCTCAGTTCGTCCAACCCGTCTCTCGAGCGGAACACGACTGCCTGGTGACCGCGCTTGGCCAAGGTTCCGACGACCAGAGGCGCCATCTGAGCATCAGCGACACCGATCGCGGTGTGACGGGCACGGGCCGGGTTCGTCAGCGGTCCGAGGATGTTGAACGCGGTCGGGACGCTGATCTGACGACGCACTGCCGCCACGAACTGCATCGACGGGTGGAAGACGTTGGCGAAGCAGAATGCCAGGCCGACTTCCTTCGCGATGATGCCTGTCTGTTCCGGGGTGATGTCGAAGCGGACGCCGAGAGCTTCGAGCACATCGGCGGAGCCGGAGGCTGATGACGTCGCACGGTTGCCATGCTTGACGACGCGCTGCCCGCTGGCGGAGATGATCATCGCTGCCGTTGAGGAGATGTTGGCCGTCTTCGCCCGATCGCCGCCGGTGCCGACGATGTCGACCGAATCCTCGAGACCCGGCAGCGGCACGGCGTGGTCCATCATCGCGGAGACCAAACCGGCTATCTCGGCGACGGTCTCGCCTTTTGTATGGTGTGCCACGAGAAATGCGGCCATTGTCACATCGGGCGTCTGTCCCGACATGATCTGGTCCATTGCCCACGCGGCGGCGGCCTCGTCGAGATCCTGCTGGTGCATGAGCGTCATGAGCAGATCGGGCCAGCTGTAGGTGGTGCCCTGGGGTGTGGTTCGGAGCCGGGAATCCTGTGTTTCCGGGCTTGTCGTACGCGGTGTCTCCGTCATCCGAATGAACTCTCCTTAAGGGACTTCCACCACCTCTGACTACGAGATGGAACTTACCTGCGGCATCCTATCCTGTCTTCGACACGCGGGGGCCGGGCGCTCCGAATACGAGATTCCGGCACCAAATCAAGGTTTTCGCTACACCGTGTAGAAAAATATTCACCGAAAGCTGGGTAAAAGATGAAAACTCACCCCGAGACGAGTAATAATGGGGTTGTGTCAACTGCCACTGCATATCAAACAGCGCCAGCACATCCGGTTGTCAATCGTCCGAATGTGACCACGGTGGGCTTCATCGTGTTCCTCGCGAGCGACCTGATGTTCTTTGCCGCGCTCTTCGCCATGTACTTCACCATTCGATCCGTCGTGCCGGAATTATGGGAGACCCAGACCGAGGTCCTCGACATTCCATATGCGCTCGGCAACACGCTCATTTTGGTGTCGTCTTCATTCACCTGCCAGCTGGGCGTCTTCGCAGCGGAGAAGTTCCGTCCCCGCCGGACGGGTTCTCTGTTCAACATCGCCAAATGGGGAATGGTCGAGTGGTTCTACCTCACCTTCCTCCTTGGTGCGGTCTTCGTCTCCGGCCAGGTGATGGAATACGCCACGCTGGTCAGCGAGGGCATCGCCATCAACACTGATGGCTATGGTTCCGTCTTCTACCTGACCACAGGGTTCCACGGTATTCACGTGACCATCGGACTCATCTGCTTCCTGCTTGTGATCGGACGAGCATATGGAGCCAAGAAGTTCGGTCATCATGAGGCTACCTTCGCGATCTGCGTGTCCTACTACTGGCACTTCGTCGACGTAGTCTGGGTGGGTCTCTTCGGAGTCATCTACCTGCTCCAGTAGTCGGCTCGAGATGCTCGGCCATTCGGACTTACAACATTCAAAGCAAAGGACGATCACGTGAAGCTTTTAGCAGATCGCCGCAGGCATCCAATGGCACTGGTTGTGCTGCTCTTGGTGGGCCTGCTGATGACTGGCGGAGCCTACGCCCTCTTCACACAGACCTCGAGCGCCAAGGCAGATACTGCCAGCGCATCGGATGTCGACGAAGGCAAGAAGCTCTTCGCTGCGAACTGTGCAACATGCCACGGACTCAACGGCGAGGGCTCGAAGGCCGGACCGGGTCTCATCGGAGTCGGTGCAGCGGCAGTTGACTTCCAGGTCGGAACCGGGCGCATGCCGCTGCAGTCCAATGGGCCGCAGGCACGTGTCAAGGAACCCCAGTTCGACGAAGAGCAGACAGCTCAGCTGGCCGCCTATGTCGCTTCGCTGGGCCCCGGCCCCTCAGTCCCTGAGGACAAAAACCTCGATGCGTCCAAGGGCGATCCTGCTGCAGGCGGCAGTCTCTTCCGCACCAACTGCGCCATGTGCCACAACGTGGTCGGCGCCGGCGGTGCTCTGACCCGAGGCAAATACGCACCGAACCTGGCGGATGTCTCCGAGAAGCACCTGTACGAAGCGATGCAGACCGGCCCGCAGAATATGCCAATCTTCAACGACGCGAACCTGACTCCCGATGACAAGCGCGACGTGATCGCCTATGTCAAAGAGGTTTCGGATACTCCCTCGCCCGGCGGTTTCAAGCTGGGATCCTTGGGGCCGGTGGCTGAAGGCCTCTTCATCTGGTTCTTCGGCCTCAGCGCAGTCATCGGACTGACAGTATGGCTGTCATCCAGGGCAAAGTGAGTCAGTCAATGTCGTTCAGTAATCACCACGAGAAAAGACGGGGAATTCAATGACCTCGAAAGACCACTTCGGCGGCGGCAGCCAGCTCGAGGAGTTGAATGGGTTCACAAACCCGGGGCTGCCGGAACACAAGCCTCGGCTTGCTGACGGAGATCCGAAGGCCGCGAAGGTCGCCGAACGCCAGGTGGCGTTGTGGTTCGTGCTGTCGATGGTGGGAACCATCTGGTTCATCGTCGCCTACTTCCTGTTCTCTCCAGGCGAGACGATGCAGAGCATTCGACTCCACAACACCTCCATCGGCCTCGGTGCCGCGGTAGCGATGTTCTCTATCGGCGTCGGCGCCGTTCTGTGGGCGAAGAACCTCATGAGCGATCACGAGGGAATCGATGAGCGTCACGACATCGGTGGCAGTGAAGAGGATCAGGCAGTTGCCCTTGAGATCCTGCACCAGGCGAAGGAAGAGTCGGGAATCGCCCGACGTCCTCTCCTGCGCAACACCCTGATTGCGGCACTGGCCATCGCTCCCCTGCCCGCAGTCCTCGTATTCCGCGACCTGGGCCCACTGCCCGGGGACAAGTTGTTCCACACGCTCTGGGGCAAAGGCATTCGCCTGATCCAGGACCCGGGCGGCATTCCATCGGTGGAATCCGAACGCCCGATCAAGGCAGATGACGTCACCATCGGTTCGGCCTACCACGTGCTGCCGTCGGGCATCGGCGATGAAGAGAACGCCGAACACCCGTTGGAGGAGAAGGCAAAAGCCGCCGTTCTTCTTATGCGCATCGATCCCAAGGAACTCAAAGAGGATCCGGATCGCAAGGACTGGTCACACGACGGCATCGTCGCCTATTCCAAGATCTGCACCCATGTCGGTTGCCCCGTCGCACTGTATGAGCACCAGACACACCACCTGCTCTGCCCGTGCCACCAGTCGACCTTCGATGTGACCGAACACTGCAAGGTCATCTTCGGCCCGGCCAAACGTCCACTGCCGCAGCTGCCCATCTCGGTCGACAGCGAAGGCTATCTGGTCGCACAGTCGGACTTCCCTGAGCCCGTCGGACCTACGTTCTGGGAGATCAATCACCCATGAGTACTACACAACCCACAACCACCATCGGGAAGGCCGCGAACTTCGCCGAGACTCGAGTCGGGGCTTCAGTCCTCGTCCGCGAGTTCGGACGTAAGATCTTTCCTTCCCACTGGTCGTTCATGCTCGGTGAGGTCGCTCTCTACAGCTTCGTCATCGTTATCCTCTCCGGAACGTTCCTGACCTTCTTCTTCACCCCTGCAATGGGTGAGATGCACTATGAAGGACCTTGGGCGCCGCTGCGCGGCGTCGAGATCTCGGAGGCGTACAACTCGACTCTGGCGATCTCATTCGAGATCCGCGGTGGACTGTTCATCCGTCAGATGCACCACTGGGGTGCACTGTTGTTCGTCGCCGCACTGAGCATCCACATGCTGCGTGTGTTCTTCACCGGCGCTTTCCGTCGCCCCCGCGAGCTCAACTGGATCGTCGGTGTTCTTCTGGTCATCATGGGAATGGCGGCAGGTTTCACCGGCTACTCACTACCCGATGATCTGCTCTCGGGCAACGGTCTGCGAATCATTGACGGAATCGTCAAATCACTGCCACTGGTCGGAACCTATCTCTCCTTCTTCATCTTCGGCGGCGAGTTCCCGGGCACCGACATCGTCGCCAGGCTCTACTCCCTCCACATCATGATCGTTCCCGCGCTGCTGATCGCTCTGATCGGCATCCACCTGGTGTTCGTCGTCGTGCACAAGCACACGCAGTACCCAGGTGCCGGCAACACCGAGAAGAACGTGGTGGGCGAGCCTGTTCTGCCGACATTCGCAGCCAAGGGCGGAGGCTTCTTCTTCCTCATCTTCGGCTTGGTGGCACTGATCTCAGCCCTCTTCACGATCAACCCGATCTGGAACTACGGGCCCTATGACCCCTCACCGGTCTCTGCAGGTACACAACCCGACTGGTACATCGGTTGGGCGGACGGATTCCTGCGCATCGTTCCAGGCTGGTTCGAGTTCTACATTGCCGGTTGGCCGATCTCGCTGAATATCAACAGCGCAGTCGTTGTCATGGGCGGCGTGTTCGGAGCGATGTTCATCTATCCGTTCTTCGAGTCCTGGTTGCTCAAGGACAAGCGCGAACACCACATCCTCGATCGTCCGCGCAACAACCCCACGCGTACTGCCATCGGTGTTGCAGGCATCATCTTCTACTGCAACATGTGGGCTGCAGCCTCGGGCGACATCATTGCCGTGTTCTTCCAGATGTCACTCAACGACATGATCTACATCTTCCGGATTGTGTTCTTCGTCGGACCGATCATCGGCTACATGATCACGAAGCGGATGTGCATCGGTCTGCAGCGCAAGGATCGTGAGATCGCACTGCATGGACGTGAGACGGCCAACATCATCCGTCTGCCCCACGGCGAGTTCCTTGAGCGTCACGAAGCTCTGCCTCCGCATAAACTGTGGAAGCTGACAGCGTTTGAGTCGCCCACGCATACGCCTGCGGAGCCGAATGCGGACGGTAAGATCACCGGACTTGAGAAGTTCCGTGCGAAGCTCTCCAAGTTCTTCTTCGAGGACCGTGTTGCGCCAGTGACAAAGCAGGAGCTCGAAGCATCGCACCACGATCATGATTCGGTTGAGTCGAACACTCACAACCAGATCGGTCACTGATCGAGTCAGAGTTCAGATGACGTGACTCTGAGGAGTCGACGGTACGACGGAGGGGCCCAACAGTTGATGTTGGGCCCCTCCGTCGTACCGTCATCGTGCGCCGCTGACCACTCGAACTGAGAGTTTGAGCTGGCATCATTCTGTGCTCGAAGCTCGACCGTTCGTACTGAAGCCATCACCATCGCTGAGGTGGCGCTGCTGTTTTCCATCTGATTGAAGCCGGCACTCATCGCGGACCTCATTTCTTAGACCTGTTCGGTGATTCCACGTACGACCACTCTCGACACCCGAACTGCGCTCTAAGACGGAGGTTCCGACACTCGGCACCGGACGCTCAATCAGCTCCCACAACGGAGACGTCGTAGCCTCTGGGCGCACCTACTCCCCTGCCTGTCCGACCGGGTTACGTAGTGAAGGTGATCGACGAGGTTCACCGGTGTCTACCGAGCTGAGCAGATACCTACGAGAAGAAGCCACGGATCGGCGATCAGGAGGTCGTCGACCGGGACCACCGAATCCGAATAGGTCGAAGCTCTCAGAATCTTGCGCGATCTCCTGATCGCCGATCCGTGGCCTGTTGGCCTATGAAGTAGAGCAGCGCGTCTTTCGCAGAATCTCCCGGGTGAAGGTCCAACAACTCATCATGTTCCCGAGTCGATGCGCAGCAGGAGCGAAGGGTGGTCAAGGTGAGACCTTGAGTGCTTCGCTCCTCGTGCGGCTGATCGTCTCGGGGCCCTACAGATAGTCCTGGTTGCCGAGACGGTGACAACGATCTGGCCAGATCACCTGGCAGTCCATTGTCACGGAGGAACTCGACTGTGTGGTGTCCGAGCCACTGGCGCTGTGCCCTGAGGCTGTACGTGAATACAGCGATGGCCCGGACTCAAACGAGTCCGGGCCATCAGTGCTATCCGATATCGGTCTTCAGCGAATCAGTGGGCGTGGTCCCCACGATCGTGTTCGTACGACAGTCCGACCAGAGCTACCAGGCCGAGTACGGCACCGAAGGGGAAGATCCACCAACCCATGGCGATTCCGTAGAACGCCACAGCGGCCGCACCGGCACACACGATCGGCCACCAGCTCCATGGGCTGAAGAAGCCGTAGTCCGCGTCGGCATCGGAGATCTCTGCATGCTCATTATCCTGGGGCTGGCGACCGACCCGACGGTCTGTCAGCCACAGGTAGACGCCGATCATCAAGGACATCGCACCGACGAGGAGCAATGCCGGGAATCCGACCATCTCAGAGAAGTCCGTATAGAACCCATAGAAGACTCCAACGGCTGCGAAGAAGATGCCACAGATCACGAAGACATAGATCGAGGATTTCACTTGACATTACCTCCTGTGAGTTGCGGCTCTGGGGTCCCGTGCCCGGCGTACTCGAGCAGCTCAGGGTGGTTCACATCGAATGCCGGGCGCTCGGAACGGATGCGCGGCAGCGAGGTGAAGTTGTGGCGAGGAGGTGGGCAGGAAGTCGCCCACTCCAGTGATCCGCCGTAACCCCATGGGTCATCTACTGTCACCTTCGGTGCATTGCGAGCGGTGATCCACACGTTCCAGAAGAAGGGAACCATGGACAGGCCGAGGAGCATGGCACCGACAGTCGACACCTGGTTCATCCAGGTGAAGCCGTCTTGCGGGAGGTAGTCGGCGTAACGGCGGGGCATTCCGTCGACTCCCAGCCAGTGCTGGACGAGGAAGGTGCCGTGGAAGCCGACGAACAGCATCCAGAAGTGAATGTGCCCCAGCTTCTCGTTGAGCATTCGGCCGGTCCACTTCGGCCACCAGAAGTAGAATCCGGCGAACATCGCGAACACGACGGTGCCGAAGACCACGTAGTGGAAGTGAGCGACGACGAAGTAGGAGTCAGAGACCTGCATATCAAGAGCAGGGCTAGCCAGGATGACACCGGTGAGACCGCCGAAGAGGAATGTGACGAGGAAGCCGATGGACCAGACCATCGGCGTCTCGAAGGTGATCGACCCCCGCCACATCGTGCCGACCCAGTTGAAGAACTTCACCCCTGTCGGAATCGCGATGAGCATCGTCATGAAGGCGAAGAACGGCAGGGCGACAACGCCGGTGACATACATGTGGTGAGCCCACACGGTCACAGACAGAGCCGCGATCGAGATCGTCGCGAAGACCAGTTCCTTGTAGCCGAAGACGGGCTTGCGGCTGAAGACCGGGAAGATCTCCGTCACGATGCCGAAGAAGGGCAGGGCAATGACGTAGACCTCTGGGTGACCGAAGAACCAGAACAGGTGCTGCCACAGTATCGGTCCCCCGTTGCCGGGGCTGAAGACATGTGATCCCAGTATTCGGTCGGCGCCCAACACGAGCAGAGCGGCCGCGAGGGGCTGGAAGGCCATCAGGACGAGGATGCCGGTGATGAGGACGTTCCAGGTGAAGATGGGCATACGGAACATGGTCATGCCTGGGGCACGCATCGTGATGACGGTGGTGATGAAGTTGACCGAGCCGAGGATCGTTCCGATTCCCTGCAGCGCCAAGCCGAGAACCCAGAGGTTGCCTCCGGCACCCGGAGTGAACGTTGTATTGCTCAGAGGCGCGTACGCGGTCCATCCGAACGAGGCAGCACCCTGAGGGGTGAGGAATCCGGAAAGGGCGATCAGCGAACCGAAGAGGAACATCCAGAAGGCGAAGGCGTTGAGACGAGGGAAAGCCACGTCTGGGGCACCGATCTGCAACGGCATGATCACGTTGGCAAAGCCAGCGAACAACGGAGTCGCGAACATCAGCAGCATCAGCGTGCCATGCATTGTGAACAGCTGGTTGTACTGTTCCTTCGTCTCAATGATCTGCATGCCCGGGTCGAAGAGCTCGAGCCGGATGATGAGCGCCATGACGCCACCGACGCAGAAGAAGATGAACGACGCGATCAGGTACATGTAGCCGATCGTCTTATGGTCGGTCGACGTAATCCAGTCGACGATGACCTTTCCCTTGCTCCGAGGAACAACAGGGGCATCAAGAGCCGGCTGATTCATCGTTGCGGTCATTTTTCAGCACCTTCTTTCGGGTACCAGTTGCGATCGTACTCAGGACCGAGCTGACCCTTATTGCCTTTGTCGCCGAGGGACTTGGTGTAGTCCTCGAATTCGGCCTTGGAAACGACCTTCACATTGAAGAGCATCTCCGAGTGGTACTCACCGCACAGCTCGGCGCACTTGCCTACGTACTCGCCTTCTTTCTCGGCGCGCAGATGCAGACTCTGGTCGTGACCAGGAATCATGTCGCGCTTCTCGAGGAATGCGGGGACCCAGAACGAGTGGATGACATCGCGTGAACGAAGTTTGATCTCGAGGTCGGTGTCGACCGGGAGGTAGAGGGTCGGTGCCTTCTCCCCCGGCTTCTCAGAGCCATCGAGGTGAACCTGCGTACCTGCGTAGTACACGTCTTGATTGACGTAGTTGAAGTCCCACGCCCATTGTTTTGCGGCAACTTCGATGACCTGTTCACCGGGAGTGGTGTCGTCGGTGGTCTTCTCCATGACCTGGACGCTCTGGAAGAAGAATCCAAGAACCAGGATGACTGGGGTGACCGTGAACAGGATTTCGATCGGCATACTGTAGCGCAGCTGCACAGGCAGTCCGCGATCGTTCTTGCGGCGGCGGTAAGCGACCATCGCCCACAGGATGAGCCCCCAGACGATCAGCCCTACGATCAGCAGGGCGATCCATGCGCCGTTCCACAGTGAGGTGTAGGCCTCGGTGTGGTTGGTGGCGCCCTTCGATTCGGCGGGGAAGAATCCGGTGGAGATCTGCTCTTTCGTGCAGCCGGACAGCAACGCCAGTACAGCGACGGCGCCCAGAGTGCCGAGCCGCTTCGCCCAGGACCTTCCCGGTCCTGCCTGATTCGGAGAATCCACGTGCAGCCTTTCACAACCTTATTCGTCCTCCGGATGCCCGAAGAACGAATTCTTACTATGTCAGTTACCAGAGTACCGCTACAAGCGGTAGAAATTCACATGCAAATGATCATTTGTTGAGAATAACCTGACAACGATTCCCGCGGAGAGCGGAATCTAGCCGAGCGGAGTAGTCGAGACCGCTGATCTCCGACACGCCGAGGCTCGCCAGGTGTGACGTCTGCCACTGCGTATCGATGAGCCATCCATTCGCGTCGTCAACAGTGTCGACCGAGGTGGGAAGGGTTGGAGCCGTGGTTCCGTCGAGGAGGGAGACGAGGTGGACGAGTGCGGCTTTCGAGGCATCTCGCTGGGTGTGAAACATCGATTCTCCGGCGAAGAATGAGCCCATGGCCACACCGTAGAGACCCCCCACGAGGACGCCTTCTGATCTGACTTCGACGGAATGAGCCCACCCGTCTGCGTGGAGGCCCAAGTAGAGGCTGATGATGTCTTCGGTGATCCAGCTGCCGGGCCGGCTGGGGTCCGCGCAGGCGCGGATGACCCGTTCGAAATCCGTGTTGACGCTGCATTCGAAGCGGCGCATCGACTTGCGCAGGCTCTTGCTGACTTTGAGGTCTCCTGGAAAGAGCACACCGCGACGTCGCGGAGCCCACCATCCCATTCGTCCGGTGCCGCCGCTGCCGATGCCCATGGGGAACAGTCCGGCCCGATACGAAGAGAGGACCTGGGGCTGCGTTGCCGTGTATGACACGGCGCGCAGATCCTCCAGGTCCATCTCAGTGACTTTCAGGTCTGTTTCAGCGGGCGGACGTCAGTGGAACGAGTCGCCGCATGCGCAGGAGCCGCCGGCGTTCGGGTTGTCGATCGTGAAGCCCTGCTTCTCGATGGTGTCAGCGAAATCGATGGTCGAGCCACCGAGGTAGGGCACGCTCATCCGATCGACGATGACCTCGACTCCGTCGAAGTCACGCACAGCGTCACCGTCGAGCTGACGCTCGTCGAAGTACAGCTGATAGATCAGACCAGAGCAGCCGCCGGGCTGAACGGCCACACGCAGGCGCAGGTCGTCGCGACCTTCCTGCTGCAACAGGCTGCGCACCTTGTCGGCCGCCGTGCTCGACAGTTCAACCTCGTGCGTGGCCATCGCTTCGTTCGTCACAGTCATGGTTACTCCTTATTTCGATCCTGCCTGTCTCCAGGCTACACCGCGCACAACGCTATCGACGATGAACCTATTCCCGAGTCGCCCTCAGCCGGCTGCCAGTTTCTGCAGAAGGAGCGCCTCGGCGACGATTGCCGCCTTGAAATCGGGCAGATACAGCGACTCATTTGCGCTGTGTGCCCTGGCGTCGGGGTCCTCGACTCCGGTGACCAGGATGGAGGCCTGCGGGAACACCTCGAGGAGATCGGCGATGAACGGGATCGAGCCGCCGATGCCCATGGTCACGGACTCCTGCCCCCATGCTTCGGTGAGGGCGCGTTGCGCGGTCTGCACCACGGGATCGTTCATGTCTGCCTGCCATGGGCTGCCGCCCTCCGTGTCTCCGATGGTGAGGGTGGCGCCGAAGGGAAGATTGTCACGCAGGTGCTCTTCGACGGCCCGGACGGCATCCTCGGGTGTGTCTCCTGGGGCCAAGCGGATCGACAGCTTTGCCCGCAGGCTCGACTGGAGAGTATTCGACGAGACGTCGACGTCGGGGATGTCGAGTCCGATGACTGTGATCGAAGGCTGGGTCCACAATCGGGAAGCCAGGGAGCCGGAGCCGATGAGTGAAGTCGAATCGAGAACACCGGAGTCGGAGCGGATCGTTGACTCTTCGTAGTCGATGTCGCTGTCGAGCTGTGACTTGAGTCCTTTGACGGCAACAGAGCCGTTCTCATCGTGGAGGCTGCTCAGCACCCGTGTCATGGCCAGCATCGCGTCGGGGACGATTCCGCCGTACATTCCCGAATGCACCGCGTGACCGAGTGTGGAGATTTCGAATTCGATGGCGAACATGCCCCGCAGGCTCGTTGTCAGAGCTGGAGTGCCCGCCGCCCAATTCCCGGAATCGGCGACGACGATGACGTCGGCAGCAAGCTTGTCCTGGTAGGTCTCAAGGAAGTTGCGGAAGCTCGGGCTGCCAGCCTCTTCCTCGCCTTCGATGAAGAGAGTCACCCCTACGCCGAGGCGGTCTGCCAGGAGCCGCAGCGAGGTGAGGTGGACCATGATGCCGGCTTTGTCGTCGGCGGCCCCGCGACCGTAGAGCCGATCCCCGGTCCGGGTGGCGATGAAGGGTTCGGTTTCCCAAGCGTCGGGCTTGCCCGGAGGCTGGACATCGTGGTGTGCGTAGAGCAGCACGGTCGGTGCCCCTGCTGGAGCCGGCACCGAGGCGACAACAGCAGGGTACCCGTCCGTTCCGTCCTCCTGCGCCGCGTTCAGGATGTCGACGTCGAGGCCCAGATTGCGGGCGAGGCCGGCGACTGCTTCGGCGCTGGATCGAACGTTGGCGGGATCGAAGCTCGGCCAGGCGACCGAGGGGATCGCCACGAGATCACTCAGCTGGTCGATGACCTCGTCGAAAATAGTGTCGAGTTCGGCATGCAATTGTGCACTGTCCAGTGCAGAAGTCGATTCGCTCATTCTCCAAAGGTAGTATTCATTAGGTGTTCGGAAGCAAAAAATCTCATGAGGATGCGCAATCCTCCGACAATCGACCGGTGAACGATGACGGTTCACACCCTGGTGCTGCCACGCAGCGTGAGGCTGAGCAGAAGAAAGGACGGCCGACGCCCAAACGCAGTCAGCAGGAATCGGTGCGTAAGCAGCCGCTGGTTTCGAAGGATCGCAAGGTGGCGAACCAGAGGGCCAAGGAACAGACGCGCAAGGACCGTGATCGTGCCCGCATCGGCATGATGAACGGTGAGGAGCAGTACCTCACACGCCGCGACAAAGGTCCCCAGCGTCGCTACGTTCGCGACTACATTGATGCTCGCTTCTCCATCGGAGAGCTGTTCATCCCCGCCGCGATTCTGATCTTGGTTGTGGCATTCACACAGCCGGTCGCCATTCAGCAGTACTTCACCTACGCGGTCTGGGGCCTGCTGGCGTTGGTCATCCTCGACGGCGTCATCGTCAACTACATCCTCAAGGGACGGTTGAAAGCCAAGTTCGGAACCGTCGAACGAGGCCTGGCCTTCTACGCGATCATGCGCAGCGTCCAGATCCGTCCGCTGCGCATGCCGAAGCCTCAGGTCAAACGCCGCCAGTACCCCGAGTGAGCAGAGTCCGCGCACGCCTGGCGCGGATGGTCCGTCCGGGCCAGAACGGTCCGGAGTAGATCATCTCCGAATAGGACTGAACAAGATCAGCGCCCGCCGCAAGTCGGGCGCTGATGTCATTGGCATCAGCGATTCCGCCGACCGAGATGATGCTCAGGTTCTCTCCGACGGTGGCCTTGACCAACCGCAGGACTTCCATCGACCGGCGAGCCAACGGACGGCCCGAGATTCCACCAGCCTGGCCGCGAGCGAAGTCAGCTTCCCGACCACTCAGCACGTCCCGATCGATCGTGGTGTTGGTGGTGATGAGGCCATCGACACCCGAACGCACCGCGAGATCACAGATCTCGACGACATCGTCGTCGTTGAGATCGGGTGCGATCTTAACCAGCAGCGGCACATGACCGAGCGTGGAACGAGGAGTTGTGACCACCTCGGCGGCGGCAGAGCGCACGGCGTCGATGATGGGCTCCAGACTCGACACGGACTGCAGGTCACGCAGACCCGGAGTGTTCGGCGAACTCACATTGATGACGAGGTAGTCAGCCAGAGGCGCAGAGTACCGCGCTGAGCTGGCATAGTCCTCGACCGCATCGGCAGCGTCGACGACCTTGGTCTTGCCGATGTTGATCCCGATGATCGGACGCTGGGCATCAGGCAGGAAGGCAATCGACCTCCGCTGCTTCTCGATGTTGAAAGCAGCCTGCCGGGCACCCTGGTTGTTGAAGCCCATCCGATTGAGCAGCGCAAGATTGTCGCGCAGGCGAAACAGTCGAGGCTTGTCATTGCCGGGCTGAGCATGAGCGGTGATCGTGCCGACCTCGATGTGGCCGAAGCCCAGCGCAGACAGAGCGTGGATCCCTTCACCGTTCTTGTCGAAACCAGCTGCGAGTCCGAGGCGATTGGGAAAGCGCAGCCCCAGCACATCCGCCTCATCGCGGGTGCCGTGGGCCAGAACCAAACGCAGCAGACGTCCCAGACCAGGGACGGAGTCGAGGATTCTCAGTGCTGTGAACGACACATGATGTGCGCGTTCGGCATCCATAGGGGCGAAGAAGAGTTTGAAGATAAGTGAGTACACACCCCCAGAATATGTCAGGTGAAAGATCGGCCGAAGGGCGGCACGGTTCGCAGACACCCGAAATTCACGCAGATCCCTGCTCAGAACGGTCACCGTTATCCATCCCCTGTGAAATGGCATTAGGATCGATTCAACGTTCAAAGACGATGAAAGGGAATATATGCCCAGTGCATCCACGCCCACCAGCTACTCTTCGACCACACTCGTGAAAGCCACCGCTTCCGTTCTGGTGTTGGGAGTCGCTGACGACAAGGTCCTCGGCCTCGACACTGCGAAGACCGCACGCACCGCTCTGGAGGACGTGGTCCGCGCGATCGAATTCAGCGGCAAGGCCGGATCCACAGCACGAGTAGCCGCACCCAAGGGCTTCTCCTCCTCGAGCATCCTGCTGGTCGGTCTCGGCACCTTCGACTCCACAGCGTCCGGCAATGACGCCGCAGCGAAGTCGCACGAAGCCCTCCGCCGCGCCGCAGGCAGTGCACTGCGCGCCCTCGACGGTGTGGATTCGATTGCCATGGGCCTGCCGGCCATCACCGCCCAGGCAGTCGAAGCCGTCACCATCGGTGCGGGCCTCGGCGCCTACCGCTTCATCGACTACCGCAGCCAGGACGCAGACAAGGTGCCCGGAACAGTCACCATCCTCGGGCCCAAGAGCAAAGAGCACTCGGCAGCACACGCCAACGGCGCGATCATCGCCGCAGCGACGAACCGGGCCCGAGACCTCGTCAATACCCCTCCCCTCGATCTCTACCCCGAATCCTTCGCCCAGCGGGTCAAGGACCAGGGCAAGGAACGCAAGCTCAAAGTGAGCGTCCTCGGCGAGAAGGAACTCCAGGCCGGTGGATACGGTGGACTCATCGGTGTCGGCCAAGGATCAACTCGCGGCCCGCGCCTGGTCAAGGTCGAATACTCCCCCAAAGGCGCCGAACGCCACGTGAGCTTCGTCGGCAAGGGCATCACCTTCGACTCCGGCGGCATCTCCCTCAAGCCCGCAGCGAGCATGGAGGACATGAAATCCGACATGGCCGGCGCCGCAGCCGTCGTCCAGGCCCTGTTCGCCATCGCAGACCTGGGACTGCCCGTCCGCGCGACTGCCTGGCTGCCCCTGGCCGAGAACATGCCGGGATCATCGGCCACTCGACCCAGCGACGTGCTGCATATGCGCAGCGGCAAGACGGTCGAAGTCACCAATACCGATGCCGAGGGCCGATTGGTTCTCGCCGACGCATTGGCAGACGCCGACGCAGAGAATCCCGATCTGCTCATCGATGTGGCCACACTGACGGGAGCACAGGTCGTGGCCTTGGGCAATCGGACATCAGGCGTCATGGGTGCTGAGGCTGCACGCAGTCTCGTGACCGCCTCGGCGACGGAAGCCGGCGAAGAGATGTGGGCAATGCCGATCCCCGAAGAGATGCTCTCCGGTTTCGACTCCAACGCAGCCGACCTGAAGAACTCCGGACCGCGCCACGGCGGTATGCTCGCCGCCGCAGCATTCCTCCAGGAATTCGTCAGCGAGGACGCGAACTGGGCACACATCGACATCGCCGGACCGAGCTTCAACACCGGGTCCGCTTTCGGCTACACCCCAGTCGCCGCCACCGGCGCGGCAGTTCGGACCCTCATCCAAGCAGCGAAGCAGGTGAACTGACACACCAGTTTCTACACACTGTCGATCTTGACGTGATCATCACCACCTGTGTCCAAACAGACAGCGTGTGCTTTCGCCCTTGGCGAGAAAAGTGGAAAGATAGAAGGAAAGCTGCGTAAGGCAGGCTTATTCACAGCTACGAGGAGTAATCCGTGAGTGACTCATTGACCTACGACCTTGTCGTTCTGGGCGGCGGAACCGGCGGCTACGCTGCCGCGCTGCGCGCTGCAGAGCTCGACATGAAGGTTGCTTTGATCGAACGCGACAAGGTTGGCGGCACATGCTTGCACCGCGGTTGTGTTCCGACGAAGGCGCTTCTGCATGCTGCAGAAGTCGCCGACACAGCGAAGGAATCGTCCAACTTCGGCATTGAGGTCGAATTCAAGGGCATCGACATCGAAAAAGTTCTCGACTACAAGAACAATGTCATTTCTCGTAACTACAAAGGCCTGCAGGGTCTGGTCAAAGCACGTGGAATCGACACGTACTTCGGCACCGGCAAGCTCGTCGGCAAGGATACGGTCGAGGTCGAGGGTGAAGACGGCAAGCACACCGTCACCGGCACCAACGTCCTCCTGTCAACGGGTTCGACGTCGAAGACCATCGGCCTCGACATCACCGAGCGTGTGATCACGAGCACCGAAGCTCTCGAGCTCGACAAGGTCCCCGGCTCGGCGATCGTCCTCGGCGGCGGCGTCATCGGCGTCGAGTTCGCCAGCGTGTGGTCGTCGTTCGGTGCCGAGGTCACCATCGTTGAGGGACTCAAGCACCTCGTGGCCAACGAGGACGAGACGATCTCGAAGAACCTCGAACGTGCCTTCAAGAAGCGCAAGATCGGCTTCAAGCTCGGCACCATGTTCAAGGGCGTCGAAGAGACCGCCGACGGAGTCAAGGTGACTCTCGAAGACGGTTCGGTCCTCGAAGCCGAGTACCTCCTCGTTGCAGTCGGCCGTGGCCCGGTCACCGACGGGTTCGGCTTCGAAGAGCAGGGCATCCCCATGGACCGCGGATTCGTCCTGGCCAACGAGCGACTCCACACCGGAGTCGGCAACATCTACGCCTGCGGCGACATCGTTCCCGGCCTGCAGCTGGCCCACCGTGCCTTCGGTCAGGGAATCTTCATCGCCGAGGAGATCGCTGGACTCAACCCGGTGCCTGTATTGGAGTCCGGTATTCCTCGCGTGACCTACTGCGAACCCGAGATCTTCTCTGTCGGACTCTCGTCCAAGCAGGCCGAAGAGCAGTATGGAGCCGACAGCGTCGAATCCATCGAATACAACCTGGGTGGCAACGGCAAGTCCGTGATCCTGAATACCACGGGTCTGATCAAGGTCATCCGTGAGAAGGACGGGCCCGTCGTCGGCGTCCACGGCATCGGTGCTCGACTGAGCGAACAGGCCGGCGAAGCCCAACTGATCGTCAACTGGGAGGCATTCCCAGAGGAAGTTGCGCAACTCATTCACGCTCACCCGACGCAGAATGAAGCACTCGGCGAGGCCCACCTGGCCCTTGCCGGCAAACCCCTGCACTTCCACTCTTAAGATCCGAGGAGACGAAAGACATGTCGAATTCCGTGCAGATGCCGGCTCTCGGTGAGTCGGTGACCGAAGGAACAGTCACCCGCTGGCTGAAATCCGTCGGTGAAGAAATCGAAGTAGACGAGCCGTTGCTCGAGGTGTCGACCGACAAGGTCGACACGGAGATCCCCAGCCCGTACGCAGGTGTCCTGGAGAAGATCTTGGCCGACGAAGACGATGTCGTCGAAGTCGGTGGAGACCTTGCCTATATCGGCGACGGCAGCGGATCCGATTCCGCAGACTCGACCGAGGCAGAGGACACGTCCGATGAGGACTCCTCCGAAGCAGCCGAGGACTCCTCTGAAGCAACTGAGGAATCCGAGCCCGCAGCGGCAGAGGAAGCCGAGGAGAGAGCCTCTGACTCCGCAGACGAATCGGCTGCTGAAGCACCGGCGTCACCGGGTTCCGAGGGCGAAGGCACGGAGATCACCATGCCAGCGCTTGGTGAGTCCGTGACCGAAGGCACCGTTACTCGGTGGCTCAAAGAGGTCGGCGAAGAAGTTGAGGTCGATGAACCTCTGCTCGAGGTGTCCACCGACAAGGTCGACACCGAGGTCCCCTCCCCCGTGGCAGGAACAGTTCAGGCACACCTGGCCGAAGAGGACGAGACCGTCGAGGTCGGCGCACCGTTGGCTCGCGTCGGCTCAGGCGCTCCCGCCTCCTCCGACTCGGGATCCGCCGATTCGGAGTCGGCTGCGGCAGAGTCTTCCGCCGCTGAAGAGGAAGCCCCGGCCGAAGAGCCTCAGGAAGCCCCTGCTGAGGAGCCAGAGGAAGAAGCACCCGCCGAGGACGAGAAGTCCGCGCCCGCAGAAGAAGCACCGAAGCAGGAAGCCTCTGCTCCGGCCGCTTCGAAGCCTGCCGCGGCGAAGTCCGAGAGCTCAACACCTGCTCCCGCCGCTGCTGACACCGTTGGTGAGAATGCAGCATATGTGACCCCTCTCGTTCGCCGTCTGGCACGCGATGAGGGAGTCGATCTGAGCTCCGTCACCGGCACTGGTGTGGGCGGACGCATCCGCAAGCATGACGTCGTCGCCGCGGCCGCGAATCGTGGTTCGGCAACGTCGGGTTCGGCAGCTCCGGCAGCCGGCGGTGCGAAGGCAACGTTCAAGCTCGAGATTCCCGAAGAGGCCGCGAAACTTCGTGGCACCACGGAGAAGGCTTCGCGCATCCGACAGACGATTGCCAAACGGATGAGCGAGTCCCTCGAAGTATCGGCTCAGCTGACCCAGGTGGTCGAGGTCGATATGACACGGGTCGTGAAACTGCGCAAGGCCAACAAGGAAGCCTTCCAGTCAAAGCACGGCTCGAAGCTGACCTACCTGCCGTTCTTCGGTAAGGCCGTCGTCGAGGCGCTGAAGCAGCACCCGAAGGTCAACGCACAGTACGATCTGGAATCTCAGCAGATCACGTACTTCGATCATGAGCACCTGGCGATCGCGGTGGACACCCCCCGTGGACTCCTCGTGCCTGTGATCAAGGACGCTGGCGACCTGAGCATCGCCGGGATCTCGAAGTCGATCGACGATGTCGCGGACCGGACTCGCAACAACAAGATCATGCCTGATGAGCTCTCGGGTGGAACGTTCACCATCACCAATATCGGTTCGGTGGGTGCTCTGTTCGATACTCCGATCATCAACCAGCCGCAGATGGGCATTCTGGGCACCGGTACGATCGTGCGACGTCCGATCGTCGTCAAGACTGCAGACGGGGAAGAGTCCATCGCCATCCGCGACATGGTCTACCTGCCGTTGACCTACAACCACCAGTTGGTTGACGGTGCGGATGCAGGACGATTCCTGCAGACGATCAAGGCGCGTCTGGAAGAAGGCAACTTCGAGGCGGACCTCGAGCTCTGATATGTTCCAGGACCAGTTCCTGAGGTGAGTCGCCAGACTCTCCAGGGAAATGGGAAGGCCGGTCACTGATGTGGCCGGCCTTTCTCATGCCTTCAGGCCTCTCCCCCACTCAACCGTCGATCTCCCGCACTCAACCGTCGGTCTCCGTGACTGCGAGAATCTTCCAGGCACTGCCATGGGGCACCAACTCGAACTCGACGTGGGTGGGCTCGAACCCTGACTCCTTCCCTTCGGCCGTGACGCTCGTCGACATGCGGGCCCGGACCAGGATGTGGTCGTCCGTCCGCTCCCTGACGACTGGATCATCCAACTCGATCGCGTAATCATTGCCGACGAAGGCCTGGAGGTCGAGCAGCTCATCGGCCGTTGCAGCTGAGGAGTCGGGGACGGTCAGTGCCGCTAAAGCCTGCTCATCACCGGCGCTCAATGCATCTGAGCGCTTTCGGCAGAGGTCATCCAGCAGGGCAAGGACCTGCCTGTCCGACATCCTCTCGGCATCGCTGTCCGGCTCAATCGTTCCCGGCACGGAGCTCTCTGCCGAAGACGGGCCCGAGTCCTCTGGCGAACTCACCGAGGCGGCGGTTCCCTCCGTACTCCACGACCTGACCATGACGGCCCCGCCGAGGATCGTCACGAAAACTGCGAGGAGAGCCCAGGCTCGCGGCCGGGTCGTCAGCTTCTGTCGTCGTTCCACAGTCTGCAGTCGATCCAGCAGACTGCGACAGCCCTCATCGATGGTTGCTGACAGACGAGTCAGCAGGTTTGGACTCACCCGGCTTCGGCGAGGTTCCCGGCGTCGCCTGCGAACACCTTCACGGCTGGCTGCCCGCAGCCGACCCGCGGCGCCTGTGCCTGTGGCTTCGGATCGACCTGGCGCCGTCGCGGTATCGGGCCGACGCACGGGCGTGGGCGACTTGGCTGCTCGCAATCGCGCCGTCAGGGCCTGTCCGGGGTCGAGGTCGGGTTCAGCAGGCAGCAGCGGGAGCGCACTGGCGGCCCCGGTTCGACGCAGTGCCGCGCTGACCTCGTCGAGGGTGTCATTGAGACCGGAGACGGCGCACGAGTCGCCCAGCAGCTGTGCGACCAATGTCTGCAGCGGCTGGGAACAGCCTGCCAGAGCGACGGAGACCGGAAGGGGACTCTGCTCCCACGGACGACCGTGCGCCGCGTGAAAGATCATCTCTCCGACCGCGAATCGGGTCGAGGCCGGCGATGTCCGGCTGATTCCGGGGATGATCCGGGGGTGGCCATCGGCATCGAGGCCGATGCTCTCAAGGCTGAGACGGGATTGCGCGTCGCTGCTCCCCCGCAGCTCGTCGGCGATGCCGAGGAAGAGCGTGCTCAACTCGCCTTCCACCAGCCCCTGGTAGGAACGGACAGCGTCGAGGACGAGGCCGCCGGCAAGTGGTTCCACGAGGAGAAGCGAGGTGCGGCCGGTAGGCAGATCGACCTCGGCGATGCCGAGAGCGTCCGGGTGATCTGCGTCGAAGCCGCCATGGGCGACTCCCCAGAGCGTCTGCCCCTGAGCATTCACCAGTCGATGGATGTCATCAGAGACCGGTGCTTGGAGTTCCCACGTCATTGTTCGTCATCTCCGTCGATGGATTACGCGGCATTTATAATGCTATATGATCATGTTTGACTCTATTTAATACTGTTTGATAGCGCGGGATATGTCAACAGGGTTCCCGCACCCAGAGGTGTCGAGGCTCATCTTCAATGAAATTGAACCCCCGGGACAAGAGACATAGTCTGGAGGCATGCCTCTGGTCACCGAAACACTGGGCTTCGCACCCGTCTACTCGGACTACGTGCGAACCTGGGACTTGCAGAAGAAGTATCACGAAGAAGTGCTTGCGGGGGATCGCAGCTCAACGATTCTCCTGCTCGAACACCCGCCGGTCTACACTGCCGGAAAACGCACGGAAGACCACGAGCGGCCGACCGACGGCACAGAGGTCGTCGATGTCGACCGTGGAGGGAAGATCACCTGGCATGGACCGGGTCAGCTCGTCGCCTACCTCGTGTACAAGCTCAACGACACCAAAGAGGTCAGACTGTTCGTCTCTCAGCTCGAGGATTCGATGATCGAACTCCTCGCTGAATACGACATCGAAGCCACGACCGTCGAGGGACGCGCGGGTGTTTGGATCCTCGGAGACGGAACCCGCCGTGACCGGAAGATCGGCGCAATCGGCATCCGCATCCACGAAGGCGTGACCATGCACGGTCTGGCACTGAACTGCAGCAATGACCTCGCTGCCTACGAACCGATCATCGCCTGCGGGATCGCGGACGCCGACACCACGACCATGAGTGCAGAACTCGGCCGAAGCGTGACACCTGAAGATGTCGCGAGCCGCCTCGACGAGATCCTGCACCACCACATCACAGCCTAGGAGAATAGACGTGACCATAGCGCCAGAAGGCCGTCGCATGCTCCGTGTCGAAGCACGGAACTCAGAGACGCCGATCGAAGACAAGCCAGCCTGGATCAAGGCAAAGGCCCATATCGGTCCCGAATACACGTCTCTGAAATCACTGGTTCGCAAGCAGGAGCTGCACACTGTCTGCGAGGAAGCCGGCTGCCCCAATATCTTCGAGTGCTGGGAAGATCGCGAAGCGACGTTCCTCATCGGTGGCGAACAGTGCACACGACGCTGTGATTTCTGTCAGATCGATACAGGAAAGCCTGCCGACTTCGATGCCGATGAACCTCGCCGTGTGGCAGCCTCCGTCGGAGAGATGGGTCTGCGTTACTCGACGATCACCGGAGTTGCCCGCGACGACCTCGACGACGGCGGTGCATGGCTGTATGCCGAGACCGTACGTCAGATCCACAATCTCGACAGCACCGATGGAAGCGGTACGGGCGTCGAACTCCTCATCCCTGACTTCAACGCTGAACCCGATCAGCTCGCCGAGGTCTTCTCCTCGCGTCCGGAGGTGCTGGCTCACAATGTTGAGACTGTCCCCCGCATCTTCAAGCGGATCCGTCCGGCCTTCCGCTATGAGCGGTCACTGTCCGTGATCACCCGGGCGCGCGAGGCCGGCCTCATCACGAAGTCCAACCTCATGCTGGGCATGGGTGAGACGAACGACGAGATCATCGAGACTCTGCGCGACCTGCACGCGGCTGGGTGTGACCTCATCACGATCAACCAGTACCTGAGGCCCTCCCCGCGCCACCATCCCGTCACTCGGTGGGTCAAGCCGGCCGACTTCGTGATGCTGCGCGATGCAGCACAGGACATCGGGTTCTCAGGCGTCATGTCCGGTCCCCTGGTGCGTTCCTCGTACCGTGCCGGCCGCCTGTGGGCGACCGCTATGCGCCACCGTGGGGAGCAGATCCCCGCCCATCTGTCCCACCTTGACAGGCACACTCCTGCCAAGCAGGAGGCTCAGGCCGTTGTGGATACATTCGGTCCGGGCGAAGAGGTAGACTTGACTGCTGAGCAATGAGAGCGCTCGGGGCCCGGCCCCGACGCCGATACGCCATTCAAGAGCAAGTGAGAGCATGAGCGAAGAACCGCGCAAGGGACTTTTCCGCCGGAAGCCCAAGGACCCGAACAAGAAGCCAGGACGTCTGGCGCAGATGAAGCAGGTCTACGAGCTGTCGGCCAAGCACAATAAGGCCACCCCGTGGCTGTTGGCCGCGGCGATCCTCGGCTGTACGCTCATCGGCCTGCTGGCTGGACTTCTGTTCGGCGGAGCGGTCTTCACAACGATCCTCGGCTTCATGGTGGGTCTGCTGCTCGGCATGTTCATGCTCGGCCGGTTTGCCGAAACCGCAGCCTTCGCACAGATGGACGGCCAGCCCGGAGCCTTCGGTGCCGTCCTCAACACCGCCCGCCGCGGCTACCTGATGGACGACAAGCCCATCGCCATCGACCCGAAGAGCCGCGACCTCGTGTTCCGCTCGACCGGACGTGCGGGAGTCGTTCTGCTCAGCGAAGGACCGAAGGGTCGCAGCGCGAAGCTGCTGGCCAAGGAGCGCAAGCGCCACGAACGCATTCTGCCCAATGTCCCGGTTCACACGTTCCAGGGAGGCAACGAGGATGGCCAGCTGAAGATGAAGCAGGTCGTGCCGGCCGTGCAGAAGCTTCCGCGCAAGCTCAATAAGAACGAAGTGCTTGCCGTGCGCAATCGCCTCGCCGCTCTCGGCACTCAGGGGACTCGTCCTCCGATCCCGAAGGGCATCGACCCGAACAAGGCTCGCCCGAACCATAAGGCGATGCGCGGACGCTGATCTCTGCGCTCACACACCGACGCACTGCAGCGGTCCACACCGACGTAATACAGCAGTCGCAGTAAAGAGCAGTGGGGCACCGACTCGATCGAGTCGGTGCCCCACTGCTCTGCAGTTTCGCATCTGCACGAACTGCTCTCGGCCAGGACGACCGGTCCCCAGCCGGGAAAGGCCTCAGCGTTTGAGAATGAGTGTGCCGGCAGCCAGATCATGGAGACCGCGATTGTCGCGGTTGAAGATCAGCGCGGGAATGACGAGGACGACCAGAGCAGTGCGGATGAGTGCTTTGGCGAACCCCGGAACATGACCGTCCAGGCGACGGACCTCGATGCCGAAGATCCTGTGGCCGACCGTGTATCCGAGCGTGGACACGAGCAGGAAGTGCTCCAGTGCGAAGATTCCCGGAGCCAGGAACGGATTGGACGAGCCGATGAGGTTTGCGATGGCCAGGCACAAGAACCAATCCACCAGGAGCCCCAGCAGTCTGCGCCAGGCGGGAGCGAGTGAATGTGAGCCGTTCTCCGGCAAACCCAAGCGCCTGCCCGGCCAATCGCCGTCTTCTCGCTCAATCTTGGGCCCCTCAAGCCAGGAACCGAGGTCATCACGATTAATCACGGACCCAGCTTACCCAAATCGAACCTGGACAACCCCTCAGGAAACATGCCCGAAACATGGACGTCATCACCACTTCACCTGCTTGCAACTAAGATTGGGGGTGGTCAAGACAAACGACCACCATAATCTAACTAGGAGACTAAGTGTTCTCGTCTGCTGAAGAACTCGTCAACTACATCTCGGAGAACGACGTCAAATTCGTTGACGTCCGTTTCTGCGACCTTCCCGGTGTCGTCCAGCATTTCAACCTTCCTGCAGCCTCGTACGGCACGGAAGAGATCACCGAAGGTCTGCTCTTCGACGGTTCCTCAATCACGGGCTTCCAGGGCATCCACGAATCGGACATGAAGCTGCTCGCCGATGTCTCATCGGCCTACATCGACCCTTTCCGTGAGGCCAAGACCTTGGTCATCACGCACTCGATCGTCGATCCCTTCACCGATGAGCCCTACTCCCGAGATCCTCGCCAGGTTGCGGCCAAGGCCGAGGCCTACCTCGAGAGCACCGGCATCGCCGACACCGTCTTCTTCGGCGCCGAGGCGGAGTTCTACCTCTTCGACTCCATCCGTTACCAGAACACCCCGGGCAGCAGCTTCTACAAGATCGACTCCGAGGAAGCCGCCTGGAATACGGGCGAAGACGAGCCCGGCGGCAACCTCGGCTACAAGACCCCGTTCAAGGGCGGATACTTCCCTGTCTCGCCTCAGGATAAGTTCGCCGACATCCGCGATCAGATGTCGCTGACGCTCGAGCAGATCGGCTTCGAGATGGAGCGGGCCCACCATGAGGTCGGCACCGCAGGACAGCAGGAGATCAACTACAAGTTCAAGACCCTGCAGCATGCCGGCGATCAGCTCCTCGACTTCAAGTACGTGATCAAGAACACGGCCTACGAACTCGGCAAGTCGGCCACCTTCATGCCCAAGCCGCTCTTCGATGACAACGGTTCGGGCATGCACTGCCACCAGTCGCTGTGGAAGAACGGTGAACCGCTGTTCTACGACGAGAACGGCTATGGTGGGCTCTCCGATCTGGCTCGCTGGTACATCGGCGGCCTCATCGAACACGCCGGCGCAGTGCTGGCCTTCACCAACCCGACGATCAACTCGTACCGTCGTCTCGTGCCGGGATACGAAGCTCCCGTCAACCTCGTCTACTCGGCTCGCAACCGCTCCGCCGCGATCCGCATCCCGGTCACCGGCAGCTCGCCGAAGGCCAAGCGTCTCGAGTTCCGCGTGCCGGACCCGTCGACCAACCCCTACCTGGCCTTCTCCGCCCAGCTGATGGCCGGCCTCGACGGAATCCGCAATCGCATCGAGCCCCCGGAACCCATCGACAAGGACCTCTACGAGCTCCCACCAGAGGAAGCCAAGGACATCAAGTTGGTCCCCGGATCCCTCGATGAGGCGCTCATCGAGCTCGAGAAGGACCACGACTTCCTCACCGCGGGTGACGTCTTCACCTCCGACCTGATCGAGACGTGGATTCGGATCAAGCGTGAGAACGAGATCGACGTTGCACGTCTGCGTCCGACCCCGACAGAATTCGAGCTCTACTACGCACTCTGAGCCACGGCCCTAGGGCTCGCGGACTGCCGCAAGGCATGTGTGACCGCAGCTGCAGGGAATACAGTGGGGGCGTCACGGGTTGTCACCCGTGGCGCCCTTCAGTGCTTCTGAGCAGGGCGGCCTTCTATGGTGACCACAACTGATACAGGGATGGACAATGACGCATTTCGATCTCCTTCTGATCGGCACAGGCTCGGGGAACATGTTCCTCGACGACCGATTCTCCGGGCTCAACGTGGCGATTGCTGAGGAGTGGCACTTCGGCGGAACCTGCCTCAACGTCGGGTGCATTCCCACGAAGATGTTCGTCTATCCCGCCACGATCGCCGAACAGGCTGCCGATGCGAAGGCCTACAACCTCTCTACGGAGTTCAACAGCGTCGATTGGACGGCGCTGCAGAGGCGCATCTTCGACCGTGTCGACGCCATCGAGGCCGGAGGCCGGGACTACCGCAGCGGCGATCGCCAACCCAATGTCACTGTCGTGGCAGAACACGTTCACTTCACAGGGGCCAAGACGGTGCGAACCGCCTCGGGTCAGGACATCACTGCCGATCGGATCGTCATCGCGGCCGGCGCCTCCCCTGTCATCCCCGCCGCCGAAGGCCTGGATCCGCAGCGTGTGGACACCGACGGCTATCCCGTGTTCACGTCGAACTCGATCATGCGCGTCCCTGAGAAGCCCGAACGTCTGGTCATCATCGGCTCCGGCATCGTCGCAATGGAATTCGCCCACGTCTTCGCCGGGTTCGGCACCGAGGTGACCGTGATCGCACGTGGCCCCCGCCTGCTCGGCAACATCGACGAGGAGGTCTCGCAGGAGTTCACGGATCTCTTCGAACGCACCCATGCGGTCCACCGCGGAGCCGAGGTGGCCTCATACAGTTTCGACGACGACCAGGTGTCGGTGACGCTGAAGGCAAGCGGCCGCCTCGGCGATGTCGATCTTCCCTCACAGATAGACGCGGATGCGGTTCTCATCGCCACCGGACGGACACCGAACACCACGGGTCTGAACATGGTCGACGCCGGCTTCGACGTTCTCGATGATGCGCGTCTCAGCATCGATTCGCGCCAGCGTGTCCTCGCCCACGGACAGCCGGTCCCCGGCGTGTTCGCCCTCGGTGACATCAGTTCCCCGCACCAGCTCAAACACGTGGCCAATCACGAGGCGGATGTCGTCGGTGACAATCTCGCCGCCGACGTGGCGGCCGGGGAGCCGGGCAGCGCCGCCGAGGCGGATCTGCGGGAGGTCAACCATCACGCGGTTCCCGGCGCCGTGTTCACCTCACCCCAGGTCGCCTACGTCGGCATCACAGAGGAGGAGGCTCGGCGGGCCGGTCACGATGTGAGTGTGAAGGTGCAGAAGTACTCCGACGTGGCGTATGGGTGGGCGATGGCCGATGACCCCGGCATCGTGAAGCTCATCGCGGACAAGTCGACGCATCAGATCCTGGGCGCCCATATCGTCGGTCACGAAGCATCGATGATCGTCCAGCCACTGATCCAGGCGATGGCGTTCGGACAGCGCGCTGACGAGGTGGCAAAGCGGCAGTACTGGATTCATCCGGCTCTGCACGAGGTCGTTGAGAACGCACTCTTGGGCCTTGAGCTCGATGGGGACTGACCGCGTTTCTCAGAAACCGTAGAAGTGCTCTTCCATGATGTTCCTGGCATGGCGGGTGGTGCGCAGGTAGTCGTCTTCGAGTTCGTGACCGCCGCCCGCCGGATATCCGAGCAGTCGGGCCGTGGCCTCTAGCTCGAAGTGCTCCTCCGGCAGCGATTGGGCTGTGCGTCCCCGATACAGCATGACGGCTGATCGAACATCGGTTGCCAACTGCCATGCGGCCGCGAGCTCTTCGGCATCATCCGTGGGGATGAGTCCTTCTTCGGCTGCGACGCTCAGCGCTGCCAGTGTCGAGGTTGTCCGCAGGCCGGGAATCTGGTGGGCGTGCTGCAGCTGCAGGAGCTGGACCGTCCACTCGACGTCGGAGAGACTCCCCCGACCCAGCTTGAGGTGTCGGCGTTTGTCCGCATTGCGAGGCAGGCGCTCATCCTCCATCCGCGCCTTGAGCGTGCGGACCTGGGTCAGTGCCTTCGTTGTCATCTCCACCGGATACCGCAGCGGATCGATGAGCTCGGTGAAGTCCTCAATGAGCCCGGAGTCACCGGCGACCGGACGCGCCCTCAGCAGCGCCTGTGCCTCCCAGGGCTGAGACCATTTCGCATAGTAGGCCCGGTATGAGGAGAGGGCTCGGACCAGCGGCCCGTTCTTACCCTCGGGTCGCAGATCCGCATCGAGATCGATGCCCTGGGCGGCGTCGCTGGCCTTGAGCCGGCTGCCGAGACCGAGTGCGAGCTTGTTGACGTGCTTGCTCAGCTTCGCCTTATCCTCGGCCCCGAGCTCCTCGCCGACAGAGCGGTAGACGAACGTCACGTCGGCGTCGGAGAAGTAGCCGATCTCGTTTCCGCCCCACCGGCCCATTGCGATGATCGCGAACTCGTACGGCGGCGTCTCGGGCTGGTCGAGGTCCATGCGAACGGCCTGCAGTGCGCCGCTGACTGCCAGATCCATCAGTGCCGAGAGGTCGCCGGGGACCTTCGCCCGGTCCCCGACATCGAGGACGTCACGCAGAGCAATGCGCAGGAGCTCACGGCTGTAAGTCTCACGGATCGGTGTGATCGCAGATGCCGCATGTCGTTTGAGGAGGCCCCCGACCTCGGCCTCGAGGGACTTCGGATCGCGGGGTGTGAGGTTGTCGAAATTGTCCAACCAGGCGACCGCGGCGGGTTGGCGCAGCAGCAGTTCACTGGCATAGCCGGACAGCGAGAGGACGTCGGCCACGGACTTCGCGGCCAGACCGGAATCACGGAGCATTTTGAGGAACCAGCCGGAGGATGACAGTGAATCCGTGAGTCGGCGAAAGGCCAGGAGCGCGGAATCGGGGCTGACTCCGTCGGAGAACCAGTCCAGCAGCGCCGGCAGCACCTGTTTGATGACGAGTGCCGTGCGTGACATGCCCGACGTCAGCGCCTTGACGTGAGACAAAGCGCCTTGCGGGTCGCGGTAGCCGAAGGCTTGGAGTCGGTCGGCAGCAGCCTGCATGCTGCTGCCCCGGTTATGGGCGTCGACGACGGCACCGTGCACTCCGACTGCCGCGTCGAGGATGGGGCGGTAGAAGATCTGATCGTGGAGACGGGTGACCTGCTTCGCATAGTCCTTGCGGGTCTCTTCGAGCCGGGATCCGCTTCGCGAACCGGAGGTGAAGACCGATCGGGCGAGGATACGCAGCTTCTCGTCGTCGTCGGGGATGAGTGCGTTGCGCAGCATCCGCGGAATCTGGACCCTGTGTTCGACCACGCGCATGAACCGGTAGGCGGCGGAGAAGACGAAGGCATCCTCTTTTCCGATGTACCCATGCTCGCCCAGCTCCTCCAGAGCCACGAGTGTGTTCGGTGTGCGGATCTCCTCGTCCGTGCGACCGTGGACCAGCTGGAGCAGCTGTGCGGAGAACTCCACATCGCGCAGTCCTCCACGTCCCAGCTTGATCTGCCTGGGCGCCTCGGCTGCGGGGATGAGGTCGACCACGCGACGGCGCATCGAGCGGATGCCGTCGATGAACCCCTGACGACTGGCGGCCTCCCACACAAGCGGCAGGAGAGTCTCGACGAACTCTTCGCCCACCCCGACGTCACCGGCCACTGGCCGAGCTTTGAGGAGAGCCTGGAACTCCCAGTTCTTCGCGATGTCCGCGTAGTAGCGGGTGAATTCCGACATCGTGCGCACCAGTGCCCCGGCCTTGCCCTCGGGACGCAGCGCCGTGTCGACCTCCCACAGTGCTGGCTCCGCGCCGGCATCGGAGAGGATGCCGCGCATTCTTTGGGCAACCTCCGTGGCCAGATCGCGCTGCTCATCACTCGTCGACGAATCGAGGACGAAGACCACATCGACGTCGGAGACGTAGTTGAGCTCGCGCGCCCCGGTCTTGCCAAGAGCGATAACAGCGATGCGAACCGTTCCCTCAGGATCGAGCTCTGCCCTGGCGATGGCCAGAGCCGCATCCATGGCAGCAGCTGCCAGGTCCGAGAGCACGGCCATCACATGATCGACGATCTCCTCGGGCGCCTCGGCGACGAGATCATCGGCGACCAGCCGCAGCTGTGCATCGCGATAGGTGCGACGAAGATCTTTGATCGCCTCCTCGCCGAGGTGGTCCGCCGTGGGTGCCGGAACATCGGGATCGGCTCCCACGCTTGCCAGCAGATCGTTGCGCAGCGATGCTGCCGAGGCCGCCGGAGTGGAGATCATCAGGAACGGCGACCGCTCCACCAGCTGCGGCAGAGACTCCGGATGCCGCACGAGGTGGTCGACCATCGCCTCGGACGTGCCCATGACCGCGAGCACCCGTCGCAGCAGAGCGCGGTCGATCTCATCCTCGGCGAGATCTGCCTCGGTCCCCGAACGGATGGCATCGAGGAACTGCGGCGCGGACTCGCCCGCGGACTCCAGGACCCGCAGCAGACCCAGGGCGGCCGCGTGCGGATCCGGTGTCGCCTCGAGGAGATCGATGAAGCGTGAGTCGGTGGCCAGGGGCTGGCCGAGGAGTTCATTGATCTCGTCGAGGAAGCGAGCGGCAGACTCGGTGACGACCGAGGTGCGCGAAGTGATCCGGGCCATGAGGACTACATCGAGGTGAAGTGTTTGCTGAGCTCGTACGGAGTGACCTGAGCCCGGTAGTCGTTCCATTCCTGCCGTTTGTTGCGCAGGAAGAAGTCGAAGACCTCTTCGCCCAGCGTCTCCGCGACCAGATCGGACTGCTCCATGATCTCAAGGGCGTGGGACAGACTGGAAGGCAGTGCTTGGATTCCCATCGCACGGCGTTCGGTGTCCGAGAGCTGCCACACGTTGTCCTCGGCCTCCTCAGGCAGCTCGTAGTCTTCCTCGATGCCCTTCAGCCCGGCCGCGAGCATGAGGGCATAGGACAGGTACGGGTTGGCAGAGGAGTCAAGAGCCCGGTATTCGATACGCGCGGAGGAGGACTTTCCCGAGTTGTACTGCGGCACTCGGACCAGGGCCGAACGATTGCGGTGTCCCCAGGAGATGTATGACGGGGCTTCGTGACCTGTCCACAGACGCTTGTACGAGTTCACGTGCTGATTCGTCACCGCGGTGATCTCTGCTGCGTGGGTGAGGAGGCCGGCGATGAACTGCCTGCCGGTCTTCGACAGCTGATACATGGCTCCGGGCTCGAAGAAGGCGTTGTTCTCCCCCTCGAAGAGTGAGACATGTGTATGCATTCCGCTGCCTGGATGATCGTTGAGCGGCTTGGGCATGAAGGATGCGTAGACGCCCTGAGAGATCGCAACTTCCTTGATCACCGATCGGAAGGTCATGATGTTGTCGGCCATGGTCAGCGCATCGGCGTAGCGCAGGTCGATCTCGTTCTGCCCTGGGCCAGCTTCGTGGTGGGAGAACTCGACGGACAGTCCCATGGCTTCAAGCATGGTGACTGCGGAGCGTCGGAAGTCGTTGGCGGTACCGCCGTTGACATGGTCGAAGTAGCCGGCAGTGTCAACGGGGATGGGCCTGGCTCCCTCGAAGATGCCGGTGCTCGGATCGAGGTTGTCCGTCTTGAACAGGTAGAACTCGATCTCCGGGTGAACATAGAAGGAGAAACCCTTCTCCGCGGCCTTCGCCAGCGTCCGCTTGAGAACGTTGCGCGGATCAGCCTGGGCCGGCTCTCCCCCGGGCACGTGGATATCGCAGAACATCCGCCCGGTAGGTTCCTTCTCGCCACGCCACGGCAGTAGCGAGAACGTCGAGGGATCGGGTTTGAGGACCATATCTGCCTCATAGACTCGTGAGAGTCCCTCAACGGCGGACCCGTCGAAGCCGATTCCCTCGGAGAATGCCCCTTCGAGCTCTGCCGGAACCACTGCGACCGACTTCAGCCCGCCGAGGACGTCGGTGAACCACAGGCGGATGAAGCGGACTTCACGGTCTTCAACGGTGCGAAGAACGAATTCTTCCTGACGCGACATTCCTCAGCCGTTCCACTTCTTGTCGTCTTCTTCCCACTCTTCGTTGCGGGCTTTGGCCCGCTCGAGGGCGGCTCGAGCCACTTCCTCTGTCTCGTAGGGGCCCATGCGGTGGTCCGCATCGCTGACCAGGCCACGCTCAACCGAGTTGGTCTTCAGATTGAAGTAGTACTTCGAATCGGCATCGTCGATATCTTTGAACAGTCCCATATCGAACCCTTCATCGTGGGTGTGGTGAATCCCTGACAGATTTCAGCTTACCGGTTCTGCCTGTCGCCGCCAGGACCTCACCGCACGACTTCGCCCGCATACGCCTGTGACCTCCAAAAAATGGACCGCTTCTGTGTCTGAATGCGACAAAATATGGTTTTTTCGTTCCTGTGTGGTGGATATTCCACCGAATCCGCAGACAGTTACACGAATACTGGCGATAAAGGTTTGCCCTGCAGACCTTCAACGGAATACAGTGAGATGTATCCTCAGCCACAGTTCGATCTGGCTGGAACTGCCCATGGGGCAACATCATGGGGCAACATGAGAGAAGGAAAGCTATGCGCATTTCAGTGCCCACAGAGGTCAAGAACAACGAGTTCCGCGTCGCCATCACCGCCGCCGGTGTCCACGAGCTCGTTTCACACGGACATGAAGTCACGGTTCAGGCCGGTGCCGGACTGGGGTCATTCATCACCGACGATGAGTACACCGAGGCTGGTGCCGCCATCGCTGCGGACGCGGCGTCCACCTGGGCCGCCGGGGACATGGTCCTCAAGGTCAAAGAACCCATCGCCGAAGAATACGGTTTCCTGCGCAAGGACCTGATCCTCTTCACCTACCTGCACCTGGCCGCAGATGAAGCGCTGACTCAGGCACTGATGAGTGCAGGGACCACCGCGATCGCCTACGAGACGGTTGCGCCCGACGGCGGAGGCCTGCCGCTGCTGGCTCCGATGAGTGAGATCGCTGGGCGGCTGTCAACGCAGGTCGGCGCCCACAGCCTGCTCAAGGCTTCGGGCGGTCGCGGCATCCTGCTCTCAGGCGTCCCCGGTGTCGAACGGGCCAATGTCGTCGTCATCGGTGCAGGAGTCGCCGGCACCAACGCCGCTCGTATGGCCCTGGGCCTGGGTGCTGCCGTCGAGGTCATCGACATCAACATCCCCCGCCTGCGTCAGATCGATGAGACCTTCGCCGGTGCGATCGCTACGAAGGTCTCGAACAAATACGAGATCACGAAGTCCCTCGCCTCAGCCGACCTGGTCATCGGTTCGGTGCTCATCCCCGGCAAGAAGGCACCGAAGCTCGTCACCGACGAGATGGTTGCGGGTATGAAGCCGGGCTCGGTGCTCGTCGACATCGCCATCGACCAGGGCGGGTGCTTCGAGAACTCGAGGCCCACCACCCACGATGATCCCACCTTCGAGGTGCACAACTCGATCTACTACTGTGTGGCGAACATGCCCGGTGCGGTGCCCAACACGGCCACGGCCGCACTGACGAACGCGACTCTGCCGTTCGCGGTCAAGATCGCCAACCAGGGATGGCACGCAGCCCTGTCGAAGGACACCGGCCTGGCTCGTGGACTCAATATCCACAACGGGCACGTCACCAACGACAACGTTGCCGAGGCCTTCGGTCTCGAGGCCGTCTCCGTCGCACACGCTCTGGCGAACTGAACTCACGAGTTCGGGTGAACCTCGCCCGAAGCACATATGCGGAAGGCCGACACCATTGTCCTGGTGTCGGCCTTCCGCATTGTTCCGGGGCGGTCCTGATGGTTCCAGGGCAGTCCTGGACACGTGGGAGACGGGCGCCGGAAGCCGCGGCGGAGCCGGAATGGGCTCAGCTGGCCGGCGGCATCGTCGTCGACCGGAAGTGCTCCTCGCACAGCTGGCCGGCGGCAAGCGCATCTTGGTCGGCGATCGCCTCGACGATGGCTGCGTGATCGGCCACCGCATGATCGAAGAGCTTGTGGGAGAAGGGGTCGTGGCGGAAGCCCGCGTTGATCCTGGTGTCGATGTCGATGGCCATGCGCACGAGCTCTGGATTGTGCCCGGCTCGAGCGATGGCGAAGTGGAACTGCGCGTCAGTCGTTCTGGCCACACCTGCCTCGGCGCGTTCAGAATACCTCTGTGCCAACTCCCGGAGCTCCGTGAGCTCTTCCTCGGTTCGCCGCAGAGCCGCAGTCGCGGCCAGACTGTTCTGGAAGATCGCACGGGCATCGAGTAGATTTCTGCGTTCGGCATGGAACTCACCGATGCGATCGGCCATCGGGGCCAGAGCCGTCGGTTCCGCGCTGGACACGAAAGTTCCGCCGCCGCGCCCACGCCGTCGTTCGACGACTCCGAGACGCTCCAGCCGCAGCAGTGCCGCGCGCACACTCGAGCGCGAGACCTGAAGATCGGCGGCAAGGGCTCGTTCACCGGGCAGCAGTGTGCCCTCGGGAAGCGCGCCCACAGCGATGCCCGAGAGGATGTGGTCAGCGATCTGCTGCGGTGCGCTCGTCAGACTCACCACATCGCTGAGACCGGAGAACTCGGGACCGACCGAGGCAGTCTGCTCGTTCATCGTTCCCCCTTCCGTTTCATCTCGTCCATTGTGGCAACCTGTCGTCGCACACGCAGGCGACAATACCTGTCCCCACTCTAATTCCTCTCCGATGGCCCCCTCGCACCGACAGGCAGCGCAATTGTGGAATATCGGGGCTCAACCGCTCTAGAATCGAAGTCACCATGACTGATATGCCTCGCCTGCTCACGCCCGGAACCATCTCTCCTGAACTGGGTGTCCCCCAGAACATCACCCGACCCGAATACGTCGGCCGCGCCGATGCCGACGAAGGCAGGGGCAGCAACTTCTACTCCGCCGAGGAGATCGAGAAGGTCCGCGTCGCGGGCAGGATCGCGGCGAACGCTCTGGCCGCCGTCGGTGACATGATCGAGCCCGGAGTGACCACCGATGCCATCGACCGAGTCGCCCATGAGTACATGTGCGATCACGGTGCCTATCCTTCGACACTGGGCTATCGCGGATTCCCGAAGTCCGTGTGCACATCGCTCAACGAGGTGATCTGTCACGGCATCCCCGACTCAACGGTCATCGCCGGCGGGGACATCGTCAACGTCGACATCACCGCCTACATCGACGGCATGCACGGAGACACGAACTTCACCTTCTATGCCGGCGAGGTCGATGACGAGTCCCGTCTGCTCGTGGAACGGACGTGGGAGGCGACGATGCGCGGAATCAAAGCCGTCAAGCCGGGCCGCGAGATCAACGTCATCGGTCGAGTCATCGAGAAGTATGCCAAACGCTTCGACTACGGAGTCGTCCGTGACTACAGCGGACACGGGGTGGGGCGGGAGTTCCATACCGGCCTCATCGTTCCCCACTACGACGCCGCACCCGCCCACGCCGAGGTGATGGAACCGGGAATGATCTTCACCATCGAACCGATGCTCAACCTCGGAACCGTCGACTGGGACGTCTGGGACGATGCCTGGACAGTGGTCACCAAGGACCGGAAGCGCTCCGCCCAGTTCGAACACACGCTTGTCGTCACCGAGACCGGTGCCGACATCCTCACCCTCCCCGATGCCGATGCAGCCATCGCTGCAGGGCCCACGACCCGACAGGACTGAGATGACAGACGATCAGCAGGGACGCTTCGCGATTGGAATCGACGTGGGCGGAACGGGAATCAAATCCGCGCTCGTCGACACGGAGACCGGCAACCTCGCGTTCAAGCGGGTGCGGGTGCTCACCCCCAAGCCCAGCTCCCCTGTCGCAGTGGCCGAGGCGATCACACAGGTGGTCGAACTCCTCGTGTCCAAGGCGCTCGAGTTGGGAGTCGTCGATGACAGATCTGCACTCGACGCCCTGCCCATCGGCTGCGGGTTCCCCGGCGTCGTCCGTGATGATCATGTGGACTACGCAGCGAACCTCGACCAGTCATGGATCGGTTCGAACATCACCGCGATTCTCGCCGAACACACCAGCCGCCGCTTCTACATCATGAACGATGCGGATGCAGCAGGCCTGGCCGAAATGACCTTCGGTGCCGGACGGAAGCACCGCAAGAAGACCGTACTGCTCACGACGCTGGGCACCGGCATCGGCACAGCACTCTTCACCCAGGGTCGTCTGGTGCCCTATACGGAGCTGGGGCATATCGAGATGAATGGTCGTGACGCGGAGACCCAGGCCGCAGAATCGGTCAAGGTGCGCGAGGATCTCAGCTACGTGGAGTGGGCTCAGCGATTGCAGCAGTACTATTCGCAGGTCGAACTTCTGGTAGCACCCGATGTGATCCTCATCGGCGGAGGCATCTCGAAGTCACACGCACAGTTCCTGCACCTGATCAGCACCCGCGCCGAGATGAAGCCGGCGAAGCTGTTCAACAATGCCGGCATCGTCGGTGCCGCCATTCTGGCTGCCAACAACGGCAAGGCCAAGGTGAAGAAGGGCTCTGCTTAGATCTGACGAAACTGCCAGATGTGAGGTGAGGACAGGCCACCGATACGCCGGGTTCTGTCATCGAGTCGGTCGCCCTTCTCGACGGACGGTCATCTATCTGGGACCGATGTTGCCACCGGCCTCGAGCAATCCACCCGACGACTCGGCGAGCAGCCTCGAACGTCGCCTGTCTGATCTTGCTCCGGATGGGGTTTACCCAGCGGCGCCGGTCACCCGGCACCCTGGTGGTCTCTTACACCACCGTTTCACCCTTACCCAGTCGGAACTGGGCGGTCTGCTCTCTGTTGCACTGGCCCGCGGGTTACCCCGGGTGGGTGTTACCCACCATCCCTGCTCTGTGGAGCCCGGACGTTCCTCAGCCCTCGTGAAAGAGCCGCGACCGTCTGGTGACCTGTCCTCGAGTTCAAGAGTCTACCCTCATCGCCGGGAACCTTGGTCGCGGCCTCGAGCCAGCAGTGATGAATCTAACGTGGACAGCGATTCGAGGCCCAGGAGTTGGGACCTACGATGGTGAGGTGAAGATCCTATTGCCGCCCTCAGAAGGTAAGACTCCCGCGAGCTCGGGTTCCCCACTCGACCTCCCAGGGCTTTCGGCACCGGATCTCAACCCGCAGCGCAAGAAGGTCCTCAGTGCCCTGCAGAAGGTCTCCAAACGTAAGGACGCGCTGGATCAGTTGGGCGTGGGAGCCTCGCTCTCAGCCGACGTCGAACGCAACGTCAGTCTCGACGCCATCCCCTGCGCCCCGGCCCTGCAGACGTACTCCGGAGTCCTCTACGAAGCGATGGGTGCCCCGGACCTCGTCGCCGATGCCATGGCCGACGAGACCCTGGCCCAGCGGCTGCGCAACGTCCACGTGTTCTCGGCACTCTTCGGCCAGGTCAACGGTCTCGATCCGATCCCCGCCTATCGGCTGGCGATGAAAACGGACCTGGGCACCCTCGGAAAGCTGTCGTCGTGGTGGAAGCCGGTCCTGGCCAAATCATTCACGATCGACCCCGCCGAGGTGATCCTCGACTGCCGCTCCAGCGACTACCGAGCCGCATGGCCGGGCCCGCATGAGCAGGTCGTGACCCTGGGTGCAGTCAAGGTCAACGGCACCAAACGCAGCGTGGTCTCCCATTGGGCGAAGTACTATCGCGGCGAACTCGTCGGCCGACTGCTCGCAGACGACCGTGAGCTGCCGACAACTTCTGCTGATCTGGTCTCACGGGCAGAAGAGTCCTATGAGGTCGAGTTCACCCCACACGCCAAGAGCCGACCGGCGGCGCTGACGATCGTCCTGCGCGACTGAGGCCCGGTAGCCCCCAGAGGCCAGTCACAGTCCGTGGGCCCACCTCAGCCCTTGCGCAGCAGAACCGCCTCGCACTCCTCGCACTCATAGGTCTGATTCGGGTCCTCGAGCAGCATGCTCTTCCATGCCATGCCGCTGATCTCCTGGCCACAGGCCTGGCAGTTCGGCCCGTTGAGGATCGCGGCCCCGGGCCCGCCCGCAGCGACATTCTGGTCAAACTGTCGGACCAATGTCTCGGGCAGGTCGGCCTTCAGCTTCTGAGCCGAGGCACTGTTGGCCTCAAGCTCCGTGGCCAATTCCGCCTTGCGGTCCTTGATGGCCGTCTGCATGGTACGGCCGGAGGCGATCACCTCGGCGAGGGAGGACTCCACCTCTGAGAGGGCGGCCTCAGCGGATTCGAGTTCCTCCATGGAACCGAGTTCAGCCTCCTCGAGTTCAGCGACCCGTTCCTCATGGCCGGAGATCTCGCCCTGCAGATTCACGAGATCTCGGCTGGTCAGTCCGGTTCCGTCGTTGAGTTCGACCGTCTTCTTCTTGATCTGGCCATTCTGGGTCTCGATGGCCGCGGCATGCTCGGCAACCTCGGTCCGGAACTTCTCCACCACCTCGGCGGCCTCGGTCGTCTTGGTCTCAAGCTCTTTGTGCTGAGACACGAGGTCCTTCAGCGCCGACGCTTGGGTGGGATTGTCGTGCTCGTGCCGCAGCGCGCGTCCGTGGGAGGCGAGTTCGATGAGTGACTCGAGTTCTGTGCGTTGTTCGGCGGTGATCAGCATTCTGGGTTCCTTGTCATCGAGGCGGCAGGGGTCGTGTGCAGGGCGTCAATAGCGTTCGACCCAAGGATCGGTGTTGACCGCCGAATGCTGCAGGGCGACGCTGAATCCGCGCTCGGCGAATTCGGTCTCCAGCTGTTCGGCGGCCGCGGTGAGCCAGACGGTCTCCGAAGCCCAATGGGAGACATCGATGAGCTGTGGTCGACCTCCCTGTCTGTTGGCGGTGTCGCGGGCCTCGGTGGCGGGATGGTGGCGAAGGTCAGCGGTGATGTAGACCTCTGCGCCGCTGGCCCTGACCTCGTCGAACAGCGAGTCCCCCGCTCCACCGCAGACTGCGACTCGGGACACGGCTGCGGCCGGGTCGCCGGCGATGCGCACACCGGTCGTCGTCCGCGGCAGACGGTTCGAGAGAGTGCGGGCGATATCGCGGACGGACGTCGGCGTGGGGAGGTCTCCGACGCGGCCGATGCCGGTGGTCGATCCCTCTGCATGAGGGACGAGTGGCACTGCGTCCTCGATGCCGAGCAGGGAGATGAGCGCATCCGAGACTCCCCCACGCGCGGAGTCCGCATTCGTGTGGGCATTGAACAAGGCGATGTCATTGCTGATCAGAGTGTGAACGGCGCCGCCCTTCAAAGTTGCGGCGTTGACGGACTTCACGGGTTTGAGCATGAGCGGATGATGGTTGAACACGAGGTCCGAGCCCAGCACCACCGCCTCGGCGATGACCGCGTCCATGGGGTCGAGTGCGAGCAGGATCGAACGGACCTCGGCATCGGGATCGCCCACGGCCAGACCCACCGAATCCCAGCTCTCGGCCAGGGCCGTCGGCCACAGTGTTTCGAAGACGTCCACACATTCACTGACCTTCGGGTATCTCATGCCACCACAGTATTACATCCGAGCAGCAGCGGTCAGGCGATGGTCACCACGGTGCCTCGGCAGGTGCGACCTCGCAGCTCAGAATTGTCTGGGACACCTGGAAAATATGTGAGACGCGGTTCACCAGGCGATCCTTCGGCTATAGATTTGGGCCATGGCTACGAATGCATCGACCACACTGTCGCCCGATCTTCACTTCTCCTCGACCGTCGCCGATATCGCGCGTCGCAGCGCGGGCCGTTTCGGCGACGACATCGCCATCGAGTTCGGCGACCGCACCTGGACCTATTCCAGCTTGGACTCGGCGGTTACGGCCGTCGCGCGTGAACTCGTGGGCCTCGGAGCGCAGAAGGGAGATCGCGTCGCCGCCTACGGTAAGAACTCAGATCTATACCTCCTCCTCTACCTCGGATGTGCTCGCGCCGGTCTCATCCATGTGCCGGTGAACTATCAGCTCAAGAACGACGAGCTCAACTACATTCTGGACAACTCCGGAGCGAAGTTCGCCTTCGCCGATGCCGATCTCCTCGACGCAGTCAGCGCAACGCCGACCGGTGCCGCCGTGCAGGTCAGGGACTTCGCCACGCTCCTTGAAGCTGCCACCGCCACGGACACCGCTCCGCCCACTCCTGGCGAATTCGATGTCGCGGACACCGACGTCGCACAGCTGCTCTACACCTCGGGCACCACCTCGGCGCCCAAGGGAGCGATCATGACCCACCGTGCACTCGTGCACGAATACATGTCATCGCTGATGAGCCTCGATTTCGCACCCACGGACCGTGTCGTCCACGCTCTTCCGCTGTATCACTCGGCGCAGATGCACGTCTTTCTGATTCCTCTGCTGTCCATCGGTGCCCACAACATCGTCGTGCCCGCACCTGTTCCCGAGCAGTTGCTGGCGCTCTTCGAAGAACGCGAGATCAACTCCTTCTTCGCCGCCCCCACGGTATGGGTCGCCCTGGCCAACAGCCCGGACCTCGAGACCCGTAACCTGGAGAGCCTGCGCAAGGCCTACTACGGCGCCTCGATCATGCCCGGGCCGGTGCTTGCGAAACTGCGGCAGCGGCTGCCGAAGCTCGGCTTCTACAACTGCTTCGGCCAATCCGAGATGGGTCCCCTGTGCACTGTGCTGCGGCCCGAAGAGCACGATGACCATGCATCCTCGGCCGGTCGGCCCGTCTTCTTCGTCGAGACTCGCGTCGTCGACAGCAGCGGAAACGATGTCGGCGTCGGGGAGCAGGGTGAGATCCTCTACCGATCGCCCCAGCTGTGTGAGGGCTACTGGAATCGTCCCGAGGCCACCGCCGAGGCCTTCGACAACGGTTGGTTCCATTCCGGTGACCTCGTCACGGTGGATGAGTCCGGGTTCATTGAGGTCATCGACCGAGTCAAGGACGTCATCAACACCGGTGGCGTGCTTGTGGCCAGTCGACAGGTCGAGGACGCGATCTTCGAACTCCCCCAGGTCGCCGAGGTGGCAGTCGTCGGGGTCGCCGACGAGAAATGGATCGAAGCGGTCACGGCTTTCGTCGTCATCAAGTCCGACCAGCCTGAGATCACCGAGGCCGATGTGCTCTCCCATGTCAAACAACGTCTGGCCAGATTCAAGGTGCCGAAACGAGTCGACTTCGTGGCCGAACTGCCCAAGAACTCCGCCGGCAAGATCCTCAAACGTCAGCTGCGCGAGGCCTGAGCCTCAGACCAGGTTCCGGCCGGATATTGGTGCCAGGGTCGCGGTCACGCGTTGGCGTCCTGCGTTGTGCCCGCGCCCCGAGTCCTGATCGTGGGAGGGTGTGAGGCATCGGGGCCATCCTCCTGGCCGATGATGGTGAACCCGTTGTCTTCGATGAGAGCGATGTCGTCTTCGGCGGCCTGTCCCTCCGCTGTGAGGTAGTCGCCGAGGAAGATTGAGTTCGCCACGTGCAGTGCCTGGGCCTGCAGCGACCGCAGGTGGATCTCTCGCCCACCGGCGAGACGGATTTCCTTGTCGGGACACACGAATCGTGCTGTGACGACGATTCGCAGGCATTGGGCGGGAGTGAGATTCCATTGCCCCTCCATGGGCGTTCCGTCGAACGGGACGAGGAAGTTGATGGGGATCGAGTCGGAGTCGAGCTCGCGGAGTGCGAGCAGGGCTTCGACGACCTGTTCGTCGCTTTCGCCCAGGCCGACGATGAGCCCGCTGCACGGAGAGAGTCCGGCCGACTTCGCCTTGGTGACCGTGTTCGTCCTATCGGTGTAGGTGTGGGACTTCACAATGGTGTCGTGAAACGACTCAGCGGTGTTGATGTTGTGATTGTAGGCATCGACACCGGCTTCCAAAAGGGATTCTGCCTGACCGTCCTTGAGGATTCCCAGGCATGCGCAGACCTCGACGTCGTCATGAGCGTCTTTGAGTCGTGTGACGATGTCGTTGACGCGTTCGACATCTCGATTGCCTGGTCCTCGTCCACTGGCGACTAGGCAGACCCGAGAGGCGCCTCCGCGGATCCCGATATCTGCCTGCTTCACCGCCTCGTCGGTTTTCAACCACGAGTACTTCAGGATCGGTGCCGCCGATCCAAGCGCCTGCGAGCAATAGCTGCAGCTTTCGGGGCACAGGCCCGATTTGAGATTGACCAAGTAGTTGAGCTTGATGGTCATCCCGAAGTGCCTGCGTCTGAGTCTGGATCCTGCGGCAACGAGCTCGAGGAGGTCGGCGTCGGGCGTTGCCAGCATTGCCACCGCCTGTCCCTCGGTGATCACGCCACCATCGAGAATCGAGTCGGCAAGGCTGTCGAACCAGTTGGTCATCGGTGGAATCTCCTCTTTGGCGCAGATGAGCGTTCGGTGCAGACACACGCTCCTGAACAGTGTTCAATAGCGTATCAGGGCCTGGTGGGTCGGCTCATGCAGGGTGGGTGAAAGCGAATAGACTGCTCACGGCAGAGAATGCATGACGAGCAGACGCCGCCGCCTTCGGGCAGGCGGATGAGGAGACGAGTGGTGGCATCCCCTAACGAGGCGACACCGGCATCTAGCCCCTTCGATGGCAAGGCGGGTTGGAGGCAGCACGGGGATGGAAAGACGATCCGTCCTGGTGAGACCGTTCTGCCCGAAGAAAGGCTGAGCTGGCCGCGGACAGTGGGAATCGGAGCTCAGCACGTCGTCGCCATGTTCGGAGCGACATTCCTCGTGCCGCTGCTGACCGGCTTCCCTCCCTCGACGACATTGTTCTTCACGGCAATCGGAACACTCCTGTTCCTACTCATCACCAAAGGCATGATGCCCTCCTATCTGGGATCATCCTTCGGACTGCTGGCACCCATCGGTGCCGTCACCGGATTCGCGGCCACCTCGGGTGAGGACCTCGACTCCAATGCCATGGCACTGGCACAGGGCGGCATCATCTCCGTGGGCGTGACTCTCGCGCTGGTGGGTATCGTCGTTCACTTCGCCGGAGTGAGGTGGATCGAAGTCACCATGCCACCGGTCGTCACCGGTTCCATCGTCGCTCTCATCGGACTGAATCTGGCGCCCGCGGCCTGGGACTGGGTGAAGGAAGCTCCACTGACCGCGCTGATCACTATAGCCACCATCCTGGTCACCAGTGTGCTGTTTCGCGGAATGCTCGGCCGGCTGTCCATCCTCATCGGCGTCCTCGTCGGCTACTGTGGCGCATGGGTGCAGGGACAGATCGACTTCTCGACTGTTGGTCAGGCTGATTGGGTGGGGCTGCCTGCGTTCCATGCCCCCGCGTTCGACCTGGGCTATCTTGGGCTCTTCCTCCCCGTCGTCTTCGTCCTCATCGCCGAGAACATCGGACACGTGAAATCCGTGTCGGCCATGACCGGACGCGACCTCGATTCGATCACGGGCCGCACGCTGTTCGCTGATGGACTCTCCACGGTCCTCGCCGGGTCAGGCGGAGGGTCGGGCACGACGACCTATGCAGAGAACATCGGAGTCATGGCGGCGACTCGCATCTTCTCAACGGCCGCGTACCTGTGCGCAGGCGTCATCGCCCTGATCCTGAGCCTGTTGCCGAAGTTCGGAGAGATCATCGCAACCATCCCGCCTGGAGTCCTCGGCGGAGCGGCGACCGTCCTCTACGGGATGATCGGAATGCTGGGTGTGCGCATCTGGGTGGAGAACAAGGTCGACTTCTCCAACCCCATCAATCTCAACACTGCAGCAGTGGCTCTGATCGTCGCGATCGCCAATTTCACCTGGACTCCCGGTGACCTTCAGTTCGAGGGCATTGCACTGGGTTCCGCCTCGGCGATCATCATCTACCAGGTGATGCGCGGCATCGCGAAATGGCGCGGCACAGACCAGGACGACATCGTCAGCACCGGCCCCGACATCGACAGCACCGACAGGGACGGCACTGGTCCCGATATCGACACGGATCACGAACTCGAAGGGCGAACACCACCCGGATCACCGTGAGCGCAGTATTCTCGACGGAGACGTAGGCCCTTCCCCCAATGATGAGAATCCGACTAAGAGGAGAGAAATCATGAAACCTGCAACTGACCGATCACATCGAATACGTCGAGGACTGGTGTCCGGCTTTGCCTTCGCGCTCGTCGCTGGATCAATGTTCACCGGCACAGCTGCCCAGGCGGACGGGGGCCTCGGTGCGGGCCTGGTCGACGGCAATACCGGAGACAGACCATCGCACCTCGGAGAGGAATGTTCGGTCCCCTCAGCCGCAACGGCGGACAAAGTCATCACGGTCAAGAGCACCGGAGGCGCTGACGCCACGGTCACGGCCTGCGAGAGGTGGGACGGTGACTACTACTCGGCGCTGAACACCGACGGTCATGTCGGCTCCAACGGCATCGCTGCGCCGGGTGAGAAGCGCGAGGGTGACGGCATGACCCCGTCTGGACTCTTCGGCATCGGCTATGGCTTCGGAGTCGAAGCGGAACCCGAGCAATTCGGCGGATCGAAGTATGTCCAAGTCACGGAGGACGACGTCTGGGTCGACGGCGACGCAGTGGAGAACTACAACACGATGCAGAAGAAGTCCGAAGGCTACAGCGGTGAGTCGATGTACCAGACCCCGGCGTATAACTACGGACAGGTCATCGACTACAACGAGGCTGGAACTCCCGGAATGGGCTCCGCGATCTTCCTCCACGTCAACACCGGCAGCGGCAAGACCGCAGGCTGTGTATCGGCGTCTCAGGAGGATCTGCTGAAGATCCTCGACTGGGAGGATGACGGCCCGGTTGAGATGGCGATCAGCAGCTAGGCCTGCAGCAAGGACCGCGCTAACGCCGAAGCAGCCGTGGCACACGGCTAAGAGGCGGTCAGGGGACACTGCGGAGTGCCCTCTGACCGCCTCTCCCTGCGATCCGTGCTTCTGACTATTCCTTGATCAAGGAGAGCTCGAACTCGAGGGTGATCTTGTCACTGACGAGCAGGCCGCCGGAGTCCAAGGTCGTATTCCACGTCACGCCCCAGTCCTTACGATCGATGCGGCGCTTGCCCTCGAGACCAGCTCTCAGATCACCATTCTGGTCGCGGTCGACTCCCAGCAGCTCGAGGGGAACAGAGACAGGTCGGGTGATATCGCGAATCGTCAGGTCACCGTTGACGATGTAGCTTCCTTCTTCGACCTCATCGACACCGGTGGATTTGAATGTGATCGTCGGATAGTTTTCGACGTCGAAGAAGTCTGCGCTTCGCAGGTGAGCATCGCGATCAGGGGTGCGCGTGTCAACGCTGTCAACGTCAATCGTGATGGTCACTTCGGTTTTCGAGAGGTCCTCAGCGACGACGACTTTGCCTTCAACAGTGTTGAAAGCACCGCGGATGCGCGAGACCATCGCGTGACGACTCGAGAATCCGAGGCGAGTATGTGCGGGGTCGATGACCCAAGTTCCGGTCAGCTGTTCGTCTGATGACATGGTCGTGCTCCTTCGGCCGAGCTGAGATCGTGGGACCCCGGTGTCGAGAGTCCAAGTCAGTACCTGGAGAGTACTGGCGTGCATATGAGTTCAGCGTATATGTTCAGAGACCGGACTGTCATGTTGACGTGACAACAGCACTTGGGTGAATGTGGGCCCAGAGGGACTTGAACCCCCGACCCTCTCGGTGTAAGCGAGATGCTCTAGCCAACTGAGCTATAGGCCCCACGACAGTTCAAGGGCGATGCTCCTGAACGTGCTCGACCAGTATGCCATATGGCAGGCAGGCAGACGAATTTCCTGTTCAGTCGACTTAATCGTTCAGACGGCCTCGGTGCGAAGGAGGCGTGCCGCGATTGTCGCGAAGTTCTCACCGGCATCGTCATTCTCTATACCGAAGAGTCTGCGGTTCTGTTCGATCGCTACGGCACCCAGCGCATGTGCCATCACACCCTGGGAGACCGTCTTTCCCAATGCGTCGACGCTCAACGCGCCAGGAGTCACTGCGCCGGGGGAAATCGAGTAGCCGAGCAACATGATCTCAGCACCGTCACGGTACGTGAGCAGGATGTCTCGCAGCGCCATCGCAGCCACAAGCGGGTCAGAAGTCGACGGGCATCGCGCATCCACCTCAGCGTTCATCCGTGTGGCGATGAGGACGAAGAGCTCCTGTTTATCCTTGACGTGCCAGTACAAGGCGGAGGGCTGAACCTCGAGCTCACGTGCGAGCCTGCGCATCGACAGATCGCCCAATCCGTAACGTGAAAGGATGTCTAGGGCGGTTGTCGTGATGCTCCCGGCAGTCAGTGCCAATGAGACCTTCCTTCCATTCACAGCTGGTCGACCGGACCGATTTTTCAGAACGCGTCGCCATCGCTATAGTAGTTCCTGGTCGCGGGATATAGCGCAGCTTGGTAGCGCGCCTCGTTCGGGACGAGGAGGTCGTGGGTTCGAATCCCGCTATCCCGACCAATGTGATGTGTCGCGACATCGTTCACTTGATGTCGCGACACATTCTTTCTTGTGCTTACGGACCCCGCTGGTCATCCCGCCTGGTCAGAACCTGTGGAATCCTCATTGGAGCTGGCCCGGATGATCAGCTGACATCGGTTCGAATGGTCAGCAGGAAGGCTGAGTCCTCATGCGCCTGCACGGAATGTCGCTCCGGAGGAATCGCCATGAGGTCTCCGACGTTAAGGTCCCACGAGTCCTTCGCTGATGATAAAGTCACACTCCCCCGCAGCACCTGCAGCGTCGCCTCAGGCGGTGAATCATGCTCTGCCATCGTGGTCCCCGCGGTCAACGTCAGCAGGGCCTGCTTGAGAAAGCGCCCGCTGTAGACGCTGTGGGCCGCCCGCCCGCTGTTGGCGACACGTGCCTTATCCAAAAGTCCCTCGGCCAGCTCGCCGAGGTTCTGGGTCTGTGGATTGTCAGCCATCATCTGTCCTGTCCTGCTCGTTCGAATTCTGCTGCTTAGACCTCTCAGCCCTGATGCTAACTTGTAGTTGATCGATGTGAGACTGACTTTGGAGGTTGACCATGGCCGGTGGCCCAGTATCCGAAACCATTGACGTTCGGACGGTTCCCAAGCCTGCGCGGCATCCGCTCATCATGGCGGCCTATCAGAAACTCGATGTCGGTTCCGGTCTGATCCTCATCAACGACCACGAACCCAAGAATCTCAAGCTTGAGATGGAGGCGGAGTTCGCCGAGGCAATGGCCTGGGAACCACTGTCATCAGATGACCAGGAGTTCCGGGTTCGCATCAGCAAACGAGCAGCGACGCCTCTCCCCCGTGTCCTCGCAGATGTGGGAGAACTGGAAGGTGTTGCCGAGAACTCCGGTTCGGTCTGGCAGCTCCAGCCTCAGCAGCGTGATCTCGATGCGAACATCATCGCCCTGTCGCCCGGTGGTGAGATCAAGGAGCACATGGGGCCGGGGCTCGACGTCCTCATCCACATCCTCGACGGAGGTGGAACACTGGAGACCGAGCTGACCACGATCTCCCTCTCACCCGGCCAGATCGTGTGGCTGCCGCGGCGCTCTCGGCGGCGCTTCCTGGCAGATGAAACGCTGGGCCTGAAATACTTCTCAGTCCATCAGCGCAAACAGGGGCTGACGATCACCAGTCGACACTGATCCTCATGACGGATACGGAAGACCTCGAGGGTCATGCAGCACCACGACGGCCTCGCGTGACGCTGGGGTCAGTGCGCGGGCTCCGGATCGTCGGGCCGTTCGAAGGCGATGGCGATGAGTCTGCGCAGCACCGCCTCGTCGATGTCTTCCAACTTGCGAACATACACGCATCCGGCACCCTCGGTGTACGTACCGAGGCTGGTCAGCAGCGCCGCTCCGGCGGGTGTGTCTTTGAGCCCGTACAGCGACAGCTGAGCCTTACGTGGTGAGAATCCGGTCTTGGGCCAGTGACCACGGTTGCGCGGATTCGATGGCGACACGTACTGATACTGTCCGTACCCCACGATCGACGGACCCCACATTACCGGCTTCGTGCCGGTGACCTCGGAGAAGATCGCTGCCAGCGCGAACCCATCCTCGCGTCGCTTGTTCGGAACGGCAGCTGCGAGGAACTCGTTGACGTCAACGTCGGTGGGCTGTGTCTTCTGAGTGGTCATAGTTCGATTATGGCCTCTCGACGCCGATCAGGCACCGCATCGAGGTTCAGGCACCGTCGGGAATCCAGGCTGAACCATCCTGAACCTTGTAGATGAGGTTGGTTCGGGTGTGGGCGACCGCCGGGTAGCGGGTGAGGTAGTCCAGAACGAAGGACTGGACCGCCTCGGTGTCGGTGGCGACGATGTGGAGCAGATAGTCATCGGCTCCAGCCATGTGATACATCCGCACCACCCCGGGGAACTGCGGTGCCGCGGCGGTGAAGGCATCGATCTCAGCTCGGTCATGTTTGGCCAGACGAATGGAGATCAGAGCCTGCAGCGGGATGCCCACCGCTGCGGCATCGATGTCGACACTAAAGCCTCTGATCACGCCCAACGTCTTGAGGCGTTTGAGACGAAGCGAAACCGTCGACTCGGAGATGCCGACTGCCGCGGCCAAGGCGGTGCCCGATGTTCTGGCATCATCGCCGAGAGCCCTGAGCAGCTGTCGATCAACATCGTCGAGTTCCACTTTCTGCGACATGACTCACAGTCTGGCATACGAGAATCAAGAAACTTTGATCAGATTACAGAAAATCACGGATTCTTGACTGATGATTGCGGTTCATAGCAGGAATAGCTTGAATGCTGACATGACCTCACTGCACCCAGAAACGCTCATGGTCCATGGCGGCATGGAAGGCCTCACCGAGGCAGGAGTCCACGTTCCGGCCATCGACCTCTCGACTACCAACCCAGTCAACGATGTCGCCACCGGCGGTGACTCCTACGAATGGCTGGCTAGCGGGCATTCGCTCAAGGACGGCGACTCGGCTGTCTACCAACGCCTGTGGCAGCCCGGTGTCGCACGCTTCGAGACCGCTTTGGCCGAGCTCGAACACGCCGACGAAGCGGTCGCATTCGCCACGGGCATGGCCGCAATGACCGCGGCCCTTCTCGCAGCCGTCAGCGCAGGAACACCCCACATCGTCGCAGTGCGTCCGCTCTACGGCGGAAGCGACCACCTCCTCGAATCCGGTCTGCTGGGCACGAGGGTCACTTGGGCCGAAGAATCCGACATCGCCTCGGCGATCCAGGACGACACCGGACTCGTCATCGTGGAGACCCCGGCCAACCCCAGTCTCGACCTCGTGGATCTCGACGGTGTCGTCGCAGCCGCCGGCAACGTGCCTGTGCTGGTCGACAACACCTTCTGCACCCCCGTGCTCCAGCAGCCCATCTCCCACGGAGCGACCCTCGTTCTGCACAGCGCGACGAAGTATCTCGGCGGTCATGGTGATGCCATGGGCGGCATCATCGCCACCAACTCCGACTGGGCGATGCGCCTACGACAGGTTCGAGCCATCACGGGAGCCCTACTCCACCCCATGGGTGCCTACCTCCTCCATCGGGGCCTGCGCACTCTGGCCGTGCGCATGCGCACGGCACAGGCCACCGCCGGTGAACTCGCCGAGCGCCTGGCTGCGCACCCTGCCATCGCCGCTGTGCACTACCCGGGGCTGGACGGCCAGGATCCACGAGGACTGCTCGGGCGCCAGATGTCCGGGGGTGGAGCCATGATCGCAATGGAGCTGGCCGGCGGATTCGAGGCCGCACGCAGCTTCGTCGAACACTGCAGTCTCGTCGTCCACGCAGTATCCCTGGGCGGCGTCGACACGCTCATCCAGCATCCGGCGTCCCTGACACACAGGCCGGTTGCGGCCACCGCAAAACCCGGCGACGGTCTCATTCGGCTCTCCGTCGGACTCGAGCACGTCGATGACCTGGCAGACGATCTCATCGCTGCCCTCGACGCGAGCCGAGCCGCGGCCTGAGCCGGCCAGCCTTTCGCTGATGCCTGTCCAGAGAGGGCCGTGCCCATTACCTCGTTGACATTGACGCGACGTCAACTTCTAAGCTGATCAGCATGGACTGGTCCATACAGGAAACAGCGCGGATGACGGGGACGACGAGCCGAACGCTGCGTCACTATGACGCAATCGGCCTACTGCCACCGACGTACACTGCCGACAACGGATATCGCTACTACGACGAGACAGGACTGGTGCGCCTGCAGCGCATTCTCCTTCTCAGGGAGCTCGGGATGCCGTTGAATCGGATCGCTGAGGCGCTCGAGGGCACCTCCGACCCGATTGTTGCATTGGGCGAACACGTGCACAGCCTCGGACGCGAGCGTGCACGAATCGAGAGGCAGATCGCCGCCGTCACCGCGACCATCGCACGATTGGAAGCAGGTGAACCTCTCATGGCAGAGGAAATGTTCGACGGTTTCGACCATCGCAGACACAAAGAGGAAGTGACGCGGCGCTGGGGCCAAGCAGCCTATGAGTCGTCGGCGCTATGGTGGGAGTCAATGAGCGCCGATGACAGGCGGGCCTGGAAGGCGAAAGTCGACCGGCTCAGTCAGGACTGGGCCAACGCCGCCGAGGCTGGGGTCGGCCCCGAATCGGAGCGCTGCCAGGACCTGGCCCGTCGTCACGTTCAGTGGCTGCGAGCCGTACCGGGGACTCCGGCGAATGATCCCGACGGTGATCTGGACGGGTATGTCCGCGGCTTGGCAGACATGTACGTCAGCGATCCGCGTTTCGGTGCCAATTACGGTGGCACCGAGGGCGCCGAGCTGGTCCGGGACTCACTCAATCTCTACCTGGACGCAAACGCGGATTCCTAAATGCAGTCAGGACTGCTGCTCAAGGGCTCGCCGAATCTTCTCGGCGGGCCCTGCCAGCTGTTCAGGGGTCTGCATGGGCGCACGGTCAGAGATATCGAAATCGTCCATCGAGTTCGTCGGCAGGACGTGGATGTGCAGATGTGGGACCTCATAGCCGACGACGAGCAGGCCGATGCGCTCACAGTCGAGAGCCTCCTGCTGGGCACGTCCGATCTGTCGCGCCACCGCCATCAGGTGGTCGAGCAGGTCCTGGTCGGCGTCGATCCAGTGTGAGATCTCTTCCCTGGGCACGACCATCGTGTGGCCCTCGGTCATCGGCGACACATCGAGGAATGCAACGCACACCTCGTCCTGGTAGACGAAGGTGCCCGGAATTTCCCCGTTGATGATCTTGGTGAAGATGGTGGCCATATTTCATTCCTCCTTGCTGATCTGATGATCACATTGGCTCAACCGCAGAGTGCTCGCGCTTGAGCGACATCGACGGAGAAGTCACGCGTCTCGGTTCGTGCGACCTGACGACTGGTCACGATCGTACCTGTTCGGGAGATGACGAAGACTCCGCGTTCGGCCACACCGTGATCAGCGTCGAATACCCCATACGACCGGGCCACATCGCCGTGCGGCCAGAAGTCCGAGCCGAGATCAAGGCCGATCTCTCGTTCCTCCGACCACGCGGCGAGCGTGTACTTCGAATCCACGGACATGGCGATGATCTCAACCGGGAGAGACTCAGTCTCCAGCGACTGTCGCAGGTCATCAAGGGCGTTGACCTCATCACCGCAGACGGGAGAGAAGGCGAACGGAAAGAAGACGAGGATGACAGCCGAGCGACGTTGAACCTCGGCGAGGTGGAGCGTGGACCCGAACTGATCGGGCACGCGGAAATCAGGGGCCCGGTCTCCGGGCCGAACGATCATGAATAGTTCTTCTTGCCCACCAAACGGAAGCCGGCCCAGTATTCGGCAGCGCTGACCGTCGAGGTCACATGCATGCCGGCTGTGGGAGCTGCCTCAGAAATGTCGGCCGGGCTGATATGTCCGGGGCGACTTGCCTTGGGAGAAAGGAGCCAGACGACTCCGCCTTCCTTCAATGTTGCCTGCGCGTCGACGAGACCATCAATGAGGTCGTCGTCGTCGGAGCGCCACCACATCAGAATGACGTCGAAGACATCATCGACATCACCGTCCGCGATTTTCTCACCGATGATGTTTTCGATCGCCTGGCACAGGTCCAAGTCGACGTCATCGTCGTAGCCGATTTCTTGCACATAGTCTCCCGCAGCCAAACCAAGATTCTGGCCCAGCTCATTGGGGAGGGTCGACGTGGAAGATGTCCTTTCAGGAGAGGAGTTACTCATGCCCTTATTGTTCCGTCAAGTGTGCCGGAGGTGCAAATGGCGGCGCGCCAAGGCGATGCAATCCACGTCAAAGAGCACCGAAGACCATGAACTCGTCATCGAGATCACAAGATTTCGCCCCAGCGAAGTCCGCGCCGGAGGACTAGGCTGATGGGAGTATCTGGTGGACCCTGGGCTCAATCATGATTTGATCCTCCATTCCACTCGATCACCCGGATCTCGACACCAACGAAGATCGTGGAGCGGAAGAGAGGACCACACCGTGGACAATCGGAAACAGGGCGGACCGATACTCAATGGGCTGCCCAGCCAGGTGCCCGACATCGATCCCGAAGAGACTGAGGAGTGGCTGGCATCGCTGGACGGCCTCATCGACGAGGGCGGACGGTCACGCGCACGCTACGTCATGCTGCGGATGCTTCAGCGTTCGCGAGAGAAGCAGATCGGCGTACCCAGCCTGACAGCCACCGACTACGTGAATACGATCGGGCCTGAGAACGAACCGTGGTTCCCCGGTGACGAAGAGGTCGAGCGCCGCTACCGACGCTGGAACCGCTGGAATGCCGCAATGCTCGTCCACCGTGCCCAGCGACCCGGAGTCGAGGTCGGCGGACACATCTCAACCTATGCCTCGTCTGCCACGCTCTACGAAGTCGGACTCAACCACTTCTTCCGCGGCAAGGACCACCCCGGCGGCGGCGACCATATCTTCTACCAGGGCCACGCCTCGCCCGGTATGTATGCTCGCGCCTACCTCGAAGGCCGCATGAGCGAACAGGACCTCGACGGATTCCGTCAGCAGCAGTCCCACCAGATCGACGGCAAACCCAGCGGGCTGCCCTCATACCCTCACCCGCATCAGCTCCCCGACTTCTGGGAGCACCCGACGGTGTCGATGGGTCTGGGCCCGATGAACGCGATTGCGCAGGCGCAGTTCGACAAGTACTTGCACAACCGTGGAGTCAAGGACACCTCGCAGCAGCAGACCTGGGCGTTCCTCGGCGATGGAGAGCTCGATGAGCCGGAGAGCCGCGGCATGCTCCATGTCGCCGCCTTCGAAGAGCTCGACAATCTCAACTTCGTCATCAACTGCAACCTGCAGCGCCTCGACGGACCTGTCCGCGGCAACGGCAAGATCATTCAGGAGCTCGAAGCCTACTTCCGGGGCGCCGGATGGAACGTCATCAAGGTCGTCTGGGGCCGCGAATGGGACACCCTTCTGGGCAAGGACCGCGACGGCGCGCTGGTCAACCTCATGAACGCCACCCCCGACGGTGACTACCAGACCTACAAGGGAGAGTCCGGCGGATTCGTCCGTGACAACTTCTTCGGACGCGATCCCCGCACGAAGGCCATGGTCGAGGACTACAGCGACGAGAGGATCTGGAACCTCAAGCGCGGCGGTCACGACTACCGCAAGGTCTTCGCTGCATACAAGGCCGCCGCCGAGCACACCGGTCAGCCGACCGTGATCCTCGTCAAGACCGTCAAGGGCTACTCGCTGGGACCTCATTTCGAGGCCCGCAATGCGACCCACCAGATGAAGAAGCTGACGATCGACGACCTCAAGCTGGCCCGCGATCATTTCCAGATCCCGATCTCGGACAAGGACCTCGAAGCCGACCCGAAGCTGCCCCCGTACTATCACCCCGGGCAGGACGCTCCAGAGATCAAGTACATGCAGGAACGTCGTCAGGCACTGGGCGGATACTCCCCCGAACGACGCAGCACGCACATCGATCTCAAGCTTCCCTCCGACAAAGCCTTCGACGCAGGCAAGCGCGGTTCGGGCAAGCAGACGATCGCCACCACCATGGGCTTCGTCCGTGTGCTCAAGGACCTGATGCGGGAGAAGGAGTTCGGCAAGCGCATCGTGCCGATCATCCCGGACGAGGCCCGTACCTTCGGCATGGACTCGTTCTTCCCGACGGCGAAGATCTACAACCCGCACGGCCAGAACTACATCTCGGTTGACCGCGATCTCTTCCTCGCCTACAAGGAGGCCACCGACGGCCAGCTGCTCCACGTGGGCATCAATGAGGCCGGCGCCACTGCAGCGCTGACCGCTGTCGGCACCTCGTATGCCACGCACGGTGAGCCGATGATCCCGTTCTACATCTTCTACTCGATGTTCGGCTTCCAGCGCAGCGGCGACTTCTTCTGGGCTGCCGGTGACCAGATGGCGCGCGGATTCATCCTCGGCGCCACCGCCGGTCGCACAACGCTGGTAGCAGAGGGATTGCAGCATGGTGACGGTCATTCGCACCTGTTGGCATCGACCTATCCGTCGATCGTGTCCTACGATCCCGCCTACACCTACGAGATCGCGCGCATCGTCCGTGACGGCATCCACCGCATGTACGATCCGACCGATGAGCGCGACCCCAACGTCATGTACTACCTGACGATGTACAACGAGCCGATGGTCCAGCCCCCTGAACCAGAGGACCTCGACGTCGACGGCGTGCTCAAGGGTATGTATCTTCTGTCGAAGGGTCCGGACAACGGCGGCCCCAAGGTCCAGCTCATGGCCTCCGGCGTCGGCGTCCCCTGGGTTCTCGAAGCCCAAGAGCTGCTCGCCGAGGACTGGGGCGTTTCGGCAGATGTGTGGTCGGTGACCTCGTGGACCGAGCTGCGTCGCGATGGCCTGAAGTCCGAAGACGACCGACTGCTCACGCCAGACGCCGAGGCACGTGTGCCGTACGTGACCCAGAAGATGTCCGAGGTAGAGGGCCCGGTCGTGGCGACCTCGGACTACATGCGCGCGGTTCCCGACCAGATCCGTCAGTATGTGCCAGGCCACTTCACATCCCTGGGCACCGACGGCTACGCGATCTCGGACACCCGTCCGGCAGCTCGTCGTTACTACCACATCGATGGACCATCGGTCGTGACGCAGGCCCTGATCTCCCTGGCCGACACCGGAGCGATCTCGATCGACAAGGCCGCCGAGGCGGCACGGAAGTACCAGCTCGACGATGTCACCGCGGGCACCTCGGGCTCGACCGAAGGTGCCGGCGCCTGATCGCATCGCGCTGGGCGGCGGATTCGACACTGCGCTCGACACCGCTACGCTATGAGTATGGCCGGAGTCTCCAAGACTCCGGCCATACTTGTCTCAATCGACAAAAACTTGTGTGTCGCATACAAGCGAATTGTGCCGAAGCCTTTAAAGTGGTGCCTATGACAACTGACGCCGAGACGCTCCGGCGCCGGGCGGAGACGGCACGCCGTCTGCGGGCTGGAGTGGGAGTCCTCTCCACTGTGACCCTGCAGAGACTTGAAGCTCGGCTCCCCTGGTACCGCAGCATGTCCCCCTCTGATCGATCCTGGGTCGGGCTGTTGGCCCAGTCGGGCATCTCGTCCTTCATCGACTGGTACCGCAAACCCGATACGGATCTGCGGGTCGTCAGCGAGATCTTCAAATCCGCCCCACGCGATCTGATTCGAGCAATCAGTCTCCAGCAGACCCTTCAGCTGCTCAAGATCGTCGTCGAAGTCGTCGAGGAGAGAGTGCCCGACATTGCACGTGCGGTCGAGCAGCCGGCGCTACGAGAGGCTGTTCTCGTCTACTCCCGTGAGATCGCCTTCGCCGCCGCAGACGTCTATGCCCGAGCCGCCGAGGCCAGGGGAAGTTGGGACGCTCGCTTAGAGGCAATGGTCGTGGATGCTCTGGTTCGCGGCGACTCCGTCGATGAGCTGGCCAGCCGCACCGCCGCCTTCGGGTGGCAGTCGGAGGGGCCCGTCAGCGTACTTGTCGGACGGGCCCCGCAGAGGTCGGCCAAGCGCGGACTCGACGTCATCCGACGCAAGGCCCGCAAATGGGCCGATGATGCCCTCGTCGGCATCCACGACAACCGACTGCTCATCGTCCTCGGCGGTGCCACCGAACTCGATGACGCCGTTGAGGAACTCTCCGAATCCTTCGGACCATCCGAAGTCATCGTCGGCCCCAGCGTTCCGAGCCTGGCAGAGGCCGCCACCTCGGCGAAGGCAGCGATCATGGCACTCAAGGCCGCCACCGCCCGCCCCGACTCACCCCGACCCGTCAGGGCAGAAGAGCTCCTGCCCGAACGTGCCCTGGCCGGAGACACCGTCGCCCTGAGCGAACTCATCAGCCGGTACTACGAACCACTGACCTCGGGGACGGGGCAACTGCTCAAAACGGTCAGTGCCTACGTCGAATTCGGATCGTCGCTGGAAGCTACGGCGAAGGCACTCTCCGTCCACCCGAATACGGTGAGATACCGGCTCCGGAAGATCACCTCGGCGATCTCACTCGATCCGACGGTCTCCCGCGACGCATTCGTCATCCACATCGCATTGGTCTACGGACGACTGTCAGATGCCGGGCTATTGTCGAACACCGACAAAACACACTGAGCCGAAAGATCCATCCACTAGATTGAACATCGAAGTCGAGTGAAAAGAGAACTGAGTGCTAGCAATCACGTGCCCGGGCCAAGGTGCCCAGAAGTCGGGCTTTCTGAGTTCCTTCCTGGAACTCGACGCCTTCGCCGCACAGATCGACGAACTCTCCTCCGCATCCGGGATCGACCTGCGTCTGCACGGAACCGAATCGGATGACGAGACCATCAAGGACACAGCACTGGCACAGCCGCTGCTCGTCGCCTCAGCTATCGCATGCGCCGCTGAGCTCGGAGCTCGGGCAGAGTATGTCGCCGGGCACTCTGTCGGCGAGATCGCTGCCGCACAGATCGCCGGTGTCTTCTCTCCAGCCGATGCCATGCGCTTCGTCGCAGTGCGCGGCGCAGGGATGGCCGCGGCCGCGGCCCAGACGCCCACAGGCATGTCAGCCGTCGTCGGCGGCGAACCCGCCGACGTTCTGGCGGCCATCGACGCAGCAGGCGCCAGCCCCGCCAATGTCAACGGAGGCGGACAGACGGTGGCAGCGGGATCGCTGGAGGATCTGGAGAAGCTGGCGGAGAACCCGCCGGAGAGAGCACGCGTCATCGCTCTGCCCGTAGCTGGTGCCTTCCACACCGAGTACATGGCTTCGGCGACTCAGGAACTGGCCGCCACTGCCTCGGCGCTGGAGATCGCAGATCCTGCCACTTATATTTTGAGCAACTCCGATGGAACAGTCATCGAGAGCGGTCAGGACTATGTCGACCGCCTCGTCAAGCAGGTCACGAACCCGGTTCGCTGGGATCTGTGCCAGGAGACGCTGCTGAATGCGGGAATCACCGGAATGATCGAACTCGTCCCCGGTGGCACCCTGACCGGAATCGCACGACGCGCCATGAAGGGCGTGGAGACATTCGCCATCAAGTCCGCTGCAGACCTCGACGGTGCGCGTGAGTTCGCCGCGGCCCACGCCTGATCATCAAAGGAAGACCATCATGCCAACACTGAAGACCGCAGAATCCGGAACCTTCTCCAAGATCATGGGCATCGGTGCCTACCGTGCCGAGAACCTCGTCACCAACGACGACATCGCCGGACCCATCAACTCCTCCGATGAGTGGATCCGCCAGCGCACCGGCATCGTCACTCGGCGTCGCGCCAGCAAGGACGTCGGCGTCATCGACATGTGCGAAGAGGCCGCGTTGGAAGCGATCGCCTCCTCCGGACTCAAGCCCGAAGACATCGGCGGCATCATCATCGCCACCGTCACCTTCGAATACTTCACTCCTTCGGCGGCGGCAGCGCTGACTGACCGTCTGGGGACCGGCCCCATCCCCGCCTGGGACATCAGTGCGGCATGCGCAGGTTACTGCTACGGCATCGGACAGGCCGACGCATTGGTCCGTTCCGGCGCCATGGACAACATTCTGGTCATCGGTGCCGAGAAGCTCTCCGAGGTCATCGACCCCGAGGACCGTTCGATCTCCTTCATCCTCGGTGACGGAGCCGGTGCTGTCGTCGTCTCGTCGTCTGACGAGCCGGGCATCTCGAAGACCGTCTGGGGCTCGAAGGGCGAGAACTGGTCGACGATCCGCATGACCGAGTCCCTCTACGACGTCCGCGACGACCGGGACACTCCGTTCCCCACTTTGCGCCAGGATGGGCCGACCGTGTTCCGCTGGGCAGTCTGGGACGGCGCCGAGGTGGCCAAAGAGGCTCTTGCCGAGTCCGGCATCGAAGCCTCCGACCTGGCCGCCTTCATCCCGCACCAGGCGAACATGCGAATCATCGACGAACTCGCCAAACAGCTCAAGCTGCCCGAGCACGTCGTCATCGCCCGCGACATCGCCGACAACGGGAATACCTCCTCGGCGTCCATCCCGCTGGCGACCGAACGTCTGCTGCGCGAGCAGCCTGAACTCAGTGGTGGATACGCCCTGCAGATCGGCTTCGGAGCCGGTCTGGTCTTCGGCGCACAAGTGATCCGCCTCCCTTAAACGGGTTCATTCACGGAAAACTCTCCGTGAATGTCCTAAGATATTCGGCGGGACACTCGTCGAAAAGTTCCTCAACCGGTCGAACAACCCTCGGCTGACACTAGAAAGTAGGAAAGAAATGGCATTCACCGAAGCTGAAGTCCTCGCTGGACTGGCAGAGATCGTCAACGAAGAAACCGGTTTGGCTGTAGAAGCAGTCGAGGCCAACAAGTCCTTCACCGATGACCTCGACATCGACTCCATCTCGATGATGACCATCGTCGTCAACGCTGAGAAGAAGTTCGGCGTGAAGATTCCGGATGACGACGTCAAAGACCTCGTCACCGTCCAGGACGCTGTTGACTACATCAACAAGGCTCAAGAGGCCTGAGAAATTAGCCGAACACGGCCCGTCCACCGACGGGCCGTGTCCACACTATCGACGAGGTTTGTACCATGACACCTAAAGTTGTCGTCACCGGGATTGGTGCGGTAACCCCATTGGGCGCGACGGCCGATGCCACGTGGCAAGCCATACTGGCCGGCAAGTCCGGCGTCCACACAATGGACAATGACTGGTCCGAGAAGTACGGCCTCGCCGTCGACTTCGCAGCACAGGTCGACCCACAGGTCGTGTCCGAAAATCTCAAACGCGTCCAGGCCAAGCGCCTCGACCCCTCCTCCCAGTTCGCTCTGATCTCCGCTCGTGAGGCGATGGCTGATGCCGGCCTCGAGGAGACGGACCCGGACCGCACCGCGGTCTCCTGGGCTACCGGAATCGGCGGTGTCTGGACTCTGCTCGATGCCTGGGACACGCTTCAGGAAGAGGGCCCACGCCGGGTCATGCCGCTGACCGTTCCGATGCTCATGCCCAATGGGCCTGCAGCAGCCATCGGCATGGAGTTCAAGGCCCGTGCTGGTGTCCAGACCATGGTCTCCGCCTGTGCGTCGTCGACCGAGAGCCTGGGCCACGCCTACGACGTTGTGGCCTCCGGTCACGCCGATGTCGTCATCGCCGGCGGCTCCGAAGCTGCGATCCACCCGATCACGATCGCCGCCTTCAACTCCATGCAGGCACTCTCACGCCGAACCGACTCCCCTGAGACCGCATCACGTCCCTATGACGTCGATCGCGATGGATTCGTCATGGGCGAAGGTGCGGGAACCCTCATCCTCGAAACCGAAGAGCATGCCAAGGCACGCGGAGCGAAGATCTACGCCGAGGTGTCCAGCTGGGGCATCTCCAACGACGCCTACCACATCACCGGTGGTGAGCCAGGCGGACAGTACGCGCTGCGTGCGATGCAGAGCGCGCTCGACAATGCGGAGATCAGCCCCGCAGACGTCAAGCACGTCAATGCTCACGCAACCTCGACACCGGTCGGCGATATCCCTGAGTCCTTGGCGATCAGCCAGCTGCTGGGCTCTCACGTCGGTGACGCTCTGGTCAGTGCCACGAAGTCGATGACCGGCCACCTCCTGGGTGGTACAGGCGCTGTCGAGTCGATCCTCACGGTCAAGGCACTGCAGACACGCACCGCGCCCCCAACGATCAACATCGACGAGGTCGACCCGGAGGTCGTGGGCATCAACATCGTCCGCGACACCCCTGCAGAACTTCCTGCCGGAGACATCGCAGCAATTTCGAACTCGTTCGGCTTCGGCGGCCACAATGCCGTCGTCGCCTTCAAGTCCGTGTGATGCGATAGCGCTTCTCGAGGCGGCGGTCCAGTCACAACTGGTCCCGCTTCTGAGCGACGATGAGATCAGGCCCCAGCAATCATGCTGGGGCCTGATCTGCGTCTGGGCCGCCGATCAACTCAGTCACCCGTGCGCTCAATCAACGGGGAATCAGACTATCCCGCTTGCTCAGACTCGATAATCTGGCTCACCGTTGAACGAGGCGACACCGGAACCGAGCTCGTGTCGTCGTAGAGTTGTATGCTGGCGCATCTGCAAACGACTATGGGCACACCTGAGGTAGGAAGGTGTGCCCATAGTCGTATTGCAGCAGCCTTCGCGCGTCTTAGTAGAACCGACGGCGCAGGCAGTCTGGTGAGAGTCTCAGCCGACCTTGGTCAGCCAGCGCACTGGAGCGCCCTCGCCTGCGTGGCGGAAGGCATCGAGCTCTTCGTCCCAGGCTTCGCCCAGGGCCAGAGCCATCTCAGTGGAGAGTTTGGTCGGATCACCGGAAGCGCGTTCCATGACGGAGCGAATGCGATCTTCGGGAACCAGAATGTTGCCGGCAGAGTCGGTGACTGCGTGATAGATCCCGAGGTCTGGAGTGTGGCTCCAACGCCCGCCGTCGACTCCGACAGATGGCTCCTCGGTCACTTCATAGCGCAGTGAGTCCCACCCGCGGAGAGCGGATGCGATGCGTGCACCGGAACCTGCTGGCGCACGCCAGCAGACTTCGGCACGCACAAGGCCTGGCGCTGCCGGCTGGGGTGTCCAGTCGAAGCGTGCCTGTGCACCGATTGCCCCGCCCGCTGCCCATTCGATGTGCGGGCATAGCGCGCGAGGTGCTGAGTGGACGAATAGTACGCCCTGTGTCATATCCATTTGTGCCTCCTACCTCGGATACGTCTTCCCCTACGATCCGAAAGGAGGTGCTAGAGCCAATGATAGACGAGTTTTGTCTGTGCGCCAAGCACTGAATGACCTGGTGGCGTCGCGTGTAGCCAGGTTCTGCACGAGAACGCGAAGGGATCCCGTCCGCAGGCTGCCCGCGCCAGAGCAACGAAGGGTCGGTGAGGACCAGCCACCTTGTGCGTTAGCATGGCGCCATGCTGCAGGAAAACGCTACACCGACCACTGTGCGAATGTTCCCGGACTATGCTGACACCGTCTTGTGGCTCGTCTACCCCGTTGACTATGCTGACACCGACTTGTCCCCGGGACTGATTCGCGAGCTGGAAGCGTGGGAACGGACGTACTACGAAGCGTTGGACGCCGACTTCAACTGGAAATCACCGAAAGATGCTCGAGCCTTTACGAAGACAGGCATCGATCTGGCCGGACAGGTCGCAAACGAACTCGGCGAGGAATTCGTCGTCGAATTCGCCTCTTACGAAACCGCTGCACCGACGTACACGGTTCACAGCCGCAGACAGGCAGACAACGAGGGGGCCTCCACAGCCTTTTCGACTATCGCTGCAGAGCTCGAAGCCGAGCAGGAACGCGTGACTCAGCTGATGGCCGAGGCCGGTCCCAGTGCCGAGTGGACGGCATACGCGCCACTTTCCGGTGATGTCTTCACCTGGGGCAGGAGAGCCCCTCAAGCAGAAGATCGTGACTGACGCACAGTTGCGCAGTCCCTATTCGGACAGTCGGATCATACGGATTTGTCCGAATTGCCGTCAACGAACAGAGAGCTCCACATCCGCTCCCGGAGTTGGAGAGAGTCAGGCGCAGAGAGGACTAGTGCCCCCGTAGGTCTCCTGCCACGATCCGACATGGACCTTGGCCATCGCATTGACATCACCAGCGACCGGGGAGCGAACGACAACAGTCATGAACGAAGATTACAACCGTGGTGCCCCCGGTCGGACTTGAACCGACGACCAAGGAATTATGAGTTCCCTGCTCTGACCAGCTGAGCTACGGGGGCGAGCAGAAATAAGATTAACACCAACTGACGACCTTGACCCATTCGGCTCACCAGCCGCTTGCCCAATCCCATCGAAGGAAGAGTCCGGTCAGGGACAGAAGACGATCAACTTGCTGAGGAGACCGGTGATATGCGCGTCAGCGCACTTCGAGCGGCATCGACACAGGTATAACGCTCGGTCGTGATGTACACGTCGAAGACGACCTGACCGTCGCTGCCGGGATCGTTGCGTTTGGAAGCGGCGACGAGACCCGACCAGTCTGGACCGACCACGACGACGCCGTGCTCATTGCGCATGGGATCTGATGCGTCGACGACCCCTGTGCGCACTCCCGGGATCGGCGGCTCTGTGAACCCACCCGAGAACATCGCCGTCAACCCGACCGTGTCGCGAATACGTTCATAGCGGTCTCGGGTGGCTTGGGAGAAGGTCTCATCTTCACCGAACACCCCGAGGGTGATTGTGGCGGCACCTGAAGCCAGGGCACGCTCTTCGAGCGCAGCGATCTGGGCGACCAGAAGCTCACGATTCATCACGAGTGGTTCGCGTCGCAGGCCCTGGGCAATCGAATAGGGAGTTCCCAGAGCCGCGAGGTTACGCGAATGATGATCGATCAATCCGTCCTCGATCGGCTCGGCGAAAGGCTCGGGCTGCTTGGTTGCGGGACCGAAGAACGGACCAGACATGAAGCGTGCGCCCAACGCGCGAACTCGGTCGAGATCGTCCTCGGTGGTGACACCCTCGGCGAGGATCACTGCGCCTGTGCGTTCGAGGTGAGCGTGGAGCAGACGATTGAGTTCGGCCAGGTGGGATTCGCAGTCGATGCGCAGCACGTCGGGATGAAGACCGACCACAGACGGATTGACCAGAGGCACGAAGGAGGTGCTGCGCAGGTCTGCCCCGACCGAGGACATGCCCACACCCCATCCCATCGAGCGCGCCTGACGAACTGCGCGGAGCACAGATGCAGGCGACGATGAAACGCGGGAGGCATCGAGCTGGAGGATGACGGAACGGTCGGGCTCTTCGGTGCGATCTTCAAGGGTGGCGAAGGATTCGTCTTCGGCGTGGAGGAAGAGTCGGTTCGACTTGGGCAGTCCGGCCGCCTCGGCGGTCCTCAGAGCTGTTGCTCGAAGCGAGGCATCGATGTCACCGATCATTGCCGAGGCATGCATCTCGCGGCGGAGATTCTCGGATTCAGCGTGCCCGAGTGCCGGGTCATCGGTGGGGGCCTGCAGGATCTGATATCCCACCTTGTCGAAGGTGTACGCATCGACGACGGGGGCGAAATAGGTTTCGATCCCACCTGAGCGCACCAACTCTTCTAGAGCCAGGTCCAGATCGTGTACCGCCTCAACCACCATATGTCCTTCCATGGGCAAACGTGCGTTCACAGTCTTCCACATGAGGACAGAAGCGATTGTCTAAATTCTGTAACATTATTGCGCTCAGAGCTGACGGCGCCGGCCTCGCCTGACCTCGGCCAAACCGACGATTCCGGCCAGAACCACGATGATCGCAATCGCTGCGAATGAGGCGATCATTCCGATGTTCCAATCGCTGACCGCCGTGACCGCAAAGGCCAAAGCGGTCATGATGGCCAATCCCATCGACGTGCCGATGCGCTGTCCGGTCTGCAGGACTCCCCCGGCCGAGCCTGCATACTTCAGTGGCACTTCCTGCAGGGTCAGGGTCTGGTTGGGGCTGATGACCATGCCCTGTGCGGCACCGATGAAGCACAGGGTCAGCAGCATCCACCATTCGCTGCCGATGCCCCGGGTGAGCAGGAAAACCACGCCGATTGTCGAGACCAGACCCACCAGGCAGGTGATGATCCCCCAGACGACGAGTCGGCGTCCGATCTGGAACACGAAACGTCCGGACACATCTGCCGATACAGCGGAGAGCAACGCAGCCGGAAGTCCGATCATGCCTGCCGCCAGCGCAGTGTGGCCCAAGCCCTGTTGCATGTACATGGCGATGAGCACCCAGACGCTCGTCACGCCCATGAAGTAGAGGGTGATGATGATCGAACCGTTGCTGAAGCTGCGAATGCTGAACAGGTTCAGATCGACCATGGGGGCGTGTCCACGGGCAGAGTACCGGCGCTCCCAACGGGTCCAGACCCAGATGGTGAATAGTCCCAGTGGCAGGCCGAGCCAGATGAACCACCCGACAGAAGACTCGACGAAGGGCAGCAGCACAAGGAGGACACCGACACCGAGCAGAATCACTCCGATGGGATCGAGGTCTCGATCCCTTTTCGGAACGTATCCCTCATTCGCCGAGGCGGCCGCCGGGTTCGCATCGGTGCCGTCGTTGGCGGCAATCGGATGCCAGGCTGATTTCGGCAGCCAGCTTCTGGCAAGGATGAGGGAGATGACCGCAAAGGGGACATTGACCAGAAAGGCCGCACGCCAACCCAGCTCCGGGCCGAAGAGAGCGATGAATACGCCGCCGAGGACAGGACCTGTTGCAACGGAGAGGCCGACGGTGGTGCCCATCAGTCCGAACGCGCGCCCGCGCTGCGGCCCTTGAAAGTACTGCTGCAGCAGTCCGACGACCTGCGGATTGAGCAGTCCTGATCCGAGTCCCATGAAGACGCGAGCAATATTGAGGGTCAATGCCCCGGGCGCGATGCCGGCGACGAGTGAGGCCAGGCCGAACAGGCCCACTCCGATCATGAACAGTTGGCCGCGTCCGAAGACGTCGCCTGCTCGACCTGCTGCCACGAGAACAACGCCGAACGAGAGGGCATAGCCGGTCAGGACCCATTGCAGAGCCGAGGACGATGCCTGGAGATCCGCCTCAATGGCGGGCAGGACGACGTTGATGATCGATACCGACAGCAGAGACATGAAGAGCGGGACGAGACCGATGAGGACGATTCGTCTCTGAATCTGATTCATCCGCTGGCCGTCGCTCACCTGATCACCTCTGTTCAGACCGCATTCCGCACAGAGGATGCCGTACGGAACCAAGTCGATTCGACAGTCCCCTATGTGGGAACTGTTTCATCATACGTGCCATGTTCAGACCTCGGGCGAAATCACACTGCGGAACCGGTCACCGGGCCAGATGTATTGGGTTGCCATCCCAGAGCAGGAGCGATGTAGCTGGCGAAGGACTCGAGGATGTGGAGGTTGTAGTCCACGCCGAGTTGGCTCGGGATGGTCAGCAGGACCGTGTCCGCGGCTTCGACCGCAGGGTCGGCCTTCAGCGCCTCGATGAGTTCGGCGGGTTCGCCCGCAGAGGTCTTGCCGAAGGTCGAGCGCGCACCATCGATGATCCCGATCTGATCACCTTCTCCACCTGAACGGCGTCCGAAGTAGAGGTCATCGAGGTTCGTGGTGATCGGGAAGATGCTGCGGCTCACGGACACGCGCGGAGTCCACTCATGGCCAGCGTCCTTCCATGCTGCGCGATAACGATCGATCTGATCGCGCTGCAGCGCGCCGAAGGATGCACCGGTGGCTTCGGTCAGCAGGGTCGAGCTCATCATGTTCACGCCCTGGGCAGCGGCCCATTCGGCGGTCGCCGCACTGCCGGCGCCCCACCAGATGCGTTGACCGAGACCTGGAGAATGAGGTTCGACGCGCAGCTTCCTGCCTGGACCGAACTGCGTCGGATCTGCTGGGGCGAGTTCTTCGCCCTTGATTGCTGACAGGAACTGCGCGAACTTCTCGCGGGCCATGCTCGCGGCCTTCGCATCGTCGCTGTCGCTGTAGCCGAAGGCTTCCCAGCCTCGGTCGGCTGGTTCCGGTGATCCCCGGCTGATGCCCAAAGCCACTCGCTGATCAGAGAGCAGGTCTAAGGCAGCGGCTTCCTCTGCCAGATAGAGAGGGTTCTCGTAGCGCATGTCGATGACACCGGTCCCGACCTCGATTCGCGAGGTCTTGGCCGCGATCGCCGCCAGAACCGCGGGGACGACAAAGGCCCCGTCCTTCTGGACGGGGCCCAAGCTGCTCCCCCGGCTGGGCTCGAACCAGCGACCCTTCGATTAACAGTCGAATGCTCTGCCAACTGAGCTACGGAGGAAAGGCGCAGTTGCCTGCGCACGTTGTGTCAGCTTAGCAAAGACACTCGGCCTGCGACAAAGCGGGCAACAGTGCTTTAGCTCACAGTTCCGGTTAACCCCACCACCAGACTGCATGGAATCCATACAGTCAGGACAAACGCAGTCAACAACCATCTCGGCGAGGTGACCGCACTGTAAAATCAAAGGGATTCCTCACCCCACCCATGCAGCGGAAGAAGTGCACGTGACCATAGTGGCAATCGCCCTCGCCGTCCTTGCGGCGGTGGCACTGGCCTATGGAGCGCTGTACCAGCATGACGCCGTCGCAGATCAGAACGACTCCCACAACGGACTGAGCTGGGCTCATTTCAAGGAGCTGCTGAGCAACAGGAAATGGCTGATCGGACTGATCATCACCGGTCTGGGCACCGTGGGCAACATCGTCGCTCTGTCGCTGGCTCCGGTCATGGTCGTCCAGCCCGTCGGTGCCTTCTCCCTCATCGTGTCCGTCCTTCTGGGCGTGCGACATCGTGGACTCAAGGTCAACCGACGTCTTATGCAGGCCGTCATCTGGTGCACCGTGGGGGTGACGATCTTCGTTGCTCTCTCAGCCACCACCGCCCGAACAGAGGTGCATCTGGGATCCGACGCGATGCCGTTGGTGTGGATCACCGCTGTCATCGTCGCGCTTGGCTTGGGCATCATGCTGTTCTTCCGCAGTGCGCCCCAACTCGTGCTCATCTTGGCTGCGGGCCTGCTGTTCGCATGTGTGGCCACGAATACACACCTCGTGAGCGTGCAGCTGCTCCGCGCAGGAATCGACCAGGTCACGTGGCTCAACGTCATCGGCCTCATCGCCGCGACTGCGATCGGAGCCTGGTTCGTCCAGAACGCATATGCGGCCGGCCCCCCGGAGATGGTCATCGCCGGCCTGACTGTCGTTGATCCCATCGGCGCAGTGGTCCTTGGTTCGGTCGTTCTCGGGGAAGCGTCATCTGCTCCGGTATGGCTCGTCGTCATGATCGCAGCCACAGGATTGGTCGCGTGTCTGGGCGTCGTTGTATTGTCGCGGTATCACCCCGATGTCAAAGATCGAGAACACCAGCGTCGAGTCGCTCGTCGCACAGACCAGTTGACCGACACCGAGGAGAGTTGAATCCTGTCCGCGCATAGCCACACCCCAGCCCGCCGCATTCTCATTCCGACGGAAACCTACGCACCCGAGGTCAATGGCGCCGCGAAGTTCGCAGAACGTCTGGCCGCCGGGCTGGCTGCCCGCGGCAATGATGTTCACGTCGCCTGTCCCTCCGCGACAGGAAAGGCCTCGGTGAGCACCGAAGACGGTGTCACGGTCCACAGACTGACTTCACATCGTTGGCCCCTGCATCCGACGTGGACCATCTGCATGCCCTGGGAGACGAAACCCGAGTTGTCTCGCCTCCTCGACTCTCTTCAGCCCGATGTCGTGCATACTCAGGCGCATTTCGTCATCGGTCGCTACGCGTTCTCGGAGGCGGGCAAGCGCGGTATTCCAGTCGTCGCCACGAACCATTTCATGCCCGATAACGTGCGGCCCTATCTGCGGGCACCGAAATCCCTCCTCGATGGTGGCACTGCCGTGGCCTGGTGGGATCTGCGCAGGAAATTCCAGTCAGCAGACTTCATCACGGTGCCCACGCAGCTCGCTGCCGACCTGCTCACGCAGAACGGGTTCACCTCCCCGATTCGCGCAGTCTCCTGCGGTATCGACCTGGAACGGTTCGCGCACCTGCGTGACGATCAGACTGCTCAGGTCGATCAAGCCGTCCAGGAAGGTCAGACTGCCCAACCCGAACAGGCGTCCGAAGGTTCGCCGACGACGTCTGAGCGAACGAAGGCGGCTTCCGGCACCGAGGCCGCGGTACCGCCGCGTGTCCTCTTCGTCGGCCGACTCTCTTCGGAAAAGCACGCCGCCGACATCGTCGAAGCGGTCGCGAAGACCGACCCTGCGCTCGGGCTCGAAGCCGACGTCGTCGGTGGCGGGGACCAGGAGGAGCCACTCAAGGAGCTGGCCGCGGCGCTCGGCGTCGCCGATCGCATCCATGTGCTGGGCAAGATCAGCGACAAAGAGCTCATGGATGCCTACCAACGGTGCACCTTCTTCTGCATGCCATCGACAGCTGAGCTCCAATCCATCGCCACGCTGGAGGCACTGGCTTCGCGCAAACCCGTCGTCCTCGCCGACGCGGTTGCGCTTCCACACCTGGTCAGGGACGGGGTCAATGGATTCCTGTTCCCGCCGCGGGATATCGAGGAACTGGCCTCGCGATTCACCCAGATCTGTGAGCTTTCGGACACAGACCTCGACACGATGGCCCGGGCATCGCTCAATGTGGTCGCCAAGCATGACATCGAGTACACGCTCGACACGTTCGAATCCATCTACAACAAGGTCATCACCGAAGGCCTTGCTGCAGCGGCCTGAAACAGTCAGATAATTGAGCCTTCAGCCATCTGCGCCTGTCGGCGGGACAAACACCGTCTCCCCTGTACGAAGACGATCGAAGTCCACGCCTGCCACCATGTCATCGAGAGATGACCACGATCCTGCTGAACCTGCAAACCCGAGGGATGAGCACATCCACGCGTAGACATCCTCGAGTCTCCAGCCTTGGGCGCGCAGCTGCTGGTAGGTGACCGCACCATCACGTTTGGCCAAGCGTCTGCCGGCTGTGTTCACGACCAGTGGAACATGCAGCCACGAGGGTTGCGGCAGGCCCAGCAGGTGGGCCAGATGAGCTTGACGAGGCGCCGAGGTGGCCAGGTCGTCCCCGCGCACCACTTCGTCGACACCGCTGGCACCGTCATCGACGATGACGATGAGGTTGTAGGCGAAGACTCCATCGCCGCGCTTGAGGACCAGGTCATCAACCGGGGACGTGATCTCGCCCAGCAGGCTGTCCTGAACCGTGACCTCAGCGTTGTCGGTCTTCAATCGCAGGGCCGGGCGGCGCCCCTGTTCGTAAAGACGCTGTCGGTGCTGAACTCGTTCGGACTCCAGCAGATCACGACAGGTCCCGGGATACGCTCCGGGCGGAGAGTGCGGTGCCGACGGCGCCTGTTGGATGTCCTTGCGTGAGCAGTAGCACTCGTAGACGAGTCCCTGCCCCTCGAGGCGGCTCAGGGCTTCGGAGTACACGTCGAGACGCTCCGACTGGACAATCGGCGGTTCATCAGGGGTGACGCCCAGTTCAGCGAAGACCTCGAGCTGGGATTGCGCCGCACCGGGCTGGACTCGATCGAGGTCCTCGATGCGCCAGAGGAAGCGTCGCCCGGTCTGTCGCGCGCGGACATACGCCAGCAGCCCCGAACGAATGTTGCCGATGTGCAGGTCGCCGCTTGGGCTTGGTGCGAATCGCCCTGCCCCAATAATCGACGTCTCGAGTCCTGTGGTCTGTGTGCTCAAGCCTGCGTCACGAGGTCGGCGTACTGCGGGAAGCGTTTGAGATAGTCCTGAACATAGCTGCACGTCGGGACGATGCGACCGCCTTCGTCCCGGATCTGATCGAGGACCGTGGTGACCAGTGTGCGGGCGAAGCCACGGCGAGAGAAGCCTTCGGAGATGATGGTGTGCTGGAGTTCGAGCGTCTCGTCGTCAATGACCCGATAGCCCAGGAAGCCAGCGAACTCGACCGGATCCTCAGCCGTGAAGATCTCAAAGCGTTCACGACCGGGATTCTTGACCACCGTGACGGGGGTGGAACTGAGCTCGGGTTGCATATGGGACTCCTTGTCAACGGCATCGTCCTTGTCACGAACATTACAGGGTGGCGCCGGGATCTTCACTCACCGACGCCACCCCGTTGCGGTCGATCAGGCGGCGGTCTGCGCCGACAGACCTTCTGCCCCGACGGGCGCGGTGGCCTTGCGCTGCAGTCGCCTCTCCAGCCAGCGGGCGATTCCTGCGACGATCATATTGATGATGATGAACAGCATTGCACCGACCAGGAACGTCGGCAGCAGGTTGTTGTACTCGCGGCCGATGAGATTCACCTGGTAGAGCAGGTCCTGGTAGGTGACGATGAATCCCAGGGCCGAGTCCTTGAGCAGCACGACGATCTGCGCAATGATCGTGGGCATCATGGCGCGAAGAGCCTGCGGCATCAGCACCAAGCTCATCACCTGCCCCGGACGTAGGCCGATGGCCATGGCGGCTTCCCTCTGCCCCTTCGGGACGGCGAGGATACCGGCACGGACGATCTCTGCGAGAACCATGCCGTTGTAGAGGGTGAGGCCGATGACGACGGACCAGAACGCTCCGATCGTGTTGCCGAAGATGAGGAACATCGCAAAGATGAGGAGCAGGACAGGGACCCCGCGGAAGAACTCGAGGACGATGGTTCCCGGTACCGAGATCGCCTTTTTGCTCGAGAGCCGCAGCAGCGCGAATACGACGCCGACGACCAACGCCAGCACGGAAGCGACGACAGCGACCTTGAGGGTGGCCCCCATGCCTTTGAGGAGCACCAACTGAATCTGGGAGAAGGTGAATGGATACCATTTCGCTGAGTCCAGCTGACCAGCATCGGCGAACTTCCAGATCACGAAGGCGACGAGGCCGGCCAACACAACGGCCGAGACGATCGAGAGGATGATGTTGTTCCGGCGAGCCTTGGGGCCGGGCTCGTCGAACAGGACCTGAGTCGGTGCGCTCATCGCAGGATCACCAGCTTCCTCTCGAGGTAGTCGAAGACGCGACCGAGGATCAGCGCCAGGATCAGGTAAGCAAGGGCAGTCCCGAACAGCAGCGGGATCACCAGATCTCCGCGCACCTCAATAGCATTGCGCATGGCCGAGATGAGTTCTCGATTGTTGAACGCCGACGCGATTGAGGTGTTCTTCAACAGCGCGATGATGACGCTGCCCAGGGGCGGGATGACGGTGCGGAACGCCTGGGGAAGGATCACCTGGCTCAGGGTCTGTCCGAAGGTGAGCCCGACTGCTCGTGCGGCTTCGGCCTGGCCCACTGGAATCGTCGAGATGCCCGATTTGAGGGTCTCGGCGACGAAACATGCTGTGTAGGCCGTCAGCGCCAGAATTGCATAGATGAAGGAGTTGAAGGAGCTGGTCGAGCCGAATCGGATGTCGAGGAACGGCAGCCCGAAGGCACAGAAGAACATCACCAGCGTCAGCGGCGTGTTCCTCACGACGTTGATGTACGTTGAGGCCGCGAACCGCAGGACTGGTGTCGGTGAGACTCGCATTCCAGCCAGGATCGTTCCCAGCACGAGGGCACCGATCAGGGCGACGGTGAAGAGTTTGATGGTTCCCCAGATGCCTGAGAGGAACATCTCGAGAAGTTGCAGAAAATCCATTCCAGATTCCTTAATCGATGCGAGGGCACCATCGGGTGCCCTCGCATCATGTCAATCTGAAGGCTGGTCAGTAACGGTCGATCTTGGGCATCTCGACATCATCGGCGGAGCCGAGGGAGTATTCGAATGCCTTCTTCCAGTCACCGTCGTCCATCCCCTTTTGGAGGGCATCGTTGACGGCTTCGCGCATGGCGTCATCGCCCTTGGGCAGGCCGGCACCGTAGGGTTCTTCGGTGAATGGCTGGCCGACGACCTTGAATTCGCCTTCGTACTGTTTGGCATAGCCACGCAGGATCGCGTCGTCTGTCGTCACAGCGTCGACTGAGCCTGACTGCAGGTCGGTGACGCACTTCGAGTAGGTGTCATAGGCTACGAGCTCAGCCTTCTTGTACTTCTCTTCGATGTTCTGTGCCGGCGTCGAGCCGTCCACGGAGCAGACCTTCTTTCCGTCCAGGTCATCAGGGCCAGCGATGTCGGAATCGGCGGCCACGAGCAGATCCTGCCCGGCGACATAGTACGGTCCGGCGAAGTCGACGACCTTCTTGCGTTCGTCATTGATCGTGTAGGTGGCCACGACCATGTCGACGTTTCCCTGCTGCAGGAAGGGCTCACGGTTGGCAGAGACAGTCTCCGTGTATTTGATCTGGTCCGGGCTGAAGCCCAGCTGCGCGGCCACCATCTTCGCAATCTCGATATCGAATCCCTCGGGCTGCTCCGAGCCGGCCTTGACGTTGCCGAGACCGGGCTGGTCGTACTTGACTCCGACCTTCAGCTCGCCGGCGTCCTTGGCAGCCTTCCAGGTCTTGGAATCTTTAAAATCGGCGCTGTCGTTGACTGTGTACTCAGGTGCTTCCGCTTGGGCGCCGTCGCCCTCGGCAGGAGCATCCGGGGTTCCGCCTTGCCCGCAGCCGCTGAGCGCGAGCAGTCCGATTGCAACAGATGCGATTGAGAGTCTGAGCTTCTTCATCGTTTCTCCTTGTGAGTGTGGTGCTGTGTGACCGACTATTTCGTTCGGTGTGATCAGCGGGTGAGGATCTTGGACAGGAAGTCCTTGGCACGCGGGGTCTGGGGGTTGGTGAAGAACTCTTCGGGCTCGGCGACCTCGACGATCTCACCATCTGCCATGAATACGACGCGGTGAGCAGCCTTCCTTGCGAAGCCCATCTCGTGGGTTACGACCACCATGGTCATGCCTTCTTCGGCGAGTCCGACCATGACGTCGAGGACTTCATTGATCATCTCCGGGTCCAGAGCCGAGGTGGGCTCGTCGAAGAGCATCACCTTCGGCTTCATGGCCAGCGCACGGGCGATAGCGACGCGCTGCTGCTGCCCGCCGGAGAGCTGTGCTGGGTATTTATCGGCTTGGTGGGCGACTCCGACGCGTTCGAGCAGAGCCATTGACTGCTCTTCGGCTTCGGCTTTGGACAGTTTGCGGACCTTGATCGGGCCGAGGGTGACGTTCTCGAGAATCGTCTTATGGGCGAAGAGGTTGAAGGCCTGGAAGACCATGCCCACGTCCGAGCGCAACTCTGCCAGGGTCGCGCCTTCAGCAGGCAGTTCCTTGCCGTCGATCGTGATCGAACCGGAGGTGATGGTCTCCAGACGATTGATCGTACGGCACAACGTCGATTTGCCGGATCCGGACGGCCCGATGACGACGACGACTTCGCGTTCTTTGATATTGAGGTTGATGTGCTTCAGAGCGTGAAAATCACCGTAGTGTTTCTCGACATCTGTGACTGACACCAGCGGTTGTGATTCAGCTCTCATGAGAGTTGATCTTAGTGAATAAAGTTCTCACATGAAAAACGTGAAGTCTTGCCAGAAAAACTGCAACCGACTTGTGACCTGGGTCAGGAGCCGGCTGCAGTCTCGTCTGCGGCCCTCACACCGTCCGCGAAAGGGCAAATCGCGCTCAGCCTGCGATCGTGCTGTGGACGATCCTCTCGCCCTCTTCGCGCAGCTCGATCTTGCGGATCTTGCCCGAGACCGTCATCGGGAAAGACTCCCGAACCTCTACGTAACGCGGGATCTTGAAGTGAGCGAGCTTGCCTGAGCAGAACTCGCGGACCGCCTCGGCGTCCAAGGTTTCCACGTCGTCCTTGAGAATCACCCAGGCCATGAGCTCCTCACCGTACTTCTCATCGGGGATCCCGACGACTTGGACGTCTCTGATCGAGGGATGATGGTAGAGGAACTCCTCGACCTCGCGGGGATAGACGTTCTCTCCGCCGCGGATGACCATGTCCTTGATCCGGCCGGAGATATCGACGTAGCCGTTTTCGTCCATGATGCCGAGGTCGCCTGTATGGATCCAACGGGACTCATCGATCGCCTCGGCGGTCTTCTCCGGGTTCTCCCAGTACCCGAGCATGACAGCGTATCCGCGGGTGCACAGTTCCCCCTTCTGTCCGCGAGGGACGGCTTGACCCGTGACCGGGTCGGCGATCTTGATCTCGAGATGGGGCATGACACGGCCGACGGTCTGAGTGCGGGCCTCGAGGGTGTCATCGACGCGGGTCATCATGGACACGGGCGAGGTCTCCGTCATGCCGTAGCAGATGGCGACCTCTTCCATGTTCATATCGGTGATGACGCGTTTCATGATCTCGACCGGGCAGGGCGAGCCGGCCATGACACCGGTGCGCAACGAGCTGAGGTCGTAGCTCGAGAAGTCAGGGTGCTCGAGTTCGGCGATGAACATCGTGGGCACACCGTAGAGCGAGGTCGCCTTCTCCCCGGAGACTGCGCTCAGACTCGCCACAGGGTCGAATCCGGGAGAGGGCAGGATGATGGCAGCGCCGTGGCTGAGAGCCGCGAGGTTTCCGATGACCATCCCGAAGCAGTGGTAGTACGGGACCGGCAGGACGACGGAGTCCTTCGAGGAGTAGCCCAGCATCTCTCCGATGAAGAACCCGTTGTTGAGGATGTTGTGATGGCTCAGCGTCACCCCTTTGGGGAAGCCTGTCGTGCCGGAGGTGTACTGGATGTTGATCGGGTCGTCCATCGCCAGCTCGTCCATGAGCTTCTGCAGGCGGACCGAATACTTAGCGCTCTCATCGTCGAGGAGGCTGCGACCGCTGCCGATCAGGCGGGCAAAGGACTGACGTTCGCCGATGACCGCATCGCCGAGGAGGTCGGACGGGAGCGTATCGAGGAAGACGAGTTCGAGTCCCGGCACCTTCGCCGCGACCTCGGTCGCGATCGCATGGAAATCCGAGTGGGGCGGGGCGGTGATCTGGGAGACGAGCATGCTCATGCCCGACTGCTTGACGACGTATTCAAGCTCGTGGCTGCGGTAGGAGGGGTTGACGTTGACGAGGATTGCGCCGACCTTCGCGGTGGCGTACTGGATCTGTGCCCATTCGGCGACGTTCTGCGCCCATATGCCGACCCGATCGCCCTTCTTGATTCCACGTTCAAGCAATCCGATGGCCAGGGCATCGGTATCGCGGTCGAATTCGGCATAGGTCCACCGACGGTCTGAATACCGGTCGACGAGCGCCAGTCCATTCGCGTGAGCAGCGGCAGTCGCCTTGATGTGCGCGGGGATGGTTTCTCCCAGCAGGGGTGTGTCCGACGGTCCTGAGGAATAGGAAAGTTCTGCCACGTCGTTGTGCTCCTTTGTACCGGTTCGATGGTGCTAGCGTGATCTACTGCACAGTATGCCTTCTGCGTCCCCGTCGCAAAAGCTGTGGAGGAAGTCGTGTCCAGGTATGTCCGACGACTGACGAGAACTCGCCGACAGGCTGGCTCCGACGTCTCCCACGGGTGCGCTGAACGCAACGCTTCCGGAGTCGATGAGCACCAGCGTGGACGCCAGTGCGGTGACGTCGTCGACATCGTGGGTGATGATGACGGCGCTTCGACCTGACAGCACCTGCCCGAGCACGCGTCGCGTCTCGACTCTGACGTCGACGTCCAGGGCCGACAGCGGCTCGTCGAGGAGCAGCAGCTTCGGATCGGTGACCAGTGCTCGGGCGAGAGCGATTCGGGCTGCCTGTCCCCCGGATACGGCATCGGGTCTGCGGTCCGCGCAGTGACCTACGCCGAGGCTCGAGAGCATGCGTCCGGCGATTCTTCGTGCGTCGCCAGTTCGCTGTCCGTGGGCTCTGAGGCCGAAGGCCACATTGTCGATGACGTTCAGATGCGGGAACAGGAGCGGGTTCTGAGCCAGGTGGACGATGCCTCTGGCGTGAACGGGCGGCCACCTGTTCGCGTCGAGGTCGAAGACGGTCTCATCGCCGACGTGCAGGGAGCCGGATTCGGCGGAGATCGCTCCGGTCATCAGCTGGAAGAGGCTGGACTTTCCCGCTCCGTTGCGACCGATGATCGCCGTCGTCGTGCCGGTCGGCATCGTGAGATCGACGTTGATACCGCGCTCAGGAAGCCGAGCCCTGAGACGAACCGCGGAGGTCTTCGGCCGCGGTCGCTCGGTGTGCGCCTCGGGGCCGAGTCCTCCGGAGAACGTCGAAGACGGTCCCGGACGGAGTGTCGAAGCCTCGACCGCCTCCGGTGCCGCGGCCGAACGCGGAGCGCGCAGTCTTGGTGCGTGAGGAGACCGGTAGGCGAGGACGATGATGACCAGGGCGACGACGATGAGGAGCAGGGACAATGCGATTGCCGACTGCGGGTCGGATTCACGGACCAGATAGATCTGCAGCGGCATCGTTCGGGTGGCCCCCGAGAGAGAGCCTGCAAATGTCAGAGTTGCACCGAACTCCCCCAGCGCTCGGGCGAAGCAGAGGATGGCGCCGGTCATGATTCCTTGGCGCAGGAGCGGAAGTGTGATGTGGAAGAACACGCGGTTGGGCGCTGCGCCGAGCTCGGCCGCGGCGAGTTCGAAGTCCTGCCCCCGGGCGGCGACCGCCGTCTCGACGGACATGACCATGAATGGAAGCGACACGAAGATCTGCGCAAACACGACGGCTGCCGTTGTATATGCCAAGCCCAGTCCCATGTCGGTGAGCAGGTACCCGAGGAAGGCTGTTCTCCCCCAGGTGTAGAGCAGTGCCAGACCGCTGACCACCGGCGGCAGGACGAGTGGCAGCAGGATGAGCGTGCGCACGACACGCTGCCCGCGGAAGGTGCGCGTCGCGAGCAGGTAGCCCAGGGGGAAGCCGATGCTCACGCTCACCAGAGCAGCGATGACGGAGGTCAGCAGTGAGAGTCCCATCGCCAATTGAGATTCCGGCGACAGAATGATCTCGCCGAGGTGGCTGGGCTCGATTCGTGTGATCATCCCGATGATCGGGACGAGGAGGAAGGCGATGCCGAGCCCGGCAGGGATCCAGAGCCACGCCGGCACCGTTGAGTGGCCGCGTCTCCTGCGCGTATTCGTCATATCAGGACTCCCAGGTCAGAACGGTCAGATCAGGGAGTCGAGAATCCGGCGTCCTCGAACAACCTGATCGCCTCGTCAGACTTCAGGAACGACACGAACTCATCGGCGGCTTCCTGGTTCTCACTCGCTCCGACCGTCGCCGCCGGGTACTTGTTGATGACCTTGTCCGCGCCGTCGAGCACGACCTGTTCGACGTCTCCGTTTCCACGGGCGACATCGGTGACGTAGACGATGCCGGCGTCGGCCTGGCCGGCACTGACCTTGCCCAGAACATCAGTGACCGAGTTCTCCTCGCTGACGGGGTCGAGTGCGACATCATTCTGGTGCGCCCACTTCTCGGTGGCGGCACCGCAGGGGACCTGGGGCGCGCAGACGACGAGGTCCTTGCCCGTGAAGTCCTTCGACGAGGCGATGTTCTCCGGGTTTCCCTTCGGCACGGCCAGGGTCAGCGTGTTCGAGGCGAAGATCTGCGGCGCCCCGGCCAGTAGGTCATCACTGTTGAGCGTGTTCATCGTCGACTCATCGGCGGTGGCGATCACGTCTGCCGGAGCCCCTTCCGAGATCTGTGCGACGAGATCGGAGGAGCCTGCGAAGGAGAACTTCACCTCGACGTCGGGCTCGGTCTTGTTGAACTCCTCGGCGACATCGTCGAAGACCTCGGTCAATGATGCGGCGGCGAAGACCGTCAGAGTTGTCTTCTCCCCCGGGTCCGAGCCCGAATCCGAGCCTGAGCCGGTCGAACAGGCGGTGAGTGTGAGCAGTGCGACGATGCACGCTGCAGATAGATGCTTCATTCGTCCATTAAACCCGCATTCGCGGATAAAATGCACATTCATCTCAGCATCTACGACAACGAGGGCGAACTTGTCAGCCGGTTGCCGCAGTGTCGATGGAGACCATCGTGGCCTTCACCGAGGCGGTGGCAAGACTGCCCGGTTCGAGCTCGAGCTGTCTGCAGGCCTCTGCTGACATCAAGGACACGACGCGGAAAGGACCGCATTGGAGACTGACCTGCGCCATTACCCCGTCGATGACCACGTCGGTGACGAGACCGGCGAACCGATTGCGGGCAGAACTCACGACACCGGTCGGATCATCGAGGGCCGCAGAACTCGACTGCGCCAGCGCCACGAGCTCGCGCCCCTCAACCACTGCCCGATTGGATCCATCCTTGTGCTGGGTGAGTTTTCCTTCGCTGACCCACCGGCGGATGGTGTCATCACTGACCCCGAGGAACCGGGCCGCATCATTGATGCGCAGTTCCGTCATTCGAGTGCTCCCACCCATTCATCGTCTCCGTCGGAGAAGAACTGATGCTTCCAGATCGCCACCCGCGCCTTGACCTCGTCGATGAGCTCCGAGCACGCGGCGAAGGAATCATGACGATGTGGTGAGGCGACGACGGCGGCCAGGGCCACGTCTCCGATCTCGAGTGCACCGACACGATGGACCACGGACAGACGCACGACCGGATGCTTCGACGCGATCTCAGCAGCCACCTCGGCGATCTGGGTCGTTGCCAGCGGATGGGATTCGTAGGACAGTCTGTGGACGCCCCGCCCGTCGTCGTGGTCTCGGATGACACCGGAGAAGCTGACCACAGCACCGCAGGTGTCGTTGAGGACATCGGGCTCGAGGGCGTCGGTGCTGATCGGGGTCTCGACGATGTCGGTGTGGATGACGCTCATGTGTCCCGGCTCCAGTCGCCGCTGCGTCCACCCGACTTCTCGGTGACCTTGATATCGCCGATGATCGCCTGATTGTCGACGGCCTTGATCATATCGAAGATGGTCAGAGCGGCGATGGAGACAGCGGTCAGCGCCTCCATCTCGACACCGGTCTTCGACACGGTCTTGACGGCGCCATTGATGCGGACGGCGTCATCGAGGAGTTCGAAGTCGACGTCGATGCCGGTCAGCGGCAGAGGGTGGCACAGCGGGATGAGCTCGCTGGTGCGCTTGGCGCCCATGACAGCGGCGATGCGGGCCACCGGCAGGGCATCACCCTTGGGCAGACCCGCCTCGGCGATCATATCGATGACCTCGCTTCGAGTGGTGATGAGTGCGGTGGCGACGGCGCGACGTTTGGTCACGTCCTTGTCTCCGACGTCGACCATATGGGCGGCGCCGGAATCGTCGATGTGCGTCAGTGTCATGTGATCTTCCACGTCTTCAGCCTATCGCCTGCGCCGGGCTCATTCGACTGCGCGCCGGACGCTGCCGGTGGGATGAAGACGAGATGCGTGCTCTGGGCATAGTTGTGGAGCAGGTGGGAGCGGGATCCGCCCATGAGCTCTAGGCCCTCACCGGTCATCACGGCCCGGCGCACCTGCAGCTTTCCGCTCGGCGGGGCTTCGTCGAGTCCCCCGAGCAGACGGTGGTATTCGGTTTCGCGCGGGTCTTCGTCCACGTCGAGTCCCAACAGTGCGGGGCGGATGAACATCTCGAAGCTGATCAGGGCACTGACCGGGTTGCCGGGCAGCGCCACCCATGCGGTTCCGGCCAGTGTTCCGCATCCCTGCGGTCCCCCTGGCTGCATCGCGATGGGTTCGAAGACCATGGTCGAGGCTTCGTCGAGGTCGGCGGCGAGCTTGACGACCTCATGCGCCCCCTTCGAGATCCCGCCGGTCGAGATGACGAGGTCGCACTCGGATGCCTGCACCGCGTCGAGAAGTGCCCGCGGATCGTCGGGCACGGTGATGATGGTCGTGTCGACGCCCAGGCGGCGGAGACTGGCACCCAGGGTGATCGAGTTTGCGTCATGGATTCCGGCGGCGGCATCGGCGGTGATCTCATCCCCGGTGCTCACGATGAGCACTCGAGGCAGGGTCTGGACCTCGAGCGCGGTGATCCCGCACGCTGCTGCAACGCCGAGGTGGGCCGGCGTGAGCATCAGTCCGGCCCTGAGCACAATGGCTCCGGCGGCAACGTCGCTGCCTCGAGAGCGCACGAAGTCACCCGGGTGAGGGCCTGTCTCCGTGGCCGGCAGGGTGATGGTGATCTCCGAGGACTCGAAGTTCCCCGGCTGCGTATCCTCGATCTTGATCACTGTGTCGGTGCCCGCAGGCAGCGGTGCCCCGGTCATGATCTCGACCGCAGTTCCGGGCGCCACCTCTCCGCCGCGCGCCCCGGCCGCAACCCTGCCGCGTACCGGGATGGGGCCGTAGACTATGTGTGCGCTGCCCTCGGCGTCTGTGTCGTGCCTCTGCTGCGCGTTGCGAAGCGTGGAGACGGCCACGGCATATCCGTCCATGCTGGAGTTGTCGAAACCCGGAACATCGATCGGTGAGCTTACGGTGGTGCTCAGGCGCCGTGGCGAGTCGAGGAGTTCGCCGATCGGCCTTGTCTGCGTGTCGAGAAGCGGGCCGATCGTGTCGAGCACACGACGACGATGCATGATGGCGGTAGTCATGGGACGATGATAACGAAGATGTTGATCAAGGAGGATGGCAGAATGCGTAAGATCAGCCTGCCCACGCCCGTTCTGAGAACTCCGACAGTGGACCCGGGCGAGACGTTTACGGCCCATCAGGAGGATTCGCTCCTGGACACCTTCGGTCGACGTGCCCGCGATATGCGCATCTCGTTGACCGACTTCTGCAACCTGCGCTGCAGCTACTGCATGCCCGAGGAGGGTGTGGAGTTCATGTCTCGCGATGCGGCGATGACGGCCGAGGAAATCATCCGCTTCGTTCGCATCGGGGTCGAGAAGTTCGGCGTCGACCAGGTCCGGTTCACCGGTGGCGAACCGTTGACCCGCAAAGACGTCACCGAAATCATCGCCGGTGTCGCCGCACTTGAGCCCCGCCCCAATATCGCACTGACCACGAATGCGATCGGTCTCGACAAGCGTGCCGCGAAGCTGCGGGACGCAGGCCTCGACCGCATCAATGTCTCTCTCGACACCGTCGATCCCGAGACCTTCGCGACGATCACTCGACGCCCGTTCCTGGGCAGAGTGCTCGACGGGATCAAGGGTGCCCAGGCTGCCGGCATGGATCCGGTGAAGATCAACGCCGTGCTGCTGCCTGGCGTCAACGACCATCAGGCTCCGCAGCTGCTGCGCTGGTGTCTCGATCGCGGGCTCAAGCTGCGCTTTATCGAACAGATGCCTCTCGACGCCGGGCATTCCTGGGAACGCGGCACAATGATCACGGCCGCCGACATCTTCGCCTTGCTCGAACCCGATTTCGTCCTCACCCCCGACTCGGCGCCGCGGGGTGGTGCTCCAGCGGAGAAGTTCCTGGTTGCAAGCAGGGACGATCCGGAGACCATCATCGGCGACGTCGGCATCATCGCCTCGGTGACCCGACCCTTCTGTGCCGATTGCACCCGCACCCGTCTGACTGCAGAGGGACGAGTGCGCACCTGCCTGTTCTCACACACGGAGGTGGATCTGCTCACCGCCATGCGGGGCGGTGCCGACGATGAAGCGATCGCGAACCTGTGGAAGGGCGCGCATTGGAAGAAGCTGGCCGGACACGGCATGGATTCCGAGAGCTTCGAACAGCCCCAACGTCCCATGAGCGCCATCGGAGGATAAGTGCCCCAGATCAGAGTCCGCTTCTTCGCAGCCGCGCGAGAGGCCTTCGGAACCAAAGAATGCAGCGCCGAGGCTGCCACCATTGACGGGCTGATCACGACCCTGACGAAGGATGCCGCCACCGAGGCGAGGACGGTCATCTCCCGCTCGAGTTTCCTGGTCAACGCGATCGCTGCCACGGATCCTCACGCCGCTCTGAGCGAGGGCGATACCGTCGATGTCCTCCCGCCCTTCGCCGGCGGCTGAGTTCGTCAGCGCGGCAGTGACAGATACGCGAGAAAGCCCCCGGAGACAGAGCTGACCTCGCTGCCCTGCGCGCGCAGCTGTGCGCAGGCCCGGGCAGAGCGCACTCCCGAACGGCAGTAGAGAGCCACTTTCCCGTCCCCCGCGATCAGCCCGGGATCGCCCAAGAGGACGTCCATCGGTATGTGCCGAGCGCCTGGTACCATCCCTGCCGAGACCTCCTCCTCGTCTCTGATGTCGACGAGGTCCGTGCCGGGTGTGATCGACCCCCACGACACGCTCGGATCACTCCCCGCGGGCGTCCCGGCGGTCATCTCAGCACCCTGGCTGCGAAGTGCATCACCATAGTCGCCGAGGTGGCTGCCCAGCTCCGTGATCGGCTCACGTTCAGGTAATCGTCGAACCGGAACGCTCTCCCAGCTGGCGTCGAGGCTGCTATGGATGGAGACCGTGTTGTAGAGAGGGGTGCCGATGCCGGTGAGGACCTTGATCGTCTCCATTGCCATGGCCGCACCGATGCTTCCGCAGAGAGCTCCGAGCACACCGGCGGTGGCGCAGTCGGGTACTGATCCGGGGGCTGGGACGACCGGATAGAGGTCGCGCAGCGTTGTCCCCTGCCTCGAGTCGAAGACCGCGACCTGCCCGTCGAAGCCGAGGATCGTGCCCCAGACGAGGGGCTTCTTCAGGATCTCGCAGGCGTCGTTGGCTAAGTACCTGGTCGCGAAGTTGTCGCTGCCGTCGATGACGATATCGGCTGGGCCGATGAGCTCGAGGGCGTTGTCCGGTGTCAACAGCACGGGGTGCGTGATGATGTCGAGGGTCGAGTTCAGTTCTCCCATTCGTGCTTTGGCGGAATCGACCTTCCGGTGGCCCACGCTCGCTTCGGAATGGATGAATTGGCGGTGCAGGTTGCTCAGTTCCACCGTGTCGGGGTCGACGATGCTGATGCATCCGACCCCGGCCGCCGCCAGGTACGTCAGGACCGGTGCCCCGAGCCCACCGGCACCGATGACGAGCACATGAGACGCAAGGAGTGCGGATTGGGCCTGCGGGCCGAAACCGTTGAGGCGGATCTGACGGGCATAGCGTTTCGTGTCCGCAGGGGTGAGTGCATGTGCTGACATGTGACTCAGTCTAGTTGGCTTCAGCAGTCGAGGACCGCGATGATGTCCCCGGTCCGAATCGTCACGGGGGCTCGAGGTGCACGGATGATGACGTCGGCGCCGGAGAAGTCGCGCAGTCGTGACCGGTCCAGGGCTTCGACATCTCCCGCTGTGGTGAATCTGCCAGGCAGCAGGCTGACGGCCTTGTTATGTCCGATGATGTCGGGACCGGCGTAGACGGCCTTCTTCCACCGCGATCCGAGGAGACGCGCCTCGATTAGAGAGCGTGCGAAGAGGTGGAAGGACAGGAAGGCTCCGGTCGGTGTGCCTGGGAGATGCAGCAGTGGGACATCACCGCAGCGTCCGTACCCCTGGGGCCCGCCCGGTCGCAGTGCCAGACGCAGGAACGACGAGTGGTCGCCGCTGAGGGCCTGTCTGACGACTTCGAAGGCACCGGCACTGATGCCGCCGGTGGTGATGATCAGGTCAACGCAGGCCTCGAGCTCGCCGATGATCTGCCGGAAGGCTTCCGGGTCGTCTCCGCAGCTGCGTTCGATGGGGACGGCTCCGGCGGCGGTGATCGCTGAGCTGAGCATGGGCAGGTTCGAGTTGTGGATGAATGGCTGCGCAGACGCGGTGAGACCGGTGTGCACCACATCCCCGGTGCGCAGCTCATCCCCTGTGACGATGAGACCGATGGTGAGAGGGCGGAGGACCCTGACGGTCTCGCGTCCCATCATGGCCAGTGTGCCCACACCGGCGGAGCTGATCGTCTTGCCTGATCGGATGACGGTGTCTCCGACCTGAGTGTCCTCCCCTACTGCTCTGATGTTCCACCCGGCTTGCAGTCCCGTTGGCCACGACGGGACACGGACGTGATCGGGAGCTGGCCCTGCGGCCTCGGCATCGGTGAGTTCGACGGGAACGACCACCACGGCGCTGGAGGGCACCTGCGCTCCGGTCATCACCCGCACGGCGGTGCCCGGTGCGATGTCCACCGGCAAAGCACCGGCGGGGATGTCACCGCTGAGGGCAACCTCGGAGCCGGCCCGGGAGCTGTCCAGTGCCGACTCATCGAAGGCGAAGCCGTCCATCGCCGCGGTGGCGAACGCTGGGATGGGCGCCTCGGCGATCACGTCGGCGGCTGCGGTTCTGTCGGTCGCCGACGCTGTGGGAATCGTCTCCACGGTGTGCGGCGGGGCCGATGAGATGATCAGTCGGCAGTATTCCTCGGGTTCCACGGGTGTCCTTTCGCCTGTGTCAGATACTACGAGGAGTTGCCGGTTCTCGGGCTCGTGTTCGGACTGTGGTGATTTAGAGTGTCAAGCGTGGACACACAAACGCGATTCGAACCTGATTCCAAACGATTCGATCTCATTTCCTGGCCGGGGCTGGCCGCAGTGCTGTTGGCGCTGTCCGCATTCGTCCTGTTCGGGCTCGGAACCACGTTTCCTGAGTTGAGGGCCTTCGGCTACGTGCCGATGGTGGCCTCCCTCATCGTCGCATGGATGGCCGACCGAGAGTTCGCACGCGACCTCAGCGTCATCGCCGGCTGCCTGGGACTGATCTCCTCAATCTCGGTGGCTGCAGACATCTCGTGGACCAACATTGCTCGGATGGGAGTTGTGCTGTCCGCCGTCGTGATCGGGCCATGGCTGATCACCCGATATGGGTTCAAGGATCGGACCATCGTCTTCCCTCTGCGTCGGGGGCAGAAGTGGTCGCGCATGGAATGGGCATGGCTGGCCTTCGTCATCGTCGTCGCCTGGCTCGTCCTCCCCCAGTACTTCATGCGCACCGGGGTCTATCTCAACTGGCCACCGGTGACTCAGTGGGATGAGATCGTGCGACTCTTCTTCGGCGTCAACGCTGTCGGCATCTGGGATGAGCTGTTCTTCATCTGCACGGTCTTCGCCTTGCTGCGCAAGCACTTCGCCTTCTGGACTGCGAACGTGTTCACCACCATCATCTTCGTGTCCTTCCTGTGGGAGCTGGGCTATCGATCGATCGGCCCGGTGCTGACGATCCCGTTCGCACTCGTCCAGGCCTATATCTTCACTCGAACGAAGTCGCTGCCCTATACCGTGACTGTCCATCTCCTCTTCGACGCGCTCGTCTTCCTCACGATCGTCCACGCACACCATCCCGAGGCGCTGCCCATCTTCATCGGGGTGTAGCCGACCGCAGTTGTCATCCAGCGGTGCCAGGCATTTCCCGCACACATGACGAAACGCCCTGGATCACGAGGTGTGAGCCAGGGCGTCTCATCGAGTCAGAGCATGCTCGCACGGGAAGCGTCCCCTGTGCGAGCACCCCGCATCAGCGGATTCCGCGCAGCGCCTTGAGCATCGGCTTGGTCAGGGTCAGAGCCAGCAGACCCAGAATGATCGATGCTGCACCGATCGAAGTCCAATACGGTGTCTGGTTGTCGGCCGAGTAGTAGCCGCCGAGGACACCCGACAGTGCGGTTCCCACGCCAGAGGCGAGGAAGAACACAGCGATCATCTGCGACTGGAACACCTTCGGTGCGACCTTCGAGGAGAAGGACAGACCGATCGGTGAGATGAGGAGTTCGGCGAAGACGAACAGCAGCAGGATGAAAGCCACCCACAGCAGCGGAGTCTCATGCTCGCCGGCATTCGCATACGGCAGGAACAGCAGAAAGGCGATGCCGATGAGGATGAGCGAGAGCCCTGCCTTGACCGGAGTCGAAATCTGACGCGTGCCCAGCTTGAACCACAGTGCCGAGAATACCGGGGCGAAGGCGATGACGAAGATCGGGGGGATGAGCTGGAGCCAGTTGATCGGCATCTGCCAGCCGAAGATCACGCGATTCATCTGCGTGTCCGAGTACGCGGTGAGCGTCCCGAAGATCTGCTGGTACAGGGACCAGAAGACCACACAGGTGATGAAGAAGGGAATGAACGCCAGCACACGTGAGCGCTCATCGGCATTCGTCTGCGGGCTGACGCCCATGACGATGAAGTAGCACGCCGCGGCACCGGCCGAGATCCCTGCTATCCACCAGTCCAGATTGTCCGGGTTCACGACACCGGAGAACCAGAGCACGACGATGAGGATGACTGCAACGACGATGGCCAGCAGGAAAAGGTAGAGCTTCGAGGACGGCAGCGGATTGACAGCACCGCGCGATTCGTCCGGCAGGTTCTTCCGCGCTGTCGCATAGATGATCAGACCCAGAGCCATACCGACGGCGGCAGCGCCGAAACCGACGTGGAAGCCGATCTCCTTCTGCAGGAGACCGGTGATGAGCGGTCCCAGGAACGCACCGAGGTTGACGCCCATGTAGAACAGTGTGAACCCGGCATCCCTGCGCGGGTCCTTCTCCGTGTAGAGCTCACCGACGAGGGCCGAGGCGTTGGCCTTGAGGCCACCGGAGCCGAGAGCGACGAGGATGAGACCGGCGGCGACTCCGCCGAAGCCGGGGATGAGCGCCAGGCATATGTGGCCCACCATGATGATGATCGCCGAGTAGAAGAGGATCTTCTCGGCGCCGAGGATCCGGTCTGCGACCCATGCGCCGAGGATCGTCGCCAAGAACACGGCGCCGCCGTAGGCGCCGACGATTCCGATGGCTGTCGGCTGAGGCATGCCCAGGCCGCCCTCGGACACCTGGAAGTACAGGTAGATGGCGAGGATGCCGTTCATGCCGTAGTAGGAGAACCGTTCCCACAGTTCGAGGCTGAAGAGCTGCATGAGCGGAAGCGGGTGCCCGAAGAATCGGGTGTCGTTCCGCGCGGCCTCGGTCGTCGAGGTGCTTGATGACATATCGTGCTTTCCGTAGTGACGTGCAATCGCGCTCTGCATGCGCGATTCACTCTGAACAAGCGGCCATGCTACTCCCCGTTATTGCTCAGGTCACACGCGCACAATGCTGGGACGTCGCGTCCCAGCAAGCGGAAACTACGAGTGAACCAGGTCTCTTTTTCGGGCTTCTTTGCCGACGAGGAGATTGAGCAGTCCGGCAACGAGGACGAGTGCGGAAGCCGCCATCGGGACAGCCATTGCGGCCGAGGTTCCGGCCTCCTCGGCGAGGATACCGTTGACCGCCGATGCCACCGACTGGCCGACGATGATCGCAGAACCCGCCATGGACATCACGGTCGCCGAGCGACCAAGCGGACTGCGTTCGGCAGCGAGGCTGAACAGAGTCACCAAGGTCGGCCCTACCGCGCAGCCCATGAGCAGGAGGGCGATGACCACGATGACCATCGAAGTCGACGACGCCATGATCACGGCTCCGATGAGCATCAGGGGTGCGAAGGACAGCAGTCTTGCCCAGAGGGCATAGCGTGGAGAGAACACCGCAACGGTGATGGCCAGAATGGCAGAGCCGATGCCCATGATTCCGTAGATGAGACCGGCTTCCTCGGGGCGCCCGAGGTCGTTCATCAGTGAAGTCAGGGCCGTCAGCGTCGACCCGAATACGAGCCCGATGCCGAAGACACCGAGGACGACGACGAAGACGCCGAAGGTGAACAGCTCCTTGGCCGGAGCCTGGACTCGTGGCTGCGCTGAGGTGCTCACAACTGCCCGGCCCGTGGGGTGGAGGGCGAAAGAGGACACGAAGACCAAGGTCATGACGACCGCGCCGATAATCGGCGCGACCGGGTGGAGGGTCGTGGCGAGGAGGCCGACGATGAAGGGGCCGAAGACGAATACGAACTCATCGGCCGCCGACTCGTAGGCCATTGTGCCGTTGAGAGTCTTCTGCTGTCTGGGGCCGTTGAGCTTGGTCATGATGATCTCAACGAGTCGTGAGCGTGACATCGGGGCGACTTGCGGGGCTGTAGCGCCGATGGCGAAGGCGGCGATGAGCACGACGGAATCAGGTAGAGGGCTGAAGACGACCCAGGCCATGAAGATCAGGGCGATGCTGTTGAGCAGACCCACGATCAGCAGGACGCGGCGCTGTCCCCAACGATCAGCTGCGGCGCCGATGAAGGAGCCGAAGATCGCCGTTCCCAGGCCGACCATGGCGGAGTTGATTCCGCCGAGGCTCAGCGAGTCACGGCCGGCGACGACGAGGGTGAGGACTCCGATGACCACCATGGCATAGGGCAATCTGGCCACGAAGGCGATCGGGAAGTAGGTGCGGCCCACGATGCTCAGCAGCGTCGGTGCTGCGATCTGATCGGGACGGGTGCGGGTTTCGTTGCTGGGCATATCAATCCAGTTTCTCCCCCATCACTGCGATGGGGATCGGTGCCGCCGTGGTGACCTGGATCAAAATCACTCGGTAGATGCACTCTTGCTGTCTGTGTCGGCGCCAGTGGGCGCTTCCTCCAGGCTACCGGGATCGGAGCCTGCAGACGAGGGTGATCGTGAACTCAGGCGTTTGAGCTTGCTCACCTTCGCTGTCTGGCACAGACCTCATTCCCATCCGCGACTCAGTAAGAATGCAGACGAGAATGGGAGGATATCTGCATGAACTTCCTCTCTCGAGTAGTCGTCAACGCATGTGCGATCTGGGTTGCGGCTTGGATTCTGCCTGGCGTTGCCATCGCAGGAAACCGAGTCGTGGAAGACCAGACCGGGCCGATCGCCGCCACGATCATCTCCTACCTCGTCGTCGGGTTGATCTTTGGTTTGGCGAACGCGTTCATCAAACCGATCCTCAGCTTCGTGTCCGCACCGATCACGTGCCTGACCCTGGGGCTGTTCTCGATCGTCATCAACGCGATCATGCTGGCGCTGACCAGTTGGCTCAGCGGCTTCACCCCGTTCCAGTTCACCATCGACACCTTCTTCCCTTCGGCCATCTTCGCCGCGATCATCATTTCCATCGTCTCCGCCCTTCTGGGCTGGTTGGTCCCGGAGAAGAGTTCCGCACGCGACTGATCGGTGCCCACCGTGACTCGGGCGTCAGCCGCACCCGGAATCTTCTCTACTGCGTGTAGACTTAATTTCAGTGTGTCAGTCTGCACCCCAATGACCGTCGGAGGAGAACATGTCCAACATCGCCACCACGAAGAGAACACGGAACTCAGCAACGTTCGCTGACGTCATCGTCTTCATCTTCTCGTTTGCCCTCTTCGTGTTCGGCCTCTACCTCTTCGGCGCTGGATTCTTCGGTGCCGCCGGTACTCAGTTCTGGCTCTTCTGGGCCGGTCTGCTCGCCTCCTGCCTCGCGTTCATCGTCCCCATGGTCTATCACTGGATCGTTGACCGTAAGGGCTGAGTCCCTGGCATGATCGAAAGGGGGCCGATGCGTTGATTCGCATCGGCCCTCTTTCGCTGTTCAATCCCTGCCGTTTCGCTGCTCAGTCCCTGCCGTTTCGCTGCTCAGTCCCTGCCGCGACAGAATCCCATGATCGCCGAGGCGGCTTCCTCGGGACGCTCATAGTGCACCAAGTGCCCCACACCGGAGAGCTCGACGGGCTGTGCACACGCCAACTCCGATACGAATTCGCGAGTCGCCGGGATCGGGGCGATGGCGTCCTTGTCTCCGGCGATGACGAGCACGGGCATCCTCAGGTCGCCGGCCACCTCGGTGACGGTGTGGGCGACCGAAACCTCGAAGGCCGCTGCCAGAGAATCCCGATCGCTGAAGGTGGAGAAATGCCGAGCATGCTGGTCGTGGATATAGCGTCGCAGCCCGCGGTCACTGGTCGTGGCCATGACCTCGCTCATCGCCCGCACGATGACCGGATTGGCCAGCAGCTGGTGACCGATCGTCTCCGGCAGCCGGGCTCCGAGGTTGTAGTAGACACGGGTCAGAGCCGTCAGCAATTTGGCGGAGCCTTCGAGCGCCGGTGTCGTGATCGGGTTGATGAGGATGAGCTCACCGACAGTCGCCGGTCGGCGCGCAGCCATATGCGCGACCAGGATCGACCCGAAGGAGTGGCCGAGAACGATCGGCGCGGCCTGCCAACGCGAAGTAACCTCTGCGATGAGCCCGCCGAGATGATCGCAGTAGCTGTCTAGACTCAGACCTGCCGACAGCGGAGGCGTGAGGCCGAACCCCGGAAGATCGCCGACGATGACATCGCGATCACGAATCGCCCCTGCCATGAGGTCCATTCCGTGGTGGTCGCCGCGGAATCCGTGGACCATGAGCACAGGACGCGCGGTCGATCCCGAGGAGTGCACCCACACAGCGGTTGGGTGACCGTCGACGGTGAAGTCGGTGCGTGTGGGAGCAGATCGGCTCACTGCGTCGAGGCGGTGCTGATCGCGCGCCGGGGCACAACGACGACGGGTACCGGCAGCACACGCAGCAGTCTCCTGGCACGAGCACCGATGAACACACGACCGCCTCGGCCGAGTCTGCTCGAACCGATGAATGCGATCTCGCCGGGTTGGAAGTCCACGTTCGCGGCAGCGTCCTCGATGTCGGCTCCGGCCTGAGACTTGACGACGGCTCGGCCCGACTCGAACATCTCGGCCGCGCGGCCGGCCAGCACCGCTCCCCCGTACTCCTCGGCGAATTCCTGAATCTCCACGGTATCGTCATCGCCGAGCCCGTCGTTTTCGATCAGGGACAGCAGCCGCAGGTCGACGTCGAGGGCCGCGGCTGACCGCACGGCGGCACCGATGAGCGCCGCTGCTCCGGGGCGGGCGCCGAAGAGTGTGGTGATTCGGGAGACGGGACCGATGTCCGAGTTGCCTGCCGGAGCCAGGACCACCGGGACCACTGAGGAATGGAGCAACGAGGTCGCGACGGTCCCGATGCGGAATGAGCGCATCAGCGTCGTGGCTCGAGCACCGATGACAATGCCGAGTGCACCTTCGGTCTCGGCGACCTCCATCAGACCTTTGGACTCATTGGACGAGGTGTGGATGACACCGCGGGCCGTGACATCGTCGGGCACCAGGGCCAGCGCCTCGTCGAGCCAGTCTTCGAGCTGCTGCGAGACGATCCCGGTGCCGTCCTGCGGAATCGAATTGCCTGCGGTGAATGTCGATGACTCCGGACGCACGATCGTCACGATGAGTTCGATCCCAGCAGAACGTGCCAGTGAGATGGCCAGAGCGATGGCGTCGCGTCCACGGTCGGTGGCGATGTATCCGACGACCAGTCGTCGAGGGGTGGCAGCAGGCTGTGACATTATCTTCTCCCAGTAAGTCGCGAGTCTGAGAAGATTCTACGTCGGCAAGTCAGCATTCTTCGACCCCACATCCCGAGCCCGATGGAAAGGTGCTCCACGTGACAGTGCGCATCGATGGTCGGCCCCATCGATGGCTGGCCCGAATAGGCCACGATTCTCATTAGCCACAATAAAGTTCAGAAAGAATGAACAAAACCTACACACAGTTCTTCACCTGTGATAAATTCGACAGTGCAATTACGGATTCGCACAAACCCCAGAATTGCACTAGTCCATCTTGAGCGCTGACGCCGCTCAAACGAGATCCACGACCAAGAAGGGAGCGCAGAACTATGCCGAAAATTATCGCATTTCCGAAATCCCAGCACTGCTGGACCGGGAACACTGCCTGCTTGATTGGCGGACAAGGGCTCGTCGGCTGAATTTCAGCCGCATCTTACGTCTTTCTCCACCGGTCATCTGAACGCCGGTACTTTCTCTGCTGCAGGATCACCCAGGCCATACCGCTGTGTCGCCACCGTTGGCGCTCACACGGTGCATTCACGCCTGAGGTGACCTCGCCCAGGACACCGTTGTTCGCCAGGTGCGTTCATTCATGAACACCACCGACCTTATGGGGTCTTGAACCACCATCCGATTGAGCCTGACTGTGGGCTGCTGCCGTCAATTCATCTGATCGACACCAAGACTCAGATGATTGCGGACATCGGTTCGTGAATTCATATCCCAGAAGTCGCTTTCATTCGAGTCTTCGGGCCTTTCTTCAGCTCATTGTCCTCGAACATTTCCACTAACCCTCATTTGGGCACTCCCCCTGCCCGAAAACATTAAGGAATCGTTTTGTCCACGGCATTTCCATTCACATATCCGCGGCGTGTGGCACTGAACACAGGGCTCAAGTTGATCCAATGGGCCCGCCGTCCGACTGCCGCCGCAAAGGATCGCAAGCAAGCCACTCGTCGAGACCGTCGTCAGGCGCAGCTTCGCAGACTCGCTCGAGATGAGCGGGTGAAGGAGCAGCGCGAACGCGAAGTCGCGAAGTATCTCTACTATGTTCGGCCCATGATCTGATGTCCGGTGGCCGGGATCGGGAGATCGTCTGGTCCCGGCCGCCATCAGGTTCCCTGTCCCGGCCACCGGCAGGTTCCCTGTCCCGGCCACCGGCAGACCACACCACCGGCTAACCACATGATGTGGCCAGCGTCACTCTCCGCCGATTTGTCGTCCCGCGTGCACCTGAGTAATATTGATCGAGCAAGCGGGGGTATGGCGCAGTTGGTAGCGCGTCTCCATGGCATGGAGAAGGTCAGGGGTTCGAATCCCCTTACCTCCACCGCGCGAAGGGCCCGGTCTCATCCTAATGAGGCCGGGCCCTTCATCGTATGCGAGACTGCCGTCAGCGACCCGCTTCGAGGTCGAGCAGTGTCCGCTTCCTCTCTTCACCCCAGGCATAGCCGGTCAGCGAGCCATTCGCCCCGATCACACGGTGGCAGGGAACGATGATGCTGATCGGGTTCCGACCATTGGCGGCTCCCACTGCGCGTGCCGCTGTCGGTCTGCTGATCCATGCAGCGAGTTCCCCATATCCGGCGGTGAGGCCGTAGGGAATCGTTGTCAGCGCCTGCCAGACTTCGCGTTGAAATTCGGTGCCCTTCGGGGCCAATGGGATGTCGAATGCGACGCGAGTTCCCGCGAAGTACTCGGCGAGCTGCTCCCCCGTCGCTGCGAACACCGTGAGTCCGTCGTCGAGGACCGGTTCGGCTTCGCCTGACATTGCCAGTCGCTCCAGGATCCGATCGAAATCATCCAGGTAGAGTCCGGTCAGGTGATCACCGTCGGAGGTGAGAAGAATCCTCCCCAGCGCCGAGTCGATGATCGAATATCGCACCACGTTCGCCGTGGGCTGGGTCAGTGTCATCGTCATTGTGTTCTCCGTTCCTGATTCGGTGTGCTGTTCATGGTTGTGGCTGGGAGTGTTGGGCCCACAGCAGGTGGGTGATGTAGGACCTCCACGGTCGTGCGCGGTCCGACTGCTGGGTCCAGCCGGTCATGTCCTTGGCTGAACCGTTGAGCTCCTCCATAGCCTTCCTGACTCCGAGGTCCGAACTGAGAAGGACATCGGGGTCTCCCAGCGCACGCATCCGAATGTAGCCAAGACTCCACGGACCGATTCCCGGGATGGCGAGCAGGCTGTCGTTGACCTCTGTCCGGTCGCATCCCGGACCCAGATCGATCGAGCCGTCTGCCAGGTGTGCACTCAGCGCTCTCAGGGTGCCGATCCTGCGGCCGGGCAGCGACCAATGCTCGTCGGGGATCTCCGCGATTGCGGCTGCGGTAGGAAACACTCGGTCGACGGTGCCGACCCTCAGTTCATCAGGCAGCACCTGACCATAGGTGGTCACCAGGCGATTCAGATGAGTCTGCGCAGCGCTGACCGAGATCTGCTGGCCCAGGACCGTTCGAATTGCGAGTTCGACGGGGTCGCCTGTTCCTGGAGAGCGGATGCCCGGGTACCTGTCGATGAGCGCGGAGAGTCCTGCCTCGGTCAGTGTCGCTCGCACCGCGATGGGGTCCGCGTCGAGGTCGAGGATTCGCCTGGCCCTGGCGACCGCGCTTCCCAGGTCGCGGGTATCGGCTAAACGGAGGTGGCATTCGATGTAGTCTCCGGCACCCGGTGTCAGGGACAGGACAGCAGGTCCGTGCGCTAAGCGCAGCGAACGGGTGTAGCGATCACCGCGGACGTCCTCGATTCCGGGAATCGCACGCACACTCAGATACCTGAACATGTGAGCATGGTCGAATGGCGGCCGGTAGGCGAGGCGGACAGTGATGTCCTGTCCGGTGTGCGCTTTCCCAGCACTGCTGCGCAGATCCCGCGGAGTCGACGAATAGACGGCGCGGAAGGTGTCGTTGAATTGTCGAATGCTCGAGAATCCGGCTGCGAAGGCGATCTCGCTCATCGATAAGCTCGTCGATTCGACCAGCGTGCGAGCAGTCCTGACGCGTTCGGTGCGGGCGATGGCAAGCGGCCCGACGCCGATCTCGGACTGCAGCACTCGTCCCAGCTGCCGTGGGCTGTATCCCAACGCCGAGGCGAGGCCGGAGATCCCCGCCCGGTCGACGAGACCATCTTGGATGAGTCTCACGGCCCGGGCGGTGACATCGGCTCGAATATCCCACTCAGGCGAATTCGGGCTGGCATCGGGTCGGCACCGTTTGCAGGCCCGGAATCCGGCTTCCGCCGCGGCCGCTGCGGTCTGGTAGAAGCCGACGTTCCTGCGCAGCGGAGTTCTCGCCGGACAGGACGGACGGCAGAAGATACCCGTTGAGTGAACCGCGGTGAAGAACATTCCGTCGAAGCGTCTGTCGCGCCCGGCCACTGCCTGGTAGCACTGATCTGTGGTGAGCATGTGACCATTCTGCTCGCCTAAGAGGGACAATACTAGCGGTTTTCGGACACGGCGGTGTCCGGGAGGAGTCGCGGGACCAGACGGACGAGGAGGAGCATGAAGACAAGCTCGACCATCGTCTGCGCGACGACGGTCGAGGGACCGATGCCGTCTGCGGTGATGGCTCGCACGATCGGGAGCATGACCAGCGAATTGCGGGTGACGGCGGTGAAGACGAGGCCTCTCCCCTGACCCACGTTCAGAGGCAGCACCCGCGCCAGGATCGCGCCGAGGCAGGTCATGATGGCCGCGAACACGACGAATGTCGCTATGGCACCACCAAGTTCCCACAGATGCGAAGCGATCAGGGGCACCTGAGCCGCGGCGATCACAGCCAAGGTGAGCATCATCAGCGGCACCATCGACCCCGAGGCACTCTGGACGCAGCGATCCACGACCGTCGACCTCCGAGACAGGAGACGCACGACGACTGAGGCACCCAGCGGCAGGAGGATGAAGATGACGAGGGCGGCGATGAAGGGCCCTGGCGCGATCAGTCCGACTGCGGTGGTGCCGAGAATGATCCACAGGTAGACCGGCAGGAGGATGATCTGGACGAGCATGAGCACCGGCGTCAGTGCCAGCAGGCTTACGTGGTCGCCGCCGGCCAATCTGGTGAAGACGAGGACGTAGTCGACGCAGGGGGTGAGGAGAACGATGAGGACAGGCAGGATGATGGGCTGAGCAGGAGGCATTACGACATAGAGGCCGGCGACGATAAGCGGGACGATCAGGAAGTTGACGAGGGCGACTGCGCCCAGGAACTTCATGTCTGTGAAGGAATCACGGACGGCATCGAACGGGATGTCGAGGAATGTCACGAACAGGAGCGCGATGAGGCAGGGCGTGATCGCAGCGGCGGCGAGCGATGATGCCACCGGCAGGCCCAGCCCGATGAGAGCACCTGTGACTATGGCGATGAGGTACCAGAGAACCTGATGTCTGGTCAGTGAAGCGAGCACGCGGGGACAGTCAGCCGTTCTCGGGCCAGTAGTAGCTGTCAGGCAGTGCCCTTTTGCCGAAGATGGCCTGGCCGACACGAACGCAGTTCGCTCCTTCTTCGATGGCCACTTCGTAGTCCCCTGACATGCCCATAGAGAGTTTCCCGGCACCGATCAGCTCGGGGTCGGTCTCCTGCGCCTGGTCCCGCAGAGTCCGCAGACCCCGGAAGCAGGTGCGGACGCGATCGAGGTCGGAGGAGAACACCGCGAGAGTCATCAGGCCTTGTACGTTCAGGGTCGGGAACTGCGGCAGTTCTCGCAGGAAGTTCAGGAGTTCTTCAGGCGGCATCCCGAACTTCGACTCTTCTGCCGAGGTGTTGACCTGAACGTAGACGTCCAAGCTGCGACCCGCCGCTTCGAGACGTCGGTCCAGAGCAGCTGCGACCTTCAGTCGGTCCAGAGCCTGGAATTCGGAGGCGAACTTCGCGACGTCACGTGCCTTGTTCGACTGCAGATGACCGATCACGGCCCAGTCGATGTCCAGGTCAGACATCTCGGCCGACTTCCGGAAGGCCTCCTGCACCTTGTTCTCGCCGAGCTTGTGGCAGCCGGCGGCAACAGCTTCCCGGATCCTCTCCTGAGGAACCGTCTTGCTCACTGGCAGCAGTTCGATCTCAGAGGAGTCGCGACCGGCCCGTGCAGCCGCGGATTCGATGCGCCGATTCACCTCGGCGATGTTGATCCGGAAGTCCTCAGCCGTCGTCGCAGTCGAATACTGTCCGTTGTGGTTGAGCCCCTCGTTCGCGGCCTGATCCTCGTCCATATCCTCATGGTACCCAGACCGTCTCAGGCGACGATCCGCGCTCGTCCGGCCGGGACACGGTCGGTGGACTTCAGAGCATCGTCCCAGGCAGCGGCGAGGCGGGGGCCGACCTCATCCAATTGCGTCTCGGAGACGGTGTATGGCAGACGGACCCACCGGTCCAGGCCTCCGGCGGGGGCGAAATTGGGTCCGGAGACCAACCCGAGCCCGTGTCTTCTCGCGGCGACGGCAAGGGCGCCCGAACGGTCCTCGGGCAGGCGGCACCACAGCGCCATGCCTCCGCTGGGCACGACGACCTGCCACGTAGGAAGATGAGCTCGCACCTGCGCGGCGAGGTTGTCCCTGGCCGCACGCAGCTTGTCGCGGTATGCGCGAACGATCGTGTCATGGTCACGCATGAGTTCGACGGCGACAAGCTGTTCAAGCACGGGTGCGCCGAGGTCGAGGCTCAGACGCGTGGATGCCATCGCCTCAATACGGTGGGCCGGAATTCGCAGCCACCCGACGCGCAGGCCGCCCCAGTAGATCTTGCTGGTGCTTCCTGCCGTGATCGAGTCGGGAACGAAGGCCGCCATCGGCGTGGGTGTCGGATCTCCTTCGAGCCCCAGCTCGACCAAGGACTCGTCGAAGATCGGCACCATGGAGTTGCGCCGAAGCATGGACCCGAGTTCGGGGCGCTGCTCTTCGGGCAGAAGCGCCCCGGTGGGGTTGTGGAAGTCGGGGATCAGGTAGGCCGATCGCACACGGGTCTGGCGTGCGATGTGGTCCATGGCCTCGATGTCCCAATGGTGTCCGGCCGGGCCCACTTCGAGCGGATAGGGAATCAGAGAGGCACCGGCGCCTTCCAGGGTCGCGATCGCATTCGGGTAGGTCGGACTCTCAATGAGCACCCGGCCTCGACTCTCGTTGAGTGCGCGCACGGCGATGGCCACGGCGCCGAAGGCTCCCGAGGTGATGAGGATCTGATCCGGATCGGTGCGGACACCGCGAGCGGTGTAGCTCTCGGCGATGAGCTCCCTGAGAACGGGAAGCCCCGAAGGATAGTAGCCGGTACCGGGCAGATAGGCGTGGATCTGCGTGACCGCGCGTTCGTAGGCTCCCAACAGCCATGGCGGCGCCACCGAGGCGGTGCAGGTGAGGTCGATCTCCGCCTCGTCGGCTCCGGCCGGGGTCAGGAGATGATCGATGCGACCGCCCGGGACTTCCGGCATCTGGACCACGCTTCCGGAACCGCGCCGGGTGAGGACAAACCCCTGTTCGCGCAGCTTCGCAAAGGCGCGGGTGGTCGTCGTCCGAGACAGGCCGGTCGCGGCTGCGACCTCACGCTCACTGGGCAGCCTGGCCCCGACCGGGATGCGGCCGTCGCCGATTGCGCGCGAGATCCCTGCCGTCAGTGAATCATAGGCTGGTCCGGGCCACGGTCCGGTGCCGATGATGCCTGCCAACCTGGGTCCGCTCATCACTGCCGTGCTCATGCCGCCCTCGCTGTGTCGATGCCTCGTCCACCCCACCGGTGGCGATATGACCACTTTCTTCCAATTGGCTCTTTTTTACAAGGCCAGTTCGAGACAAGATGGTGATATCAGTCAGAACGAACCGGAAAGACCTACGATGTCATCGACACCTGTGCCGAAGCGCGAACTCGCGAATATCGGTCCGATCCAGCAGCTCAAGAGCGGCCGACTCCCCCGTCGACTGCCGCAGCTGCTCTTCGGCCTCTACCTCTACGGCGCATCGATGGCCATGATCGTGACATCCGGGCTGGGCATGATGCCCTGGGACGTTCTCCATTCGGGCATCATCAAGCACCTGCCGCTGACATTCGGCACCATCGTCACGATCATTTCCTTCCTCGTCCTCCTCATCTGGATTCCGCTCAAGCAGCAGCCAGGACTCGGAACGGTGCTCAACGCCCTCTTCATCGGCCCCTCTCTCGACCTGACACGGCTCTTCCTGCCCCAGCCTGAGGAGCTGTGGTGGAATATCGCACTCCTCGTCGGCGGCATCATCCTCAACGGAGTCGCCTCGGCGATGTACATCGGCTCGCAGTTCGGCCCCGGCCCCCGCGACGGCCTGATGACGGGCCTGTCGCGGGTCACCGGCAAGTCGATCCGACTGGTGCGCACCCTCATCGAGGTCAGTGTGGTCATCGTCGGCTGGCTGCTCGGCGGCGTCTTCGGCGTCGGCACCGCGCTCTATGCTCTGGGCATCGGACCGATCACGCAGTTCCTCCTGCCCGCATTCACCGTCGAGCTCCGGCCGCGGCCCCGGCCTCACGCCAAGGGCTGAGCACGGCTTCACGCCTAGGGTTGAGCAGGGCCTCACGCCAAGGGCTGAGCAGCCTCAGAGCGTCGAGTCACTCCATCGTGTCAAGAATGTCGACGAGATCTTCAAAAGTCGTGAGCGGATTGACGATCGCGAACCTGGCATTGGGCCGCCCCTGGTGCGAGCTGGGTACGACGAAGGCCCGCTGATCTTCCAGCAGTCGGTCCGACCACTGCTGATAGTCCTCACGGGACCAGTCGGCACGTTCGAAGACGACGACCGAGAGTTCGGGCTCGCGGACGAGTTTGAGATTCGGACGCTTCTTGATCTCTGTGCCGATCTGCATCGCCAGCTCGATCGAATGGCCGATGGCTTCGCGATAGGTCTCGGCACCGTAGCTGGCCAGGGAATACCACAACGGCAGGCCCCGAGGTCTCCGGGTCAGTTGAATGGCGTAGTCCGAAGGACTCCACTCCTCAGCGTCGGTGAGGGTATCGAGATATTCGGCGCGCTGGGTGTGCGCTCGCCGCCCCAGCGTCGGGTCGCGGTAGATGAGCGCGCAGGCGTCGAACGGGGCGAAGAGCCACTTGTGCGGATCGACGATGACCGAATCGGCGGATTCGACGCCAGCGAACTTGTGCCGCGCCAGGGGTGAGAGCATCGCAGCCAGCCCATAGGCCCCGTCGATGTGAAGCCAGAAGTCGTAGTCATCCTTGAGCGCCGCAATTCCGGCGATATCGTCGATGGTGCCGAAGTTCGTCGTCCCCGAGGTCGCGACCACAGCGATGACGGCATCGCCGTGCTCTTCAAGCGCGGCCCTGACGCCGTCAGGACGCAGAATGCCGTCGTCACCGGTCGGTACGGGTGCCACATCGACGTCCATCACGCCTGCCGCCGAGGCGACCGAGGAGTGCGCTTCGGCGCTGCACACGATGACCCAGCGCCCCGGCTTCTCTTCGCCGAGCGCGGCCTTGCGCGCATCACGGGCCGCGACGAGAGCTGACAGGTTGCCGATCGTGCCTCCCTGGACGAAGACGCCGCCGGCGCTCGTCGGCAGCCCGAACTCTCCGGCCAGCCACGACAGGACCTCGTTCTCGGCATGGACGACGCCTGCCCCCTCGAGCCACGAGCCACCGTAGAGCGCGCTGGCGGAGACCACGAGGTCGAACGCCACGGCCGCCTTCGTCGGCGCGCTCGGAATGAAGGACAGGTATTTCGGGTGGTCAGTTGTGATGCAGGCGGGAGCGAAGATGTGCTCGAAGATCGCCAGCGCGCGAGATGACCCGACACCATCCTCGGTGATGGTCGGTCCGGCCAGTCGTCTGAGTTCGGTCTCGGTCGTCGGATGGTCAAGTGGAGTGTCGACGGCCAAGGTGCGCCGACGCGAGTAGTCGAGGACGAGGTTGACGAGGTTTCGGGTCTCGTCGGATACGACGTGCATGCGTGAATGGAGATTGTCGTTCATGGGCCCCTCCGATGTGGGAACAGTGTCATCAGGCGATCGGTTCATCCCTTCGAGAATATCCGCTCCCCTCTGATCCCGGCGGTCTCCAGGCCGCGAACATGGCAACCGATGCGAACAATGCCAGTCGCAAGTATTGATTTTTCACCAGTATTACTTGCGATCTGCGCATAGGGAAGATAGATTGGCGGCCATGAGGGATCGCAACGCAGCCGGTGTCGACGGAGCCGGTGTCACAGCCCAACGGGCCAAAGAGGCACTGCGCACCAGCGATCTGTCCCAACGACATGTGGCAGCGAGCATCGGAATCGATGAGACGAAGCTGTCGAAGTCTTTGTCGGGCCGACGCAGATTCGGCACCGAAGAGCTCCTCGCTCTGGCCACCACTACCGGAGTGACGGTCAGGTGGCTGCTCGGCGACGAATCGCAGGTGTCCGCGACTCCCCTGCGGTTCCAACCAGGAACTGACCGGAGTCCCGGGTCATCCCTGGACTCCTCGCCGCGCAGGCTCATCGTCGAGACGGCATGGGATCTGTTCGCCCGCCATGGCTATGAAACGGTGCGGATCGCGGACATCGCAGACGCCGCTGGGATCTCGAATGCGAGCATTCACTATTACTTCGATGGGAAGTCCGACCTCTTCGACGCAACACTCGACTATTCGGTCAAGCTCGCCTTCGACCGTCAGATCGCCTGGCTCGACGAGATTCCCAACCCCCACCGCCGGCTCGAACGTCTGCTCGAACTCCAGTCGCCCATCGGCCGCACCTCACGCAGCGAGTGGTCGATCTGGCTCCAGACCTGGGCTCGGCTCGGTCTCGAAGACGCCCATACCTCTGACTACCCGGCTCACTACGAACGCTGGTCGCACACCGTGCGCTCCACCATCGAAGCCGGTCAGTCCGCCGGGCTCTTCCGGCCCGGCGACAGTGAGGCCATGGCCGATGAGCTGACCTCGCTGCTCGATGGCCTCGGGGTCAAGGTCCTCACCGGAATCATGGACGTGGCAACCTTCCGCCGTCGACTCTCCAGTTACCTCAAACGCGCAATCGTCAACACCAACCCTGATGAGGAGTCATCATGAATCGCAAGGTCATACTCACCTGTGCCGTCACCGGCGCCGGCGACACAGCGAACAAGAGCGAGCACGTGCCCGTCACACCGCAGGAGATCGCCGATGATGCGATCGCGGCTGCTCGTGCCGGTGCGTCCGTCGTGCACATCCACGTCCGCGACCTCGACACCAAGCAGGGTTCCCGGGAGGTCGCCCACTACCGCGAGGTCGTGCGCAGAATACGTGCCTCCGACGTCGATCCCGTCATCAATCTCACCGCAGGAATGGGTGGAGATCTCGTCGTCGATCCCCAGGATCCGACCACTCACATGCCGGGCACGGATCTCGTCAATGCCCTCGAACGACTTCCCCACGTCGAAGAGCTGCTGCCCGAGATCTGCACCCTCGACTGCGGTTCCCTGAACTTCGGCGACGGATCGAACATCTATGTGTCCACGCCTGACATGCTGCGTGAGGGCTCGAAGAAGATCCAGACGCTGGGCGTCCGCCCCGAGCTCGAGATCTTCGACACCGGAAACCTGTGGTTCGCCAATGTGCTCGTCGAAGAGGGCCTCATCGATCCGCCGCCGCTCTACCAGCTGTGCATGGGAGTCCCCTACGGAGCACCGGTCGATGCCGGGCTCCTGACGGCCATGGTGAACATGCTGCCGACCGGTGCGCAGTTCACCTCCTTCGCCATCGGTCGCAATCAGCTGCCGTGGGTTGCCCAGTCCGTTCTCGCCGGAGGCCATGCCCGGGTCGGGCTTGAAGACAACCTGTACTTGGCAAAAGGGGTCAAGGCCACCAACGCCTCGCTGACCGAACGCGCTGTCGACATCATCGAGGATCTCGGCGCAGAGGTCGCCACACCCGACGAGGCCCGCAACATCCTCGACCTGCGGGTGCAGGCACCGATCGTGACGGGACTCGACCTGTGAGCGCGGCTGTGACTGCCCAGCCCTACCCTGACGTCGCATCCATCACCACGGTCACCTGCATCGGGGCCGGCACCATAGGCGGCGGTTGGGCCGCCTACTTCCTGGCCCAGGGCTACACGGTCAGAGTCTGGGACCCAGCACCGGATGCGGCCGAGAAGCTCACCCGCCTCATCGATGCAGCCTGGCCCGCACTGGCCGAACTCGACATGGTCGCAGGCGCAGACCGTCATGCCTGGACGGTGCACACTGACCTCGCCGAGGCTGTGGCAGGGACCGGTTTCGTTCAGGAGTCGGCTCCGGAGGACCTCGAGCTCAAACGCAGCCTCCTAGCCAGCATCGATGCCGTCTGTGACGAACACGTCGTCATCGGCTCGTCCACCTCCGGCTACAGCATGACCGAGATGGCGGTCGACGCCAGGCATCCCGAACGCCTCGTCGTCGGGCATCCGTTCAACCCGCCCTATCTCATACCACTCGTCGAGGTCGTCGGCGGAGAGTCCACTGCCGTTGCGGCCGTCGACTGGGCGGCCGAGTTCTACACCCGGATCGGGAAATCCGTGATCAGAATGGACCACGAGGTTCCCGGGTTCATCGCCAATCGGCTCCAAGAGGCGCAATGGCGAGAGGCTCTGCACATGATCGACCATGGTGAGGCCACGGTAGATCAGATCGACAGGTCGATCACCGATGGTCCCGGCCTGCGCTGGCCGTTCCAAGGACCGATGCTCACCTTCCATCTAGCCGGCGGTGAGGGCGGAATGGCACATATGCTCGACCACTTCGGTCCTTCGCTGAAATCACCCTGGACCCGTTTGGATGCTCCGGAGCTCACACAGAAGCTCCGCGATGATGTCGTGGCCGGCTGTGAAGCGGCCAGTGGTGACAAGACGATTCCTGATCTCATCGCCACGCGGGACGCAGGCATCATCGCCCTGCGCAGGCTCACGGCCGACCTCGAAGCCGCAGATGGAACGCAGCGGCGGACAACCTCGGCGGATGCCTCCGAAGCAGAAGGGGTGTCCACCGAGACCGAACTGCGCGGTCAACCAGCACCACGGAGTCAATCGCAGCCGATCGAACTCGGGACCTATCGGACCCAGGTGATTTCAGACTGGATTGACTACAACGGCCACATGTCCGAAGCCTTCTACGTTCTGATCTTCGGTTTCGCCACGGATCAGGTGATGGACCAGATCGGGCTCGGCCAGAAACATCGTGAGGCACATTCCACCTCGCTCTACACAGTAGAGTCCCACATCCGCTACCTCGACGAGGTCGGGCTCGGCGTACAGGTGGAAGTCATACCCACCCTTGTCTCCGCCGGGTCGAAGAAGATGCATCTGGCCTACGAGATGAGAGCCGCTGGGCAGCTCATCGCGACCGAGGAGATCATTGCTGTGCACGTGGACCAGAAGTCGGGCGCGGCCGCACCGTTCCCCAGCGACGTGTCGGAACGCCTCAGGAGGATCGGGTTTGCATCTCCTGACTGGGTGGGACGGAAACTGGGATGAGACCGAGACAGGCTGAGTCATCAGGCTGTCAGCAATCGAGAAGTCACGCATGTGCCAGGAGACTATCCTGGTGACCATGAGCACGAAGAAGAGCACTCCCACAACCATCACATTCTCCACGCAGTTGGAGATCATCAACGACAGACCGATCCTGCGCCTGCCCGCCGATGCCAGTGCGGAACTGCCCTCCCGCGGCCAGGTCGCCGCGCATGGGCAGGTCGGCGGGGTCGACGTCACTACGGTGGTCGAACCCGACGGAATGCGCGGACATTGGATCAATGTCACCGACGAGCTGTCTGCGCAGCTGGGTGCAGACCATGCCGACACCGTGGACGTGTCACTGACTCCGACGAAGGAATGGCCGGAGACCTCGGTTCCCGATGACTTCGCAGCAGCACTCGACGACGCACCCGATCTGGCGGAGGTGTGGGCCGGGCTGACGCCGATGGCGCGGTGGGAGTGGGTGCGGTGGATCCAAGCGACGAAGAACGCTGATACCCGCGCACGCCGCGTGGAAGTCGCGATCTCCAAGTTGGAGTCGGGGAAGCGACGCCCCTGCTGTTTCGATCTGGCCTCCTGCACCGATCCTGAGCTGGCGAAGAGCGGGAAGCTCCTCGGCATCTCCTGACACCCTCTTCTGTCCAGAGTCAGCGCAGGATCATCGACTTCGGGTGCACCGTCAGCGTCATCACCGCACCGAGGATCGAGGCCAGTGATGCAGCTGCGAAGAGGAGCCAGAATCCGCCGACGAGAGCGACGAGTCCTGCTCCCAGCAAGGGCCCCACGAGCTGTCCCAATGCGGCGGAATTGTTGACCATGCTCAGGTCCCGTGCATGGTCATCGGGATCGAGCAGCAGGTCGGTGGCAAAGGCAAGGCTGACTGCCATATAGGCACCGTAGCCGGTGCCCATGATGGCAGCCGCGATAGCGGTGGTGACGAATTCGGGGCTGATGAGGATGATGACTCCAGAGCAGGCCTGCACCAACGCCGAGGTGATCGTCCAGAAGCGACGGCTGCCCGTGCGATCCGATATGATTCCCACCACGATCGACGAGATGACGACGAAGACCGTATAGATGACGATCAGGACGAGCAGCTTGTCTTCGGCTCTCTCTGCCGGAAACCCGATTCCGTAGATCAGGAAGAAGAGCAGCAGAGAGGTGCCGAAGGCGTTGCCCACGTTGACGACGAACCGTGACGCGAGCAGCCACTTGAAATTGTGGTCGAGCAGCGACGAGATTCGAGCCCGGGTGATCGGCTCCCGCCCCGCGTGCAGTGTGATGATACTCGGGTGGACCGGTGCGGGATCGGGCAGCAGAACGGCGGTGCCCACTCCGACGACGGTGATGATCCCGGCCAGGAGTGCATAGGAGGCGCCGAGGCCGAGTCCCAGGAGCACGACCAGTCCGACTCCGACGACGATGCCGACGGCCTGCGCAGAGCTCGCAGCCGCCGATGCCGTCCCCCGCTGCGAGTCGAGCTGATCGGCGATGAGAGCAATCAGCGCCGCGGAGGCGATGGCCACCGAGACGGAGACGACGATCCAGGCGGCGCCGACGAACAGTGGTCCCTGTGCCCAGCCGGTGAGCAGGAGGCCGATGGCGGCCCCAGCGAACCGCCGACGGCCCACGGACGCCTGCGGCCCCACCGTGAACGTGTTCGGTCAGAGAGGCTCCCGGCGATCGGGGCGGCGATGATGCCTGCCAGACCGCCTGCGGAGAGGACGACTCCGGACCAGACGACTCCATACAGCCAGTGTCCGCTTTGAGTGTCGAGCTGCAATGGCAGCAGCAGCTGGATAGGAGTCAGCTGAACCGTCCAGACGGCCAGCCAGGCCAGGGTGAACCACACCATCCACAGAGGTCCGACACTCTTGTCCGGCCGGTGGCCCTCCGCTGGTGGGTTCGCGCTCATGGTCGAACCGAGGCGATGAGGTCCCGATACCACCCATACGAGGACTTCGGCGTCCGCTGACCGGTCTCCATATTCACGTGGACCAATCCGAAGCGCTGGGTGTAGCCGTCCGCCCATTCGAAGTTGTCCAGCAGCGACCACACGGTGTACCCGGCGATCGGCACACCGGCCTCGATCGCCTCGGCGACAGCCTCGAGATGATCGTGCAGGTAGGCGATGCGTTCGTCGTCGCGGATCGGTCCGGTGCACGCCTCGGGTTCGGGAAAGGACGCACCGTTTTCAGAGATCACGATGGGTGGCAGCCTGACCCCATAGCGTGTGCGCATATCGATGAGGAAGTCTCGCAGCGTCTCCGGTCGGATCGGCCACAGCGGTCCGAAGCCGGTGGTGGCAGCGGCGGGAGTCGGAACCATCTCGAAGGGCAGCGGGCCCTCGGCGACTCCGTGCACCGTAGTCGGGTTGTAGTAGTTGAGCCCGTAGACATCGCTGGGCGTCGAAATGAGTTCCATGTCCCCGTCGCGAATCGGCATCTGGATTCCCAGTGCGTCGAGATCCGGATACTCCCCCAGGAGCAGCGGATCGGCGAAGAGGCGGTTGTGGATGAGGTCGAGGACTGCCGCCGCGGCGTGGTCTGCCCCGGCATCCGTCTCGGGAAGGATGAGGCTGTGGTTGCTCGCTGCGGACACCTGCGCGGCGCCGTGCTCACGCAGTATCTTCGTGGCGGTCCCGTGGGCCAGGAGTTGGTGATGGACGCTCGGCAGCGCGTCGAAGAGCATCGCGCGTCCCGGAGCCAGGTCACCGAGCGCATAGCCCTGCAGTGACGTCGAGGCCGGCTCGTTGATCGTGTACCAATGGCGGACTCGATCACCGAGACGGTCCGCCACGGCGTCGACGTATTCGCCGAAGCGATGGACTGTGTCCCCGTTCAGCCACCCGCCCGTGGCCTCGAGGCCACTTGGAAGGTCCCAATGGTAGAGAGTCGGTTCTGGTGTCACCCCGGCGGCCAGGAGTTCGTCGACGAGGCGTTCGTAATAGTCCAGGCCCACGGCGTTGGGCTCCGTCCCCTGCTTCCCGTCGGGGATGATTCGGACCCAGGAGATCGAGAATCGGTATCGGTCGACGCCGAGACCTGCCAGCAACTCGACGTCCTCGGCGCTGCGGTGATAACTGTCGGGACCGGGATCGGCGGTGCTGGAGTCGATGACCTTGCCGGGATCATCGACGAAATCGTCCCATATGTTTCGTCCGCGACCGCCCAAGGTCCTCGCACCTTCGATCTGGAAAGCGGCGGTGGCTGCAGAGAAGCGCAGACGGCGCAATGTCTGCAATGCCTGTGGGGCGAATTCCGGAGTCCCTGCCATTATCAGAATATGCCACGGATGGGGGCTTGCCGCAAGGCCCTGGTCAGGAGGAACAATGGGGTCTTCACTCTTCAGACAAAGGAATCCGTGTGCCCTCCACCGTCTTCAATCTGCCCTCCCGACTCTCTGCCAAGAACACGCCGAAGCTCATCGCAGCCGATGACGCTCATTTTGCTCGCATCTCCGGACGCATCGATAGCGAGCACGCCACCGTCGAGTCCCGACTCGCTGACCTCCGTCGTGCCCCCGGAGGTTCTGGCGAAGCCGCACTGGACCGCGATTCCGCCATCCATCGTCTGTCCTCCGAACTGAGTCTGCTGCAGCGTTTCGCCCTCGACATATGCCTGGGGCGCATGGTGTTCGCTGATTCCGGTGAGATCGTCTACATCGGTCGGATGGGGCTGAGAGATGAAAGCGGTCATAGCCTGCTCATCGATTGGCGGGCGCCCCTGGCCGAACCGTTCTTCGCGGCCACCCTCGCCTCTCCGATGGGACTGTCGACACGACGCCGCTACCGCTGGTCGAACGGACAGATCACGGACTATTGGGACGAAGGATTCACCACGGCGAGCGTCGATGAGAGCGCTGCCCTCGACGATCAGGCTGCGTTCATCGCCTCTCTGGGGGCCAGCCGATCGACCAAGATGCACGATGTCCTCTCCACCATCCAGGCCGATCAGGACTCGATCATCCGTGCCCCGGCCGGCTCGCCGCTGGTCGTCGACGGTGGGCCGGGAACCGGAAAGACGGTGGTCGCCCTGCACCGTGCCGCCTACCTCCTCTACTCCGATCCCGGCATCGCCAGCGGTGGCGGCCTGCTCTTCGTCGGCCCCAATCCCGCGTATCTGTCCTATGTCGACGACGTGCTGCCGCGCCTCGGCGAGGACGGTGTGCGCCTCTGCACTCTGGACGACCTGGTTCCAGAGACCGCTGCGGCCCACGACGACGACCGCGGGGCTCGCCTCAAAGGGAAGCTGAATCCCGGTGCGGTCATCGACCGTGCCGTGAGCATCTATGAGCAGGCTCCCACCACCGCCCTGACGATCGACACGGTGTGGGGTGAACTCACGGTCACTCCAGGCGACTGGGCAACGGCTTTCTCAGCGCATGATACGGACGTCGATCACAACACTGCGCGTGATCTGGTGTGGAACGAGCTGCTGGACATTCTCACCGAGATCGTCGTCGATGCCGATGAGGAGGCCGAACCAGACCAGGTCCGCGCCTTCATCGGACAGGACCCCGATCTGCGAGAGGTCCTGACAACCACTTGGCCGCTTCTCGACCCCTTGGACATCGCGGGTGATATCTGGACCGTCCCGGCCTACCTGAGTCTCGTCGCACCCGAACTCAGCGACGAAGATGTGTCGTGGCTGCAGCGATCCGGAGCCAGAGATTGGACGAAGGAGGACATTCCATTCATCGACGCAGCCAGACGTCGTATCGGTGATCCTGCTGACCTGAGACAGAGACGTCGTGCCGAAGTGGAGGCGGCAGCTGAACAGGACCGCATGGCCGATGTCGTTGCTGATCTCGTTGCCGCTGACGACAGTGAGCTGATGCAGATGCAGATGCTCAAGGGCGAGGACCTGCGAGGCGCGCTGGACAATCCGTCGGCTCGGGAGGCGCTCGCCCCTGACCGTCTCGCGGGTCCCTACGGGCACATCATCGTCGACGAAGCGCAGGAGCTCACCGATGCCCAGTGGCACATGCTCCTTGACCGGTGTCCGTCCAAGAGCTTCACCATCGTCGGTGACCCGGCACAGGCACGTCATGGTTTCCTCCAGACCTGGGACGAGCGGTTGAGCCACCTCGGCCTCGACGTCGAGGAAGTTCACCTCAGCATCAACTACCGCACCCCCGCCGAGGTGATGACCGAAGCGGAACCCGTGATCCGTGAGGTCATCCCTCACGCCAATGTACCGCGTTCGGTTCGCCAGTCAGGTGTCTCAGTCCGTCACATCCGCACAGACGGGGTACCTTCCTTGGTCAGTGCGTGGTTGGGCTCTCACAGCGAGGGAATCGTCTGTGTCATCACGATGGAACCGGACTCGTGGAATGGGATCAGAGATGAACGGGTCACCGTGATGGGGCCGGCTGAGGTCAAGGGACTGGAATTCGATCTCGTCATCCTGGTGGACCCGCAGTGCTTCGGCACCGGTGTGCAGGGTGGGGTTGACCGTTATGTGTCAATGACCCGGGCGACGGCAGAATTGGTCACCGCTGCCCACCAGTCCTCAGTCTGAGGATTCGGCCCGACCATCGGCGATGTTCCAGGACATCCACACGAGGGGAACCTGCAGCGGCAGACGAGCCAGGGCGATTGCACGCCCCCGAGGATTGTGCCAGTGCTTCTTCACGGTGTAGATGTTGGCCGGAAAGACACCGACCATGAGCGCGGCAGAGGCCGATCCGCCCAGTCGGCGTGTGGCAGGCACAGCGAGCATCGTGGCGCAGCCGAGTTCCGCAACACCGCTGGCATAGGTCCAGAAGCGTGGATTGCCAAGACGGGGCGGAACGATCGAGTCGAAAGTCTCGGGTCTGAGGAAGTGCACGATACCTGCAAGGCCGAGAATGCCGGTCATGGTCAATGTCTGCAGCTTCAACTCGCGACCACCTCTGCACCTCTGGGAGAACAAGCTGTCTGTGGGAGACCAACCTGTTCCTGTCAAAAGAACCTGTGGAGCTTAGGGGAATCGAACCCCTGACCTTTTCATTGCGAACGAAACGCTCTACCAACTGAGCTAAAGCCCCTTCGGCTCTCACTTTACGCCGAAGCCCCCATGGTGCACAAAACGGCGAAGCTGAGCCCCTCACCCCAGTTGACTCTCTGTGACCGGCGGTACAGGGTGGAAGAAATCCCCTCTCGGAAGGACAGGCAATGGCTCAGGAATTCGGAACTGTCATCATCGGCGCCGGAATCGGCGGCGGAACAGCGGTCGAGGCCCTACGCGACGGCGGCTACACCGCGTCGATCGCTCTCATCGGCTCCGATCCGGCCGCACCCTACTACCGTCCGGATCTGTCCAAGAAGGTCATGCTCGAAGGATCAGACCCCGCCGAGTCGGCACTGCGCGGTGCTGACTGGTATCCCGCCCACGATGTGACGACGTTCTTCAACACCACTGTCACTGAACTGGATGCGCAGAAGCAGAGCATCACCCTCGACAATGGCGAGAGCCTCGTCTACGGCCAGGTCATCCTGGCCACAGGCTCCACTCCGCGCTCCTTGGACGTCCCCGGCGCCGATCTGGGCAACATCCACACCCTTCGCGATGCCGGTGACGCTGTGGCCATCCGTTCGCAGTTCGGCCAGGACAACAAGGTCGTCATCATCGGCGGTGGCTGGGTCGGCCTCGAGGTCGCCGCGGCAGCACAGAACGCCGGATGTGATGTCACCGTCGTCCTGCGTTCGACTCCCCCATTGAAGTCAGCCCTCGGCACGGAGATCGGTGAGTACTTCGAAGAGCTCCACCGGTCCAACGGCATCGAGTTCGTCACCGAGGCTGACACCACCGGCTTCTCGGGAACGAAGGCCGTGGAAACCGTCCAGACCAGTGCCGGTGACCTTCCTGCCGACCTGGTCGTCGTGGGAATCGGTGCAGACCCGACCATCGAACTGGCCGCCTCTGCGGGCCTGGAGACCGATAACGGCGTGATCGTCGATGAGCACATGCGCACAAGCGATGCCAATATCCTCGCCATCGGCGACATCGCTGCAGCGCAGAACACACTGCTGAACCAGCGACTGCGCGTCGAACACTGGGACAACGCTGTGCGCCAGGCCGAAGTCGCAGCGGCCACCATCACCGGCCGGGACAAGGTCTACGACTGGGAACCGTACTTCTACACGGACCAGTACGATCTCGGCATGGAATACGTCGGTCATGGCAGCAGCGACGACGATGTCGTCATTCGCGGCGACAAGTCGAGTGGTGAGTTCATCGTGTTCTGGACTCGAGGCGGTACCGTCACAGCGGCGATGAACGTCAACATCTGGGACGTCGGTGACGAGCTTCGGGCACTCACCGGCAAGAGCGTATCTGCCTCGCGCCTGCAGGACGAGTCGATCGAGCTCGGCGAACTCTGAGTTCGGATTCGTCCTGACATGGAGTCCCTCTTCGCCGACGAGGCCTTCGACCGCCGCCCCCGCGTCATCGCGCCGGGGGCGGTCTGGCTCCCTGGATTCCTCGACGATGCGGCTCAAACCTGGATCATCAGACAGTACGCGAAGTGGCAATCAGGGCCGGTGCCTGCCCATTCGACATCGATCGGCGGGCATCCGATGAGTGTGAGAACCATTGGCCTGGGGTGGCATTGGCAGCCGGGCCGCTATGATCGCCACGCCCGCGATGTCAACGGTCAGCGGGTGCTCTCGTTCCCGGACTGGATGACTCGCCTGGGCCGCCAGGTCGTCTCCAGCGCCGCCGAAGTGGTCGCTGAGGATCCTGACTCCCCCGCTGACTCCAGGAGCCTCTGGGGTCTTGTGCCCGAACAGTACTGTCCGGACGTGGCTCTGGTGAACTACTACGACGCTCGAGCGAAGATGGGAATGCACCAGGACAAGGACGAATCCGATCCTGCTCCAGTCGTGTCACTGTCGCTTGGTGACACGTGTGTCTTCCGGTTCGGCAATACCGAAAGCCGCAATAAGCCCTATGAGGACATTCGGCTGGCCTCCGGCGATGCCTTCGTCTTCGGCGGGCCCGCCCGCTTCGCCTATCACGGGGTGACCTCCATCCGGGAGGCCACCGCGCCTGATTACGGTCGTCTGGACCACCTCGGCGGAGGCAGAATCAACATCACGATGCGCACCACCGGCAGAGAATAGCCTGCCGAGTCCCGAACTCAACAGCTGGGTCCCAACCGCTCAGTCCCCGGCCCTCGGTTGATCAGGAGAATCGGGGTCCTCGTCGACGACTCCCGCAGGTGGACGGGCCAACCGGTTCGGAGCGGTCTTGCGGTAGACGGGCTGTCCGGACAGCACGCTGGCCCGCGAGAGCGTGTTGCTGGCCACCGAGGACACGATGATCAGGCACAGCACCGCTGCGACAGCCATGAGCAATGAGCCCCAGCTGAAGCCCTCCGTGTGGATGTCATAGACGTAGACCGCTGCCACGATCAGCGGCATCCCCAGGCCAGTGGCCGGTGAGAACACATTGATCCGGGACAAGGCGTCACGGACCCGGAACATCGCAAGCGCGGAGAACAGCATGAGGAGGGACCCGCTGATCCCGAAGACACCGACGAGGGCAGTTGCCACAGCATCATTCATCAGCGCAGCCCCCTGGTAAGGATCCGCGACAGCGCCATGGTGGCGAGGATGCCGACCATGGATGCGAGGAAGATCGCGTCGAGGACGATCGACGAGGAGACGAGGATGCCGAACATCGTGAGCATGCCGATGGCGGAGAAGTACATGAGATCGCTGACGATCGCCCGCGAGCCCAGGTCCTTGGCGGTCAGTACCCTCACCAGGCCGACGATGACGGCCGCGGCGAGGATGACGATGCAGATGCTGACGACGATGGTCATGGGCTTCCTTCCTCCTGTTCAACCTCAGCGGAGCTGGCTGCCGGTCCGGACGGTGCCCGGCCCCTGGTCATTGCGAGCAGTCGTGACTCCATGTCGTAGAGGCCTTCCAAAGCTGCCTCCTCCGATTCTTCGAACAGGGCATGGACGAAGAGCACCGGCGGCTGCGTGGAGGTGCCCGCGGCAATGGCCGTGACCAGTGTGCCGGGCGTGATCGTGATCGATGAGGCGAACAGGGTGACCTCAAGATCGGTGACGCACCGCAGCGGGACCTCAACGATCATCGGTTGCGCATACTGTCTGCCTGGCAGGAACTGCCGGGCCACGATGGTCAGCGACCCGGTCATGATTGCCCAGCCGATGTAGAACAGGTACGAGATGCCGTGGATGAGACGCATCATGGCTTCGTCACCGCCTCGATGTAGGCGCTGTGGTCAAGCAGTCCGGCCGCGGCGCGTGCAGTGATCTCGAGCAGCGGTTCGGGGTAGGCGAAGATGGCCACGGAGACCCCGATCATGATCGTTCCCGGCACCAGCAGTCGGCCCGGAATCCGCACGCTTCTCAAGATGGGCTCGGCCGGAGCACGCCCGGTCTCTGCCGAATCGGGACGGTAGGTCTGCATCGGCGGTCCCCAGAAGGTGTTGCGCCACGTCCGCTGGAGTGCGAGCAGGCTGATCAGAGCGCCGACGACGATCGCCGCGACCAGCCACCAGCCCAGGGCGTCCGAGCTGGCGGTGGCGGCCTTGATGAGACCGACTTTGCCCCACAGACCCGAGGTCGGTGGGAGGCCGATGAGTGAGAAGAGACCGAGGATCATCAGGACCGTCGCCCACCGCTCGCGACCGGCCAGCCCGGACAGCTTCTTGAACGATCCGGTGCCGTAGGTCTGTTCGACTGCGCCCATGATGAGCAGGAGGCCCGACATCGTGATCATGTGGTGGACCATGTAGAAGGCGCCGGCAGCCAGCGCAGTCGAGGTCAGCAGGACCACACCGACGAGGATGTGACCGACTCCCGCCGTCATCTGAAAGGCGAGGACGTTGCGGACCCTGTTCTGCCCGAATGCGGACAGGGAGCCGATCATGATGCTGATGATGGCGATGGTGACGATGACATTGGCCCAAGCGGCAGGCTCGCCGTAGACCGAGGTGTAGATCCGGTAGATCGCATAGAGGGCCACTTTCGAGTGCAGACCCGAGAACAGCGACATCATCCCCGCCGAGGTGTTCGGATAGCTGCGGACCAGCCAGCCGTGGAACGGTGCACCGCCGGCCTTGATGATCAGCGCGAAGAGGACGACGCCGATTGCCAGCGCTGCCTGCCCGGTCGGTGCCCCCAGCTGTGCGAGGATCGCGATGTTGACGGTGCCGGTGGCCCCGTAGACGAAGCCGACCCCGATGAGCAGAATCGTCGAGGTGAGCAGGTTGACCATGACGTACATCCGACCCACGCCGAGGCGGCGCCAGGTTCCGGTCACCGCGATGAGTGCGTAGGCCGGCAGCACCATGACCTCGACGAAGACGAAGAAGTTGAACAGATCGCCGGTCAGCAGTGCTCCGTAGACACCGGTGAGCATCATCAGGATCAGGGCAGGGACGAAACGGTACTGGTCCTCACCGGTCGTGATCAGGAAGACGGAGCTCGCGATCGCTGTGAGCGAGGTCAGCACCAGCATCAGAGCGGTGAAGGTATCGGAGACGAACGGGATCGCCAGACCGGGGACGTAGCCGCCGACGGAGTGGGCGAGCACCGGCTGCCGTTGGTGGACGAAGAGCAGAACGATGCCGGAGATGCCGACGAAGCTCGGGGTCGCCAACAGCAGAATGCGGTCGAAGGTGCGGGAGGTGATGAGCACGCTCAGCGCCGATGCCAGGAGCGGCACGCCGATGAGCAGGAGCAGGAATGCGGGGTTCATGATTCTCGTTCCTCCCCTGTCTCAGGGGCCCGCTTCTGATCGTCGTCATGGCCGAGCACGGCCAGCGCGAGCATGAAGATCGTCACCGCCAGGGTGATGACGATGGCGGTGAGGACGAAGGCCTGCGGCAGCGGATCGGCGGCCAGGCTCTGATCACCGCGACCGCTGATGGGCTCGACTCGCCAGGCGCTGACTCCGGCAGAGAGCAGGATGAAGTTCGCAGCATGCGAGATGAGAGTGAGTCCGAAGACGCCTCTGACCATCGATCGCTGCATCATGAGGTACACGCCGCCGGCGGTCAGCACTCCGATTGTGAGGGCCAGGATCATTTCACACCCTCCTGATCATCTGTTCGTGACTGTTCCGCTGCTTCGCCTCTGGACCGTTCGATGGGAGCGTCGCCGTGGAGGATATGAGTCGACGATGCTCTCACCTTCGCATCCGGGTCGGCGACTCGGGAGCGACGGTCGCGGGGCGGGCGTTCTCCTCTGATAGCGTCCATCGGTCCACTCAGCTCCCCGTAGAGCAGTTCGTCGGCCCGTTCACGGGTGCGTTCGACGTCACGGCGGATGATTCCGTTGGTCAGGACGTCGTCTCCGGCGGGCGTGGCGGCGGAATCCGAGACGCCGAGGAGATTGAAGGAGGCCAGAATGAGGCCGACCACTGCGAGATACACACCGAGGTCGAAGAGCATCGAGGTGGTGAAATGCTGACCCAGGAAATAGCCGTGCAAGGGCTCGAGGAAGGAGCCTGCGAAGATGAGCCCGATGAATCCCGTCGCCACGGCTGTGGCCACTCCCGATCCGATGAGGTACAGGGGCGCCTTGGGCGGACCGATCGCCCGGTCCTTGGCCGTGGACATGTAGAGGAGGCCGATGACCGCAGAGCCGACCAGAGCGGCGATGAAGCCACCACCGGGCTCGTTGTGACCGCGCCAGAAGATCACCAGTGAGCTGATCGCCAACAGCGGTCCGAGGACTTTGATCGTCAGCTGCGGCGGAATCACGTTGGGCCACGCCTCGTGGACAGCGCGATAGGCGGTCGTGCCCCGGGGGCGGACGGAGATCCACGCCTTCTTCGGCGGTTCGGGGATGTTCTCCGCGGGAGGATCGATGAACTTGTCCTTGACCGTCGACATCACCGCAACGATTGCGATTCCGGCCATACCGAGGACGGTGAGCTCGCCGAGGGTGTCCAAGGCACGGAACTCAACGAGGATCGTGTTGACGATGTTGTGCCCGCCGCTGATGTCGGGGGCGTTCTCGATGTAGTACAGACCGAGGTCCGATCGGTCCCGACGTCCGTTGAGAGCCAGTGTCAGCACGGTGGCGGCAAGTCCGACGATAAGGGCGAAGATCACGCGGGTGGCCTGCAGACGCTTCGGATATCTCCAGAAGGAACGTGGAAGCTTCTGCAGCACCAACATGATGACGATGATCGTCATCGCCTCGACCAGCAGCTGTGTCAGAGTGACATCCGGAGCGCCGAGAGCCAGAATCTGGACCGTAGCGAGGATGCCGACTCCCGACAGAGCAACCACTGTGGTCAGCCGGGAGTGGGAGCTGCAGACAACGAGCACGGCCACGGTGATGAGGACGAGGAGGACGATGTCGATGGGTCGCCACAGACCATCCTGCAGAGGTGGCAGGTCCGAGTAGATGATCGGGACGGCTGAGAAGGCGAGAACGGCGAGACCGCCCAACGACATGGCCAGGTAGGGGCCGGAGTTCATCGGCTTGGCGAAGATGCTCAGGCCGCGGCCGGCTCGACGCAGGACCCACGTCAGACCGCTCATCACGTTAGCTCCGTCGAAGCCGAGGGTTGCTCGGTGGAAGAAGACGAAGACGCGGGAGCGGTTGACGATGATGATCACGCCGATCGCGATGATCAGCAGTGAGGCTATGAGTTCCTTGTTCACCCCGTGCCAGAGGGCAAGGTGCACTGCTTCGCCTGCGTCGGGAATGGCCGCTTGGACTGCCTGATCGAGAGGGTTGTCGAAGACGAACAGGACGAAGCTCAGCGGAATCGAGGCGAGGATCGGCATCGCGGCGGAAACGAGCATGACGGGTGACCCGTGTCCCAGTCTCGCCTTCTCCACCGGTTTGCCATCGATGAATGCCCCCCAGACAGTCTTCGCGCAGTAGGCGAAGGTGAGCACCGAGGCGGCGACGGCCACCAGCAGGGCTGCCCATCCGGTCCAGTCCGAACCGGGAGTGTCAGCGAATGCGGTGAAGAGGGATTCCTTCGAGACGAAGCCGAGCAGAGGGGGGATGCCAGCCATGGAGGCGCAGCCGATGATCATGACGAAGAAGGATCCCGGAGCCGCTCGCATCAGTTGTGGAATCCGAGTCAGTTCGCGAGTCCCGGCGAGATGGTCAACGACTCCGACCATCATGAAGAGGCCGGATTTGAACAGGGCGTGGGCGATCACGTGCAGGCACGCAGCGGCGATCGCCGCTTCGGAGCCGACGCCGATCACCGCGGTGATGAGACCCAGCTGCGAAACCGTGGAATAGGCCATCAGCTTCTTGACATCGTATTGGTTGAGAGCGAACCAGCCGCCGATGCAGGCGGTGATGAGGCCGGCAACGATGAGCAGGGTGTTCCACGCAGGGGTGGCGTGGAAGGCAGGTGTGAACCGGAGGAGCAGGAAGATGCCGGCCTTGACCACGGCGGCCGCGTGCAGATACGCGGAGACCGGGGTGGCTGCGGCCATCGCGTCAGGCAGCCAGGAATGGAAGGGGAACTGGGCCGACTTGGTCATCGCCGCGACCGCGATGAGGATCGCGACCAGCGTCGTCACCGGTGCCTGACCGGACCAGACGGGCGAGCTCAGCGCTTCGTGGACGTTCGTGGTCCCGGTGACCGCAATGATGGTTCCGGTTGCCACCAGCAGCGAGAGTCCGCCGATGAAGGTGATGAACATGGTGCGCAGAGAGGGCCCCTGGCCGGGCGAGCCTGACCGGGCGATGAGGAAGAAGGAGGCCAGAGACGTCAGTTCCCAGCACACGAAGAGCACCAAGAGGTCGTTGCTGAGGACCAGCATCACCATTGAGAAGGTGAAGATGACCATCAGCCAGTAGAAGCTCGTGTTTCGTCCCTGGGACAGGTAACCGGTCGAATAGACGAAGACGATCGCGCCGATGATCAGTGCGATGTAGGTGAAGATGACACCGATGCCGTCGGCGCGCAGGGCCAGGTCGACACCGAAGGAGGGGATCCACTGGTAGGTCACTTCCGGAGTGGACCCGGCCATCACCTCGGCGGCGGTGGGGGTGAACAGGCCGGCGACGCCGAGGTAGGCGGCGGCCAGGAGCCATCCACTGGCTCGACCGAGCCAGCGAGTGATGATGGGGGTGAGAATGATGAGTGCGGCAAGAGCGAGAACCGTTAGGATCATGACCGTAGCCTCAGCGCCACGGACGCAGGTGATGGTTCCTTCACTCACTGACCCTTCGTCACGATGAACGTAATCTCGGATGAACGCAGACTTACAGATGATCAGACTATCGACTCGGAGTTCCATGAGCAAAAGCACAAACAGCACTCAGACGAATGAAACGATCCGCGTCTACTTTGATGCCCGCTTTACACGAACGACCCACCACGATGGCATCTCCCGCTACGGATCCTGCCTGCTCGCTGCTCTGCTCACAGCCGTGCGGGGAACCGGCATCGAGGTCACTGCGATCATCAACGATGAAGCTCAGCTGGATCTCCTCCCCGACTGTGCATGGGTCAGACTCAACTCCCCCACGTCTCCGCAGGAGATCTTCATTGCGAAGAAGCTCAACGACCTCGGCGCCGATGTGGTCTTCTCCACCATGCAGGTGATGGGATCGACGGGACGCAGGTACGGCCTCATCCTGACCGTCCACGATCTCATCTACTATTCGCATCCGTTGCCGCCTGCTGATCTGCCTGCGGCTGTCCGGCTGCTGTGGCGGGCCTACCACCTCAGCTACGCCCCGCAGCGCCTGCTGCTGGGGCGCGCCGATGCGATCGCTTCCGTGAGTCAGACGACGAAGGACCTGATCGCAGAGCACCATCTGTCATCGAAGCCGGTGACTGTGGTGTCCAATGCCGCCGAGGCTGCTGTTTCCGAAATACGCACCGTCAACAGGAATGATGCGCGTTCACTGGTCTACATGGGCGCGTTCCTGCCCTATAAGAACGTCGAGACCCTCATTCGATCCCTGGAGCATCTGCCGGGATGGACGCTGCACATCGCCAGTCGAATCGACGGCAGACGTGAAGCTGCGTTGCGTGCACTGATCCCCAACCGGGCGAAGGTGATCTTCCACCGGGGGGTCAGCGATGCGGAGTATGCAGATCTGCTCGAGGGCGCAACCGCTCTGGTCACGGCCTCTCGGGAGGAGGGATTCGGGCTTCCTGTCATCGAGGCGATGGCCCGAGGTGTGCCGGTGGCGGTCTCGGACATTCCGATCTTCCACGAGATCGCCGGCGAGGCTGCTGTCTACTTCGACCCCGATGATGCCGGTGACGTGGCCACCACGATCGAACGTCTCACCGATGCCACGCTGTGGTCCGAACTCTCGGCGGCGGGGCAGAGGCAGGCGAAGCTCTTCGATTGGGACTCATCGGCCCAGGCACTGGTGGGCATGATTCGTACGGTTCACGCCTCACGGCAGTGAGTGCACGAGCTTAAGTGTGCAGTGCAAGCGCCGGGACTGTGCAGAGCACGCGACAGGACTGTGACTGTGCAGAGCACGCGTCAGGAGGGGACTGTGCCCCAGCTGCGAAGGATCCAGCTGGTACCGGTGAATCCGAATTCGCCGTGTCCGCAGTTCCCCAGGACTGCGAGGCGACCTGGCCCGTCCATGCCGAGCAGCAGTTCTGCGGCTGCGCGCAGGACTGCTCCGTGAGCGACGATGGCAATCGTCTTGGCCTCCGAACCAGCGACGATGTCGGTGATCGCCGAGGCGACTCGACGTCCTGATTCGGTGCGGGACTCCCCACCTGGTGGGTTCGTGTCAGCTCCGCTGAGCCATTGTTCGAGCTCGTCTGGCCAGGATGCACTGAGCTCGTCCCGGGTATGGCCCTCCCATTGGCCGAATGCGGTCTCACGCAGACGGTCATCGCGTGTGACACCGACGTTCAGCTGCGAAGCAAGTGCATCGGCGGTGTCAGCGGCCCGCGACAGGTCGGAGGAGACGATGAGTTCAGGTTGCAGATCGCTCAGGTAGCTCGCTGACTGAGCGGCTTGAGTCCGCCCGAGCTCGTTGAGCGGGATGTCGCTTTGACCTTGGAACCGGCGTTCGACGTTGTAGTCGGTCTGGCCATGTCGCCAGAAGATGACGGTCCTGGTCATTGAGAGTCGTCGGCGGCAGCCGGCGCCGGCAGCTCCAGATCGATGACCGGGCAGTCCTTCCACAGGCGTTCGAGCGCATAGTATTCGCGCTGCTCCTGCGAAAATACGTGGACGACGATGTCACCGAAGTCCAGGAGGACCCAGTCCCCGCTCCCCCGACCTTCACGGCGCAGAGGCGTGTGACCATAGGCCGTCTGCAGGGCCTCTTCAACGGCGTCGACGATCGATGCGATCTGCCGATCGTTCTCCGCCGAGATGATGAGGAAGGCATCGGTGATGTAGAGAGTGGCACTCACATCGAGGGCCACCTGATCGGTGCCGAACTTCTCATCTGCCGCACGTGCGGCAGTCCTCAGCATTTGGGTTGATTCAACGGTCTCGCTCACAAGAGCCTTTCAGATGATTACAGCAACATGACCAGTGCAATGACGATGAGTGCGACTGCGAAGAGCGCAGCGACACCCAGCACTACATAGGGTACTTTGGATGGTTCTTCCCCAACAAGGATCCGGCCGTCGTGACCGGTGACCTCGCTGGCGCGAATACGAGTCCCCGGAGGATTCTCGGTCTCTTCGTCCTCGTAGTCAGGATTGGGCAGTGCCCATGCCTCTGGCACGGTCTCCATCGGGCGGGTCTCGGGGTTGGCCGCAAGAGCGCGAGCCGCGTCATCGGACGAGGTTCCAGTTCCTGCAGCAGACGAGTCGTTGGTAGACGACGTCCCTGCGTTCTGGGCTTGGCCGGTGTCGCCGCGGCCCATCGAGGGCTGGTCGGTGCCGGTGTCTGGGGTCGTCGCCGGGCTGTCGGCCTCCGGCATCTGGGCTGAGGCTGCCGTGACGACCCGCACTCCGGAGCTGCTCGGCGGCTGCACGATGGGCATGCGCCGTGAGCGGCTCGTCCCGCCACCATCATCGGCGGCATCATCGTTGAGCGCATCGCCGGCGGCTGCCGACTGTCCAAATTCTGGTGACTGAGCCGGGGCTGGTGAGTCCCCAGTGTGCTGGCCAGGCTGTGTCGATTCAGGCTGTGTCGATTCAGGCTGCGACTGTACAGGCGGCGCTGGTTCGCCAGTGGGCCGCCTGGGAGCGGAGGAAAGAGCATAATCCTGGACTGGCGATTCCGCAGCTCCCGAAGGGGAACTGGTCGCTGCTGCTCCCGGGTCCAGATCTTCGATCGGCTGGGAGAGTGCATCGCGCGGGGCATCGTCGAAGGCAGTCGGTCGCGGTGCGGAGGCCGCGGTGACCGGAGACTCGAAGTCTCGTGCGGCGACTTCGCCGGCCGAACCGCCGAACCCAGCGGTGTCGAAGGATTCGTTCTCGCCGGCTGCAGCCTCGTCTGATTCCTCAGGCGAGCTCGTTTCCGGTCCTGCGATGACAGGGGTCGCGCCGGTGGAGAGGTCGCCTTCAGAAGACAGTCCGTTATCGCGCAGGTAGCTTCTACGGGCGGTGCGCGATTCGAAATGGGGCAAGGGGGCTTGTTGCGGATCGACGGGCTCCGCCGCTTCGGACGGAGGTCGCGACTCCTGCGCCTGGTCGGCAGATGATGCGCCGCGCTCGGGGGCGGTCTCAGACGGTGGCCCGGTGTCGGCCCGCGATTCGGGTGCTTGGGCCCGTGCTGGCGGCGGGTTCAGCAGGTCGGACCGATCGTTCGATGACGGCTCTTTTGGCTGCTCAGGTGTCTCTCGTGCTTCGAACGCCTGTTCCGCAGCCACCCGCTCGGCTTCTCGCCTGGCACGGCGTGACGTGAACTGCTCCTCAGCCATTTTCACTCCTGTACAACTCGTATTTCGCGATGTACTGAACGACCCCGTCCGGTACGAGATACCAGACGGGCGCCCCATCCATCACCCGTAGTCTGCAATCCGTGGACGAGATCGACAATGCAGGGATCTGCACCAAGCTCAACCTGTCCACCGGAAGACCCTCACTGCGAAGTTCGTGCCCCGGGCGGCTCACTCCGACGAAGTGAGCCAAGGAAAACAGCTCATCTACATTCTTCCACGTCAGGATCTGAGCCAAAGCGTCCGCGCCGGTGATGAAGAACATCTCTGTGTCGGTTCCGTAGCTCCTGGCCAGGTCCCGCAGGGTATCGATGGTGTAAGTGGGACCTGGCCGATCAACGTCGGCTCGAGAGACCGTGAAGCGCGGGTTCGACGCGGTTGCGATGACGGTCATCAGATACCGATGTTCGGCGCTGGTGACTTCTCCGGCTTCCTTCTGATAAGGACGTCCGGTGGGCACGAAGACGACCTCGTCGAGATCAAAGGTCGACTGCACCTCACTGGCTGCGACCAGGTGACCGTGGTGAATGGGGTCGAAGGTGCCACCCATGACACCGACCCTGCGTGTTTGCTTAGCCATATCAGTGGCGGTTGGAGATGCCCTTCCACGACCGGCTCACTGCTGCCATCGAGAGGAAGATCGCGAGGGTGATGAGTCCGAAGAAGATCGGATCCATCGGCAATTCGGTGTGGTGGGCTGCCTTCTCCGCGCCTTCGGCAACGGTGGTCAACAGGGCTGCGTTCACGTGCTCTCTCCTAATCGGTGATGATGACGCGGTCTGTCTGCGTCGCAGTGCTTATGCCTTCAGTTTCTCATGAACGGTGAGACAAGTGGGCATCGACATGAGTATCAGTGGGGTTTGAGCGCACCGTCGGTGCGCTCTGGGCCGAGCAGCGTCAGCTGCGGATCTGCCCATTGCCCATCATGACCCACTTCGTGGTCGTCAGCTGTTCGACGCCCATGGGTCCGCGGGCGTGGAGCTTCTGGGTCGAGATTCCCACCTCTGCACCGAAGCCGAGCTCTCCCCCATCGGTGAACCGCGTGGACACGTTGACTCCGACTGCTGCGGCATCGATGGCCGTGACGAATGTCTCAGCATTGTCGATGTCCTTGGTCACGATCACCTCGGTGTGGCCAGAGGAATAGGCGCGAATATGCTCGATCGCCTCGTCGATTCCCGACACCACCTTCACCGCCAATTCGAGATCAAGATATTCCTTCGCCCAGTCGCGTCGAGAGACGCGTTTGACCTTCATCGTCTCCGGTGCCAGCGCCGCGACAGTGGTGTCGGCGTGCAGAACGACCCCGGCCTTGTCGAGTCGGTCAAGTATCTTGGGAAGAACGCGCTTGGCTGCCTTCTCATGGACCAACAGGGTCTCAAGCGAGTTGCATACACTGGGACGATGCGTCTTCGAGTTGACAACGAGGTCGACCGAATTTTTGACGGTGGCCGATGAATCGATGAACATATGGACATTCCCGATTCCGGTTTCGATCACCGGGACCAGCGAATCCTGCACCACTGTGTTGATGAGTTCAGCGCCACCGCGTGGGATGAGGAGGTCGACGTAGTCACGCGCATTCATGAGCACGTTGGCACCGTCACGTCCGAATTGGTCAATTCCGTTGATCGAATCTGCAGGCAGACCCGCCGATTCCACGGCTTTGCGCAGCACGGAGACGATCTCAGCGTTGGAGTTCTGAGCCGCTGAGCCTCCGCGCAGGACGGTGGCATTGCCGGCCTTGAGCGCGAGGATCGCGATGTCGACAGTGACGTTGGGGCGGGCTTCGTAGATCGCACCGATGACTCCCATGGGCACACGGTTCTGAGTCAGTCTGATGCCGTTGGGAAGTACTCGCCCCACAACGACGTTGCCCACGGGATCGTCGAGATCGATGACCGTTCCCACTGATGTGGCCATGGCTTCGATGCGATCATGGTCGAGTCGCAGGCGGTCGAGGAGACCTTCGTTCATTCCGTTGTCGATGCCGGCGGCGATGTCGACTTCGTTGGCTTTGACGATTCGGTCGGAATTCTCACGCAGGGCGTCGGCGATCGCACGCAGCCCGGCGTCCTTCTCTGCCGTCGATGACGTCGCCAGGTGAGCGGCAGCGCTCTTTGCGTTCCTGACTACTCTGGTGACACCCCGGACGGTCTTGGGATGTATCTCGGATACAGCGGTCATGGACTATCTCCCCCCGCTCACGTGCGTGAGTACGAGATCATTGCGATGGATGACCTCTTTACGGTAGTCATTTCCGAGTCGGGTGCCAAGTTCGTCCGTGGACATGCCGAACATCCCGGGCAGTTCCTGCGATGAGAAGTTAGTCATGCCGCGGGCGATGACTTCACCACCGAGGTTCCGAATCTCGATTGGGTCGCCAGCTTCGAAGTCACCGGTCACGCCGGTGACACCGGCAGCCAGCAGGGAGGTTCCGCGGGAGAGCACAGCGGATTCGGCCCCATCGTCGATGGTCACCGAGCCGAAGGTGCGGGCCAGATGGCGCAGCCAGAGCAGACGTGTCCCCCGACGTCTATGCGTCACGGAGAACCACGTGCCCACGTGTTGACCGCCGAGGACTGCTGAGATCTTCTCTGCCGAGGTCAACACCGCGGGTATTCCCGAGTCGGCAACCATGAGCGCGGCTTCGACCTTCGTCGCCATACCTCCTGTGCCGGTGCCGGCGGCCCCGGTCCCACCGATGGCTATGTCGCCGAGATCGGCGGTGGAGGAAACCTGCTCGATGCACACAGAATCGGGCAGATTCGGCGGTCCCGAATATAGAGCGTCGACGTCGGAGAGCAGGACGAGGGCGTCTGCGTGCGACAGGTGTGCGACAAGCGCAGCCAGGCGATCATTGTCACCGAAACGGATCTCTTCTGTCGCCACAGCATCGTTCTCGTTGACGATCGGCAGTGTCCCGAGGGCCAGAAGTTTGTCGATGGCACGTTGCGCGTTCTTGTACCGAGTGCGTCGGATCAGGTCATCGGCTGAGAGCAGCACCTGGCCGGGCACCAGGTCGTAGCGACCCAGCGCCCGGGTGTAGGCGGCCATGAGCAGACCCTGACCGACTCCGGCAGCGGCCTGCTGTGTGGCAAGGTCACGGGGCCGTTTGTTGAGTCCCATCGGTTCGAGCCCGGCCGCAATCGCACCGGAGGACACGAGAATGACTTCGTGTCCGGCAGAACGATGGGCCCCGATGACATCGGTGAGCGCGATCAGCTTTGCTTCGTCCAACCCCCCGTCGAGGGTGGTCAGAGACGAAGAGCCGACCTTGATCACGATGCGGCGTGCAGCTGCGATGTCGGTGCGCACCGAGATGCTGCCAGAATCGGTGGACTGGCTGTCGCTCATTCCTGACCGGACTCGGAATCGGAGGTGACACCGGCGGATCCTTCGCGTCCGCGACCGGACCGCTCTGCGAGGCGCTCCTGTTCGAACTCGGCACGAACAGCGGCCTTCGCATCCATGCGATCGTGGAATGCGGCCTTGCGTTCCTTACGAGTGGAACGGGCATCCTCATCCAGACGCAGGTCGGTACCGCGGCTGCCCAGCAGCTCGGCGCCGCCGACGCTTGTCGGATCCCAGTCGAAGACGACGCCGTCGTCTCCGCCGATCACGATCGTGTCACCCGGCTTCGCACCAGCCTTGAACAGAGACTCTTCGACCCCGAGGCGGTCGAGGCGATCGGCGAGATAACCGACAGCCTCGTCGTTGGCAAAATCCGTCTGCCGCACCCAACGTTCAGGCTTGACGCCGCGGATGCGGAAGACAGGACCGTCCTCGTCGCTTTCGGCTTGAATCTGGAAGCCACGGTCGTCAACGGCCTTAGGGCGGATGACGACGCGCTTCGGCGTCGCCTCGAACTCTGCCCGACGCTCACGTTCGGCTGAGACGAGTTCAGCCATCGCGAAGGACAGCTCCCGCAGACCGATGTGGCTGACGGCGGAGATTTCGAATACTCGATAACCGGCAGCCTCCAGATCGGGGCGGACGATATCGGCCAAGTCATGGCCGTCGGGAATGTCGACCTTATTCAGCGCCACGAGCTTGGGACGTTCCGACAGAGGCAGCAGACCATTTCCGTCGTCGAGGTCGACAGCATAGGCAGCGAGCTCCGATTCGATGATGGTCAGGTCCGAGACAGGATCACGGCCCGGCTCCCATGTCGCCATGTCGACGACATGGACCAATGCGGCGCAGCGTTCGACGTGTCGGAGGAACTCAAGACCGAGGCCCTTGCCTTCTGATGCTCCCGGGATGAGGCCCGGGACATCGGCGATGGTGTATCGCACATCGCCGGCCTGGACCACGCCGAGGTTGGGCACGAGTGTGGTGAACGGATAGTCCGCGATCTTCGGCTTGGCTTCAGACATGGCCGCGATGAGACTGGATTTGCCGGCTGAGGGGTAGCCGACGAGCGCGATGTCAGCGATCGTCTTGAGCTCGAGGACCAAGCTGAGCGCTTCGCCCGGCTCACCCAGCAGGGCGAAACCCGGGGCCTTGCGTTTCGACGAAGCCAGAGCTGCGTTGCCGAGGCCGCCGCGACCACCTGCGGCAGCGACGTATTCGGTTCCGGCATCGACGAGGTCGGCGATGATCTCGCCGTCCTGGTTCTTCACGACCGTGCCGTCAGGGACGGCGATGATGAGGTCACCGCCATCCGCACCATGGCGCAGATCGCCCTTGCCGATGCCGCCGTCGTTCGCAGTCAGATGCGGACGGTGATGAAGCGGGAGCAGCGTTGTGGTCTGAGCGTCGACGACGAACTTGACGTCACCGCCCTGACCTCCGTTGGCACCATCAGGGCCGCCAAGGGGTTTGAACTTCTCGCGCCTGATCGAGGCGCAGCCGTTGCCGCCGTCTCCGGCGGAAAGATGGACTGTGACACGGTCTATGAACTCGGTGGCCATAATGTCCTTATATCAGATGAAGGGTGAGTCTCGAGACTCACCCTTCATGGACCCCTAGCAGGGGAAAAACAGAACTAGTCGATCAAGCGCCGACGATGTTGACGATCTTGCGACCGTTGCGTTTGCCGAATTCCACGGCTCCTGCGGACAGTGCGAAGAGCGTGTCGTCTCCGCCGCGTCCGACGTTGGCGCCTGGGTGGAACTTGGTTCCGCGCTGGCGAACGATGATCTCTCCGGCCTTGACAACCTGTCCGCCGAAGCGCTTCACACCGAGGTACTGCGCGTTCGAGTCGCGACCGTTGCGGGACGAGCTGACTCCCTTTTTGCTTGACATGTGAAGTCTCCTCTTACTTGATGTTCGTGATCTTCAGACGGGTGAGGTCCTGGCGGTGGCCCTGACGCTTCTTGTAACCGGTCTTGTTCTTGTACTTCTGAATGATGATCTTGGGGCCGCGGAGTTCATTGACGACCTCGGCGCTGACCGCAACCTTCGACAGGGCATCAACGTCGGTCGTGACAGTCTCACCGTCGACCAGGAGGACTGCATCGAGTTCGACACTTTCCCCGGCCTTCGCCTTCATCCGGTTGACTGTAATGATGTCTCCGACGCTGACCTTTTCCTGATGGCCACCGGCACGGACAATGGCATAGACCATGGTCGAACCCTTTCTGTTCATACACAAACGAACGGCGGTTGATCCCTTGGCTCCCGAGGAAGGTTTTCCTCAGGTGTCCCATTGAGAGGAATCACCAGCCGTGGTGCGTCGTGCGCACCGACGATCAAGTCTAGTGGATTCGACCGCTGTTGGGCAAACTGCTCGAGTTGGACAACTCAGGCTTCTCGGGTCTCAGCGATCCGTTCGTGATGACGGATTACCTCGGCGACGATGAAGGTCAGGAACTTCTCTGCGAACTCCGGGTCCAGGTGCGCATCTTCGGCCAGCCTGCGGAGGTGGGCGACCTGCCTGCCCTCTCTCTCGGGATCTGCAGGAGGCAGACCGTGGTCAGCCTTCAGCTCACCGACTGTCTCCGTGAGCTTGAACCTCTCGGCGAGCAGATGGATGAGCGCTGCGTCGATGTTGTCAATGCTTCCGCGCAGTTCCAACAGTCGCTCCTGGGCATGTGTCTTGTCGTTGATCTGATCCACGTGCACCAGTCTAACGAGACTCACGGCAATCCATCGACAACGCACGGAGGCCGACCCCGCGCCTTCGCGGAATCGGCCCCAGAGAAGCTGCGCTCAGACCAGCTCCTCCACAGGAACGGCGTCCTTCGTTTCGGGATCCATGAGCGTACCGGCCTTGCGGTCGGCCAGATACTTCTTCATCTCCTTCTTCACCACCGGCATCAGCATGTACAAGCCGAGGATATTGATGAAGGCGCAGAGGAACAGTGCGGCGTCCGCGAACTCGACGATCTTGCTGAAGCTGGCGATGCAGCCGATGACCACGAACACACAGACGAGAACACGGAAGACCGTGACCGCGCCGTTCGACTTGCCGAAGAGATAGGCCCAGGCCCGCTCACCATAGTAGGCCCACGTGATGAGGGTGGAGAAGGCGAAGAGCGCCACCGCGATCGCCAGCAGCACCGGATACCAGCCTGCCACCGTGGAGAAGGCATCGGACGCCAGCGCCACGCCGCCGATCTCACCCGCACCAAGGTCGTTGGTGTAGGAGGGCTGGTTGGCAACGATGATGGTCAGGGCGGTCATCGTACAGACGATCACGGTGTCTACGAAGGGTTCGAGGAGTGCTACGAAGCCCTCCGAGATGGGCCGACGAGTCTTGACCGCCGAGTGTGCGATCGCGGCCGAACCGATGCCTGCTTCGTTGGAGAAGGCTGAGCGCTGGAACCCGATGATCATGACGCCGACGATGCCGCCGGCAACTCCCTGCGGTGCGAACGCACCCTCAAAGATCTGCCCGATGGCCGTCGGAATCTGGCCGAAGTTGATGGCCAGGACCAGCAGACACGAAAGAACGTAGAAGATACCCATGGCGGGAACAAGCTTGTCGGTGACGTGGGCGATGGACCGGATTCCACCGAGGATCACGAGACCAACGAGACCAGCAAAGATGATGCCGAAGATCAAGGACGCCACAGGACCGGCGAGGAAGCCGTCTGCACCGCCGGTCGCGGTACGAACCTGAGCGAAAGTCTGGTTGGCCTGGAACATTCCTCCGCCGACGACGCCGAAGATGAGGATGGAGACTGCGAAGATTCCGGTCAGCAGGCCTGCGATGGGCTTGGAGAACTTACGGAACGCGATAGGCAGGTATTTGAAGGGACCGCCGTAAACAACGCCGTTTTCGTCGATTTCTCGATATTTCACTCCCAGCGTGCACTCGACGAACTTCGTACACATGCCGAGGAGCCCGGCGATGATCATCCAGAAGGTAGCACCGGGACCACCGAGGGCAATAGCCACACCGACACCGGCAATGTTGCCGAGGCCGACTGTGCCCGATAACGCGGAGGCCAGTGCCTGGAAGTGGGTGATCTCGCCCGGGTCGTTCTTGGACGAATATTTTCCACGGATGATTTCGAGCGAGAGCTTGAATCCTCGGGCTTGGATGAATCCGAAATAGATGGTGAAGATTAAGGCTGCGCCGATCAGCCAGAGCACCACGAAGGGGAAGGAGATCGGCCCGAGGGTGATGGGAAAGAAGATGATCCCGCCGAAGAAGGTGGCGATCGGATCGAACCAGGAGTTGATTGCATCATCAACCGGTGACTTGGGGGCATCTGCTGCCCATATCAAAGTGTTCATGGTGCAATAACCTGCCGTACCCCTTGGAAGGTAGCAAGCTCTACGGCACAGGACACGAATACAGTTATCCAACTGTTACGTGCATCACACTTAAAGGGTATTGGTGAGATGCACGTCTCATTCTGTGTCCTAGACTGAAATCATGACTCAGAACCCTCATCAGCACGTTCCTCCCCCGAATCAGCCCCCAGGATCTCAGCCGACACCACAGCGGCCTCTGCCCGGGCGCGGCCAGCATCCCGGTTCCGGTCCTCGGGGCAACCCGCAGCGGCCTCCTCAGGGTGGACCGCCCAGGTCCCCTGGAGTTCCTCCGGAACAAAGCCGACCTGGGCCGTCGAGAATCGCATCGGTCGAGGGCGAACGTGTCAGGGAGACCTCGGCGGGCGGCGTATCTGGATACTTCGCTATCGTCGGCGGAGTCATCCTGTTGCTTCTGGCGCTCCTGCTCGCAGTGTTCGGACTCATCATGACCGTGGCCCAGGCAGCGGTCGGAGTCATCCTCATCGTGCTCGCCATCGTCATGTTCATTGCATCGATGTTCATGTTCAAGGGGTGCACTTCCGTGGCTCCGGGCAACGCTGTCGTGCTCCAGCTCTACGGGAAGTACGTCGGCACAGTGCGCCAATCGGGCCTGCGCTTCGTCAACCCCTTCTATTCGAAGATTCAGGTATCGACACGCATCCGCAACCACGAGACCTCCACACTGAAGGTCAACGACCTCGACGGCAATCCGATCGAAATCGGCGCCGTGGTCGTCTGGCAGGTCCAAGACACGGCTCAGGCGCTGTTCGAGGTCGATGACTTCGAGGAGTTCGTCGCCATCCAGGCCGAGACCGCTGTGCGCCACATCGCAAACTCCTATGCCTACGATTCCTCGGATCCGAACCGGATGTCCCTGCGCGACAACGCCGATGAGATCACGTCGAAACTTTCCAATGAGGTCGCAGCACGAGTCGCCGCCGCTGGCGTGACCATCATCGAATCGCGCATCACGCAGCTGGCCTACGCCGCAGAGATTGCCCGAGCCATGCTCCAACGCCAGCAGGCTACAGCGGTTGTTGCAGCCCGCCAGCTCATCGTCGAAGGTGCTGTCGGGATGGTCGAGACCGCCATTGAGCAGATCGAGGGACGCGGGATCGTCAAGCTCGGGCATCTCGAGCGCAGCGATCTCGTCTCGAATCTGATGATCGTACTCTGCGGTGATCAGGCTGCGCAGCCGACCATCAGCACGACGAGGAATCAGGAATCCAAGAACTGAGGCGTCCTGCCGCCGATCCTCATGATCGGTGGCGGGACGCCTCGTCGTCTCTCCGCATCAGTCACATGAGTGCGGACATGCTGTTCAGTCTTCGCCGATGATGACGAACGAGGTCGGCAGCGACTGCTGCGCCGACTCATCAGCAGCCTGAGCCTTGGCAGCGGGCTTCCGCCGCGGTGCTACCTTGACCGGTTCAGCCTTGGCCACCTTGGTCGCGGTGTCTGCACCGATCATCAGCGGAAGCTCGGCAGCAGGCACCTCAGGCTTTTTCGCCGGAGCCGGCTTGTCCTGGACCGGCTTGTCCTGAGCAGGCTCGTCCTGAGCCGGCTCGACATGCGTTGGCGTTGACGTCTCCGAGGACTTGGCAGTGGACCGCTTCCGGCTGTTGCGGGTCCGGGATCGGCCCGACTTTCCGCTGCCGTTCGAATCGGCGGATTCGTTGCCCTGCGATTCCTTCGTGGTGTCACCGTTCGGCGTCGACTCAGTGCCGCTCGAAACCGAGGTGTCCTGAGAGTTCTCGCCGTCCTTGGACTCCGTCTCGTCCTTCTTCAGCGTGGCCTTGGCAATTGCGGCTACGGCCGAACGTGAGGCGTCGTTGGCCGCGGCGTCGGTGTGGCCTTCGGAGTCGTTGGACTTCGACGACGACTTATTGTCACCGCGACGCTTGCGATCACGTTTGCTGTTCGAGTTGTCGTTGTGTGTGGACCGATTGCCGTGGTGGGCCTTCGAGCCGTCCTCTTCTGAACCCGGAAGCAGCAGTCCCCGACCGGACAGGTCGGCCCCGGCGCTGACAAGGGACTCTGCGAGTCCGGTGCCGATGCGCTTACGCGTCATCTGCACAAGGCCCAGGGAGGTCACCTCGGCGACCTGATGCTTGGTCCTGTCCCGTCCCAGGCATTCGACGAGACGACGCACAACGAGGTCGCGGTTAGATTCGAGGACCATGTCGATGAAGTCGACGACGATGATGCCGCCGATGTCGCGCAGGCGCACCTGCCGGATGACCTCTTCGGCCGCTTCCAAGTTGTTGCGGGTCACGGTCTCTTCCAGGTTTCCACCTGAACCGGTGAACTTGCCGGTGTTGACGTCGATGACCGTCATGGCCTCGGTCCGGTCGATGACCAGCGAACCACCAGATGGCAGGTTGACGGTGCGCTGCAGCGCCTTCTGCACCTGTTCCTCGACCCGGTAGTGGTCGAAGATGTCTTCGTCCTCGCTGTAGCGGTGGACGCGCTCGAGCAGATCCGGTGCCACTGCCTCGACGTATTCGTGAATCGTGTTCCACGCACCGTCGCCGTCGATGACGAGAGACGAGAAGTCCTCGTTGAAGACGTCGCGGATGATCCGCACGATCATGTCCGGCTCGCTGTACAGGAGCTGGGGCGCGAGCACCTTCGTCGACTTCGACTTCTTCTCGATGGTCTCCCACCGTTTCGCCAGTCGTTCGACGTCCCTGCCGAGTTCCTTGTCCGTTGCTCCTTCGGCTGCGGTGCGCACGATGACTCCATTCGAGTCACCGACGAGTTCCTTGAGCAGCTTCTTCAGTCGATTGCGCTCGACGTCGGGCAGCTTGCGTGAGATTCCGGTCATGGAGTTGCCGGGAACGTAGACGAGGAAACGTCCGGGCAGAGAGATCTGACTCGTCAGACGGGCGCCCTTGTGACCGATCGGGTCCTTGGTGACCTGGACGAGGACGGCGTCGCCGGGGCTGAGCGCCACCTCGATGCGGCGAGCCTTGCCATCCATGCCGAGGGCGTCCCAGTTGACTTCACCGGCGTAGAGCACAGCATTGCGGCCCTTGCCGATGTCGATGAAGGCGGCTTCCATGCTCGGCAGCACGTTCTGCACTTTGCCCAGGTAGACGTTGCCGATGAGGGACGACTGCTGGCGGTTCTCCTTCAGGTAGTGCTCGACTGTGATCCCGTCTTCGACGACGACCAGCTGTGTCTGCTCGCCGCTTTCACGCACCAGCATCGTCCGGTCCACGGATTCACGACGGGCCAGGAATTCAGCCTCGGTGATGACGGGGCGGCGGCGCCCTGCCTCACGACCTTCCTTACGGCGCTGCCTCTTGGCTTCGAGGCGAGTCGAGCCCTTCAGCGAGGTCACCTCATCGTTGTCCGTGCTGCGAGTCCGTGAGCGACGGCGACGACGGCGACGCGAACCGTTGTCGTCATCGTCATCATTATCATCATCACCGGAGTCAGTGACCTTCTCAGACTGCTGGCCGGAGTTCTTGTCATCAGAGGATTTGGCGCCGGCGGTCTTGTTCGAATCTGACTGCTGAGCCTTCTTCTCCGACCGGTTGCCGGAACGTGACTCGCGTCTGTTCGAGTGGGAGTCGGAATCCTCGTCAGCAGATTCTTCGGCTGACGATGGCGAATCTTCATAGTTCGATTCACTGCCGTTGTCATCGCGTCCGCGGGAGCGGCGGCCGCGTCCTCCACGGCGACGCCGACGGCCGCCGGAATCGTTGGAGTCATTGTCCTCGGAGTCATCGCTCTTCGCGCTGTTGGTATCCGCGTCCGATGCCTCCGCGTAGTCCGAGTCGCTGTCGTACTCGTCGTCGTCGTCGGAATCGTCGGTGTCGTTCTCAACCTGGACGGGCTGAGCCAGTTCGGCCTTGGGCACCTGGAAGATCAGTCCACCGTCGTGTGGCACGGCTGGCGCGCTGCGCGGGGTCGGGGCAGGAGCGGGGGCCACGGTGGGCGCTGCGAAGGGGTTGCGGGGATCGAATGTGGGGGCCGGTGCCGGCGAGGCGTCATCCGCGGCAGTGCCTGCAGAATCGTCGTCATCGGCATCCGCAGAATCGTTCGCCTCGCTCCCCCGGCCGTTGTTCGCGGCGTTCTGCGGATCCCCGGCAGGATCGCGGACGAACTGTTCGAATACCAGTCCCCCGTTGGCTGCGGAGTCCCGTGCCTCCTTCGGTGTGCCCGGCCTCTGCTCCGGAACGTCTTCGACGTCCTCGTCCGAGTCACCATCGCTCGGCTCAGGAACGCGCAGAGACTGCGCAGCCTCGGCGATGTTGTCGAGCTTCGCTCTGATGCTCTCGTCGACATCCCCATGAGAGGAGTCTGCGGAATTCACCGACTGCTGCAGATTGGCGAGATCGGCGAGGATGCCCTCTGTTGCTTCGTTGCCGTCATTCGACGCGTCATTCATGATTTCTCCCAGTCCGAAGACTCCGTCCACACCTCACGGATCTTCGGATCCTTGCATGGTCCAAGTCGGACCGAAACTTGTGGATGGCACTTCCAGCTCGCGCTCAGCGCGTAGGCTTTCCGTGCTGCCTCTTCTTGGTGTCGACCTGCGAGGTCGTACCCTCGACTCGGTGGAGGCACTTCTCCTGCTCGGTGTGAGAGCAAGTATCCGTCTGGCCATTATGTCACAGATCAACCGAAGTGCTTCGGTCGATCTCCGCCGTCTATGGTCTCCGTCACTTCCCGTATGTGACTATTCACAGCCGCCCCCGTTTGCCGCGCAGTGTCCGGGGAGGCATTCTTGGAGTGTGAATACCGCAGATACTCTCCCTGACGACGATATCGACGTGGTGCCGCAGACCCGATCCTGGGTCCTGCGGCCGACCAGCCTCGGCGTCTTCCTCATCGTTGCATCCGTCGTCGGCTACTTGGCGTCTTTCGCTCTTGCCGTCGAGAAGTACGAGAAGTTGGAGGACCCGAACGCTGTGCTCTCCTGCGACCTCAACCCGTTCTTCTCCTGCGGATCGGTGATGGAGTCTCCCGAGAGCCAGCTCTTCGGCTTTCCCAATCAGCTCCTGGGAATCGGCGCTTTCATATTCCCGCTGCTCCTCGGCGTGTTGCTCCTCGCCGGGACGAGGATCCCGAGGTGGATCATGGCGGGACTCAACATCGGCCTCGCCCTCGGCACCGTTCTCGTCATGTTCCTGTTCTACGTCTCGATCTACAAGATCGGCGTCGGCTGCCCCTGGTGCATGGTGGTGTGGACGATGACGATCCCGATGTTCGTCGCTGTCACAGCCCACAATGTTCTGGCCGGCAATTTCGGCGCCCGGATCGCGCGGAATCCGATGGCCAGAGTCCTCGCTAAGGAGAACGTGGCGATCTTCGTTCTGTGGCTGCTCGTCATCGCAGCCTGCATCGTCGTTCAGTTCTGGAACTTCTTCTCGACCCTGTTCTGAGCAGGACCTGAATAGCTGACTCACCACTGCCATGAAATGACGCGGGTGCCCTGCGGACGATCCCTCGGAGGAAGGACTGCTGCAGGGCACCCGCGTCTGTGCGCTGAGATCTATTCGGCGGGGAACCAGATGCCGATCTCGCGTTCGGCCGATTCGACGGAATCGGATCCGTGCACGAGGTTCTTCTGGACCTTCTCGCCCCAGTCGCGGCCAAGATCGCCGCGAATGGTGCCCGGTGCCGCCGCTGTCGGGTCGGTTGCACCCGCCAGCGAACGGAATCCTGGGATCACTCCCTGGCCGGAGGCGATGATCGACACGATCGGTCCTTCGGACATGAAGTCGACGAGGGGCTGGTAGAAGGGTTTGCCTTCGTGCTCCGCGTAGTGGGCGGAGAGTTCTTCCGCGGTCGCGGTGCGCAGCGACAGAGCATCGATGGCATATCCCTTGGATTCGATCCGAGCGAGGATCTGTCCCACGAGTCCTCGTGCGACACCATCGGGTTTGATGAGGATGAGAGTGCGTTCCATTCCGGTCCTTTTCGTTTGTGCGATGATCGGCGGTCACAGTTTAACCGCCGTTGAGTTCATTGACCGCCGAGGCGGTTCAGGCTCGTTCCGCCACTTCCCTGTCGATCCTCGCCGACCAGTACACCGACACCGCCCAGAGGGCGATGAAGATCGCTGCGACGAAGAACATAGAGGTGACGAGGAATCCCGAAGCCAGCAGGAGGATCTGCACGACCCAGCCCAGTGCCACACCCGGTCGCTTCTGGCCGATCCGTCGTGGCAGCAGCAGGACCGAGACGATGGCCAGAGCGGCAATCACGGACGCGCCGAGGAGCAGCTGTCCCAAGGTCAGGGATCCTGCTGCCTTCACCGCCAGGCCGAAGGCAGTGAGCACTGCGAAGTAGACGACGAAGAGCTCACAGATGAGGATCGAGCCGCACAGGACGGGAAACTTCGATTTCATCGGCTCATTCCTCCTTGCCGAGCAGCAGACGGACCTCTGCCACGGTGTGCAGAGAGCCGGTGACCACGATCCCCGGGCTCGTCGCCCCGGAGTTGTTGGCCAGGTCGATGGCCTTCATCAGGGCGGCGTTGAGATCCGGTGTCTCGATCACGGAGTCCTCATCCACCCATTCGCGGACAGCCTCGGCGAGTTCGGGGGCATCGAGTGCACGAGAATTCAGTGCCTGGCTGATGACGAACACATCGGCGCTGCGGTGAAGTTCCTCGAGCACGCCGAGGATGTCCTTGTCGGCGAACATCGCCAGAACCATCACCGTGTAGTCGAAGTCGAATGCCTCGGTGATGGTCTCGGCCAGCACATGGGCAGCGTCGGGATTGTGCGCGCCGTCGACGACCACCGCCGGCCCAGTCCGGACAAGCTCGGCCCGGCCGGGTGATGTCACACGGGACAGGCCTTCGGCCACGGTGTCGAGGACCAGCGGCTTGTCCTCATCACTCAGAAACGCCTCCGCCGCGACCAGCGCAACGGCGGCATTGTGTGCCTGATGGATGCCATGCAGCGGCAGGAAGATGTCGGTGTAGACATCCCGAACTCCCTGCACGGTGATGAGCTGTCCATCGACCGCTCTTGTGCGGTCGAGAAGCCGGAAGCTGCGGTCCTCGGTCAGAGCGAGAGTCTGCCGACGTTCCACCTCGGCGTCCAGAGCATTCTGCGCCTCTTCGGTCTGTGCAGTGATGACAGCGATCGGATTCGGTGCTGGAGAAGGATCGAGACTGCGATTGAGGATTCCCGCTTTGGTGGTGGCGATCTCGGTGAGCGTGTCACCGAGGAACTGCTGATGGTCGAGGCCGATCTTCGTGAAGACACAGACCTGCGCATCGGCAACGTTCGTCGAATCCCATTCGCCGCCCATTCCCACTTCGGTGACCACCACGTCGACGGGGGCGTCTGCGAACACGGCGAAGGCCAGGATCGTCAGCGCCTCGAAGAACGTCAGCTTTCCACGCCCCTCGGCGACGAGCTCCGCGTCGACGAGGTCGAGCACCGGTGAGATCTCGTCGTGGATGCGGACGAAGGTCTCAGCCTCGACAGGACCGCCGTCGACAGAGATCCGCTCGGTCACCGAATGCAGATGCGGACTCGTGAAGCGGCCCACTCTCAAGTCGTGAGCGGACACGATCGAGTCGATCATGCGAGCGGTCGAGGTCTTGCCGTTCGTTCCGGTGACAGTGATGACCGGTGCTGCCTGATGAATGTCGCCGAGGAGCTCGCAGGCGCGACGGGTCGCGTCGAGTCGGACCTCGATCTGGGTCTCCCCCGCTCGTGCCAGCAGTGCCGCATACACGCGGACGAGCTGGGACTGCGACTTCTCGTCGCGCTCGTGTGTGCTCATGCTCGGCTCACAGCGAGTCGAGTTCCCGCAGGCAGCTCTTCAGGGGTGAATACCTGTTCGGCACCATCGACGTCTGCGAAGTCGAGTGAGGTGGCCAGGGTCTCACCGGCGATGAGGTTCTGATGGGCGCTCAGCGCGGCCACCAGATCCGTCTCCGCCTCGATGACGACAGTGATCCGATCGGAGATGTGCAGGTCCAGCTGTTTGCGGATTCCCTGGATGGCGCGGACCGCGTCACGAGCGACGCCTTCGGCCTCGAGCTCAGGGGTGACACGTGTGTCGAGTGCCAGGAAGCCGGAGTCGAGCGCGGCCAGCTCCATCCCCTCCGTGCCGGATTCGGCCACCGATTCCACGGTGTATTCGCCATCGACCAGGTCGATTCCACCGCTGGTGACGGTGCCGTCGTCGGCGACCGACCAATCGCCGGTCTTCGATGCCTTGATCACCTGCTGAACCTGCTTGCCCAGCCTGGGGCCCGCGGCGCGTGCGTTGATCACAAGACTCTGCGACAGGGAGAATCCTGCAGCTTCCGCCTCGGCGACGTCGAGCACCTCGACCTCGCGGACGTTGAGCTCATCGGAGATGATGTCGGTGAATTCGCTGCCAAGGTCGGTGTCATCAGCAACGGTGAGCTTTGCCAGAGGCAGCCGCACCCGCAGCTTGTTGGCCTTGCGTACAGACGAGGCCGTTGAGCAGATGTCGCGGGTCAGATCCATCGCGGACACGAGCTGATCGTCGGCGGGGAACAGACTCGCGTCTGGGTAGTCGGCCAGGTGGACCGACCGTTCACCGGTGAGTCCACGGTAGATCTCTTCGACGGTGAATGGCAGCAGCGGGGCTGCGACTCGGCAGAAGGCTTCGAGGCAGGTGTAGAACACGTCGAATGATTCGTGGGTCGCCTCGGTGCCGTCCCAGAAACGGCGACGGGAACGACGCACGTACCAGTTGGTGAGCATGTCGAGGTAGCTGCGCACGAGTTCGCAGGCCGCCCAGATGTCGAGGCCTTCCATGGCGTCCGCGAACTCTGCGATCAGGTCGTGAGTCTTCGCCAGCAGATACCGGTCAAGGACCTGGCTCGAATCATAGCGGGATTCGGCCCGGTAGCCGGCCTTCTCTCCGTCTGCCCCGTCTGCAGTGTTGGAGTACGTGGCGAAGAACTGCCAGGTGTTCCAGAGCGGAAGAACGACCTGTCGTACTCCATCGCGGATACCCTGCTCGGTCACGACAAGGTTGCCGCCTCGCAGGATGGACGAGGCCATGAGGAACCAGCGCATCGCATCGGAGCCGTCGCGATCGAAGACCTCGTTGACGTCGGGATAGTTGCGCAGCGATTTCGACATCTTCGCTCCGTCGGAGCCCAAGACGATGCCGTGGGAGATGCAGTTGGTGAAGGCAGGACGATCGAAGATCGCTGTCGAGAGCACGTGCAGGAGATAGAACCAGCCGCGAGTCTGTCCGACATACTCCACGATGAAGTCGGCGGGGAAATGATTGTCGAACCACTCGGAGTTGTCGAACGGGTAGTGGACCTGTGCGTAGCTCATGGAGCCCGAGTCGAACCAGACGTCGAAGATCTCAGGGATGCGGCGCATCATCGACTGACCGGTCGGATCGTCAGGGTTGGGTCGTACCAGGTCGTCGACCCAGGGGCGGTGGAGGTCGACTTCACCTTGGTCGTTGACCGGTAGGCGACCGAAGTCGGCCTCGATGTCGGCCAGGGATCCGTACACATCGGTGCGCGGATACGAGGGGTCGTCTGAGGTCCACACCGGGATCGGCGAACCCCAGAAGCGGTTGCGCGAAATCGACCAGTCGCGTGCGTTCTCCAGCCATTTGCCGAACTGTCCGTGCTTGACGTTGTCGGGCACCCAGTTGATCTGCTCGTTGAGTTCGACCATGCGGTCCTTGAACTCGGTCACCCGGACGAACCAGGAGGACACAGCGCGGTAGATCAGCGGATTGCGGCAGCGCCAGCAGTGCGGGTAGGAGTGCTCGTAGGATTCGTGCCGGATCAGCAGTGCCGAACGACCAGCCATCGGCCCGGTGCCGTTGCGCAGATCCTTGATGATGACCTTGTTGGCGTCGAAGACCTGCTGTCCCGCGTAGTCGGCGACCGTGGAGTCGAAGCAGCCTGCATCGTCGACGGGACGCACAGCGGTGATGCCATAGGAATCGGTGAGGTCTTTGTCCTCTTCACCGAAAGCCGGAGACTGGTGGACGATTCCGGTGCCTTCGTCCGTGGTGACGAACTCGGCTTCGAGGATGGTGTGCATCCGTTCACCGAACTCCTCTTGGCGGCCTTCGAAGTACGGGAAAGGAGGCTCGTACTCACGGCCGAGAAGCTCACTGCCGGAGAATGTGCGCAGCACCTCGGGGTTCTCCCCGAGCTCACGGGAGTATGAGCCGAGGCGCGCCTCGGCGAGGATCAGTGTCTTCCCCTGCAGCTCTTGTGCACCGTCTTCACCGGCGACGACGGCTGCCAGCGGGATCTCGGGATTGACCGCGACAGCCTGGTTGGACGGAACAGTCCACGGCGTCGTCGTCCAGATCAGGACCCATTCGTCGGAGTCTTTGAGCTTGTATCCGATGGTTACGGCCGGGTCCTGGCGCGACTTGTAGACATCGTCGTCCATCCGCAGTTCGTGGTTGGACAGCGGAGTCTGGTCTTTCCAGCAGTAGGGCAGAACGCGGTAGCCCTCGTAGACGAGCCCCTTGTCCCAGAGCTGTTTGAACGCCCAGATCACGCTTTCCATGTATTCGACGTTGAGCGTCTTGTAGTCGTTGTCGAAATCGACCCACCGGCCCTGGCGGGTGACGTACTCTTCCCATTCCTTCGTGTACTTCAGGACCGAGGAACGGCAGGCGTCGTTGAAGGCGGCCAAGCCCATACCGCTGATCTCCGATTTGTCGGTGATACCCAGCTGACGTTCGGCCTCAAGCTCCGCGGGCAGACCGTGGGTATCCCAGCCGAAGCGGCGATCCACCTTCTTGCCGCGCATCGTCTGGAAGCGTGGGACGACGTCCTTGACGTACCCGGTCAGGAGGTGACCGTAGTGGGGCAGTCCGTTGGCGAAGGGCGGTCCGTCGTAGAAGACGAACTCGTTCTCACCGTTCTCGCCGGTGTCGCGCTGGTCGATGGAGGCCTGGAACGTATCGTCCTGTTTCCAGTAGTCGAGCACTGCGTCTTCGATGGCGGGGAAATCCGGCGAGGCACTGAGGCCGAAGGCCGAGGTCGATACCTTGGGATACAACGGTTGCGTCATGAGCGTCCTTTTGAGTCACTGCGGTCACTGTCACGAGGACGACATGTCTGCCGCGGTACCACCTCGCTTATCCGTCCTCAACGACTGTCGGGTGAGACAGACGATCAGCGGATCGCTCATAGCCGGAGTGATGACGGGTCCAACCGTCCGGTTCTACTGGATGCCTTCTGCCGTGCCGAAGCCTTCGGCAGGGGACGAACGCACTGTTCTTCCGGATGCTCCCCGGTGATGGCCGGATCGCTGCACCCTCAATCGTATACCTTGGCCCGGTGTGTCGACCACCTGACCCGGTGTGTCGACCATTTAGCCCAGGGTGTCGGCCATCTGGCTGGGTGCAGCCGCCCGGCTTCCGAACTCAGAGACCCTGGTGGCGTGCCACTTTGTGCTGTGCGGCCTGTGCAATCGGTCTGATCACCATCAGGTCGACATTGAAATGGTGCGGTCGGGTCAGCGAGTAGACCACGGCATCGGCGACGTCTTCTGCAGTAAGGGGGTTCTCCACCCCTTCGTAGACTTTGTCGGCTTTGTCCTGACTGCCGCCGACTCGTTTCAGCGTGAATTCATCGGTTGCGACCATCCCGGGGGCGATTTCGATCACACGGACGGGTTCACCAGCGAGTTCGAGCCGCAGCGTCGCGGCGATCGAATGTGTGCCGTGCTTGGCCGCGACGTAACCGCCACCGCCTTCATAGGCCTGGTGACCGGCGGTCGAGGACATGACGACGATGTCTCCACGCCCGGATTCGATCAGAGCGGGAAGGAATGCCTTGACGACTCGGAGGACTCCGAGGACATTGACATCGAACATGTCACGCCAGCCGTCGACCGAGGCCTCGGCGACTGTGTCGGTGCCGAACGCGGCACCCGCGTTGGCGACCAGGGAGTGCACCGGCCCTCCAGCCAGCACCTCGGCGCTGAGCGCTGCGACCGCGGCATCATCGGTGAGGTCGGCTACAACATAGCTGGCGCCGGTCTCCTCGGACAGTGCCCGCAGCTTCTCCTCTCGCCGTGCCACGGCAACGACGTCCCAGCCCTGCTCGCGCAGCCGGCGCACCGTAGCAGCGCCGATTCCCGAACTCGCACCTGTCACCACTGCTCTGAGTGTTTCCATCGCTGTACCTCTCCGTACTTCTTCGTCGTTGTTCGTGCCGTCGTTGTTCGTGGCTGCAGGCCTGGATCTGTACCTTGACGTACCCGCATCTGGATCTGGGCATGTCGCGTCTGTAACCGGATGTGTCGCGTCTGGTCGAGGACACGATCATCGGGGGCACCGATCAGTCTACGGAGTTTCATCCCAGTCCGGCAGATTCCGTGGCAGCTAAGCGCTCGCGGTGTCCGGGTCGGCCTTCTTCGTTCGGCGCGCCCGTGGGTTCGGCTTCGAATGCGGGTTGCGGGGACCGCCTTCGCCGAAGGCGGCTCGCACGCCGGGAATCTTGACCGCCAGCCAGGTGATGACAGCGCAGATGATCGTGTAGACGATCGGCATCGCGATGGCATGGAGGAGAACACCGGGAACCGTCGTCGGCAGGCCCATCTCATTGCGCAAGGGGTAGAGCACGAGGGGGTGGAGCAGGAACACCCCGAAGGAGTACGGGTAGAACCAGTGCAGGAGCCGGAAACCGCTATCCAAGTGATGATGCAGCAGGAGGTAGGCGGCCACAGAGGCGATGACGACCCCCGGTGAGAGGTACTCGTAGGGGAAGACCCACGGCTTCTCGCCCGGGCCGAGTCCCGCCCACACAATGGTCATCGCGATTGCACCGGCAAGTGCCAGCCATGCCAGCACCACACCGCGGGAGGAGAGCACCACGTCCCGCAGCACCCACCCGAGGATGTAGAAGCCGGCCATCGGCAGGAAACGTGTGGCGATATTGGCCTCACCCACGTCGAAGACGATGCTCGCCCATTGGTCGAGCATGCCGATGCCCAGAAAGATCAGACCCGTCCCCCATTGCAGGCGCCGCGAACCGTGAACGCTGAGCAGCCGGAAGAACGGGGTCAGAAGCGTCAGTCCGGCGAGCACGTAGAGGAAGTAGAGCTGCACGAACGGAGAACCGGTCAGGATCGCGATTCCCGGGTTCCATCCGTCGTCTGTCGGGAGCAGATAGAAGCGCCGGAAGACAACGTATACGGCCGTCCAGAAGACGAGGGGGATTCCGATTCTCCAGACGCGCTTGCTGAGGAATCTACGCGGTTTGTTCCCGCGGGCCGGGTCCAGTGCCAACGCCCCAGAGATCATGATGAACACAGGAACCGACCACCGAGCTGCGGAGTCGAAGCCGTTGGCGACCCACCAGTCGGGGCCCATGGTCGCGTAGTTCTCTTCGACGACAGTTCCCAGCGAATGGATGGCGACGACTGCCACGATCGCGATCGCACGGGCTGGGTTCATCCACGCGGTCGACGTAGGCGGCAGGTTCTCTGATCCGATTCTGTCCAAGGGCGCCATGGTCCAATATTCTCATTTTCGTTCGCAAACGCATCTCACGCTCCACTCAGCGTGTGTCTCTGGCAAGGTGTGTCTCTGGCAGGGTGTGTCACTGGCTCAAACCGCTGAAGTCCGCTCACGCCCGATCATCGGTTTGGCCCCAGGCCGCCCGGGTGAGAAAATCAACAATTATGAACACACCTGCCTTTTCGGACTCGACGCACGAGTCAGTGAACCTGCCGGATAAGCCGGCTCTTGAAGGACTTCGGGACAAATGGGACGCCGCTTGGAGCGACAGCGGAGTCTATGCCTTCGACGTCGATACGGATCGTGAGCAGGTCTATTCGATCGACACTCCCCCGCCCACCGCCTCGGGGTCGCTGCACGTCGGGCACGTCTTCTCCTACACTCAGACCGACATCATCGCCAGATATCAGCGCATGCAGGGCAAGAACGTGTTCTACCCCCTGGGCTGGGATGACAATGGTCTGCCGACGGAACGACGCGTCCAGAACTACTACGGGGTCACCTGCGATCCCACTCAGAGCTACGACCCGAACTTCGAGCCGCCGGCAAAGCCTGCGAAGAATTCTCGTGACTTCGTCAAGATCTCGCGTCAGAACTTCATCGAACTCTGCGAGACCCTGTCCGCCGAAGACGAGCAGATCTTCGAACACCTCTTCCGCTCCACCGGCCTGTCCGTGGATTGGAAGTACACCTACCGCACCATCGATGACACGTCACGCTCGGTCAGCCAGAAGGCCTTCCTCGCCGACCTCGCACACGGTCACGCCTACTCCCAGGACGCCCCCACCATGTGGGACGTCACCTTCGGCACTGCCGTTGCGCAGGCTGAACTCGAGGACCGGGAGAAGGACGGCGCCTACCACAAGGTGAATTTCTACCCCGAGGGCACCGACGGCCTCGCCGACACCTCGGCGGAGGCGATCGTCATCCTCACCTCCCGTCCGGAGCTCATCCCCGCAGCAGTGGCACTCGTGGCTCATCCCGAGGACGAGCGTTACACCTCTTCGTTCGGATCTAGGTACGTCTCACCTCTCTTCGGCGTCAGCGTCGAAGTTCGCGCCCACGAACTCGCGAAGTCGGACAAGGGCACCGGCATTGCCATGGTCTGCACCTTCGGCGACCTCACTGACGTCACCTGGTGGCGTGAACTCAACCTGCCCACACGCGCGGTCATCAACCGGGGTGGACGACTCAACCTCGAAGTCCCCGATTGGATCGCGTCGTCGCCGAAGCCCGATGCTGTGGCCAACTACGAGAAGCTTGCGGGAAAGACGACCTTCACCGCCCGCAAGGAGATCGCGGATATGCTCGCCGAATCCGGTGACCTGATCGGCGAGATCGAAGCGATCACACATCCTGTGCCGTTCTACGAGAAGGGCGACAAGCCCCTCGAAGTCGTCACGTCCCGCCAGTGGTACATCCGCAACGGCGGACGCTCGGCCGAACTCCGCGACGCACTCATCGCCCGCGGTCGTGAGATCGAGTGGCATCCGGCATTCATGCGCTCGCGCTACGAGAACTGGGTGGAAAATCTCAACGGTGACTGGCTGGTCTCCCGCCAACGTTACTTCGGCGTGCCGATCCCACTGTGGTATCGCTTGGACTCGGCCGGAGAACCTGACTACTCGGATCCGATCGTCCCTGAGTCCCTGCCCGCCGACCCCGTCGCCGAGGTGCCGGCCGGCTTCACCGCTGACCAACGTGACGTGCCCGGTGGCTTCACTGCCGATCCGGACGTCCTCGACACGTGGGCGACCTCATCGCTGACCCCGCAGCTGCTGGGTGGTTGGAGTCGCGACGAAGACTTCTTCTCCAAGGTCTTCCCCTTCGATCTGCGCCCTCAGGGACACGACATCATCCGCACTTGGCTGTTCTCGACTGTCGTCAGGGCGAACTCGCTCAATGATGCAGCACCATGGAAGCATGCCGGCCTCTCCGGTTGGATCCTCGATCCGGATCGCAAGAAGATGTCGAAGTCGAAGGGCAATGTCGTTGTCCCCTCGGACATCCTCGGCGAGACGAAACCGGGCTTCGGGCCCGACGCGGTGCGCTACTGGGCGGCCAGTGCCAAGCTCGGTGCCGATACAGCTTATGACGTGACGCAGATGCAGATCGGGCGCCGATTGGCCATGAAGCTGCTCAACGCTTCGAAGTTCGCGCTTGCCCAGGGGGTTCACTCCGGCCTTGTCGGCCAGCTCGGTTCCGTGACGCACGATCTCGATCGTGCTCTGCTCAAGAAACTCGCCGAGGTCATCGAGACCGCTTCAACGCATATGGCGGCCTACGATTACGCACACGCTCTGCGTACCGCGGAGAGCTTCTTCTGGGAGTTCACCGATGACTATGTCGAGCTCGTCAAGGACCGGTCATACGGCGCCAAGGGCGAAGACGATCAGCTGTCGGCTCACGTCACTTTGGCAACTGCTCTCGACGTGCTCCTGCGTCTGTTCGCCCCGATCATGCCCTTCGTGACCGAAGAGGTGTGGTCATGGTGGAGAACGGGATCTGTGCACAGGTCACCGTGGCCAGGAGACGAGCAGCTGACACATCCTGACTCGTCTGTGGATCCGGACCTGCTGGTCTCTGTCGCATTGGTGCTCACCGAGATCCGCAGAGCGAAGACCGAGGCGAAGGTCTCCCAGAAGACCCAGGTGCGCAGCCTCACCATCCATGCGCCTGCAGCTGTCGTCGCCGCGATTGATAGCGCCCAGGGCGATCTGAGCGCCGCTGGACGCATCCAGAATCTCGTCACCGCGGTCAAGGGTGAAGAGATCACGGTTGCCGAGATCGACTTCATCGAACAGGACTGACCGTCCGCGCCTGTTCCAAGATCAAACCGTCCGCGCCTGTTCCAAGATCAGAACAGGATTCTCCGGCACGTGGAGAGCCTGGATGCTTACGATTGAACTCGACAACTGAAGGAGTACGAAGCTTCTTCATGGACGAAAGGCTCTTGAACGATGAGAAGTGAACTCTTTTCGAAGCGAAACGCAGAGATCCAGAACCAGGAACGCTGGACTCTGCAATCGAATAAGATGCTGCGCACAGTGATTACGCCCAATGCGCCCATGATCGCCACAAAGGGTGCCATGGTCGCCTACCAAGGCGACGTCCGCTTCGCTCACCAGGGATCGAAGTCGGTGGGACAGTTCATGAAGAAGGCCGCCACCGGTGAAGGCGGCAATGTGATGAAGGTTGAGGGCCACGGCGAGGTGTTCTTCGCTCGAGAAGCCTCGAACATCTTCATGATGGCCATGGAAGGTCAGCAGGATGCCCTGACGGTCAACACCGCGAACCTCTTGGCCTTCGACGATGCTCTCAACTGGGAGATCAAGCGGATCAAGGGCGGAATCGGTGCCATGGCCAGCGGCTCGGGGCTATTCAACCTCGAACTCAACGGGCAAGGCACTGCTGCCATCTGCTGCAAGGGCGAGCCCATGGTCCTCGACTGCTCACAGCAGCCGACGTTCGTCGACCCGCAGGCCGCGGTGTGCTGGTCCTCGTCTCTGGCACCGCAGATCAAGACCGACGTCAGCGTGGGAACCTTCTTCGGTCGCGGTTCGGGCGAATCGGTTCAGCTTGCCTTCCACGGCCCCGGCTTCGTCGTCGTCCAGCCTGCTGAGAACGCCGTGTACACCGCCCAAGCCTAGCCAGATCAGGGCTGAAGCGCTCTCCCTCAGAAGCGTTCCAGCTGCAGCGGCATGCGAGCCCGAGGCCGCCCGAATCAACACCGGGTTGCCTCGGGCTCGCTGCATTGGACGAGCACTTCATGCCACCGACGTCCGTGGCTCCCCCGCTCCCCCGCGCTCCACGCGATAGTGACGGAACTTCGGGAAGATCAATGCACAGGCGATGACGAGCACAATGACGATAAGGCCCCCTCCGGCGGAGGCGATGGTCGGATTCGTGAACTCCGCGACAGTGCCGTGCAGAACATCGGCAATGCGTGGACCGCCTGCGACAACCACGATGAACACACCCTGCATGCGACCTCGCATATCATCGCTGGCAGCCTCCTGCAGCATCGTAGACCGGAAGGCAGAGGAGATGATGTCGGCGCCGCCGCCGATGGCCAGGCCGAGAAGCGCGACGATAAGAGCCGCCGCCCAGAACCCTGAGGCAAATTCCAGGGACAGGCCGAACACAGACATGGCGGTGCCCCAGACAAGAATCGCTGTGATCACCGCCAGGCCCTGACGTTCGACGCGAGAGACCCAGCCGGAGAAGATCCCTGCCAAGGCGCTGCCTGCTGCCAAAGATGCGAACAGCAGCGAGAAGACGATGCCTCCGGCAGGAGGACCGCCGAAGGACTCGGTCGCAATCTGCGGGAACAGTGCTCTGGGCATTCCGAAGACCATGGCGATGACGTCGACCAGCAGCGACACCATGACAACGGTGTTCGTTCCCAGATAGCGGAAGCCGTCGATGACCCCTTTGACGCCCGAACGCGTGTCGGGCTGTTTCTGAGGTACCAATGGGGGCAGACGCAGCACCGCGTAGAGCGTTGTGGCCAGGAACAGCGCATCCAGGATGTAGAGCGTCTGATAGCCGACGACCGGTATCAGAGCACCGCCGATGATCGGTCCTGCGACAGCGCCCAATGTCATGACCGTCATATTGAGCGAGTTGGCAGACGGGAGAAGTTCAAGCGGAACGATGGTCGGCAGGAGTGCGCCCTTGGCCGGCTGGTTCAGGCCGAAGAAGGCCTGTTGCAAGGAGAATACGGACAGCAGCAGCCACACGTTTCCAAGCTGCATGACTGCGATGAGAGCCAACAGCGAGCTCGCGATGATCAGGCCGACTGTGGAGATGATGAGCAGTCTGCGACGGTCGATGACATCGGCCAGTGAACCGCCCCACAGTCCGAACACGATGAGCGGAACCAGCCCGAAGACACCGCTGAGACCTACGTAGCCGGAGGATCCGGTGATGTGAAAGATCTGTGCGGGAATGGCCACTACAGTCATCTGAGCACCGATGACGGTGACGATGTTGGCCACCCAGAGGCGGCGGTAGTTGTCGTACTTCAGAGGCCTGGTATCAGCGAACAGCCTCATCTAACGAGATGAGTCAGGCTGACTTTTTGGATGCACGAGGCTGCTCGCGAGGTACCAGCGTGGGGGCGACGTTCTTGTCCACGACGTCCCTGGTCACGACCACCTCGGCGATGTCCTCCCGGGAGGGAACGTCGAACATGACCGGCTGCAGGACCTCTTCGAGGATGGACCGCAGTCCACGTGCCCCGGTGCCGCGCAGGAGTGCGAGGTCGGAGATGGCTTCGAGTGCGTCGGTCTCGAAACGAAGCTCTACATTGTCGAACTCGAACATGCGCTGGTACTGCTTGACCAGGGCATTCTTCGGCTCTGTGAGGATCGATATCAGGGCCGCACGATCCAGCGTGGAGACCGTGGCCAGTACGGGCAGGCGTCCGATGAACTCGGGAATGAGTCCGAACTTCAGCAGATCTTCGGGCAGGATGTCGGCGTAGAGGTCTTCTTCGTCGTTCTTCGACTGCAGGAGCGCGCCGAACCCGATGCCGTGCTTGCCCTTACGGCCGGCAACGATCTCCTCCATGCCTGCGAAGGCTCCCGCGACGATGAAGAGCACATTCGTGGTGTCGATCTGGAGGAAGTCCTGGTGGGGATGCTTGCGTCCGCCCTGCGGCGGCACGGAGGCCTGAGTGCCTTCGAGTATCTTCAGCAGCGCCTGCTGAACACCTTCGCCGGAGACGTCTCGAGTGATCGACGGGTTCTCCGACTTGCGTGCAATCTTATCGATCTCGTCGATGTAGATGATGCCGTGTTCGGCCTTCTGAATGTCGAAGTCCGCGGCTTGGATGAGTTTGAGCAGAATATTCTCGACGTCTTCGCCGACGTAGCCGGCCTCCGTCAGTGCTGTCGCGTCTGCAACGGCGAAGGGAACATCCAGTCTCTTCGCCAGCGACTGCGCCAGATAGGTTTTGCCCGATCCGGTGGGGCCCACGAGGAGGATGTTGGACTTCGCGATCTCAACCTCGGTGTCGTCGGAGCCCAGGGTCTTCGTGTCTTCGTCACTCTGCAGGGAGCGGATGCGCTTGTAATGGTTGTACACGGCCACGGACAGGGCCTTCTTCGCCGGTTCCTGACCGACGACGTATTCCTGGAGGAAGTCGAAGATCTCGCGCGGCTTGGGCAGTTCGATATCGGTGTGTTCGGAGGTGCCTTCGCTGAGCTCCTCTTCGATGATCTCGTTGCACAGCCCGATGCATTCATCGCAGATGTAGACGCCAGGTCCGGCGATGAGTTTCCGAACCTGCTTCTGGGATTTCCCACAGAAGTTACATTTGAGCAGGTCTGCTCCGTCCGCACTGCGAGCCACTGTCACAACCTTCCGCCGGGGCACCTGGCCCCAACTCTACCGCTCGTGTTTCCTGTACCTCAATAGCTTCCCATACGGGACTGACATGAGCGGCCAGAACCGTCATTCGGTGTGTCGGAGAAGATGGACGCACCCATGCTGTTGAGAAGGCCCAAACTACTCGGCGCCCCACCAGGTGGCAACTTCGCAGCACAGACCGGTTCGGGCCCGGACAGCCGATGACTGTCCGGGCCCGAAGATATTCGTGTGTCTCAGACCGCCTTGCGAGAGGTCAGAACCTGATCGACGAGACCGTAGTCCTTCGCCTGTTCGGCGGTGAGGAAGAGGTCACGTTCGATGTCGTTGGAGACCTGCTCCGGTGACTTGTTGGAGTGGTCCGACAGAGTCGTCTCCAGCCACTGGCGCATCCGGAAGACCTCTGCGGCCTGGATCTCGATGTCCGAAGCCTGTCCCTGTCCCTGGCCCTCCATCGCAGGCTGGTGGATGAGGACTCGAGCGTTGGGCAGAGCCAGACGCTTGCCCGGAGTGCCGGCTGCAAGGAGTACGGCAGCAGCCGAGGCGGCCTGACCGAGGCAGACAGTCTGGATCTCCGGCTTGATGTACTGCATCGTGTCGTAGATGGCAGTCATCGCAGTGAACGAGCCACCCGGCGAGTTGATGTAGAGCGTGATGTCACGATCGGGGTCCTGTGATTCGAGGACCAGGAGCTGCGCCATCACGTCGTCGGCGCTCGTGTCGTCAACCTGGACGCCCAGGAAGATCACGCGATCGTCGAAGAGCTTCGTGTAGGGATCCTGGCGTTTGAAGCCGTAGGGAGTCCGCTCTTCGAACTGGGGCATGACGTAGCGGGACTGCGGCATGTTGCCGGCGGTGGACCCTGGCATAAAGTTCATTGAATTCATTCTTCCTTGACTCCCACTCAGTTGTCGGTGACGTCGGACGAACGGGTCACCATCTTGTCGATGAAGCCGTATTCCAGTGCTTCTTCGGCGGTGAACCAGTGGTCGCGGTCGTTGTCCTTGAGGATCTGCTCCAGGGTCTTGCCTGTCTGTTCGGCGGTGAGCTCTGCCATCTGCTTCTTCATGTGCAGGATGAGCTCTGCCTGGATCTTGATGTCGGTGGCGGTGCCGCCGATTCCACCCAACGGCTGGTGCATGAGAATGCGGGCATGGGGGGTGGCGAACCGCTTGCCCGGTGCACCGGATGACAGCAGGAACTGCCCCATTGATGCGGCCATTCCCATAGCGACGGTGGAGACATCTGGCTTGATGTACTGCATGGTGTCGTAGATCGCCATTCCCGCGGTGACCGAGCCACCCGGGGAGTTGATGTACAGCGAGATATCCGCATCGGGATCCTCCGCCGCCAGCAGCATCATCTGGGCACAGATCGCGTTGGCGTTGGAGTCACGCACTTCCGAACCGAGCCAGATGATGCGCTCTTTGAGCAGGCGGTTGAAAATATGGTCATCGAGACCCATTGCTCCACCGGCGTCGAGGCCGACGGGCGCTGTCATTTCATGTGCGCTCACGTTTCACTCCTGTTGGTCTTTGGTTGGCTTGATATGGACTCTAACTGCTCACCGGTCGGATTTAGTCCGTCGGAACGCCTGTGTTCGCCATCAGCGTGATCGGGCACCGGATTCCCCCGAGTCTGCTGGGAAGATTCGTGCCGGATGAGCCCCGCACCTGGCTGCGGCCGTCCGATGCACCTATGCGAAACGGTGGGCACGGAATAGTTCCCGTGCCCACCGTTGTCGGCTCTGTCACCGCCGAAGCGGTACGAAATCAGTTCTCGTCGTCGCCTTCGACTGCGACGGCATCGTCTGAGTCATCGGCGCCCTCAGGTGCCTCTTCCTCAGCTGGAGAGGTGAACTCCTCCATATCGACGACGTTGCCTGCTGTGTCCTTGACGACAGCACCGGCGAGAGCAGCGGCCAGGGCCTTGCGGCGTGTGACCTCTCCGACCAGTGCGTTGACCTGGCCGGAGCTGTCGAGCATCTGAGCGAACTCATTCGGGTTCATGCCGTACTGCTGTGACGCAGAGATGAGGTATTCGATGAGCTCGGGCTGTGTCACCTCGACCTCTTCGGCTTCGGCGATCGAGTCGAGGATGAACTGGGTGCGGAGATTGCGCTCGGTCTCCTCGGTGACCTCCTTGCGGTGCTCATCGTCATCCACGCGGCTCTCGGACTCAAGGTGACGCTCAACCTCGTCGGTGACGACCTTCTCAGGAACGGGCACGTTGAGGGTCTCGATCAGTGATTCGAGGACCTTGTCGCGTGCCTGAGCACCCTGGTCGGTCTCCTTCTGCTTCGCGGCCTGCTCGCGCAGGTCCGTACGCAGCTCGTCGATCGTGTCGAATTCGCTGGCCAGCTGGGCGAAGTCATCGTCAGCCTCTGGCAGTTCGCGAACCTTGACCGCGCTGAGTGTGATGGAGACTGTTCCGGTTTCACCGGCGTGCTCTCCGCCCGCGAAGGTGGTCTCGAAAGTGGTGGTCTCGTCTGCCGACAGACCGTCGAGAGCTTCGTCCATGCCATCGAGCATGGTCCCGGCGCCAACCTGGTAGGAGATGTCGGAGGCGGTGTCGATCTCTTCGCCGTCGATGGTGGCGACGAGGTCGAGGGTCACGAAGTCGTCCTTGGCCGCAGGACGGTCAACGGAGCTCAGCGTTCCGAAGCGGGTGCGCAGCTGCTCAAGCTCGGCATCGACGTCTTCATCGGTGACCTCGATCGGGTCGACCTCGACACTGATGGTGTCGTAGGCAGGCAGTTCGATCGTGGGGCGCACGTCGACCTCGACAGTGAAGGTCAGGTCGCCGTCTTCGGTGCCGTCGAGGCCGGGGACCTCGGAGATCTCGACCTCGGGCTGGCCCAATGGTTTGAGATCGTGCTCTTCGACGGCCTCGCGGTAGAACCCGTCGAGACCGTTGTTCACGGCCTCCTGGATCACTGCGGGTCGGCCAACGCGCTGATCGATGATGCGCGCAGGGACCTTGCCCTGGCGGAAGCCCGGAATGGTGACCTGGCCACCGATGGTCTTGTATGCCTCGTCGATGCTCGGCTTGAGTTCGGCGTATGGGACATCCACGCTGATCTTGACCCGCGTGGGGTCGAGTTGCTCGACGGAGCTCTTCACAGTGCGACCTTTCAATTTCGACAGTCATGCATAATCGGTCATCTGGTGACCTGGAGGGAGCGAAAGTCCACGATGAGATCGCGCACGTCCGCAAGACGCAGTCACCCATATTACGCGAAACACGGGACAAAATACGAAACAGGCGGGCCGCCGCAGTACCGGAGTTCGCGAGGAGCGCAATCGATGCCGGTTCTGATGGACAGCGGAGCCGTGCACCGTGAACACATGCCCCCACGGAGGCACCGGCAACTCGGGTCAGGGTCGGGCGCGATGGAGCTCGTCGAGAGTGATGATCACATTGGATGCCGTCCACGACAGAGGCGCCACGGACACTGCCGCGCCTTCTGCACTGACCTTCTCGGGAAGGGAGCCGGCCTGCGTGCGATGGCTGCCCAACCAGTCGAGCACCCCGTCGGCCTGTGTTATACCGCCGATGCGGGCGAACCCGACTCCCATGAGTGATGTCGACGGGGTCCAGCTCGTGTGATCGAAGATCCACCCATGCCCCGGCTTGATCCCGCCGGCGGGTTGGCTAAGTCTGTCCCAAACGTGATCAAGGGTCGATTCTCCAAGGTCCAAGCCCGCGCCGGCTGCGGGCAGATAGGCTACCGCCGAATCGAGACCTCCCGAGGTCGGGTAGCGCTGCAGTCCATTGGCGATGAATGTTCGAGAGAATGTCGCTTCGAACGCATTGCAGCTGTCCCCGAGTGCGTCGGCTCCCCCATCTATGTGATCCCACAGGCCGCTGCTGTGCACTGCCAGCCTGACAAGTGCCTGCAGGCCCAACAGTGTGGGTCCCGCAGTGCCGAGCGTGACTTGGGATTCGCTGACCTCCCAGTAGTCGGACGACACCGGGGGCAGCACTGTGCCCCGCTCGGTGAGGTGGAGCAGACGCTGGGAAGAGCGACGCAGCATCGGTGCCATCGTCTCGAGGGCGACCGCTCCGTCTTTTCGCCCCGTGGCCCGGGCACCGACGTCATGGACGTCGCTGACGGCCCAGAGCAGAAGTCCAAGAGCGTCGAACTGAGAGGGGCGTTCGTCCGGGGCCAGCCCGAGGTCTGGGGTGAACCGTGCCGCGAATGACCCATCCTGCGATTGCCGCGACTGCAGGTGAAGAAGGTGCTGCCACGCCAGGTCGACCATTCCGACTCGGGCCAAAGCAACCGCAGCGAACGCCGCATCCCGCGGCCAGATATATCGCCACGGCTGGTCCCAGCTGGCCACCGTTGCCGGAAGGGAGTCGGTGAGTACCCACAGATCGAGAAGCGCCGAGGTGGCAAGATCGCGACGATGATCGGGCAGTTGCGTGATCCATGCAGTGCACCGCTCCAGGAATTGCTGTTGCCGTACCGCCGGCCCCCGGTCTTCTATTCCGGGCATGACATGTGAGTTCGGCTCCAAGCGCTGCGCCATCTCGACGCCGATGCCTTCGCGCGCGGTCCCAGAGGTGAAGGCGACGGTGGCGGAGCGGAGGGGATCAGTCCGGCGCGCATGGGCGAGAATGTCCGTGCGTGAGGAAGTCACGAAGCCTGCGCCGAGGAGACCTGCACCTGCGAGGCCACCAGTGAGGACCTGTCGGCGGTTCAGCCGGGGCCAGGGCACTCGCCGCTGCTGGGGCTCGGGACTCATATGGGAACTGGCTTTCTGCCGTGGGCCACCATCAGTGATGAACGGTGCCGCCTCGGTCGTGCAGAATCGATGCGGGGACCCGGGCACACGGTGCTGGGCAGAAGGAGATTCTACCGGAACCCACCGCACTGCGGCCGACAGATCAAACGGGAACCGAAAAACCGGCCGGACCACATGGTCCGACCGGTCAAGGGAGGGGATGACGGGAATCGAACCCGCTTGAACTCTCTTTTGAAACACTATTCTTCGTTGGATTCTAGGGGTTTGAAGAGGTTGGTGGGTTTGAGATATCAGTTCGTGCGGCTCCTCTGGCCGCATGATGCGGCCACCGTGCGGCACCATCTCCGCGAGGCATCAGAACGAAGATTATCAAAAAACATGCGAACTTCTACGAACATTAGCCGAACTGCCGCACGTAGGGAGGGTATGAGCAAAACAACACAGGCTTCACAACAGGCGCCCTCACTCGAGTCCACTTACTCCCCTTTGGCAATCATGCCTTCCCCGGGGCAGGACATCTACGTGCCCAACGGATTGCCATGTGTCTACACACCCGAGCAGGTTGCCGCCATCTTGCAGTGCGGAGTTCACTTCCTGCGCGACGGCACCCGGAACAGTGAGCTCCCACATCTACGCATCAATCGATCTGCCGTGCGGTTCACCTCCGCCGACATCAAAGAGATCATGTCGATGTTCGCGGTCAAGCCCATGCCACAGGATGAGCTGGAATCTGCCGTCCCGGCCACGATGGCCGTACCCGAGACTTATGAGGATGGGGATTTGTCCGAGTACCCAGGCGGGAGCTTGCGGACTAGGGCATGTCTCCTTTATTCGAGGCTGTGGGGCTGACGCTGTGGATGGGTGACTACGCACGACCGCCATCAAATCTTCACTGACGAGCAGTGGGAGAAAATCGAACCGCTACTGCCCTCGAATGCCGGCAAGAGAGCCCGACTGTTTGAGAACAATCGTCGGATCGTCGAAGGAATCGTCTACCGATACCGGGCCGGCATCGCCTGGCGCGACCTGCCCCGTGAGCACTTCGGCCCCTGGCAGACAGTGTGGAAACGCCACCGCCGCTACGCCGCCGACGGCACCTGGGACCGCGTGCTGGCCCAGGTTCTCTCTGAGGCCGACGCTGCCGGTGACATCGATTGGAACGTCTCCGTCGACGGCACCATCAACCGTGCCCACCAGCACGCGACGAACACAACCCGCCCCGATCAAGACACAGGGGGTTACATCGAATTACAAGAATCTGCCCGATCCGACGTGTGAACCGGCCGGACACGGCATCGGAGGCTCACGTGGTGGACTGACGACGAAGATCCACCACGCCGTCGACGGCAAGGGCAGACCTCTGGCTGTCGTGGTCACCGGCGGGCAACGCCACGACGGAGTGATGCTGCCGCAGGTTCTGGCCGACATTCGAGTCCCACGGGTCGGTGGCGGTCGTGCTCGCACCCGTCCGGATGCAGTGTTGGCTGATCGTGCTTATGGGTCCAAGGCAATCGCGAATACCTGCGTTCGCGCGGATTCCGTACAGTGATCCCGGAGAAGAAAGACCAGATCGCGACTCGAAAGAAACGCGGCAACAAAGGTGGGCGACCGCCGGCGTTCGATGCCGCCGCGTATCGGAACCGCAATGTCGTCGAGCGTTCGTTTGCCTACGTCAAGCAATGGCGAGGATTAGCGACGAAATACCACAAACTCGCCATCACCTATCGAGCGGCCGTCGTGATCAGCGCGATCCTGAAATGGCTACGTCGATAAACTTGGTTGCGAGCTAAGTAGCTTACAAATATTCAGTACTCCAAGGACCGGTTGCGGTTCCAACGATCACAGTATCTACATCAGCGCCATCAAAATGTACGGCTCCTGCCGGTACATATAAGAATGATCCCGATGGGTAGGATCTGGCAGCGCCAGGTTCGAGCACCGGGCCGTATCCAAGTCTGAGTGTGCCCGCCGCTACATGGAGATGGGCGGGTGCAGAGTGTGAGTGTGGTCCATCGTAGACACCAGCGGGAATGAAGAATGCATAGGAGAACATTTCTCCAGGAGCACGGCTGCCAATGAGAGTCGCAGATTTCGTGCCATCATCGTGCGTTACTTCCCACGGCATGTCATTTGGGTCAAAGGCTGCTGCGCCAGACAGAGAGTTGATCATGGTCCGAGCCTAGTTCTTTGCGCAGCCACACAGCTGGCGGGATTCGGACTTCACACTTTGCAGAATCTCCCGCCATTTGGGAGACGTGCCCTAGTGTGATTACGTCTGCTTGAAACAATCGTGAGGACTGGCCACACCGTGTCGTCAGTCCTCACGATTGTTTACTGCGCCGCTGTCGTACTCAACGGGATCATCGCTTGGCTACAACATTCGTCACACACGCCCTAGGCCAGCAGGTTGTACGTATGAGCTGGTTATGCCCATAGCGGCGGCGAGATTGCGGAGCATCCCAGGCGTTGCGGTCCACTCCGCTGCCGTGATGAGATTACCGTCAATGACGGTATCCATTAGATTGGTCGGCTCCCAGATAGCGCCGACAGATTGGGCCTGGGGACGGCAGCAGGGATGGCCGGTACATGTACGTCCGTCGAGGACCCCGGCCGCAGCCAAGATCTGTATGCCATGGCAGATCGAAGCGACCGGTTTGTCTTCGTCGAAGAACCGGCGGACCCAATCCAAAATCGTCTCGTTAAGCTGGAGACTTTCCGGTGACCGCCCCCCGGGTACGATAAGGCCGCTGTAGTCGGCCGGATCCACGTTGTCAAAATTGCGAGTGATCAGGACCGCGTGGCCTGGACGTTCACTAACCGCCTGGAATCCCACAGGATTACCGCCCGATAGTCCCAGAGAGTTGGCGAACACCACATCTTGAGCGCCATCGATATGAGAACGGTCAAAATCGTGGATGCATGACATCACCATTTGCCCGCGATCCTTGCCCGGGCTCACTACATCGACGACAATATTAAGCATTTCTAACGCCTGGATCGACACCATCGCCTCATAATCTTCAACCCAGTCACCAACGAGCATCAGCACTTTTGGCCCGGCCGGAGCCAGTTTTGCGTCGGAATAGACCATCGATATCTCCTTTCGAAAATTTCACGTTAACCTCTACATGAGGTTCGCGGCAACTTGTGGGCACATGGCCTGTTGTACACTGTCTGTGCAGACACTTCCTCTTCGAAGACGACCTAAAGGCGTGGAAGCAGCATGGAGTCGGTTCGCGCGAAGTCGGGCGAAGGATCCGTTCCTTCAGCGGACCCTCACATCGTCACCGAGCCCATGGCTGGTTGAGCGACAAGCCACAGATCATTTTCAGCGATCATAAACAATCCTGCCTTTCTTGGGCCCCTATTTCTTCACAAAGTAGCCTGCCAATCGATTCCAGGCAAAGGTCCTCGGCTGGGCCGCTGGCGTCTGTGACAACGAGTATCACTAGATCAGGCAGGTTCGCGATGTCTGGCTGGTCGACCAGTCGAACGATTTCAGCGCAGCAGCTCCTCTGGCGCACAAGGCAGAGGTCATCACTGATGATCTGCTCACCCTTACCGAAGCCGTCGATTCCGTGCTCGGTATCTGGGTCTTCTCAAACAACTGCTTCGCCAGGTCACTATCGATCCCGAGGGTGAAGTGCTCTATAGAACGTCGGAACTCATCGGCGAGTTTGCACAGTGACTGCTGACTGACTCCGACTTCGTGGCAAAGACCAGATCGCCACGACAGCAGCCGATATGGCTGCGAGTTTCGGCCCCGAGATCCTCAGTACATCCGCGCCAACGGAACCGGTATTAGAACCCTGGTTGGGCTCGCAATCCACGCCCAACGCACCTCAGTCCGATCCCCACACTGAGCTAACCCGAGCTCTTACGCCCACAGGGCGTGTCAGTCCTGAAGTCGCCAATAAAGGAGACACGCCTTAGACGGCGGATGAAGAAGCTCATCGACGAGCGCAAAGCTGAGCTCGCCAGCAAGAACTAGATAGCTACGCTATCCATAGCTGTCGTCAGCTGAGGGTGATCACCGCCTCCTCAGACACCTATATGTGTATTCCGTGTTGAGAGGTTTTGATTGATATGAGCGCTAAGGAGCAATCCAAAAGCTCAGTCGGGTTCGTGATTGTGCTAGCCCTGCTCATCCTGGCAGGACTGTTCGTCGCCTACGGATGGGACTGATGCAAGGAGAGGTGACAATTTGATTGCCATGCTGCAAAGGCAACTGTCTCTATGATTGCTTCGTACTCTATTGGTGTAACAGGGCGAAGAACGATTGCATCGCCGCGTTGTCCCCAGCGGCGCCGACTCGTCCCATCGATCCGACCAACCCACGATGGGCAAGGGCACGGGTGAGCCTTTTCGACCTAAATTGGCCGTATTCAACTGGTCGTCGCAACAGTTGAATACGGCCTGTATCACAAGATCGCACTGGACACCGATACCGAAAGCAGGATTCAGATTGCGGTAGAGGGCTCTGCACCATGTCAGTGCGTAGCTCTGCTGTTCGGCAATCAGCTTGCGCGGTGCAGGTCTCGCTCGCTGGAGTTACGACATCGCTCAGAGCAGGTCACTAGCAGAATGATATCCGCAGCCTCGCAAGTCAATAAGGCCAGCTACGAATGACGCACCCATATATCGGGTTAAGGTCCAAGGATGGTCTCGCATCTATTAGTATTCCGAGCCCGTCTTGCGTACCGCCGGAACATCTCGTAGCATCGCTCCCTAACGACCATTAGTTAGGAATCAGGATGATGAAGTCCCAGATCCTCGCCAACGCACGAGAAGCATTTGGTAGTCATGGATACGCAGAGACCAGCCTGCGTCAGATCGCCGAGAAGGTTGGCATCAAGACGCCCTCTCTCTACGCGCACTTTCCGAACAAGAGTGCCCTCTACGAGGCTGTGTACAACGAGGTCGCGAGTGAGCACAGTGAGTTCTTCGGCGGTCTTGTCGATGAGACCTCTGATCTCACTCCGCTGGAGCGGCTTCATGCTCTCCTCTCTGGGATCGAGACGTATTATCGCGTTCGTCCTGATCTTGCCGATTTCAGTCTCCGGGCTGCAGTCGCCGAATCTCATCCGAGCGGCCACGGCCTGCGGCGGATATTTCTGGATTCGGAGTCCTCGCTCATCTTTGCCGTGCAGCAGAGCTTCGATGATGGTGTTGCCTCACGCCAGTTCGCGCCCGGAGACACCGAAGAATTTTCTGCGCTTTTCCTCATGTTGATGGATGGCTTGTTCCTCCAACTCACACACTACGAACCGGCAGTGTTCCGACAGCGTTTCGAACTCGCTTGGCGACAGCTGAGCCGAATGCTCGTAACTACCACCTGGGGAGAAGACCATGGAGACGAATGATTATGAGGAAGGCTCGGTTCCAAGCGATCAGCGTCGATCGTGGTTGCCCATCGCCCTTATCTGGGTTGCGATCGGAAGTGACATCTCTGGTGCCTTCCTCGGGATCGAGCTGGCCTCCGGAATGTCGTTCGAACAGGCGATCGCCGCGACATTGGTTGGTTCCCTCATCCTTGGCCTCCTCGCCATGGTTTTTGCCTATGTCGGTGCCGCTACGGGATTGACGACCGCGATGATCTCACGGGCGGTCTTCGGACGCGTCGGCGGCACGATTCTCGCACTCGCTCTGACCGTGAGCATGCTGGGATGGTTCGCTGTTCAGATCGGCTTCTTCGGTGTGAACGCTCAATCAGCATTCACTGAGGTCACGGGGGTAAATATTCCGGTCTTCGTCTTCACCATCGTTGGAGGGGCCGTCATGGTTCTCACGGCGGTGTGGGGGTACAGAGCGATTGCCCGAGTGACGACGGTGACCGTTCCTCTCCTGCTTCTGCTTCTCACACTCGGAGTCATCGTCGCTGTCTCGACTCGGGGTTTCACCGACGCCGCCGCTACGTCGGAAACAGTGTTCACCTTCGGTGGCTCGATTTCATTGGTGATGGGCATCTACATGCTCGGCATCGTCACCGCTCCGGACATGGCACGGTGGGCAAAGTCTCCCGGCAAGGCGATGGCAGCGGGTTTCGTCGGCTTCTTCTTCGGCAATTCTATTATTGTCGTCGTGGCGATCGTGCTGTCAGAGATCATGTCCGACACGGACTTGGTGGGAATGTTCTTCACACTCGGCCTTGGCGGAGCCGCCGTCATCATCCTCCTGCTCGCCCCCTGGGTGGTGAATACAACGAACATCTATTCGACATCACTCGACTTCGCCGCCGTGACCAGGCGGTTCAGTCGTCGCACTTACACCTTGGTCGGTGGATTGGTCGGGATTCTGATCGGCACGGCGGGGTTCTACGAGGCATTTGTTCCCTTCATCTCCGCCATGGGAATCGTCATCTCACCGTTCGGTGGGGTCTACCTCGCCGCGTTCATCCACGACCGTCAGCGTCTCGAGGCCGCCGCAGATCCAACTCGCAGCAACACCAACATGAACGCAATCATCGCCTGGACCTTCGGAATCGTGATCGGGGCACTGACGACGCATCCGGAAGCCGGATTGGGTTTCGGCTCCTTCGACCTGACAACCATCCCCTCTCTCGACGCCATGACCGTTGCCTTCGGTGTCTATCTCATCCTTACCCGCACACTGCCTCACACACGCCCAGCAACAAGCAGGCAATCTTCTTCTGGGCTGGACTCTGCTGGTCAAACTCCGACGCGGCAGAACTCCACCGGAGCCGAATGTCACAGTTCCAACAAATCCGACAATAAACTGTCCGAGGAGGGCAAGGCATGAAGCATGCGTGGATTGACGAATCGGATGTGGACTCACTTGCAACCGGCGCTGCAGTATTGGGCACTGGTGGCGGCGGAGATCCGCATGTTGGTTCGCTCATCGCCAAACGTCTCATCAGAAAGAATGGCCCAGTGCCACTGCTGCCGCTCAGCGAGGTCAAGGACGAGGATTTCATTGTCCCGATCGGTGGTATTGGCGCTCCTTCGATCTCTGTTGAACGCATCATGTCCGAATCCGAGTTGGATATGGCACTTGATGCAATCACCGAGGCAACGGATCGAACCCCGACGGCGATCATGCCGATCGAAGTTGGCGGTGGTAACTCAATGATTCCGGTTGCAGCCGCCGCCATGCGCGGTCTCCCGATTGTTGATGCCGATGCCATGGGACGAGCGTTTCCCGAAGCACCGATGGTGACGTTCCACCTTGCGGGGTACTCCCCCGGTGCCACAGTCCTCGTCGATGCTCATGGCAACATCGTCGTCAGCCGCCCAAGCGATGGTGCATGGTCCGAGCGCTTGGCCCGCGCAGTCACTGTCGAAATGGGAGGTGCAGCCACGATGATCGACTACGCCTACGGTGGTGCTGTCGTTCGTGAGTGCGCGATCGCAGGGACGCTGACGATGGCCCATCGAATTGGCGAGATCCTGCTGGGACGGGACGCAGGCATTCGTGAGCACAGGAGAATCGATGCACTGTGCAGCGACCTGCGAGCCGTCCGTCTGTTCGAGGGGAAGATCGTCGAATTGGATAGGCGCATCGAAGGCGGTTTCACGCGCGGGACCACGCGGCTGGACGGAATCGGAGTCGATCGCGGGGCCGATTGCAGACTGGAGTTTCAGAACGAAATTCTGCTTGCACGGCGCAATGGCGCCCTGGCTGCAGTGACACCTGATCTCATCGCGGTCCTCGATCACACGACAGGCCTGCCGATCACCACGGAGTCGCTGAAGTACGGGTTACGCGCCGTGGTCATCGGCATACCGTGTGATCTCAAATGGAGAACCCAAATGGGAATCGCGACGGCCGGGCCTGAACATTTCGGATACGACGTTGTGTGGAGACCAGTCGAAGAGATTGCGTCGGCCCGAGAGGCGGTTGCCTGATGAGACACCGTCTAGGAATCGACGTGGGTGGAACCAATACCGACGCAGTCATACTCGACGAACAGCTGCGAGTCGTGGCCTCGGTCAAGTCGCCGACCACCGAAGACACAGGCGATGGCATTGTCGCGGCCGTCGATGCAGTCCTCGCCCGCTCTGGTGTTGATCCGGGATCGATATCGCACGCAATGCTCGGAACCACTCACTGCACAAACGCGATCGTCGAACGTCGCGGACTGAGCAAGGTCGGCGTGCTCCGTTTGGGAGCGCCGGCCACAACAGCGGTGCCCCCGCTCGAGGGGTGGCCTGATGATTTGCGCGATGCAATTGGCGAGCACACCTACCTCATCGCCGGTGGCCTCGAACACGACGGCCGCGGGTACTCGCAAATCGACGACGATGAGATACGAGCGGCTTGCCACCGCATGCGCGGCCACGTTGACGCAGTTGCCGTTATCGGAGTGTTCTCCCCGATCGACGAACGCCAGGAGATCCGAGCTGCCGAGGTGGCCTCAGAGGTCCTGTCGGTACCGATTACGCGCTCGGCATGCATCGGATCCATTGGATTGCTCGAACGCGAGAACGCAACAGTGCTCAACGCGGCACTCAAGGACACGCTGACCACATTGGCACAGGGGTTCATAGCCGCACTTCATGCTCGTGCCATTGATGCAGAGGTCTGCATCGGTCAGAACGACGGTACCTTGATGCGGCTCGACTACGCCCTCGAGTTCCCCGTCCTGACCATCGGATGCGGACCGACGAATTCGATACGTGGCGCGGCGCACCTGTCCGCTGTGGCCGATGCACTTGTCGTTGACATCGGTGGGACAACGACCGATATCGGAGTTCTCGTCAACGGTTTCCCACGGCAATCGGCTGAGGCCTCGGATATCGGGGGCATTCGAACCAATTTCCGGATGCCGGACGTGCTGTCCTTCGGCCTGGGTGGTGGGACTCTCGTCGACATCGATGGCGCCTCGGTGCGGATCGGGCCCGAGAGCGTTGGTCATCGAATTCATTCCGAAGCCCTCGCTTTCGGCGGGACAAAAACGACGGTAACCGACATCGCCCTTGCCTCCGGCAACGCAAGTATTCCCGGCGTGGCAGAACCGTCGATCGATCCTACGGTCCGCGATGCGGCACTGGACCGCGTCCGCGCCATGATCGAGGAAGCGATCGACCGGATGAAACCGAGTGCCGATGCGGTGCCTGTCGTGCTTGTTGGAGGAGGCAGCATAGTGGCACCAGATAACTTAGACGGAGTCTCGGAGGTCATTCGACCGGAGCATTTCGGTGCGGCCAATGCTGTGGGCGCGGCCCTGGCGGACGTAGCCGGCCAAGTGGAAAAGCTCTACCGAGTGGAGAATGGTCCCGCGGATGCTCTTGCCGATGCTGCGCAAGAGGCACACGACCGAGCCATTATGGCCGGTGCCGCAGCCAAGACCGTTGAGGTTGTGGAACTCGAGGAACTGCCGCTCGCCTACATGGAAGAGAACACTGTGATGATCCGAGCTCGAGCGGTCGGCCAATTGGCTGAATGACGAATGTTTCGCATAGCAGATGGGGCGCTACCTCTTTACTCTTGGAAAACTTTCCCAACCCGGCTGGCGGAGTGCAATGTGCGCGATCCAGCCAAGGGTCAAGCTGCCCTTGGTCTCCAGGATCGGCTGTTGGCGCCTTCACAGGTCGAACCGTCTGGCCCGGTGACGAAGCTGGGGTACGCGGCGACCATGGATGCCGAGTATTCGCTCATAACTCCTTCTCGGCACGGTAGTCGGCATATCTGTTGGCGATCGTCGCCAGGGCGAAACAAGTGTAGAGAAACTGTGGGTGGAAGGTCTCAAGCTCAGCTTCGGAAGCCAAATGAGTGAGGTGCTCAGACTCGTAGAGCCACCACGCTTCAAGCCTCGCCAAGTTCTCGTCCCGCCAGGCCAGCACACCGTGCTCGACGAGGAACGCACGAACAACGACTTCCGCGCTGCCACTGGCAACCTGGGACAAAGAATCGTGGGAAATTCCCCTAGGATGAGCACTCAACGATCGAAGCACTGCGACCGATTTGCGCCGCTGGAATAGTGTAAAAACTGCTTGTCGCGGGACCGCACGTAATGCCTCACGCAGTAAGTTTCGTCCGTCCGCACCGGGTGACGGGCCGCCTGCGAACAGCGAGTCGACGACGTCCGCGGCTTTGCAAAACGGGCAGAGTCCGAGCTTGGAACACTTTTTGACATGGTGTTATGAGAACAAGCTCGCCTCAGCAAAGGTCACCATCCCCGCCTCTCGTGCAACAGCACTCACGGTTGCCGGCATAACCAGCACTGACATTTGGACGGTACTGGACCAGTTCTTGGACCCCTCGAAAATGATCAGCGGCCAAACCAGACTCGCGGGGTGCCTGCTATTGATCTACGGTATTCGAATCGGCCGTATCGCCGAGTTGAGGCTTTCCGATCCTCGCGAACACGACGGCAAATACAGCATCCTGATCAGAACGGATCCGCTTGAGCTTCCCTCGTCACTGGATATCGCGGCAATCCACGCTCAACACAATCGATCAGCTCCCCGGCTGATGACACCCGCAACGGACGACGACTGGCTATTCCCAGGAGGCGTCCCCGGACGACACCTCACGCCCACGTCATTAGCGGCTCGCCTCCGCAAACTCGGTGTCCACAATCCGACGAAATTCAGGAAGGCAGCTCTGACACCATTGGCTATCTCGTTGCCAGCACCGGTTCTCTCCCGGCTTCTCGGACTCAGTATCTCAACGGCAACGACTTGGACCACCGCAGTTTCGTCCAGCAACGCCTCATACGCCGCTGCACGTCTATCCACGCTACCTGGGTTGTAGTTACCAGCGCTCAACTGCGGTGCACAACCGCAGTACGCCAAGAATCGTCGTCGGCCCCAGCCAGCAGGTCGAGCAAGCCACGCATGCCGCGCCAACAGATAGCTTCTTGGGTCGGGCCCGACGTCGCCTCGCGGGGCGCTGACCGTTGCAGCGCCATGCAGAGACGCGTTCAGATCCAAGACTGCTGTATCGAGCGATACTTGGTTGCCCCATGGGGAGAGCAGTACGAGGGACGCGAAGCCTTGCCGCGCCAACCCCCGGCCGTGCTCGACGGCAACCGTAGTCAGGGGCGCAATGGTGAGCGACAGCGTCCCGAAGAGCTCTTGGTGACGGACCGAGTCGCCTATCCGCACAGCAAGGGCGAGTACCGCGCCGAGCCGTTGGGCGACTTGAGCGCCGCCGGCGTCAGCGAGGATCACGTCCGCGCCAAGCGGCAGATGGCCGCCGTGGTTCTCGAGCGACCCGAATGGCACGACCACCGTCGAGTAGCCGGCGTCGACCTGCCGCCGCAGCTGGCGCGCGGTGAGCATCTCCAACTCGTGCATGCCCAAATTATCCACGCCCAGAGGAGGCATGCTCAGGACCGTCGGCCTGACTGAAAGAGCCACACTATTCGACCGACATTTCGACAGGTACGTCAAATCGATAGCTGAGCGGTTCGCCATTGGTTAGGCCGATGAAAACGGGTCGGCCAACAGGCGTGTAGCCGGCTCTCCACGTTTCCTCGGTAGCTTCGTCATCGAGCTTTACATTTCGCTCTCCACGTTGGTAGACGGACTGAATGCGCTTGGCTTCGATCTGATCGGTAGCAGCAATCTCAATTCTCAATATCGGCATACGACGACCGTAGGCCAGTTCCCTTTGAACGTTCCCGTGGGCTGAACCTGACCATTTCCTGTAAATGCACACGTGCCGATTTCCGGCCGCGGCAGTCTGATCATCGTGTAGAGATGCCTTCAAGTTTGCCTAACTGGCCGTGAAGGTTACCTTCAGTTTGGACAGAGCGTCAGCTTGACTGAGGCGACAGTCCTATATGCCTGGAGACTCGACAGGGACATCAAATCGATACCTGGGCGATTCACCATGAGTTGATTGAGACAGCGTAAATGTGGGGGCCGGGGGTCTTCGCCTTGGGGACTCGGTCGTAGAACTTGACCACCGCGTGCCGGTCAAGTCGGTGCAGGGGCTCTCGTTGATGTCTTGGCACAATACGAACTAGTCTGAACTATGGCTTTCGACAAGGACGCGATTTGCACGGTGCTTCATACGATGAATTTCGCCACACCACCGGGGTCTATGGTTTCCAAAATCGTCGCTATCGACGGATTCGGCGGCGCGGGAAAGAGCACCTTGGCTGCTTCAGTGTTGGGGGAAAGAGACGGAGTCCTTCTCCATACTGATGACTTCGCCAGTTTGGACCAACCGCTGGAATGGTGGCCACGACTATTGAACCAAGTGCTGGAGCCTTTGGGAATCAATCAGACAGCACGGTATCAACGGTATGATTGGGAATCGCAAAAGCGCGCCAGATCGGGGGAGGTACAGAGCTCTACCAGTGCGATTCGAGATCGCCTCGACACAATCAGATCTACTGGAGCCACTACCACGCAGCGTGCGGAACATCAGCCGCTTTCTGGGCGCCTCTCAACCCTTCGCGAAAAGTCGTAAACCGACTATTCGGCCACCCCCGGCCCTGCTAGGACACCCAACAAGGACGGTTACAAGGCCGGTGACGAAATCGCGCGAGGCGATGGAACGACCTTCGAGATCAGTGACATCCACCCCACCGGAACGATTACCGCAGTCGGTCATACAATCGACTCCCCTGTTAAACCTCAGAGCTTCAAACCTCATTAGCTGAGGCTGGACCGTACATGGGTTCAACGCTCAGCACGCCACCATTCGATCAAGCACTTTGAAGTGTCACCGGATGAGGACTGAGGCCAACCTGTGCCATTGCCGCACGTAGTGAGGGTATGAGCAATCTCAATCGTGTGCAGGCTGGCATCCCCGAAGATGGACAAACCTCTGAGGCAGTGAAGTCACGTCCTGATTTGCCGCCACTGGATGAGAACTTGGCCCAGACCTGGTCTCAGGAATACGTGCCCTCGGTCAACGCTGACGCGGCCATGGACTCGCTCGAGACCTCGATCGCCCAGCTGAGTGATGAGCAACGCCATGAGCTCCTGGAGACCGAGGAGCAGGCCCTGGCTTCGACTGATCCTGAGGAGTTGACGCAGCTAGCCTCCCACCCGTCTCCTCTGGTGCGTGGCGCTGTCGCTGCCAATGAGTCGATGGGTGAGCGGGCACTGGTGACGATGCGAGACGACCCGGATCCGTTCGTGAGGGTCTCAGCGCTCGAGAATCCGAACATGAGCGACTACGCGGTCATCCAGTACGCAAAGACTCGAGCCGGAGACGATGAGCTGCGAGCCTGCCTGACCGGACGCGAGGACAATTCAGCAGTCGCGGCAGCGGTGGCTGCCAACCCCAGGACTCCCCCAGAGACGCAGTCGCACTTGGCCTCGATTCGAGAGGACTCTGTTCAGGCCGAGATCGCTGCAAACCCATCTGCAAGACCCGAAGCTCTGAACTACCTCTCAGCACACCCGAACCCAGCCATCCGCTCCGCTGTTGCCGCCAATCCCCACGTACCCGCGAGAACGTTCGGTACCTTGGAACGCGAAGGTGACCCCAACGTTGCCGGAGTCATCGATGCCGAGCGGCGAAACCACGACTCAGCCATCTATGACGGCAGAGACGTCTACGTGGCCAAAGCCTGGAACAAGGAGCAAAAGATTTACCGCAAGTATATGAAGAAGATGGCCAAACGTGGCCTCGATGAGAAGGGCCAGCCGCTTCCACAATCCCAGTTGGGCAAGGGCCGGCGTCGTGGAGGAAGACTGGGACGTCGCGTTGTCTCCTACTGGGTGCACCGCGGTTCCGATCACATCCTCAGAGGCGGTGTGAGAGCAACCATGCGCAAGTTCAAATAGTCAGCGCAAGCCAGTCCCGACCCCATTGCCGAATCAGGTACGAAGCACCGCTTGACCATCTCGAGGAGAAGACCACGAGTTCCACACTTGCCTACGCTGCCGTGGCCATCATTTGGGCCGTTCTGGCCCTGATCTGCCAGTCGGTCGTCACCCCGTCTGAGAAATCCGTCAGGCGCGGAGACAGACTGAGATAATAGCTGCCTGGAAGCGATAGCCTCAGCAGCAGAGGCCGACAGCGGTGACGATCGTGTTCGACGAATGCTGGACCATGACCCTCAAGCACGCCGTGTCTCTAGAATCTTCTTCACGATCGGTGAGACCCACGCCGAGACGACTATATGAGCCGTTCGAGTTCGGGCCCCACTACTCCCCCATGCACTGACCAGAGCCAATCGCACTCCAGGATTCGAGAGTTATGAGACGACATCACTTGGTAGGGAAGCGTAGGATCGACCACATGTCACTCGTCTCCAGCACTGGCTTCGCCCACGTCCGCCTAACAGTCACCGACATCCGCCGCTCCAAGGACTTTTACGACCGCATTTTCGGTTGGCAGGTGGCGGTAGACAGCTCCGAGTTGGCCGAAGATCCCGCGGTGCAGAAGTCGTGAGAGCAGTATTACGGCGGCCTAATCTACCAAACACCTCAGGGCACACTGTTCGGACTACGCCCAGTCGGCATCGAGGCGTTCAACCCTGATGTCAGGGTATTAGATCACGTGAGTTTTGCTGTCGAAACACGGGCCGAGTTCGAGGCTGCTGCGGTCGAGTTTGACAATGCCGGCATCGAGCACGGCGAGGTGACCGACCTGACCGATGTCGGCCTTGCGATCCTGTCATTCCAAGACCCCGACGATATCAACGTCGAGTTGACCGCACCGCTGGAGTGAGCCGGTTGCATCCCCTGCAGCACCCGGGTGTACCGGTTGGCGATCACTATCGAAATGGGTCCACGTATCCAGCCGACGCTGATCGCGAGGTTGCACAACGTTGACAGGGTCGGCGGCGTAGTCCGCGCAGTACAACGGATTCGTCTGGGCACTTGTCGGGTATGCTCCGGCGTCCGTCCTGCTGTGACGTCGAGCCCCGCACATCAATCTCCCCTTCGGACGGGACGCGCACCGCGACTCTGGCCCAAACGTGCGATTGCCCCTTCCGATTGGACTTCGGCATTGTCGAGTTCCAACCCAATTCCCGGCCGGTCCCGCAACAACAGTGTGGCGCCCAATCCGATTACGGTGAGTACGCCCAGGTAGGCTGAGACAGAAACTGTCGTACCCGTCGAGGCCACGAGCGCGGCGGAGATGGTCGGGGCGAAGGCGCCGCCGACTATTGTGCCGAATGCGGTCGAGATGGAGATCCCGGAATAGCGAACCGTTGCCGGAAACAGCTCGGCGTACCAGGCCGACTGCGGCCCATAGGTGAAACCCAGTCCGAGTGAGAGCAGACAGATTGCAATGGTCAACAACGCGATGCTGCCGGTGTTGATGAGCCAGAAGAGTGGAAAGACCATGGCGAGCTGCCAGATCCAACCGATGATGTAGCACCGTTTCCGGCCTATGCGATCAGCCAGTATCCCCGCAGCAAGGGTGGAGACGAGCCATGTGAAGGCACCGGCCATGACAGCAAGCAGAACTGGGGTGCGTTCCAATCCCACCGGGCCGGAAGGGTCTGTTGCGTAACCTTGGATGAATCCGCCTGTCACCATGTAACCAGCGGCGTTGTTCCCGGAAAAGACCAATGCACATAGGAGGACGAGCACCCCAAAGCGCCTGAAGAGGACGACCACTGGCATGTTCGTCTGTTCTTTGTTCTCCGCGATCTGGGTGAAGACCGGACTCTCAGAAACGGCGCGGCGCACAAGATAGCCCATGACGATCAGAATCGCGCTGAGAAGAAATGGTACGCGCCACCCCCAGTCGACAAAGGCTTCGCCCGGGGAGATGACGCCAGTCATCAGGGACAAGACTCCGCTGGCAAGCAGCATGCCAAGGGGCACTCCGATCTGAGGGTAGGTTCCCCATCTGCCCCGGTGGGAACTCGGAGCCGATTCCACAGCCATGAGTGCGGCGCCTCCCCACTCTCCTCCCGCAGAGATCCCCTGGATGATTCGGAGGAGGACAAGCAGAACCACCGCAGCCATACCGATTGTCTCGGTGGTGGGCAATATTCCGATGATTGTCGTCGCACCGCCCATCAGGATCAGTGTGAGGACGAGCATGGCCTTTCGTCCGATCTTGTCGCCGTAATGACCTGCGACGATGGCCCCAATCGGGCGGAAGAGGAAACTGACTCCGACTGATGCGAAGGAGATGATCACGGATGCCGCTGGCCCAGCTGGCTCGAAGAACAGCTGGGGGAAGACCAAGGCCGCCATGCTGGCATAGATGAAGTAGTCGTACCACTCGACGGTGGTTCCGACAATTGTAGCGAGCGCGATCCGACGGCCGTTCGATGGTGGCGTGGACCAGCGAGAATTCTCTGTTGCATCTGGGAGTGCATGCATCATTGTTCACCTGTTTCTGTGGATTTACGGCCCTCTATCCAGGCCGAGCGCATATCTCGGAGGACCCATTTCAGGTCATCATCGGGTATCAGATAGCCCCCCACACCGGTTGTGAACAGGATGTCGTAAATTCGACCTCTCGCTTCGTCGAGAGCATCATCGATCATTTCTTTACGCGGTGGAGGTGAAGGCATTAGAGCTGTGATCGTGTCGTGGCGCTGATCAATCACCTCAATTCTGTAGTCACCGGCTGGCATGTATCCGAAGTACCTGTCGAGTTCGGCTTTGGGTTCGTTGATCAGCTGTTCACGGGCCGCTGAATCCGAGCTGAGCAGACGATAGTGATCGGCGGGGTCGACAGTTGGTGATCGGTCCGCGTCATGCACGTCACGAGACGGTACGTGCGAGGGCTCACGTGCGGGGCCCTCTTCGCGCTCGAGCTCGCGCTTTTCAGATGAGGGAGGTGCCGCAGGCAGTGTGGGATACGGCAGTCCTTTTCCCCGGAGAGAGCGTGCCTGTGCGATTGCCGCATTTTCAACAACTCGATTTTGAGCCGTTCGGGAAGTATCCAGCAGAATTGATCGGCACTACTCCAGAGGTCCATTTGATTCGGGGTCGAATCCTCCGGTTCCGCGGTCGACCCACGTCCATGTGTCATCGGTGGAATGACGAAGTATAAGGTGTCCCGGCGTTGTACCCGTGCGTCGAAACGCACCCCGGAAGGTAATGAGACGCCGAGCCCGGCCAATGCAGCCGCGGGATCCTGCTGAAGCTGTTGGGTATACTGCGAACTTCTCCAGGAGCACTCTGTGAGGGCTCCTTCGAGATCAATGCGTTTGTCGTTGGTCCGCAGGTCATTCATTTTCTGTGTCGTCCTCGTCCGAGAGTGGCGCGAGCTGTGCTCCCTCTTCGTCCTGTAGGCGGGTCACCGGCTGCTGGGGCCGGTCGTCCAGTACCAGCCGAGTCACGTCTGGTCGCGCATAGTGGCCGGCTGGATCAACGATGTTTTTGGACAGATCAATGGATGCGAGGTCAAGGTCTGCAATGGCGATGCCCTCCTGTGTCGGGTCAAGGGGGCCTGTGAGCAGTGACGAGTCCGGCCCGTACACTCGCGCATAACCTCCGCCTCCGGTGTACACAGGGGTCGGGCCACCGTCGGCGGCGGGAAATTCAAGAGCGCCTCCATCGCTCATGATCTGGGTTGCCATGATTACGAAGGCACTGCCGACGAGGGCGTATGCCTGTGTGGCGGAAATGAGTGTTTCGGGGCTGAGCGCGGGAAAGTTGCCAAGGATGCCGAGGCACGGCCATGCGGCGATGTGGATCTGTTCGTCCTGGGCAGACATTGCATAGCTCGTCAGAGGTTGGATATGTTCGAAGCAGTTCAGCGCACCGATCCTTCCAAGGGTCGTGTCGATGACTGTGAGACCGCTGCCGTCACTCTCGCCGAACAGTGTGCGTTCTGCATGAGTCGGCTTGAGTTTGCGTCGGTGGAGCAGCACATCGCCATTGGGGCCGATGATCGACTGCGCAATGTAGAGGGAGCCGCCTTGCTTTTCGCTGAATCCCAGAGCAACCATGATTGAGTGCCTGCGGGCGGCTTCCCGAATTCTGGTGAACTCAGGTCCATCCAGGGTGACTGAGTTCGCATGGTACCGAGCAACGAATGGCCTCTGTTCATAGACCGGGTAGCTCCAGAGGAAGACTGGATATCCCGGCAGCCACGTCTCGGGAAAGGCAAGCAGCTCGACCCCCCGATCGGCCGCCTCAGCGATCAGCTCGATCGTCTTGTCGACCGTCTTATCGAGATTGAGCCACACCGGCTCGGCCTGGACCGCAGCTACTCTGATCTTTTTCGACATTCCTGCTCCTTGGCGTAGGGAAACTCTTCTTATGCCCGAGCGTAGAAGGGACGCACATCACACACATCTGCAGAACGTGCATGAAACTGAGCACCATCTGCATGGTTGCCCATTTCCTGGAACAGGTCTCTTTATCGAGACCACTGCACATGCGGAGTAGACTCTTTCTGCAAACGATGGATCAACGACGAATGATTGAGGAATCGGGGAGCAATGTCGCTGTTCTCTGCGGAAACCATTGCCCAATGGCAAACGGTCACCAGCCGTGTCTATGTGCCTCTCCGCTGTCGTCCGGTTTCCGATGAGTTTGCAGCACGTGTCCACGTGCTGCAGCTGAGCCCGTTCCTCTCGTTGTCCAGACTCAAGACTGGAAGCGTCAAGGTCCAGCGCAGTGCCTCTATGGCGTCGAAAGCGCAGGAGCAGGAGCTTCTGTTTGCTCTGCAGGTCGGCGCCTCCGGTTCAGTCTCGCAGTGCGGTAGGGAAGCCTTCATGAATCCCGGAGACGGGGTACTTTACGAAACGACTCAGCCCTACGAGATTGATCATCGTATGGCGGGCCAGGACGAAGTCATCGCCAAAGTCCATCGCTCGGCGATTCGCTTACCACGAAGCACGGTTTCCGAAGCGTGTGGAAAGCTCATCGGCGCCGATGATCCTCGCCTCCGGGTTCTGTCGTCCTATCTGCTGGCGCTGTATGAAGATGCACAGGATATGAACCCAAGGTCTCGCTTCGAGATGGCGGCAGTCTGCGTTGATCTGTTGGAGACCCTTCTTCGCCCGGGGTTAGCCACTGCAGGAGCCACTCTTGGAAAAGAACAGCTGCTTGAACAGCTGCAAGCGCATATTCACGATTATCTTCACCGCCCCCAGCTGTCGGTCGAGACGCTTGCCCGACATCATCATGTCTCGGTTCGCGCCGTATATCAGGCGTTCGAGGTAACCGGAGAACCGCCAGCCTCTTATATTCGTCGTCTTCGCTTGAGACGCGCGGCCTCGCTTCTCCCCGATGCAGCCGCGGGAACTCGTACCATCGGATCGATTGCCAGCGAGAGCGGATTTCATGACGCATCAGCCTTCGCTCGTGCTTTCAAACACTCGTACGGTCAGACACCGTCATCATGGACTACCCACATGACCGGCAGGTGACCCAGACAGCGCGAGCATCTTCGAACAGCGGAAATGGAACTCGCGTTTCAGATGCCTCGACCCACTTTGAGCTCGGCCACAAAGCCCACGGTGCACGTCTGTCTCGCGAAGTGCGTCGACGCAGCGTCAGGGAATCGACAACGATGGCGGCCCGCAGGTGGTTTTCGCGCTGCTGTGGTATAGGTCCAAGCATAAGAGCGCTTCACTCTCCGACCAGCGGAGGCCGGTGCCTGCCAAGGTGCGAATGAGGAGCGAGAAGTGCGGATCGATCGCCTTCATGATGACGTCGATGTCTCTTTGAGCAATGATGGGCGGCTCGGTCTTGATCAGAGTTGGCAGTCTCACGCCGGTGCAGGGGTTGACCTGAACGCGGCGATCCTGGACAGCCAGATTGAAGGCGGCCGAGACGATGGTGAAGATATTGCGAATGGTCTTCGGCGAGAGCTTCTTCGCCAACAGTGTCTTCACGTACTTGCGCAGGTCTTTGGCTTCGACACTCGCTGCCGACTTCCAACCGATCTCATTCGTGATGTGGTTGCGTTGGAGCGCCTGATAGTCCTTGAGTGTTCGTGAGTCACCACGCGATTGGAAGGCAATGTATTCGGTGACGAGATCTTCGACAGATTCTTCTTGAGAATGTGCCGCGTTCCACCGGCGTCCGGCTTCGATGACGTCCGATCCGGTCTCATCGAGCATGGTCTTCCACATTCGAGCTTCAGCTTCGGTATCGAATGTCATCGAAGTTTTGTCGCGAGAACCAAGCTTACGCCAGTCGACGCGCCACCTGTTTGCCTTCGTCGTGGAGTACTTTCGGATGCTTGCCATGCCCCGATAATACGGGTTTCATGCGGCCAAATCACCTTCTCGGTGACGTTTGCCCTGGTGAGAGGGCTAAAACTTGGAGGGGATGACGGGAATCGAACCCGCACCATCAGTTTGGAAGACTGAGGCTCTACCATTGAGCTACATCCCCGTGTTGCGTTAACGACTATAGTCGACATCCGCACCGGCCGCCAAATCGACCGAAGATGAGCTGAGTCACACCGCCTGCTGCGACTTCACGTGCCGCCTGTGACCTGCATCCCATTCGTGATGAGGAGCCGAATCGATGTGCATCTTGACCCCTGCCTGTGGTTAGATTGTCTACGTCGCGGGATGTGGCGCAGCTTGGTAGCGCATCTGTTTTGGGAACAGAGGGTCGCAGGTTCAAATCCTGTCATCCCGACGATAGTGAAGCCGTTCGGACTGAATCTCCGGGCGGCTTTCTTCGTATCTATGACCCACTGCCTCGTGCTGAACTCAGTCTCATGATGATCTCGCCTCCCATCTTTCGTCAGTACAGGGGACAATGGAAAGGCAGGCTCGCAGATTGCCGAGGCCGAAAGGTGCGCCGCCGATGCCGATCCGACGACACGACAGATCCCTCCTCCACAAGGAGCCACCATGCACGGGTCCGCACCACCTCGCGGCACAGATCGGAGACCGTGCTGCTGGCTCCGCTCAAAAACGTGCCGCTGTCGCGATGACACTCATGCTGGCTCTGAGTGGCTGCGGCTCCGATCAGGGCGATACGCCCCACGCAGATTCCCCCTCAGGAAGCTCAGCGGCTCCCGCCTCGCAGAACGGCAACGGGGCCGATGAGGATAGCCGGCCCGATGTCGAATCGGAGGTGGTGGCGCAGAATCTGGAGGCCCCATGGTCGATTGCCTTCTATGAGGAAACGGCTCTGGTCAGTGAACGGGATTCCGCTCGCATCCTCGAAATCGACTCTCAGCGCCCCGCAGACATCCGGGAGGTCGCCACGGTTGCAGGCGTCTCCGCCTCGGGTGAGGGTGGTCTCTTGGGACTGAGCGTCCGCGGCGACAGTCTCTATGCCTACTTCACTGCCGAATCGGACAACCGAATCCAGCGCTTTCCGATCACGCGCGGTTCTGATGGGCTCGAACTCGGCTCGCCGAAGACGATTGTCGACGGCATCGCCAAGGCCGGATTCCACAACGGTGGGCGCCTGGCTTTCGGCCCGGACGGGATGCTCTATGCAACGGTCGGCGACGCCGGCGACCAGAGTGCCGCACAGGATCGTGAGTCGCTCTCGGGTTCGATCCTGCGAATGAAGCCCGATGGCAGTGTGCCCGAGGACAACCCCTTCGACGATTCCCTCGTCTATTCCTATGGCCACCGCAATGCGCAGGGATTGGCCTGGGACGAGGACGGCACCATGTATGCCAGCGAGTTCGGCCAGGACGCCTGGGACGAGCTCAACATCATCGAGGCCGGCGGCAACTACGGCTGGCCGGAGGTCGAAGGGATCTCAGAGGGCGGCGCCGAAGACAATGATTTCATCGATCCGGTTCAGCAGTGGAGCCCTGACCAGGCCAGCCCGAGTGGAATCGCCATCAGCCACGACACAATTCTCATCGCGAACCTTCGCGGGCAGGTCCTGCGGACCGTGCCATCAGCGGATGTCGCCAAGGCCGATGTTTCCTACTCCGGTGATTTCGGTCGCCTGCGTGATGTGGTGACGACACCGAGTGGCGAGGTATGGATCCTGACGAACAACACGGACGGGCGCGGCGATCCGGCCGACGGCGACGACCGGATCCTCCGCATTCCCTCCGACCTCAGTACTGGAAGTCGATGACCTGCCGCACAACAGTTCCGTCCGCCAGAGCGTCGAAGGCTTCATTGAGGTCATCGAGGCCGATGGTGTCCGACACCAGCTCCTCGACCGGCAGTTTGCCCTGACGCCACAGATCGGCGTAGACGGGAATATCACGGCTGGGCACCGCCGAGCCCAGGTACGAACCGATGACGGTGCGTGCCTCGGCTGTGAGAGTGACCGGGGTGATGTGTGACTGCGCGTCCGGGGCAGGCAAGCCCACCGTGATGGTCTTCCCGCCCACCGCGGTCGCAGAGAACGCGGTTTCGAAGGCCCGCGGATGGCCGACGCATTCGATGACGATCGGCGCCCGTCGCTGGCCCAGCTGCTCGGGAGTGTAGACCTCGGCCGCGCCCAGTTCCTGTGCCCGGACCAATTTGTCCGGATTCGCATCGACGCCGATGACGCCGGCAGTCTCAATGGACAGGGCCGTGATCAGGGCAGCCATCCCGACCCCGCCCAGCCCGACGATCATGACCTCGTCCTCAGGCCCCGGAACTCCCGCGTTGAGAACCGCTCCCCCGCCTGTGAGGACCGCGCAGCCGAGCACTGCCGCGATCGATGCGGGAACGTCGGAGGCAACCGGGACGACGGAGGCGCGATTGAGCACAGCGTGGGAGGCGAACACCGACGCACCGAGGTGGTGGAGCACTTCGGCACCCGAATCATCGTGAAGGCGGACCTTATGTCCGTCGAACGGCAATGTTCCCGCGCCGTTCGTGGCACTGCCCGGAGTGCACGGGAGTTTGCCGTCCGTGAGACAGTTCGCGCATTCGCCGCACCGCGGCAGGAACACGGTGACGACCTGATCGCCGATCTCCAGGTCATCGACACCTGCACCGAGCTGTTCGACGACTCCTGCGCCTTCGTGTCCGAGGAGCATCGGCAGTGGCCGCGGCCGATTGCCGTCGACGACTGAGAGATCGGAATGGCAGACACCGGCCGCGCTGAGTCGGATGAGAATCTCACCGGGACCGGGCCCGTCGAGGTCGAGGTCCTCGATCGACATCGGCCGAGTCTGAGCGTAAGGGCGCTGGGCACCCATGTCCCGAAGCACGGCTCCACGGATCTTCACAGCGTGTCCCCCGCGATCACAGACCGGCCTTGCCTGTGGCCTCGTACTCGTCCATGATCCGAATCCGACGCTCGTGCCGCTCTTCGCCGGAGAAGGGCTCCGAGAGGAAGGCATCGACGATGGCGATCGACTCAGCCTCTGTGTGCTGCCTGGCGCCCACCGACACGATCTGGGCGTTGTTGTGCTCGCGCGCGAGTTTGGCGGTGTCGGTGTTCCAGGCCAGGGCGGTCCGGGCTCCCTTGACCTTGTTCGCAGCGATCTGCTCTCCGTTGCCGGACCCGCCGATGACGACGCCGAGGGCCTCAACTCCCGCTGCCTGATCATCGACGACAGCCTGTGCCGCGGCGATGCAGAACGCGGGATAGTCATCGAGTGCGTCGTATTCGAGCGCGCCGTGGTCGATGACCTCGTACCCCGAATCGCCGAGGTGGGCCTTGAGAACCTCTTTGAATTCGAATCCTGCGTGGTCGGTGCCGAGATGAACCTTCATATGATCACTCCTTCGAAGTGTCCGGGGCCAGATGCCCGGGAAAGACTGTGCGTGTGGTGATGTGTGCTTCGGGACGTGTGTGAGTCGAGGTCACAGCCTCAGTCGAAGATCGGACCCTGATTGCGCGTGCGCTTGAGCTCGAAGAAGCCAGGAGTCGAGGCAACAGCGAGAACTCCGTCGAAGAGTCGACCTGCATCCTCGCCCTTCGGCGCCGGGGTGACGACCGGTCCGAAGAAGGCCGTTCCTGCCACACGGCAAATGGGCGTGCCCACATCGTCACCGACGAGCGCCAGTGCCTCATCATGAGATTCCTGGAGAGCAGCGTCATAATCGTCGCGTTCGCCGTACTTCATCAGGTCAGCGGGCAGACCGACCTCATCCAGCGCCTCGGCGACCGCCTTGTCGAAGTCCTTCTCGCCGCCTGGGTGAATGCGGGTTCCGATCGCCGTGTAGAGAGGCTCGGTGATCTCCTCGCCGTGTTCGGCAATTGCAGCGGTGACGGTGCGCATGGGTGCCAGAGCACGATCCATCAGCTCCCGGTAGTCGGCAGGGATGTCCTTGTCGCGGTTGAGGATGTTCAGGCTCATGACATGGAACTTCACGTCGATGTCGCGGACCTTGGCGACCTCCAGGCCCCAGCGCGACGTCATCCATGCCCACGGGCAGGCCGTGTCGAACCACAGGTCAAGTGTCTCTCTGCTCAATTTCACTCCTCATTAGGGTGGGCGCGGGATCCGGCGAAACTCCCGCGATGTCCGAGGCCAATTTATCAAGCCTTGGCACCGATGAGGAATGCGTCCATGAAAGAATGGCGAAGTACACCCGGACCCGAAGCGGAGGTCACCTCAAAGTGCCCCAATACAACCTCACCCGCGAGGAAGCTCGCAGACGTTCATCCCTAGTCGACGTCTCGAGCTACGAGAACACCCTGATTCTCACAGGAGAGGGCGACAGCTTCCGAGTTCGCTCCCGCATCCGCTTCACCGCAACGCCGGAGTCCACGACATTCATCGATGCCATCACCGCCAGCGTCGAACGCATCCGGCTCAACGGACTCGATCTCGAGACCTCCGAGGTCGTCTCGGCCTCCCGGATCACTCTGCCGGGCCTCGCCGATGAGAATGAGCTCGTCATCGATGCCCACTTCTACTACATGAACACCGGTGAGGGCCTGCACCGCTTCGTCGATCCCATCGACGATGAGGTCTACCTCTACTCACAGTTCGAGGTTCCCGACGCCAGACGCGTCTTCCCTGTGTTCGAACAGCCCGATCTCAAGGCTTCGTTCTCCTTCACTGTTGTGGCGCCTGCGCGCTGGACGGTCGTGTCGAACTCCCCCACTCCGACTCCCGGTGATCCCAGCGAAGTCTTCACCGAACTCGACGAAGCGCCGGTTGAGGACACCGCAGTGTGGCAGTTCGCCCCGACGACTCCGATCTCCTCCTACATCACTGCGATCGTGGCCGGCCCATACCGCAGCGTGCATTCCGAGCTCATCTCCTCCGATGGCTCTCCTGTCCCCCTTGGCCTGTACTGCCGCGAGTCTCTCTTCGACCATCTCGATGCCGAGAACCTGTTCAACATCACACGAGCCGGATTCGAGTTCTACGAACGTGAGTTCGGGGTGTCTTACCCGTTCGAGAAGTACGATCAGCTATTCGTCCCCGAGTTCAACGCCGGTGCGATGGAGAACGCCGGCGCCGTGACCATTCTGGAGAACTACGTCTTCCGCTCCCGGCCCACCGAGGCTCTTGTCGAGCGCCGCACCGTGACCGTGCTCCATGAACTGGCGCACATGTGGTTCGGCGATCTGGTCACCATGAAATGGTGGAACGACCTGTGGCTCAACGAGTCCTTCGCGGAGTTCATGTCGACTCTGGCCACCGCCGAGGCCACCGAATATACGGAGGCATGGACCACGTTCGCCACGATTGAGAAGTCGTGGGCCTACCGCCAGGATCAGCTCCCGAGCACACACCCGATCGTCGCCAGCATCGAAGACCTTGCAGATGTCGAGGTCAACTTCGACGGCATCACCTACGCCAAGGGCGCCTCGGTGCTCAAACAGTTGGTCGCGTGGGTCGGTCGGGAAGAGTTCTTCTCCGGCCTCAAGCGCTATTTCGACAAGCACGCGTGGTCGAACACGGAACTGCCCGACCTCCTCGACGAGCTCGAGGCGACCAGCGGACGGGACCTCGCCACCTGGTCGAAGCTGTGGCTCGAGGAATCCGGTGTCAACCTCATCGAAGCCGAGGTCGACACCGAGTCCGACAACGGCGCCGAGGTGGTGACGAAGCTGCGTGTGACCCAGAAGCCTTGGATCATCGAAGGACAGCCGGCTCCGTCGTTGCGTCCGCATCGCCTGGCCATCGGGTTCCACTCCGACGATGGGAATGGCCGACTGGTCCGCACCCACAGCTTCCCGATCGACATCGATGCGGACTCGACCACCGTCGACGAGGCTCGCGGCCTGACCAAGCCCGACGTCATCATCGTCAATGACGAGGACCTGACCTATGCGAAGGTCCGCTTCGATCGCGAGAGTATGGACGTCGCGGCCGAGCGACTCGGGGACTTCGACGACTCGCTGACGCAGCTGCTGATCCTCGGGACCCTCTGGGACACGGTTCGCGACGGACAGCGTCCGGCCCAGGACTACATCACCACGGTCCTGGACAACTGTGCGGCCGTGACACATTCCTCGGGACTGCTCTCACAGTTGCGTCAACTCGAAACCGCTGTCGGGGCCTACCTGTCCCCGGAGGCGCGGGCAGAGGCTCACACGTCCATCGCCGACCGGTTCGCGCAACTCCTCGACATGGTGCCCGCAGGCACAGACCAGTCGTTCCAATTCGTCCGCGGCTTCATCAAACATGCCTCATCTCAGGCCCAGATCTCCCAGCTGCAGTCCTGGTTGGACGCGACCGGGGACACAGTCCGCGGGATCACCATTGACACCGATCTCACTTGGGAGATCATCATCGCACTCGCGGCACACGATGCGATCGATGACTCCGCAATCACGGCCATGACCAATACGGACCCTTCGGCCACCGGGGCGCGTCAGGCTGCGACCGCTCGCAGCGCACGCCCCACCTCGGCGGCGAAGTCGAAGGCATTCATCCGCATCCTCGACGAGGCTGACCTCCCGAACTCGGAACTCGCGGCTCTGGCGCTGGGATTCGCCTCCGGTCTGCAGACGGAGACCGGTGAGATCCTCGTCTCAGAGGAACCACTGCGAGACTTCTCCACCGAGTACTTCCAGCGGGTCTCCGGATGGTGGGAGACGAGGACCCTGGAGATGGCGCAGACCATGACGCTGCGGCTGTTCCCCCCGGTCAGCGAGCACACCGTCAAAGCTACCCGGGAGTGGCTGGATGATCACCCCGCGGCTCCTAAAGGTCTGGTTCGCCTGATGCGTGAGAATCTTGCCGATGCCCAGCGAGCTCTGAGCGCTCAGGAAGTGTCCAGCAGTTCCAAGGGCGCATTGACCTTCGGCCGTTAGGCTCGTGGCATCATGACTTTCGATGCACTGAAGACTGACCTCGTGACCGCACCCAAGATCGATTGGGATTTTCTCCTCGACGCTCCGCTGCGGATCATCATCATCATCATCGGCGCCTTTGTGCTGAACATGGTGATGCGGCTGTTCATCCGGCGTTTCTCCACTGCAGTAGCCAGGGGCACCGTCGGCAGTGAGAAAACGGAAGGCAAGTTCTCGTCGTCGGTCGCCGAATCCCAGCGGACCGGCATCGAGCCGACCGTGATCCGTGAACGCCGCGCGCAGCGGGCGAAGACCGTGGGTCGGATGCTCTCATCCGTGGCGACGATCATCATCAGCGTCATCGCGATCCTCATGGTCCTTGACCAGCTGAACTTCAACATTGCGCCGATTCTGGCCTCGGCCGGCATTGTCGGTGTGGCATTGGCCTTCGGCGCTCAGGAGCTCGTCAAGGACTATCTGTCCGGGTTCTTCATGGTCATCGAGGACCAATACGGCATCGGCGATACCGTGGACCTGGGCGAAGCCGTCGGCGAGGTCGAGGACTTCGGTCTCCGCAAGACAGCTGTACGTGATCTCACGGGAACCCTGTGGCATGTGCGCAACGGTGAGATCATGCGAGTCGGCAACCTGTCGCAGGGGTGGGCGCGTGCAGTGCTCGAGATCCCCGTCAACTACTCCACGTCCATGGACACCTACCGTGAGATCACTGAAACAGTCACCGCTGAAATGGCCAAGGACACGCAGGTTGCCTCCGCAATGCTCGAACTCCCCGAGATCGCCGGCGTACAGTCTCTCTCTGCCGAATACAGAGTGATCAGAACGATGATCAAAACGAAGCCCAATCTGCAGTGGATGGTCGAACGTGCCTTCCGGGCGGAACTCACGAATGAGTTCGACAGGCGCGGAATCACCGTCCCGATCATTCAGGAGACCGTCCTCAGGACGCTTCCGCGGTCGACGGAATCGTCTGAGAGCACCACCGAGGGTCAAGCCGATGCCGATGACCAGGCTCGGGCCAACCATATGACACAGCGAACCAAGAATTACGGGCCCTCGCCGCTGCCCAGTGATGACGAGATTCGGTCGACGACGGATGAAGCCGGAACCGACACCTCAGACGGAGAGAGCTGAACATGACCCGGACATCGAACGAGACCATCTTTGACGCTGTCGGCGGCCATCCCACCTTCACCCGCCTCGTCGATGTCTTCTACGATCATGTGGACCGAGACGAGGTGCTCATCGCGATGTACCCGGAGGGACACGACCTCACCGGCGCCAAACACCGGCTGCAGATGTTCTTGGAGCAGTACTTCGGCGGTCCCACGACCTACCAGGAAGAACGGGGACACCCGCGGCTGCGGATGCGCCATTTCCCCTTCGCCGTCGACTTCGACGCTCGTGACCGCTGGCTGGCGTCCATGCGGGCAGCGCTCGATGATGTGGCGCTGCCGCCGCTCTACGACGAGATCTTCTGGGACTATTTCCAACGGGCGGCTACGGCCATGGTCAACACGAACAGCAATCCGGTCTGAGAGCTCGGCCCTGCCTGCAGGAGCAGCGCCGAGCTGTCACCGCTGAGGCGTCATCTGGCCCGGGTGAGCAGATGCCCGCCCGGAGTCGAGATACGCAGCCACCCGGAGGTCGCAAAGACTTCGTATTCCTCGGTTGTCTCCCCCGCCGAGGCGGTATCGGCCTCCGGTATGAACCGCAGCGCACTCGCGGCGAATGCAAGCCCCCCGGGCAGCTCTGTGCCTCCTACCCCTGTCATCGGCTTCGACCACACACGCGAACGCAGTGCCTTCACCGCGTGTGAGCCGGCACCCTCGGGAGCACCGTCGCTGATCTCCGCGACTCCCGCCTCGGCGGTCGAACGGAGGACATCGCCGGCGATTCTGTCACGGGCCGCCCACTGCCCCTTCGGGGGCGCTATGCCGGTCCAGGACACCAGCACCGAGTTCGGCGGGACTGGCAGACGGGTGGCGTTCTCCTCTCTGGCGAAGCGATCCCTGAGGTTGGCCAAGGGCACGACCTCATCGAGACCGTCCATTTCCGGTCCGTTCAGGCGCAGCATGCGCATAGCCAGCACCAGGGGTGTGGAGTCGCCGATCCCATGCGGGTACAGGGGTGCGATGGTCACGACGAGCACGGTCGACGATACGTGCAGACGCATGGCTCCCTCGGGGTCCAGCCGATGCGCCAGCGAAGTGAATGCGGCCAGGTCCTTCATCGCCAGCGGATCGGCGATCTCCAGTTCCGTCACCGGCGACTCCGCATCGGAACGGCCGGTCGAATGACATCTGACATAGCTGCTGTCTCCTCCTGGCTCAGGCGCCGTGGTCGAGAGTTCGTTCTGTCCACAAAGACGATGACCGTCTCCGCCAGCGTATAGGCGACCGATCCATCGGGTTCGGCGATGACGTAACCGATGGTCACAGACGCCGGCTTGACCTCGCTGATGACCAGATCAATGGCAATGGGTCCCGCGCGATAGGGAATCGGTCGGCGATATTCGATCGCGTGGGAGGCGACGAGCAGCTCGGTGGTGTTCGAAGCCTCGGCGAAGATCGCCGGAATTGTGATCCCCGATACCGTGCCTGAGATTCCCAGCTGACCTGGAGTTGTGGGCGCATCGGTGCTGTGCGTCGGTGACCCCAACGCTCGGACACGTGCCTCTTCGAGCAGGCGCAGCTGAGTGACGTTGTTGACGTGGCCGTAGGCATCCATGTCACCCCATCTCAGCTCCAGCAGTACTCGTGTGAATTCGTTCAGATGGGGGTTTGTGGTGCCAGTGTGCATAAGACCCATCATGCCACTTTCACTGCGGCGGTGAGGGCCGCGATAGGATCGTGAGCACAAGGACGAGAATCATTGCCGCAGGCTGGAGGCCCATATGAGCGATATAGAACCCACGACTGCGAAGGCGAACGTCGACACACTGCGCAAAGTGCTCGAACTCGACAGCCTGAGTTCCGCCTCGGCGACTCGAGAGAGCGACTACTTCGTCGGACAGAACCAGTACAAGCCGGATGGGCGTGTCTTCGGCGGTCAGGTGGTGGCACAATCCGTAGTCGCAGCTGCCTCGACCCTGCCGGATGATCGCCTCATCCATTCACTTCACGGCTATTTCCTTCGTGCCGGGGATGTCAGCGAACCGATCGAGTTCGGTGTCGAACGACTCCGTGACGGGCGATCGTTCTCCGCTCGGCGTGTCCACGCCTATCAGAAGGATGTGCCTATCCTGTCCTTGATCGCCTCTTTCCAAGTCGAGCAGGAGGGCCTTGAACACGCTGAGACCATGCCATCGGGTCTGCCCGGTCCACTGGAGTGCCCGGAGCTGCGAGACATTCTCGCAGGACAGGACACACCACAGGTCACTGAATGGCTGAATAAGCGACCCTTCGAGATCCGTCCGGTCGAAGCGTCCCTGTATCTCACCTCCACCGATGACCGCCAGCGCGAACGGCAGCACGTTTGGTTCCGCGCCAGCTCGCCCTTCGGCGATGATCCGGTGCTCAATGCTGCTGCACTGGCCTATGCCAGCGACTTCAACCTGCTCGAACCGGTTCTGCGCCGTCAGGGACTGAGTTGGACGAGTCCGGGGCTCCGGGTGGCCAGCCTCGACCACGCGATGTGGTGGCATCGTCGGGTCCGGGTCGATGAGTGGATGCTCTATGTTCAGGAGTCTCCTGCCGCCCAGGGAGGCCGCGGTCTCGGCTACGGGCGGATCTTCGCCCAGACGGGCGAGCTGCTGGCAACAGTGGCGCAGGAGGGCATGGTCCGCATCAAGGCACCTCAGTGAACCACGACACCGCGATGATCGAGATCCTCGGGCGGATCCTCTCACGTCTGGTCAATGTCGCGCTCTTCATCGTCATCACGATTCTGGCGCTGGTGTTCCTCCGCGAGGCGATGGACATGAACCTGGCGCTGATTGCGCTCTTATCAGTCGTCATCGGAATCGTCGGCACCATCGCCGTGAGATATCTGTTCAAGCTTCTGCTGCGCCTCGGCAAGCTGTTCTCCCGATAGTAAGCTGCCAGAGCGCTGACTGATCTCAACACGCAGAACTCCTGGCAACAGAAGATGCCCCGGTCGTCGACCGGGGCATCATCTGCAGGCAATCAGCTCTGTGCGCCGCGCTGATAGCGTGCAGCGCTCAGAACTCAATCAGTCAGTCGCGGGTGAGGCGACGGTGCGTCACGCGATGAGGGCGAGCCGCGTCCTCACCGAGTCGTTCGACCTTGTTCTTCTCGTAGGACTCGAAGTTCCCTTCGAACCAGTACCAGTCCGCAGGGTTGTCTTCTGTACCCTCCCAGGCAAGGATGTGCGTGGCCACACGGTCGAGGAACCAACGATCGTGAGAGACCACCACGGCGCAACCGGGGAACTCCAGGAGTGCATTCTCCAAAGAACCCAGCGTTTCCACGTCGAGGTCGTTAGTCGGCTCATCGAGCAGCAGCAGGTTTCCGCCCTGTTTGAGGGTCAGCGCCAAGTTGAGGCGGTTGCGCTCACCACCGGAGAGCACGCCAGCCTTCTTCTGCTGGTCCGGTCCCTTGAACCCGAATGCGGAGACGTATGCCCGCGAAGGCATCTCCACGTTGCCCACCTGAATGAAATCGAGTCCGTCGGAAACGACTTCCCACAGGTTCTTGTCGGGGTCGATTCCACCACGGGACTGGTCAACGTAGGAGGTCTTGACGCTGTCGCCGATCTTGAGGTCTCCCCCGTCGAGCTCTTCGAGTCCGACGATGGTCTTGAACAGAGTCGTCTTGCCGACGCCGTTGGGGCCGATGACACCGACGATTCCGTTACGCGGCAGTGAGAAGCTCAGCCCGTCGATGAGAAGACGATCGTCGTAGCCCTTCTGCAGGCTGTCGGCCTCGATGACGATATCGCCGAGGCGAGGACCGGCAGGGATCTGAATCTCTTCGAAATCCAGCTTCTTGGTCTTCTCAGCCTCTGCTGCCATCTCCTCGTAGCGTGCCAGACGGGCCTTGGACTTCGTCTGCTTGGCCTTCGGGTTGGACCGGACCCAGTCCAGTTCGTCCTTGAGGCGCCTCGACAGCTTCGCGTCCTTCTTGCCCTGGACCTGCAGACGTTCCTGCTTCTTCTCCAGGTAGGTCGAGTAGTTGCCCTCGTAGGGGTAGAGGTGTCCGCGGTCGATCTCAGCGATCCATTCGGCCACGTGGTCGAGGAAGTACCTATCGTGAGTAATTGCGATGACAGCGCCGGGGTAGGTCCGCAGGTGCTGTTCCAACCACAGCACAGATTCCGCGTCCAGGTGGTTTGTGGGCTCATCGAGCAGGAGCAGATCAGGCTTTTCCAGCAGCAGTTTGCACAACGCCACACGGCGGCGTTCACCACCTGAGAGCACACTGACGTCAGCGTCCGGCGGTGGGCAGCGCAGGGCATCCATCGCCTGCTCGAGCTGAGAGTCGAGGTCCCAGGCATCCGCAGCGTCGATTGCTTCCTGCAGCTTGCCCATCTCTTCCATCAGGGCATCGAAGTCAGCATCGGGACTGGCCATCTCCTCAGAGATCGCGTTGAAGCGGTCAAGCTTTGCCTTGATCTCGCCGACGCCTTCCTCGACGTTGCCGAGAACAGTCTTGTCCTCGTTCAGTGGTGGCTCCTGCAGCAGGATACCCACTGTGAAGCCGGGGCTGAGCCGAGCCTCACCATTGGACGGCTGTTCGAGTCCGGCCATGATCTTGAGAATCGTTGACTTACCGGCACCGTTCGGACCGACCATGCCGATCTTCGCACCGGGGTAGAAGGACATCGACACGTCATCCAGAATGACTTTGTCGCCGTGCGCTTTACGCGCCTTATGAAGGGTGTAAATGAATTCGGCCATAATAACCTCAGGTTATCGGTTCAGCACGCACAAGTGCCAATTGAGTCACTCCTCGAAACCCTTGGATCAACCGCCGCCCAGTGACGGTGCTTCACCCGAAGATGAGCCCTCGGAGGAGCCGCCTTCCGACGATGCCCCTTCGGACGAGGAGCCATCGGACGAGGTTCCTTCGGAGGATGTGCCCTCAGAAGAACCTTCGGATGAAGAGCCGTCTGATGATGTGCCCTGCGACGACGTGCCCTCCGACCCTTCGTCTGGCGCTGGACTCTCTGAGGCGCCGTCCTTGCCGTTGATGTCCTCACCAGGCATATGCCCGGCACCATTGGAGTCGCCGTCCTTTTCGCGCTTGTCGCCTTCAGGTGCCTTCACACCCTTCGGACGTTCGACCTCGCCGAACAGACACGACCCAGTCGATTCTGTGGGAGGCATCAGCTCTGCAGTCGCCTTTCCCATCCGAATCTCTCCGATGACGCAGCCTTTGTCGGTTTTGACGCCGAACATCTTCGAGGGAACGTCATTGCCCAACGGCGAATCGTCGATTGTGGCTTCGAGCTGCTCTGCATCGTAGCCTGCATCGATCATGGTCGTGAAGAATTTCTTCGTCGACGGAACCTTATCCTCACTGCCGGTCAGAGGCTTGAGAGCCTTGACGACCTTGTCGACCTCCGCAACCGGTTTCGCCGGAGTGCGGGCGGGCGTCGGATCAGAATTGTCACCACCGATGCCCAGCAGCGAACAGCCCGACAGAGCTAAGGTCAGAGCTCCGAGACTCAGGAGGGGAACGAGACGCATCAACAACCTCAGCAGGAGGGAACGATTAACAGTCTCACTTTAACCGATTGCTCGCACTATCGCGGTCAGATCCGACGTGTTCCAGCACCGACCAGTTCACGTGACCCCTGCGAAGACGGTGATGCGGTTCTGTTCCGCCTCGCTCAGAACGGCGCTGCTGCGCTCACCGTGTCACGAGCGATGGCATCATCAAGGTCTCCGGAATCTCCTCCGGCAGCATCGGCGGTCACATCATCTCCTGCACCTTCCGAGTCGCCTTCTCCCTCGTTCCCAACACCGAGACTCGACGCTTCGGAGGCATCGGGCCCCACGTCGCCTGCACCCGCCCCGCCGAGGCTGCCCCAAACTGAGTCGCTGCCTGACGATTCCTGCGCCTGGCCATCGTGTTGCCGGTTCACACTGCCGACCTTCTGATAATTGGCGGTTCCATAGCGAAGATCGGGGCCGATGTGCTCGGCCACTACAGTCGGAGAGATTCCACGCTTCTCCGCTGTCGACCATTCGCGGATCTTCAGGGTCCCCTGCACCACCACGGACATTCCCTGATGCAGGCTCATCGAAGCGTTGCTGGCCAAGGGCCCATAGCAGTCGACGCTGAACCACGAAGTTGTATCGGAGACATATTCCCCGGTCCCCTTGTCGAGACGCCAATGATTGACCGCCAGACGGAAGGAAGCGCAGGCTCTGCCCGAGGGAAGTGTCCGGCTCTGCGGATCAGCAGCCACTGTACCGCTGAGGTTGATCGGAATGATGGACATCGTGTTGCCTCATTTCTTGGGTAGCTTCGTGATCTGCCCTGCCGAAACGCCCATCGGGGACGAAACAGTCTGAACCGGCCGAACACGTCAACCACCATTGAGCGTGCCAGGCAGCCCCGATGTCCAGACATGAAAAATGCCCTGTGGACGGTTGTTGGCCGTCCACAGGGCATTGGCACATGAGTCGTTGCTCATGTGCACAGAAGTGTCAGTGCAGCGTCTCGTAGGCGCGCCGGTGTTCGCCGATCACAGCATTGACGGGCTCCAGATAAGAACTCTGTGCCACGCTCCCAACAGCCTCGCGAAGTTTGCGATCGACGTCGCTGGCCGCCTCGTTCGCGCCCTTGTTCCGCGCGGACTTGGCGATCACAGAAGTCACAACGGATCCGATGATCCCCACGACCAGCAGGCCGATGCTCACAATCCAGCTCCATCCCGGAAGCGCTCCGGGCACTGCGATGGCGAGGATCCCTGTGGCGATGACACCCAGCAGACCGAGAATCGTGGCGATGAAGAAGATGATCTGCAGAAACCTGGCCAAGGACCACCAACCGGGAGTCTGAGGTTTGATATCCACAGCGGTGACGGCGGAGTCCAAGGTATCCGACAGCTCGGCGGTGCTCGCCTTCTCAGCCTCCGCGACTGCGCTCTGCCATGGTCGCGGCATAGTCGACACTGATTCTGCAATGAGCTCATGGGCCATCAGGCGCACCTGAGAGCTTTGAGCTCTGCTGGTCGCGGGCACCGACGCGCGGATGAGTTCATCTCTGCCTTGACCGTGCTTGGCTCCCAATGGATCGGGGGCATTTCTCTGCATCCATGCCAGCACCGGATACCCCGTCTTGCGGTAGGCCCGGCGAATATAGTCATCGTGGACGGTCTGCGCGACTGCCTCGACGCCGGCGGCATCAGACATCGTCTCCACCAGACGCGAAGCTCCCGGGCGTTCATCGGGTGGAAGCACTGGCTCACCGAGTTCGTTCTGCATCCGCTTCGCCATGGCCTGCATATCAGCCAACAGGCGTTCAGAGGCGGCCTGTTTGGAATCGACGGTGTCAGCCAAAATCGACCGGACCTCAGGAACGCCATCTCGTGTCACGGCAGACGTCAAGTGCACCTTGGTGTCGGTGAGCCCGTCCTCGACGAGCAGCTTCTGCAGATGGTCAGCAGCAGCTTTCTGCTCTTCGTCACTGAGTTTGTCGACCTGGTTGAGAACGACGACCATGTTCGCGCTGTTCTCTGCCAGTTTCGTTAGGTATTCGGAGTGCAGCGAGAAGTCAGCATATTTCTGTGGGTCAACGACCCAGAAGACAACGTCAACGAGGCCCACGAGTCGATCAGATTCGACACGATGCTTGACCGCGGTCGAATCGTGGTCAGGCAGATCAAGCAGAATCAGACCATGGAGTTTACGCTGATCGTCACCGTCGAGCGCCGATTCGCGCCAGGTCCGGCTGCGTTCTGGAACATGCAGCCAGTTGAGGATGTCGTTACCGCCTTCGCCCCACACACATGCGGTGGGACGGGAAGTGGTCGGACGGCGAACACCGACCCGGGCGATGTCCAGCCCGGCGACAGCGTTGAATAGTGACGATTTTCCCGAACCAGTGGAACCAGCGAAGGCCACAACGGTGAATTCCTCTCCCAGACCGAGGCGATCCTCGGCGCGGTCGAGCAGGTTCTGCGCGTCTTCGCGAATTTCAGGACTCAGTTTGTCGGTCCCCAGAGACAGAGTGTCTCGGATGCCTTTGGCCCGACGCCTGATCTCGGACTGTGCAGGATCGTTCACAATGCCACCTCAAGTCGATCACCGGAGGCGCGCAGAACGCCCGCTTGCCGCGCCGGTACCGCGGATAGTTGTAATACGTTGTCAAAAGGCACGCGGCAGTCGCCGATGATTCCTGCCGCTGTGGTCAGGAAGCGATCCCTGATCGATCCGATGAGATTCACGGCTTCCTGTTCACCGAAGATCGTGCCGGCGAGACTGAGCGCGACATTCGCGTCATTGCGCGAAGCATGATTGTCCGCATATGTGTACTTAGGGTCCCAGAATGCCGCGTATTCGACGACGGCACAGACTCCGCCGACGCCGAACGACAGAATCCTGGCCTTAGACTTCTTGCCCTGGCCGATGTCTCGCACGAGCGCGTTCACATCGTTGGACCATCCGCTCACGGCAGATTTGACCGATTCCTCAAGGTCGTTCGCACTCTGCCGGAGTTCGGGGTGTGCGTCCAGCAAGGCCGATCCGGCCGGATTGCGCAGCCACTGAGCACTGATCTCGTCAACGACACCGATTGCCTGTTCCCGCAGTGAGATCGCTGCGCTGCGCAGTATCGCAATGTGCAGCGGCGAGGCAGCATCGTGCTTGCCTGTGACCGCAGCGGAGATTCTGTCGCGCATGCGGGCCATCGTGGGTTCCAGTCCGCGAAAGAGCTGTCCCGTCCCTACGAAGTCCTGCCATCTGGCATTGACCTCTCCATGCAGGACGCGACCGTCGGAGAAGATCTCGGCAAGTCCTTCGCTCGCAGCATTGAAGGTCTGGTCAAGGCTGAGCTGCAGGTCGTCGAAAGTCGACTCCTGCGATTCTGCATAGTCGGCCAGAGACTTCACCTGGGCCGGCATTGCGCCGATCGATCCGGTGAGGGTCCGCTGTCGTATGCGCTCCTGAGACTGGGACTCGGAACTCACCTGATTGATCCAGGATCGGATCGGATAGATCGCTGAGTGTGGCAACAGGCCGTCTGCCAGTTCGAGTTCAGCCACCGCGAAGATCGGAGAATTCGCCAGACCTGATTCGGACAGCAGGCTGGAGAGATGGTGCCTGACCTCACGGTTCGCCTCAGGCGGCACCCGGTCGAGCACGATGGCCACAGAGGTGTTGCGAACCGCGGCGTCCCTCAGCAGTGCCCAGGGTGCAGCATCGGCATAGCGGTTGGCTGTGGTCACGAACATCCACAGGTCGGCGCTCATCAGGATTCGTCGGGCCAACTCACGGTTCGACTCGGCAATTGAGTCGATGTCCGGGCAGTCAAGCACAGCGGTTCCGGGTTCGACGTCGTCATTGGGAATGAGTACGACAGATGGGGTCGAGGTCGTGGGGTCCGTGCTGCGGGGCAGGTCGGAGAGGAAAGACTGCGACTCGAAGAATTTGGTGTCCGCGGGGTTGTGGACCACGATCGGGTTGCCCGTAGTTGGTCGGCGCACTCCGGCAGGGCTCACTGTTCGTCCCACCAGAGAATTCACGAGCGTGGATTTGCCCGCGCCAGTCGATCCGCCCACGGCGATCATGAAGGGCGTCTGCGTCCGATTGATCCGCGGCAGCAGGTAATCAGTCAACTCCGAGGAGAGCTGACGGTGCAGTTCGCGACCGTCAGCGAAATCTTCGGTCTGCAAGGTGAAGCGGGTTTCTGAGACTCGCTTCGCGATATCGCTCAGCGCCCCTCCCACTGGTGGCGTCACGGCACTCTTACTGTCTGTCATCACGCATCCACTCTCTACGTTTTCCCAGCTGTGCACCAATTGCCACGCCGTAACGAGAGGTAATTGGTTATTGGTGGGAACACTTGGAGCGTCACTTGGCTTCTCAGTCTGAGAAAAAGTGCCCCCAGAAGTACCCCCGGCGGGGCTCGAACCCGCGACCTACCGCTTAGAAGGCGGTTGCTCTATCCAACTGAGCTACGGAGGCTCAAATATCCTAACCGATGCCCGAACGAGAACAGAAAGCGGCCCTCGTCAGGGTCTCAGAGACTGAACTCTGAGGCACCGACGAGGGCCGCTGTGTCCGGGCAGTTGCTCTCACCCCGCATCAGGGGTGTTCGACGTGCGGATCAGTACTCGCGAGCGACACGCTCCAGTGACTTTCGCACCGTCACGAATGAGACCGCGACCAGTCCGATCAGGGCGAGGATGACGGCCACTCCTTCGATGGCGAAGGCGAAGTCGACGATGACCGGAAAGAAACCGGCAGCCATGAATCCGAGCAGGGCGACCATCGTCAGTGCGGTGGCTGTGGTGAAATACGTGGAACCGTTCATTGTTCATCTCCTTCTTCCTTAAAGAAAGAGTAGACCCGAATGAGACCTGCGTCACTAGGAATTGCCCGAAAGTTTCACCTGTGCCCAACTTACCTGTCGGTACCAATCGACGGTGATGAGCAGACTGATCAGCCGTCGTCACGTGCGTCGATGGCCCTTTCCAAACGCTCGAGCTTGCCATCGATCTCACCGGTGTAGCCCGGACGAATATCGGCCTTCAGCACCAGCGCCACTCGCGGGCCGAACTCACCGACGACGTCAGTGGCCTCTTTGACGACAGCGAAAACCTCATCCCATTCACCTTCGATCGTGGTGAACATCGAATCAGTTCGGTGTGACAACCCGGACCGTCGAACGACTTCGACGGCCGCCGCGACCGCATCGTGGACCGATGCGTCCGTATTGTCACCGCCGCTGGGGGCGACGGAGAATGCGACGAGCATGATGCTCTCCTTTCGTATGTTTGTCAGTTCTGTGCGGGCACGGACACGATGAGCGAGTCACCCTGGCCGCCACCACCGCAGAGGGCGGCGACACCTGTGCCGCCGCCTCGGCGCTGGAGCTCGAGCGCAAGAGTCAATACGATGCGCGCTCCGGAGGCGCCGATAGGGTGGCCCAGTGCAACAGCACCACCATTGACGTTGACCTTCTCGGGATCGATGCCCAGGTCCTTCGAACTGGCAAGCCCGACTGCAGCGAAGGCTTCGTTGATCTCATAGAGGTCGAACGAATCAGCCGCGACCCCTTCCTTCGCGGCAGCGGCCTGAATCGCCTGTGAGGGCTGATGCTGCAGTGACGAGTCGGGACCTGCCGTCCACCCGTGCGAGCGGATCTCGGCGAGAATCGGGGCACCGAGCGCTTCAGCCTTCTCACGAGACATGACGACGACCGCGCATGCACCGTCGGAGATCTGCGAGGCGTTTCCGGCAGTGATCGTGCCGTCTCTGCGGAAGGCCGGTCGCAGCTTAGCCATCGATTCCGGCGTCGTCTCGGCGCGCACGCCCTCATCGGTGGAGACGGTCACGTCACCCTTGCGACCGGAGATGGTGACTGCCTCGACTTCATCGGCGAATGCGCCCGATTCCCAGGCCTGCGCTGCACGCTGATGTGAGCGGGCAGCGAAAGCGTCCTGGTCCTCACGGGAGAACTCGAAGTCACCGGCGTTAGCATCTTCGGTCAGACCACCCATGGCCTGGTCGGTGAAGGCATCCCACAGACCGTCGTAGTCCATATGGTCCTTCACCACGACATCACCGTATTTGTAGCCCGACCGTGACTTCTCCAGCAGGTGGGGAGCCAGGCTCATCGATTCCTGTCCTCCGGCGACGACGACGTCGTACTCCCCTGCCCGCACCAGCTGGGCTGCCTGTGTGATCGCGTTGATGCCGGACAGACACAGCTTGTTCACGGTGACACCGGGCACGTGCATCGGGATGCCGGCTTCGACCGCGGCCTGCCGCGCAGGCCCCTGACCGAGCCCGGCTTGCAGAACCTGCCCCATGATGACGTACTCGACGTCCTCGCCTGTGATCCCTGCGCGACCAAGTGCGCCCGAGATCGCCTTGCCGCCGAGCTGTACAGCACTCAGCGACGACAGACCTCCCTGCAGACGCCCGAACGGAGTACGCGCACCCGCGACGATCACTGCTTCAGCCATATTTCCTCCTCAGATATTCGTACCCCGCTCAAGGCGAGGGAAGTCGATGAAGTGTTGTCTGCTCCAAGGGTAGTCCAGCTGTCTGTGGCCTCGGTCACGGGGGTTATGTCTCATGGCGGCAGGAGACGTCCAGACTTGGGAATTCGCACCCAACACTCATGGTGAGTCCGTTAGAGTAGTGTTTGGACGATTTGACCACATACCTTGACACGACAGGAGTCCACTTCAGTGACGCCCACCGAAGAATTCCGCACAGCGATGCGCGGCTACGAAAAAAGTGAAGTTGATTCTCGCCTGCAGCAGCTGCGAACCGAGGTCGAGTCCGTTCGTAAGGCCCTTTCCGATGCCCGAAGTCAGGTCATCAACGCTGATCGCGCGAAACTTCAGATCGCCGGAGAACTCTCCGAGGCAAAGGCCCAACTGAAGAAGGCGGCCAATGACAGCGCCGAGGCTTCAGGCCCTCCCGGAAGCCGCATCGACCATCTGCTCAAGATCGCTGAATCCCAGGCCCGCGAGACTCTCTCACAGGCAAACTCCGACGCAGAGACGATTCGCAATAAGGCACGAGCCGAAGCCGCTTCGGCTCGTGCCCGCATGCACACGGAGAGCAACGACACTCTGTCCAATGCCCGTTCCGAGGCCGATGCCATCATCAGTTCGGCCGAGCTGCGCGCCGACGAGACTGTGAAAGCTGCCGAAAAGCGTGCTGCAGAACTCAAGTCGACAGCAGAACGCGAATACAACCAGGCCAAAGAGGCAAATGAGGCTGCCACGAAGGAAGCCCGCGAAAGCCTCGAACACGAGCTCGCCGAGCTCAGGGCCACTTCTGAGAAGGAGGCTGCCGATCTGCGGGCGGAAGCCAAGAGCCAGGCAGATGAGTCGATCAGCACTGCGCAGGCGCAAGCCGACGAACTCCTCGCCGCTGCGAAGGCTCGGGACGCGGCATCGACGAAGGCTTCTGACGAACTAGAGGTCGAGTTGGCTGGTAAGCGCCAGGCGGCCGAGGCTGATCGCAAGAAGCGCTACGACGCAGCTCAGATAGAGAATAAGAAACTCATCGACGAAGCTCAGGCGCGTGCGGCAAAGGCAGATGCGGAAGCCAAGGAAGCCGCAGAGAGAGCGGAGACAACCCGCTCGGATGCGGTGAAGAAGGCTGACGACATCATTGCCGACGGCAAGACTCGCGCGCAGACCCTCATCGGTGAAGCCCGGGCAACGGCCGAAGCCACCATTGAGGAGTCCGCGGCCGAAGCCAAGCGCAACGTGGCATCGGCTCAGTCCCAGGTCGACTTGTTGACCAAGCAGCGCAAGACGATCACAGCGCAGCTCGATCAGCTCCGTTCCCTGTTCGCCATGCCCGGCGTGATGGGCGGCGATTCCGTCGACCCTGACAAGGCTGAGTCCGCGTCCCATGCCACCGAGCAGATCGCCGATGAGCAGGAGCTCGCCGACCTTCTGGTGGAGGATCCCGAGGAGACAGACAAGGCTGATGACATCGCTGCTGACGACGCAGATGCCGGCGCAAAGAGCACGGACGGCCCAACCGACACTGCTGCATCGCCGGAATCCACGGACACTGCGGAGACACCGGGTAAGACCGAGCCTACCGAGGCGTCCGAGCCTGAGGGAGCTCAGTCGGAGGCCGAGAAGCCTGCCGAGACGGACGATTCCGATGAAGCCGAGGACTCCGACCTGCCCAATGGAGCCACCGATGCTGACACGATAGCCATCGATGCTCAGGTTTCGGGGTCGCAGAGCAAGAACACCAAGGCGTCGCGGTCCGGGAATTCGCTGCGCTGAGGTCTTCACCATCCCACAGCCCGCACCAATGAGAAGGGGTCAGTTCACAAAGAACTGGCCCCTTCTTCGGATCTCGATTCCTGGCCCGCCTGAGATCGGCCGCCGACTAAGTACCCTCACCTGAATTTCTGAAAGCACCTCGTGTGCCAGTGGCGACGGGAATCCACTCCCACCTCGGTGCCGTGTCGCGCGGTCTGTCGCCAGGCAACGATATGAGCCGTTGACGACGCCACGTCCTGTCCGCACCCCGGGCAGACATAGACCTTACCCTGAGAATTGCCGGCAACGTTCTGCACCGACCATGTCCCGTCGGGCAGATCTCGACTCGTGCGCAGTCCACTCACGGAGTCGGAGAGCTCACGTGGGGCCTGCTGCCATTTGTTTTTGCGACGCGAGGAGGTAGATCGTGGCATCTGCCCATTCTCTCACGTAGGGTGAAGCGCGTGCGTCTCGTCATTGCTAAGTGCTCCGTTGATTATGCCGGTCGTCTGACCGCCCATCTGCCCATGGCCACCCGTCTCATCATGCTCAAGGCCGACGGCTCGATCCTCATCCATTCGGATGGCGGATCGTACAAGCCCTTGAACTGGATGACTCCCCCGTGCTCGATCAGAATCACAGATCCGAGCCAGGAACAGGAGGAGGCCGGACTGACCGAAATCTGGACGGTCTCCCAGGCCAAGACAGGTGACAAGCTCGTCATCTCCATCGCCGAGGTGATCGTCGATGACCAGCATGAGTTCGGAACCGATCCCGGACTGGTCAAAGACGGGGTAGAAGCCCACCTGCAGGAACTGCTGGCCGAACATATAGAGACTCTCGGGGACGGCTTCAGCCTGGTCAGGCGCGAATACATGACGGCTATCGGGCCAGTCGACATCCTCGCCCGCGACCACGGCCACAAGTCCGTTGCCGTGGAGATCAAACGACGTGGCGATATCGACGGCGTTGAGCAGCTGACCAGGTATCTGGAACTGATGAACCGTGACCCGCTGCTCACGCCGGTCCAGGGAGTCTTCGCCGCTCAGGAGATCAAGCCCCAAGCTCGGACCTTGGCCGAGGATCGTGGCATCCGCTGCGTCGTCTTAGACTACGATGCGCTGCGCGGTATGGACGACCCTGACTCGCGTCTGTTCTGAGTCCTATTCGAAGCTGAGGATATCGGCTTTTTCAACGCGCTCGATGTTGGCACCAAGACTGCGCAGGTTCGACACGAAGTTCTCGTAGCCGCGTTCGATGTGGTCGATGCCGGAGACCTCTGTGATTCCCGCGGCCCGCAGGCCCGCCATCACCAGACCGGCACCGGCGCGGATGTCTGAGGCTTCCACCTCGGCGCCGGACAGGCTGTTGACACCGGAGATCAGGGCGTGGTTGCCGTCGACTCGAACCTTCGCACCGAGTCGGGCAATCTCCTGGACGAACCTCCACCGAGCTTCGAACAGGTTCTCCGACAGGAGTCCGACACCGTCTGAGACTGAATTCAGTGCGATCACGAACGGCTGCAGATCCGTGGGGAAGCCGGGAAACGGCATAGTCGCGACGCGGATCGCATGCGGACGCTCGGCACCGATGACTCGGAATCCATTACCACGCGTGCCATCGCCGAGCTCGATTTCGCCGAGGTCATCGACGGTGGCGCCCGAGTCGCGAAGTTTGATCGCGATATTGGGCATCAGCTCGAGTCCGACCCCCTTGACGGTCACATCACCGTTGGAGAGAGCAGCGCCGAAGGCGTAGGTTCCAGCTACGATCCGGTCCCCCACCGTACGGTGGTCAACCGGGTGGAGTTCGTCGACACCGGTGATCGTGAGGTCGGCCGTGCCGATCCCACTGATCTGGGCGCCCATATCCACGAGCATTGTGCAGATGTCGACGATCTCCGGCTCCTTGGCCGCATTCGAGATTGTCGTCACGCCATGGGCCAACGTTGCCGCCATGACCAGGTTCTCCGTCGCACCGACGGAGGGGAATTCGAGGACGATGTCCGTTCCACGAAGACCGCTGGGAGCCTCCGCGACGAAATAGCCGTGATCAAGATGCACCGTTGCACCGAGAGCTTCGAGACCTGCCTGATGCATGTCCAGGCCCCGGGAGCCGATCGCATCACCGCCGGGAAGTGCAACATGCGCTGCACGCATCCGCGCGGTCAGCGGCCCGAGGACGGAGATCGACGCTCGCATCGCGCGCACGAGCTCATAGTCCGCCTGGATTCCGACTTCGGCGGGAACAACGATGCTGACGATGCCGCGATCGGCATCGTAATCGACGTCGCAGCCGAGCCGAATGAGGAGCTGAACCATAATCCGCACGTCGAGGATCGCCGGCACATTGGTGATCGTCGTTCGGCCGACGGCCAACAGACTGGCCGCCATGAGTTTGAGAACGCTGTTCTTGGCTCCCCTGATATCGACCTCGCCGCGCAGTCGACTCGGACCGGTCAAGCGAAAGACATCCATCAGGTGAACCTTCCCATCGTCGGGTTGAAGCCTGGGGGCGATGATTCCAGCCAGGAGGCCATCGTAGACAGCGATTCGGTGTCCATGGCCAGCGATACGGAACGGGGTCGGCCGTCAGCCTTGCCGTAGGAGCAGTCCACCACCACTGCGTCGGGCAGCACCGAGTACTGTTCACCGGACGTGGGTTTGCGGCGGACGAGAATATCGAGGTCGGCACGCGGGAGACGAACTGCGGCGCGTCGAGTCAACGCGAATACGGGATACCAGTCCAGTGACGCCACTGAGAACACTGCTACACCCAAACGCCAACGTGGGCGAGAAGAGGATTCCTCGCCCACGTTGATGGAACAGTCAAAAGCACCGGAGAGCTTCGAAATCGACCTGCGTCGAATCGTCACGACGACGATCAATGCGAGGGCGAGTCCTACTAACGAGAGCAGAACGATCAGAAGGACGGAAGGGTTCACGGTTGCCAGTTTAATTGACGGATCAGAGAAGTTCGGCCTGATCAGCGGCAATGATGACGCGATTATTCTCGACCGAGAGGAATCCACCATCGGCCTTGACCCGGATGGTCTCCTCAGAGGTCGTGAGAATACGCGCTTCACCATCGGCAACCACACCAAGAACAGGCTCGTGGCCCGGCAGGATGCCGATCTCGCCGTCCAAGGTACGGGCGATGACGCGCTTGGCCTCACCAGCCCATACCTTTTGGTCGGCTGCTACGACGTTCACATCGAGTACAGCCATGGCTTACTTCTGCATCTCTTCGTAGTTGCGCATGACATCGTCAAGCCCACCTACGTTGTAGAACGCCTGTTCGGGGATGTGGTCAACCTCGCCGGCGCAGAGCTTCGAGAACCCCTCGATGGTGTCAGCCAGCGGAACTGTCGAGCCGGGCACCTGCGTGAACTTCTCAGCGGTGTACGTGTTCTGCGACAGGAACTGCTCGATGCGACGAGCGCGGTGGACGACGAGCTTGTCCTCTTCACCGAGTTCATCGACGCCGAGGATGGCGATGATGTCCTGCAGTTCCTTGTTCTTCTGCAGAATGGCCTTAACCTCATTGGCGACACGGTAGTGCTCTTCGCCGACGATCAGCGGATCGAGGATACGCGATGTCGAGGTCAGCGGATCGATGGCCGGGTACAGGCCGCGCGAGGCGATGTCGCGGTTGAGCTCGGTCGTCGCGTCCAGGTGTGCGAACGTCGTTGCCGGAGCCGGGTCGGTGTAGTCATCGGCAGGAACGTAGATCGCCTGCATCGACGTGATCGAGTGACCACGCGTCGAGGTGATGCGCTCCTGGAGAACACCCATCTCATCCGCCAGGTTGGGCTGGTAGCCCACGGCCGAAGGCATGCGACCCAGAAGGGTCGAAACCTCGGAGCCGGCCTGCGTGAAGCGGAAGATGTTGTCGATGAACAGCAGCACGTCCTGGTTCTGGACATCGCGGAAGTACTCCGCCATGGTCAGTGCCGACAGCGCGACGCGCAGACGGGTGCCTGGTGGCTCGTCCATCTGGCCGAAGACCAGGGCCGTGTCCTTGAACACGCCGGCCTCGTCCATCTCCATGATGAGGTCGTTGCCCTCACGGGTGCGCTCACCCACACCGGCGAACACCGAGGTGCCGTTGTGGTTGTGAGCGATGCGGAAGATCATCTCCTGGATGAGGACGGTCTTACCGACGCCCGCACCACCGAAGAGGCCGATCTTTCCACCCTGGACATACGGGGTGAGGAGGTCGATGCTCTTGATGCCGACTTCGAGCATCTCGGTCTTCGACTCGAGTTCGTCGAAGGCAGGCGCTGTCCTGTGGATGGGCCAGCGTTCGCTGATCTCCAGCTTCTCGCCCTCTTCGAGGTTGAGGCAGTCACCGGTGGTGTTCCACACGTGGTTCTTGGTCACGTCGCCGACCGGCACGGTGATTGGAGCGCCGGAGTCGACGACCTCCTGGCCGCGAACCAGTCCGTCGGTGGGCTGCAGGGAAACGGCACGCACAAGGCCGTTGCCCAGGTGCAGTGCAGTCTCGAAGGTCAGCTTGCGCGTGCCTTCGGAGAGTTCCACCGAGGTGGAAAGGGAGTTGTAGATCGCTGGCACGGAGTCGAGCGGAAACTCGATGTCGACAACCGGGCCGATGACTCGGGAAATCCGGCCGAGGGCTGTGCCCTGCGCCGGGGAGGTATCCGTAGCTGTGGCAGTCATGGTCTCTTTCTTCTCTGCTCTCGCCGGTCAGTCGCCGGCTGATGATGCCGCGAGGGCATCGGCCCCACCGACGATCTCGGTGAGTTCCTGGGTGATTTCCGCCTGGCGAGCCGTATTGGCCAACCGGGTGTAGGTCTTGATCAGATCGTCCGCGTTATCGGTCGCAGTCTTCATCGCAGCCTGACGCGAAGCCTGCTCGGATGCAGAAGCGCTCAACAGCGCGGACAGAATCCGCGAGTCGATGTAGCGCGGCAGCAGCGAATCCAAGACGGCCTCGGCACTGGGTTCGAACTCGTAGAGAGGGAACGCAGCTGCGTCCTTCGCCGGTTCGGACGTACCGCCGGTGGCGACCTCGTCCGCGTCGACTACCTCGAGCGGAAGCAGTCGCCGGTATTCCGGGTCGTGCTTGACGCTGGAGACGAACTTCGTGAACACGATGTAGATCTCATCCACACCGGTCTGCGCGGAATCGGAATTGAAGCTCTGCAACAGGGCCTCACCGATCTCCCGAGCATTCTCAGGAGTCGGCATCTCAGAGATCCCGGTCCAGGACTGTTCGATCGCACGGTCGCGGAAGGTGTAGTAGTTCCTGGCCTTCCCTCCGACGGTGAAGAGCGAAACGTCCTTGCCTTCGCTGCGCAGCAGGCGATTGAGCTCTTCGGCTTCGCGCAGCAGGTTCGCCGAGTAGGCGCCAGCGAATCCACGATCCGGACCGATCACCAGCACTGCTGCGCGAGTGACCGACTCAGGCTCGGTCGTCAACACGTGGTCGACGTTCGACTCACTCGCCACCGCTGAGACCGCACGGGTCAGGGCGTTGGCGTATGGGCTGGCAGACTGCGATCGAGCAATGGCCTTCTGAATCCGTGAAGCAGCGATGAGCTCCATGGCCTTGAAGATCTTCCTCAAGGACGAGGTGGAGCGGATCTTCTGCTTGAAGACCCTCTGCTGGGCTCCCATCAGTTCTTCCTTTCGCTGTTACGGATCAGATTCAACGCTTCTGCCGAACGATCTGCTCCTGCTCGACCTCATCGGATGAGGCGGTGGCAGTGTCATCGCTGCCTGCCTTTGATCCGCTGGAGTCGGAGCTGACGAAGTTCCGGGTGAACTCGGTCAAGACGTTGTCCAGCTCTGCCGAAGTGTCATCATCGAGCTTGAGCGTCTCACGAAGAGTCGTCAAGATACCGGTCTTGCGTTCGATGTGATCATGGAGCTCGGTTTCGAACTTGAGCACGTCCGAGACGGGAATCTCATCAAGATAGCCGTGCGTACCGGCGAAGATCGACACGGTCTGCTTCTCGAAGGGCATCGGCGAGAACTGAGTCTGCTTGAGCAGCTCGGTCAGGCGTGCACCGCGAGCCAGGTCGCGCTTGGTCGTCTCGTCGAGGTCGGACGCGAACATCGCGAACGCCTCGAGCGAACGATACTGGGCCAAGGAGATCTTCAATGTGCCAGAGACACTCTTCAGGGCCTTGGTCTGAGCGGCACCACCGACACGGGATACGGAGATGCCCACGTCGACTGCAGGACGCTGGCCCGCATTGAACAGGTCCGACTGCAGGAAGATCTGACCATCGGTGATCGAAATCACGTTGGTCGGAATGAACGCACCGACGTCGTTCGCCTTGGTCTCAATGATCGGAAGGCCGGTCATCGAACCCCCGCCGAACTCATCAGAAAGCTTCGCACAACGCTCAAGCAGACGCGAGTGCAGGTAGAACACGTCTCCGGGGAAAGCCTCGCGGCCCGGCGGGCGGCGCAGCAGAAGTGACACTGCACGGTAGGCCTCGGCCTGCTTCGAAAGGTCATCGAACACGATGAGGACGTGCTTGCCCTCGTACATCCAGTGCTGACCGATGGCCGAACCGGAGTAAGGGGCGAGGTATTTGAAGCCTGCGGGGTCGGAAGCAGGAGAGGACACGATCGTGGTGTATTCCAGGGCGCCCGCTTCCTCGAGCGAACGGCGGACACCTGCGATGGTCGAGCCCTTCTGGCCGACGGCGACGTAGATGCAGCGAACCTGCTTCTTCGGGTCACCGGTCTCCCAGTTGGCCTTCTGGTTGATGATCGTGTCGATCGCAAGGGCGGTCTTACCCGTCTTGCGGTCACCGATGACCAGCTGGCGCTGTCCACGGCCGACAGGGATCATAGCGTCAATGCTCTTGTAGCCGGTCTGCAGAGGTTCGCGAACCTCCTGGCGATCCATCACGCCTGCGGCCTGGAGCTCGAGCTCACGACGTCCGACAGTCTCGACCTCACCGAGTCCGTCGACTGGCTGACCCAGAGGATCGACCACGCGACCGAGGTATCCGTCGCCGACGGGAATCGAGAGAACTTCACCGGTGCGGTAGACGTTCTGTTCAGCCGCGACCCCGGAGAACTCTCCGAGGACGACGACGCCGATCTCGCGCTCGTCGAGGTTCTGTGCCAAGCCCAAGGTGCCGTCTTCGAACCGGAGGAGTTCGTTGGCCATGGTGCCGGGCAGACCCGAGACGTGGGCAATTCCGTCACCTGCGGTGACGACCTTGCCGACCTCGGACTTTACCGAGCTTTCGGGGTTGTACGAGTCAACGAACTTCCCGAGAGCGTCCCGGATCTCTTCCGGGCGAATTGTCAGTTCCGCCATCTGGTTTCCCTGCTTCCTTTACTCAAAACTTGTGTCCGACGACCGGTGGGCCGCCTGTGCTGCCGGACTGGCCGGCCCCTCGATTTAACTTGCGAGCTTGCGCTGAACTTCGGCCAGACGATCAGCCACTGTGGAACTCATCATCTCATCGCCGACCTGAACCCGGACTCCCCCGACGACTTCGGGGTCGACCTGAACGTTGAGCACGAGGTCGCGTCCGTAGCTGGCGGACAGAGCGGCCGCGAGTTTCTGGGTCTGAGCTTCGCTCAACGGTTTGGCGACAGTGACATCGGCGACTGAACGCTGCTGTCGTGCCGCGAGGATATCGCTGTACTGATCCAGGGCCTTCGCCACGCGGAGCCCGCGTGGGTACAGAACTGCCTGTTCGATCAGTGTGATGGTGTCGGCCTGTGCCTTACCTGCCAGCAAGTCTGCGATGAGCGCGCGCTTGGTCGATGCGGATGCATCGGACTCCAGTGCCCGCGCCAGTTCGTGTTCACTTTCGCACAGACGGGCGAAGCGGAAGACTTCCTCTTCCACCTGGCCGAGTTGACCGGATGTCTGAGCGGCAGCTGCGATAGCTGTCACTCCGGCAACCTCAAGGCTGGTCACCAAGTCCTGAGTCCTCGCCCAACGCTGGCTCACGGCCAGTTCGCTCAGACGCAGGGCCGTATCAGTGGTCCGTGTCGAGAACAGAGTCCGCAGCAGCTGCTGCTTCTTCTCAGCCGACTCGGACGAGTCTGCCAAGGCCTTGCGCAGCGTCACGTTCTCAGCGAGAACGGCAACGATGGCCAGTTCACCAGCACCGATTTCGCGCGCGTCACCGCGGGAGATCTCAGCGTTGGCGGTTTCAAGTACGGCCTGCAGGGACAATCTGCTCGACTGGAGCATCACGCCCCCTTGACCGGCTGTGCCGAAGACTGCGACTCGAGATCGGAGATGAAGCGGTCGACCACGTTGGCAGAACGCTGGTCATCGGTGAGAGATTCACCGACGATGCGCGATGCCAGATCGGTGGCCAGAGTGCCGACTTCCGAACGCAGCTGCACCATGGCGGACTGACGCTCGGCTTCGATCTGCGTCTGGGCCTGAGCGACAATGCGCTCGGACTCCGCATGAGCCTGGGTCTTCATATTGGCGATGATCTGAGCGCCTTCTTCCTGAGCCTCGGCGCGCAGTCGTGCAGCTTCTGCACGGCCGTCGGCGAGCTGCTTCTGATACTCGGCCAGAGCCTCATCGGCTTCGGCCTGCACCTTCTCAGCCTTCTCAATTCCACCCTGAATGCGCTCTGCGCGCTCATCGAGGGTCTTGTTGAAGGCCGGGAGGACGTACTTCCAGACAACCAGGAAGACGATCAGCAGACAGATGGCACTCCAGACGATGTCGTACCACGCGGGGAGAAGCGGGTTCTCTGCGGAGGCAAGAATAGTTACCGGAGTCATCGTTTAGTCCTCTTCGTGATCAGGGCAGGAAGAACGGGGTGGCGATGCCGATCAGGGCCAGGGCCTCAATCAGCGCGATGCCGAGGAACATGTTTCCACGCAGCGCACCGGCCATCTCGGGCTGACGCGCGGTTCCCTCGATGGTCTTACCGATGACGATACCGACACCGATACCGGGGCCGATTGCGGCCAGGCCGTATCCGATGGTGTTGAGGCTGCCGGAGATATCCGTTGCGGCGAGCATATCCATTGAATGCTTTTCCTTTCATAAGTCAGCCGGGTGGTTGGCCCGACCGTGCAACTCGTGAGTTACGGTTCTGGGTGTTGAATCAGTGGTCGTCTGAGATCGCTGCGTTGATGTAGACGCAGGATAGAAGAGCGAAGATGTAGGCCTGCAGGACGACGATGAGCATCTCGAGGATGAAGACGAAGAATCCGCCGGCGAAGGTGATGATCGAGAAGAACTGGAAGCCGTTGGCCGCATCGAGGAGGAAGAAGCTCGTCGCGGAGAAGCAGAGCACGAGAAGCAGGTGGCCGACCATCATGTTTGCGAAGAGTCGGATCGCCAGAGTGAACGGCTGGGTGACGAACTTCGTGAGGAACTCAATCGGAATGAGCAGAATGTGCATCGGCCACGGGACACCGGGCAGGATGAGCGAATCCTTAAGGTAGCGCCCGAGGCCCTTCTCGGAGATGCCTGCCCAGTGGTAAGTCACATAGACGACGAGGGTCAGGACGATCGGAAGACCGATGACGCCGGTGCCCGGCATATTCAGGAACGGAATGAGCTTCGTGACGTTCCAGAACAGGATGCCGAAGAAGATCGCCACGATCAGCGGCATGAACTTCTTTGACTTCTCCTTGCCCATGGTGTCTTCGGCGATGCCGACGGTGACGAACTCCATCGCCAGCTCCATGGCAGACTGGAAGCGGCTGGGAACGAGCTTCATTCTCTTCGCCCACACGGCCAGCAAAACGACGACTGCCACGGTCGCGAGAACGCGGATGAGCATCACACGGTTCATCTCAAAGGGAGTGCCTTCGAAGAGGAACGAGGCGGGGAAGAACTCCGCCATCGAGGGGGCGTGAAAACCACTTTCAGCGGCTTGGATCATTGTGTTCGCAGCGTTGAGTGTTCCCACGTTTCCTTTACTCTCCCATGGTCAAAAGCCTTGATGGCCTGGCCTTAGCGACGCATGACATGCGTGGCTCTAGGTTCAGGAGCGACATGGAGCAACAAATGGCTCCAGCACCGCAACAACTCTACCAATTGTAGAGAGCTGACGACAAATTCATCACCTTTGACTGTATATCTTCTGACAGTGGCTGGCGCAATCGCCGAATTGGCCTATTTCGCATCGGGATCAACGTAGGGCACGCGGCCTTTGACCACAGTCAGGGCCTCAACGAGCGAGGAACCGATCACCGCGACAACAATGGTGAGGAATGCCACAGTTCCGTCCAGCCAGGTTGCGTCCTTCAACCGCCAGATGACGATCATGAAGATGAACGCTTTGAAGAGGAAGCCCACGCCTAGGAATCCAGCGATGGCCGTCAGCCCCATATTGCGGCCCGCATACATGATGACCAGGGTGATGATGATGAAGACCGCGGCCAGTCCCCCACCGACGGCTCCTCCATTGAAGCCCTCTGTCCCGGAGACCAGGTAGCCGATACCCATTCCGAGCACAGCGACAGCGACGATGAGGATGACGCCGCGGACCAGCATGGTTCTCCAGACTCTGGTCCACGCCGCCTGTACGTACGTTTCCTGATTGGGAGACTCGGTCATGAGATTTCCTCTCTGGCTTTCTGACGGACCCGCAGGGGGTAGAAGGTGAAGAGCAGGGTGATGGCGAACAGCCCGCCGACGATGCAGACGACGTAGATCCACGGCATCAGCAGGAGCATGACAGAACCGAATGCGATGAGCGCGGTCCAGGTATAGAGGATGAGGACGGCCCGAGCATGAGAGTGCCCAAGTCTGAGCATCCTGTGATGGAGGTGCTTCGCATCGGCGGAGAACGGTGATTGACCGGCCATGAGACGACGAATGACTGCCAACCCCAGGTCGAGCAGCGGCAGGAACATCACGGCGACCGGCAAAACGATGGGCAGGAAGGTCGCGAAGACTCGCTCCTCCCCGAGCAGTGCCGGGTCGACCTGGCCGGTGACGCGGATGGTGGATGCTGCCAGCAGGAGGCCGATGAGCATCGACCCGGAATCACCCATGAAGATCCGCGCCGGATTGAAGTTGTGCGGGAGGAAGCCGACACAGGCACCGACGAGGATTGCGGTGATCAGCGAGGCCAGGTTCGCATAGGACTCAGGCGATGCATCCCGGGCCAGACCGTAGGAGTAGATGAAGAATGCGCTGCCGCCGATCGCGACGACTCCCGCTGCCAGACCGTCGAGACCATCGACGAAGTTCACAGCGTTGATGGTGACCAGGACGACGAGGATGGTGATGATGATCGACATCCGCGGCGAACCGATGATCACTCCCCCGAAGGGGATCGACAGCAGTGCCACGCCGTTGATGGCCATGAATCCAGCTGCCAGCGCCTGCCCTGCAAGCTTAGTGATCCAGTGGAGATCCCAGATGTCATCGATGATGCCCAGCACGCACAGCACGGTGGCCGCGCCGGCGATGCCGATGATGGGCCCCATGTCCGAGAAGATCCTCTGCAGGAACGGTGTCTGGGAGGCGAAGATGAGGCCCACGATCACCGCCCCGAACATCGCGACCCCGCCCAACCTCGGCGTGGGAACCGAATGCACGTCCCGTTCACGCAGGGGTGAGAAGATCTGCCCTCGCTCGGCTACCCGCCTGACCATCGGGGTCAGCAGGTAGGCCACAAGGGCCGAAATGATGAGGATGAAGAGGTAGGCGCGCACTCAGCCGTCCAGGCCGATGACATCGGGGACGATCTCACGCAGTTCTTCGATGGTCACGGGACCTTCGCGCACAATGCGCGGCACTTCGCTGGTGAGGTCGATGATCGTCGAGGAGATTCCCGAGGCCCTCACTCCGCCGTCGACGTAGATGTCGACATCGTCGCCCAACATCTCCATCGCCTCATCCGCCGAGGTGGCGGCGGGCTCACCGGAGGTGTTGGCACTGGACACGGCCAGTGGACCCGTCCGCCCCAACAGGGCGAGGGCGTACTCGTCGTCGGGCATTCGCACCGCAACGGTGCCATGGGTGTCGCCGAGATCCCAGTCCAACGACGGCTGTGCATTCGCGATGATCGTCAGCGGTCCGGGCCAGAAACGGGCGGTCAGTGAAAGCATCCTCTCGTCGACACCGTCGACAAGGCCGAAGACGGTCTCCGCACGCGGGACGAGGACAGGCGGCGGCATGTCACGGCCGCGGCCCTTCGCTGCCAGCAGAGCGGAAACCGCCGAAGCGCTGAATGCGTCTGCGGCGATCCCATACACGGTGTCCGTGGGAATGACGAGCAGATTGCCCGTCTCACTCACCCTGGCGCATTCGTCCAGGACAAGGTCACGGATGTCGCTTTGGGTCACGTCGAATCGTCTCGACACGAATCCTCCGTTTCGGATCGCGGTGGTCAGTGGCCCGAACCGGGTGGTCCATGGTCACAGGTCGACCCCTGACACACGATGAGCCACGGTGTAGCGGTCGCGTCCAGTGTAGTCCGGGTAGGTGGCGGCCCGCCTGAGACTGGCCGTCGACATGATGAGTTCGCAGGCGCCGGGCCCCTGTTCCTCGGAATGCTCCATGATGAAGAATCCACCGGGACGCAGCAGTTTCTCCGCCTGCTTCAGGATGAGCCCTGGGATCTCCAGGCCCGTCGAGCCTCCGTAGAGAGCGGCTGCCGGATCGTGTTCGCGTACCTCGGCATCGCGCGGCACAGCCGCATCGGGCACATAGGGAGGATTGGTCACAACGACATCCGCGCTGCCCCACAGGTCAGGTCGATCGTCGGCGAACCTCGTCGCGTCACCACTGATCAGCTCGACGCTGGAGTCGCCGAGGCTGACCGAGGCGAGATTCTTCAGCGACCAGTTCAGGGCCTCGGTTTCGCGCTCGACGCCGATGATGCGCAGCTGCGGATGTTCGGTAGCCAGGGACAGCGTGATCGCACCGGAGCCCGAGCACAGATCGATGACGAAGGACTCATGTGCGTTCTGCTGCCTGTCCAGCTCTTCGAGGACCTCGGTGACGAGAAGCTCGGTCTCGGGGCGGGGAACGAACACTCCAGGGCCCACCTGCAGTTCGAGGTGCCGAAAGGCCGCGACTCCGATGATGTGCTGAAGCGGGACGCGCTGACGTCGTCGGTCGATGAGCTGTGCGAAGACTTCCGTGACTTCGGCGGGGACACCATCGCCGAGGAGACGTCTGCGGGCCAGGCCGGAGGCGTCGATTCCCCAGGCGTGGGCAAGCAGCGCGGCGGAGTCCGGGTCGGGGTTGGCGACGCCGGCATCGGCCAGCAGCTGCACCGCTCCGCGCAGCACCGTCGACACGTCTTCTTCGGGACTGGGAGGGCGCGGAATCAGGTCAGTCCCCCAGTGCGTCGAGTCGTGCTGCTTTGTCAGCCTCACGGCAGGAGCCGATGACGGGATCGAGGTCGCCGGAGAGAACCTGGTCAAGGTTGTAGGCCTTGTAGCCCGTCCGATGGTCGGTGATCCGGTTTTCGGGGAAGTTGTAGGTGCGGATGCGTTCAGAGCGGTCGACGGTGCGCACCTGGGACCGTCGGATGTCCGCGGCCTCGGCTGCGGCCTCCTCGGCCTGCTTGGCCAGGATGCGGGCCCGGAGCATGCGCAGTGCTGCTTCCTTGTTCTGCAGCTGTGACTTCTCGTTCTGACAGCTGGCGGTGATGCCTGTGGGCACGTGGGTGATGCGCACGGCGGAGTCCGTGGTGTTCACGGACTGACCCCCCGGGCCCGAGGACCGGTAGACGTCGATGCGCAGATCGTTGTCATCGAGTGCGACTTCCTCAGGCTCGTCCACCTCGGGAAATACGAGCACCCCGACTGCCGAGGTGTGGATGCGTCCTTGGGATTCGGTCACGGGCACGCGTTGGACCCGGTGGACTCCACCTTCGAACTTCACCCAACCGTAGGCACCGTCGTCCTTGGCCTTCAGAGCCAGGCTGACGTCTTTGTAGCCGCCGAGATCAGAATGCGTGGCATCCAGGATCTGCGAGGACCATCCGCGTGAGTCGATCCAGCGCTGGTACATGCGCAGGAGATCCCCTGCGAACAGCGCCGATTCGTCACCACCCTCACCAGCCTTGATCTCGATGATCGCATCACGTGCATCGTCGGGATCGCTGGGAACCAAGAGGTCTCTGAGCTCAGCCTCGACATCCGAGGCCTCCTCGTGCAGGCGTTTGGCCTCAGCACCGAATTCGGCGTCGTCGTCCGCGAGTTCCTCCGCGGCGACGGCGTCGTCTTCGAGCTGGGCGAACCGACGTGCGGTCACTGCGACCTTGTCGAGTTCTGCGTAGCGCCTGGTCAGCTTCTTGGCACGGCCAGCGTCAGCGTGCACCGCAGGATCGGAGAGTTCCGACTGCAGGCGTGCATGCTCGTCGAGCAGTGCGCTGACGCTGGCTTTGAGGGTGTCATCGTCGGCCATCTCAGTTGTTGTCGGTGGACGACTTCTGCAGAGGCGTCGTCTTCTGCACCTGCATGAGGAATTCGACGTTCGAGCCGGTTTCCTTCAGCTTCGACATCAGGAGCTCGACAGCCTGCTGCTGTTCGAGTCCGGACAGTACGCGCCGAAGCTGCCACATGACCTTCATCTCTTCATTGGTCATCAGCATCTCTTCACGACGTGTGCTCGACGCGTTGACGTCCACGGCAGGGAAGATGCGCTTGTCAGCGAGTTGGCGCGACAGACGCAGCTCCATGTTGCCGGTGCCCTTGAACTCTTCGAAGATGACCTCGTCCATCTTGGAACCGGTCTCGACGAGGGCTGTGGCCAGAATCGTCAGCGAGCCGCCGTTCTCGATGTTGCGGGCAGCGCCGAAGAATCGCTTCGGCGGGTAGAGCGCGTTCGCGTCGACACCACCGGAGAGGATACGACCCGAGGCTGGCTGCGCAATGTTGTAGGCGCGACCGAGACGGGTGATGTTGTCGAGGAGCACGACGACGTCGGAGCCCATTTCGACGAGACGCTTGGCGCGCTCGATGGCAAGCTCAGCGATCGTCGTGTGATCATCGGCGGGACGGTCGAAGGTCGAAGCGATGACTTCGCCCTTCACCGCACGCTGCATGTCCGTGACTTCCTCGGGACGTTCGTCGACGAGGACGACCATCAGGTGGACTTCCGGATTGTTCTCGGTGATCGCATTGGCGACCTGCTGCATGATCATCGTTTTGCCCGCCTTCGGGGGTGCCACGATGAGACCACGCTGGCCCTTGCCGATGGGAGTCACAAGGTCGATGAGCCGGGTCGAATGCTGCTTGGAGGTGGTCTCAAGGCGCATCCTCTCCTGCGGGTAGAGCGGTGTCAGCTTGGAGAACTCGACACGGCTCCGGGCGTCATCGACGGTCAGGCCGTTGACCGAGTCCAGTCGCACCAGAGCGTCGAACTTCTCGCGCTTGCTGTTGCGGTCGTTCTCGCGAGGCTGGCGAATGGCACCGGCGACGGCGTCGCCCTTGCGCAGCTGGTTCTTGCGCACCATCGAAGCCGAGACGTAGACATCGTTGGGTCCGGGAAGGTAGCCGGAAGTACGCAGGAATGCATAGTTGTCATGCACATCGAGGATGCCGCCGACGGGGATGAGCACGTCATCGTTGCGGATCTCGGGCTCGTCGCCGCCGCGTCCTCCGCGACGTTTGCGGTCACGGTCACGACCGCGTCCGCGACGGTTGCCGCGATCGTCGTCATCGTTGTTGTTGCGTCCGCGACGGTCGTTGTTGCGATCGTTGCCGCGGTCGTTGTCGTCGCTCTGGCGGTTGCGGTTGTTTCCGCGATCGTTGCGGTCATTGCCACGATCGTTCCCGCGGTCGTTGTCGTCGTTCTGACGATTGCGACCGTTTCCGCGATCGTTGCGGTCATTGCCACGATCGTTGCCGCGGTCGTTGTCGTCGTTCTGACGGTTACGACCGTTTCCGCGATCATTGCGGTCACCGTTGCGGTCGTTACGCTCACCATTGCGGTCGTTGTCGTCGTTCTGACGATTGCGACCGTTTCCGCGATCATTGCGGTCCGAACGCTCACCCGAGTCATCGGAGCTGTGTCCGTTGTCCTCGTTCTGTGAGTCAGCGCCACGCGAACGCGAACGGCTGCGACGCGAACGCTGCTTGTCCGGCTCACCGGCTGATTCGGACGACGTGTCGTCTGCGACCGGCGTATCGGCGACAGCCGAGGTCTCAGCAGACGTCGCTGCGGCAGCTGCTCCCTGTGAGGCGACGGCATCATCGTCAGATGTCGCAGCTGCGCTGCGACGAGCGGGACGACGCTCGGCTTCATCGGGTGCTGCGTTGGAACCGCTCTTGTCTTCCTTGGCTTCCTTCTCAGAGCCTGCGGAAGAGGCCGGTGCGGTCTTCGGGGCTGCTTGAGCCTGTCCCGAACCGCCCTGTGCGCCATTGTGGTTGTTGATGGCGTCGATCAGTTCGCCTTTGCGAAGTCGACGGTACCCTTTGATCCCGAGACCCGCTGCCATCTCCTGGAGCTGGGGCAGACGCAAAGCGGTCAGACTGCCGGTGCGTGGCGTGGAATCTTGAGTAGTGGTTTCAGACACGAAGGTCCTTCTCCCTCTTTCGGCCGTGCGGCAAGAGCCGTTTACTCACGGCGACGGAAACACCGTTGACGGTGCATTGTGAAAGATAACCTGCCTAAGAATGAGCAGGAGATGTTCCAGAATTTGTGAAATAGACAGTGGATTCGCGATGCGTACCATCGAATCCGATCACTGACGGAACACCATCAGTTTACGTGCTCAACGCCGATCACGCGAATCCGGTGCCTAATTCTTTTCCTTGACGCGATATCCGCCGAGGTCAATCGAGGTGTGAATGAGGGTCACCGATGGCGGGAGCATCGCCGGAGGGACCGTGCCCGCGAGGACGAGGACGGTGGGTCCTGCGCCCGAGATCACGGCGGGCAGGCCCTCGTCGCGCAAGCCGTCGACAATGGCCATCGACTCGGGGTAGGCCTCGCGTCGGAATTCCTGATGGAGCCGATCATCGGTGGCCTCCAGCAGAACAGAGGCATCGGTGACGAAGCCATGGATGAGCAGCGCAGCACGTGCGGAGTTCTCTGCGGCGACTTCATGTTCGATGGATACGGGGATCACGCTTCGTGCGATCTCCGTATCCAAACGCACCTCGGGCACCAGCACGGTCACCTCGGCGAGGGTGTTGGACGGCACCTGCCACGAGCGGGCAGGGTCCGGCAGGGCGATGGTCAGTCCCCCGAACACGGCAGGAGCCGCATTGTCAGGGTGGCCCTCGAGTTCGGACGCGAGTTCAAGCACGCGTTGCCGGCTCAGTTTGTCACCGCCGGCGTAGGCCCCGATCTCGCCGGCCAGCGCAATGGCGCCCACGATCGCGGCCGCGGAGGATCCGAGTCCGCGCGAATGCGGTATCCGGTTGACACAGTCCAGGCTGAGCCTCTCCCCCAAGTCTGCGGGGGCGTTGGGAAACTCTGCATGGAGCACATCGACGAGCACGCGCATGATGAGGTGGGACCGATCCGTCGGCAGAGTCTCGGCGCTCTCCCCCGTCGCACTCACACAGGTGCTGGGATCGACAGGTTCGTCGTGGATCGTCAGTGTCAGAGTGTCGAATATCCCGAGTGCTAGGCCGAACGCATCGTAGCCAGGGCCCAGGTTCGCCGAGGTGGCCGGAACCTCGATCTGGATCCTCACGCTCACCTGTCTTCGAGCCCGAGGGCCCGTGCCGCGCTGACGGCGTCGACGGAGACCCGCTTGGGCTCGATCTCTGAACCGTCGGCTGTGTGAAGTGCCCAGCTGGGATCCTTGAGGCCGTGACCGGTCACGGTGACCGCGATTCTTGCACCGGCAGGGACCTTGCCCGCTTCGGACATCTTCAGCAGACCAGCGACCGAGGCGGCCGAACCGGGCTCGACGAAGATTCCCTCTTCCCGGGACAGAATCTTGTGTGCACGCAGGATCTCTTCGTCTGTGACCGAGTCGATGACTCCACCGGAGGAGTCACGCGCCTCGATGGCCTGCTGCCAGCTGGCCGGATTGCCGATTCGGATGGCGGTCGCGATCGTATCGGGTTCGTCGACGGGGTGGCCGAGCACGATCGGTGCCGATCCTGCTGCTTGGAAACCCCACATCTGCGGCAGGCGGGTCGAGGCGCCGATCACCTGGTACTGGCGGTAGCCCTTCCAGTAGGCGGTGATGTTGCCCGCGTTGCCCACAGGCAGCACGTGAATGTCGGGGGCATCGCCCAGGACGTCGACAACCTCGAAGGAGGCGGTTTTCTGTCCCTCGATGCGGTCAGGGTTGACGGAGTTGACGAGGTGAACCGGGTAGGACTCGGAGAGCTTCCGACACAGAGTCAGGCAGTCGTCGAAGTTTCCGTCAACTTCGAGCAGCGTGGCCCCATGGGCGATGGCCTGGCTCATCTTGCCCGGGGCGATCTTGCCGGTGGGCACGAGCACGGCACAGGTCAGTCCGGCCTTGGTGGCGTAGGCCGCCGCCGAGGCTGAGGTGTTGCCGGTCGAGGCGCAGATGACGGCCTTCGCGCCCTGAGCCGCAGCCTTGGTGATGGCCATGGTCATACCGCGGTCCTTGAAGGACGCCGTCGGGTTGAGGCCTTCGTACTTCACCCATACGTCAGCGCCGGTGAGCTCGCTGAGCTTCTCCGCGTGGATGAGCGGAGTTCCGCCCTCACCCAGAGTCACGGCCGGTGTGGTCTCGGAGATGTCGAGGAGGCTGCGGTATTCCTCGACGACGCCCTGCCACTGCTTCTTGGGGAATTCGGTCATTCTCACTGTCCTTCTACACGGATCACGGATTTGACGGCGCGCACCACGGGAAGGCCGCCGAGGCGGTCGACCGTTCCCCGCAGGATCGCGTCGGTGTTCGAGTGGGTGGCGAGCACGAGTTTCGCGTGCTGAGTGCCCTGTTCGTCGACTTCTCCCACGGTCTGGCGCATGAGCTCGATCGATGCGCCTTCATCGGAGAAGACCTCGGAGACTGCTGCGAGGACGCCCGGACGATCGACGACGTCGAGAGTGATGTGGTACCGCGTAGTGATCGCCGATATCGGCAGGATCGTCGAGTCCTTGTGGAAGGGACGTTCGTACTGTCCCCGACCGCCGAGAACCTTGCGACGGGCTACGGAGACCACATCGCCGAGGACCGCAGACGCGGTCGGTTCGCCGCCGGCGCCCTGACCGTAGAACATGAGCGAACCAGCGGCCTCGGCCTCGATGAAGACCGCGTTGAAGGCGCCGCGCACCGTCGCAAGAGGGTGATTGCGTCCCAGCAGCGCCGGGTAGACGCGAGCGGACAGCCCCGGCCCGGCAGGCGATTCGCTGACTCGTTCGCAGACGGCGAGGAGTTTGATGACGAATCCCTGGTCCCGAGCCGTGGCAACCATCTCGGGGGTGATGTCCTCGATTCCTTCGACGTGGACATCGTCGATCGTGACTGGAGCGTGGAAGGCCAGTGACGAGAGAATCGCGGCCTTGGCCGCAGCATCATGTCCGCCGACGTCGGCGGTCGGGTCCGCCTCGGCGAATCCCAGCTCCTGTGCGGTCTTGAGCGCTTCATCGAAGCCCCACCCCTCGGAGTCCATCTGATCGAGGATGTAGTTGGTGGTGCCGTTGACGATGCCCATGATCCGGTCGATCCGATCCCCGGCCAGCGAGTCACCGACTGGACGGATGATGGGAATGGCACCGGCGACGGCGGCTTCGTGTTCGAGACGGACACCCGCCGTGTCCGCTGCGGACATGAGCTCACCGTAGTTGGCGGCCAGCAGGGCCTTGTTGGCTGTGACGACGGAGGAGCCGTGGTCGAGTGCCGAGCGGATGAGCGTCTTGGCGGGCTCGATGCCGCCCATGAGCTCGATGACGATGTCGGCGTCAGCGATGGCAGTCTCTGCGTCCGTCGTCAGCAGGCTCGGATCGATCCCCGGACGCTGCTTCGCGGTGTCGCGGACGACGATTGCGCTCAGCTCAAGAGGCGCACCGATCCGTTCGGCCAGAGCCTCGCTCCGGTCCTGGATGCGGGCGGCGACCTCGGTGCCGACGACCCCACATCCGAGCATGGCAACTTTCAAAGCCTGCATCTGTTCACCTTTTCGCTGTCTTCAATGGCACTCACACGCGCTCACCGACGTTCATTCCCGGATCGCTGCGCAACATCTGAGAGTAGTCCTCGGGCGTCACAATCCACTCAACCTTATCCGCTGTCACGGCCAGGACCCCTGGTTTGGGCAGGTGGTTGTAGTTGTTGGCCAGTGACCGGCAGTAGGCACCGGTGCTCGGGACCGCGACGAGATCCCCGGAGGACACATCGGATCCCATGTATTCGTCGCGGACGATGATGTCACCGGATTCGCAGTGCTTGCCCACGACGCGCACGATGGCGGGATCGGAACTGGAGTTCCGATTGGCCAAGGTACACGAATAGTCGGCATCGTAGAGAGCTGTCCGAATGTTGTCACTCATCCCCCGTCGACGGCGACGTAGGTGCGCACACCGTTGTCGGTGTCGACCTCTTTGACCGTGCCGACCCGGTAGAGGGTGAACATAGACGGGGACACGATCGCGCGTCCGGGCTCGATGGAGATCCGCGGCACGTTCGTGCCCAGACCGCGGCATTCCTTGGCGACCACCGCAGCGAGCTCCTGGGCCATCTCGGCCACCGGAATGGGCGTGTCCTGTGAGGTGTAGCGGATGCCGAAGCCACCGCCGAGGTCGACATCGGGCAGATCGACACCGTGTTCGTCCATGATCTCCGCTCGCAGGGCCAGGACACGGGCGGCAGCGACCTGGAAGCCGGAGATGTCGAAGATCTGCGAGCCGATGTGCGAGTGCAGACCATCGAAACGCAGATGTGGTGAGTTCGCCACTGCCTCGGCGGCCCTTGCTGCTGCACCGGCGGAGACCGAGAGCCCGAACTTCTGGTCCTCATGAGCCGTGGCGATGAAATCGTGCGTGTGTGCCTCGACTCCCACCGTCACCCGCAGCATCACTGGGGCAACGGTGCCCTTCGCGGCCGCGATCGATTCCAGCAGGGATATCTCGTCGAGGCTGTCGACGAAGATGCGTCCCACACCGTAGTCGAGGGCGTATTCGAGTTCGGCCACAGATTTGTTGTTGCCGTGCAGACCGACTCGATCGCCTGGAACTCCTGCTGCGCGGGCCACCATCATCTCTCCCAGGGAACAGGTGTCGAGGCCAAGACCCGCCTCGTGGACCCACCGGGCGACAGCGGTGCACAGGAATGCCTTGCCCGCATAGAAGACGTCGACACCGGACAGTCCCTTTTCCGTGGAGAATGCGGCCGAATACGCGCTGACATAGTTCTCGGCGCGAGCGGTGAAATCGGCGACATCCATGACCAGGGTCGGGGTGCCGTAGCGTTCAGCGAGGTCAGTGACTGTGTGCCCGGCGACGGTGAGGACACCGGAGTCGGACTTCGTCACGTTGTCGGACCACAAGCTGGGCAGGAGGGCGTTGACGTCCTCGGGGTAGGGCAGCCACACGGGTGCAGGGGTGGCGTGCATGGTGCCGGCGATATGGGCAGGCATTACATCCTCTCCGGGGCGCGAACGCCCAGTAGTCGAAGTCCTGTGGCCAGGACGATGATGGCGGCTCGGTCGAGGACCAGCCGGGAAGCGTGGAGTCGTGTGATGTCCTCATCGATGCTCGGTGTCACTGGGCATGCTTTCGCCCAGTCCAGGAACAGCTGTGCGGTGGCTTCGAGGAGGCAGGTGATGCGCCGAGGCTCGTCTGCGAAGGCGGCGGCGTCGGTCGTGGTGATGAAGTCTGCCAGGGCTGCAGCCAGCGCGGTCTCTGTGGCATCGGTCAGGGCATTCGGGTCGAAGCCCGCTGCACTGATGCCGGCCGCCGCCGCGCGGCGTTCGACGCGACAGGCCGAGGAGTGCGCGACCTGGACGAGGTACACAGGGTTGTCCGGGCGGGCCGTGCGCAGCAGTCCCACGTCTGCCGCATGCGATGAGGCTGTGCTGCTGCGTGCGGCCACGAAGCGAAGCGAGTCGCTGCCCACTACAGGGAGCAGAGTCCGCAGTTCGGGGTTGGAAGCGATACGTTCATCGACTGTGGCTTCGATGCGCGCTGCCGTGTCCTGATCAGGACCGAATGCCGTGCCTGAGCCGACGATGTCGGCGGCGACCTGGGCGAGGCTGCTGGAACTCACTGTGATGTTGAGGAACCCGGGCCCGGCGACGTCGACACGGGTGATTCCGGTGTCATCGCGCAGTCGTGAAGCGAACTCCTCTGCCAAGGTTCTGGGGTCGGTGTGCAGAGATGCGGCACTGCGCAGTGCGATGGTCGAGACCCAGTCGCAGTGAGGCTGTGCCTGCGCCCTGCGAAGGGTCGAGTCCGGTACAGGGTCGCTGTCGATTCCTCGTGCGGCGGCGCTGCTCGCCAGTGCACGCGCCAGAGCGGTCTGCAGAAGTTCCGGGGTCACCAGTTCAGATTACTCGTGTCCGGTTGTCGACGGCGAATCAGGTGTCATCGTCGTTGTCTGGATCAGATCGAGCCGGGACGACAGGCGGAGAAGCTGACTGCGAACTTGACCACGGTAGAGGCCAGCACCACGGCGTAAGCCGGCCACATCACATCGAAGCTCTGGATCAGGAAGGCGAAGATCAGGGGGCCGGTCGCAGCCATCAGGTACCCACCGCCCTGAACGAAGCCGGACAGTGCCGCCGAGGCCTCGGCGCTGCGTGAGCGCAGGGTGATCAGGGTCAGAGCCAGCGGGAAGGTCGAGATTCCGATGCCCAACAGGACCGTCCACAGCACTGGTGCTGCCTGCGGCATGAGCCATAGGCCGAGGTAACCGACAGCTAGACAGCCGGAGAAGGCCGCGACTATCGGCGAAGCTGTGCGCATCTTCTGTGCGAGAAGCGGCAGGACGAACCCGAGGACGAGGGGGATGGCGGTCACGAGAGCGAGCATGGCTCCTGCGAATGCCGGGTCGAAGCCCGCTCGTGTCAGCAGGGTAGGCAGCCAGGTGAATAGGATGAAATTGTTGAATGAGGTCAGTCCGGTCATCGTCATCAGTGCCCAGGCGCGGCGGGTCTTGACCAGTCGCAGCAGTTCGCTTCCGCCGACGACCGTGGCCGAGACCTGCGACCGGGGTGCTGGTCTGAGCACAACGATGACTGCCCAGACGGCGATCCCCAGTGCCGCGGAGACAGCCCACACGAGCAGAGAACCGCGCCATTCGAACTTCGATGCCAGCGGCACTGCCACGAGTGGTGGGATGAAAGTCCCCAGCTGCAGCAGCCCCACGTGCACTGTCGACATCAGTGCGACACGGTCGGGGAAGTAGGACTTCACGATCGGTGGCACGACTACGTTGCCGATGCCCATGCCCAGCAGTGCGAGAACGCTGAGTGCCAGGAAGAGTGCGGGAGAATCGACGATCGCGCGCAGGCCCAGGCCAGCCGTGATCATGATCATCACACCCAGTGAGATCGTCAGTCCGGAGAACCGGTTGTACAGCCGTGGCGTGATGAAGCCGCTGATTCCGTAGAGCAGCGGCGGCAGCATCCCGATGATTGCCAGGAACACCGCGCTGAGATGGATCTCGGAGCCCATCGCGTCCAACAGCGGTGACAGGCCGGTCACGCCCGGGCGAAGGTTGAATGCTGCGACAACGATTCCGATGACGATCAGTCCGGATGCCCACGCAGATTTCATGCTTGCATTTCTATCATCCTGTCCACCGCACCAGCGTCGGCGGGGTCAGTTCTCCTGCTTGAGTCCCTCGACCGGTGACAGCCGCGCGGCCCGTCTGGCCGGTGCCAAGGCGGAGAGCAGCCCCGCAAGGATCGCCACCAGCAGGATGCCCACGGTGGAGGGAAGAGACCAGTCAACGATGAGCCGATTGGAATAGTCGTGCGTGATCAGATGGGTGCCGACGATGCCGAGCGCCCCACCGAGGAGGAGCCCGATGAGCGCCGCCACCGAGGAGATGAGGGTGGCTTCGAGAGCGAGAAGTGATCTCAGCTGGGAAATGCTCAGGCCCAGAGCCCGGAGCAGTGAATTCTCCCGCCGACGTTCGATCACCGACAGGCTCACCGTGTTCGAGACACCGAGCAGGGCGATGAGGACCGCAACGAATAGGAGGGCCACAGCAGCAATGAGAAGCACGTCGATGAACTCGGAGTATTGGCCACGAGCCACTGCTGAACCGGCTACCTCGTCGCTGGTGACGTCGAGTGCTTCGGCCACGTCCTGTTGGATCCGAAAGATGTCGGAGACTGAGGCATTCGGGTCGACTCTGACCAGAACGGACGTGGAGGTTGCGGACACGCCCAGGTCGTTGCCGACATCTGGGGTGGTGAAGTACACCAGACTCGAGTCACCGGCCTTCTCAACCGGAACCGTCGCCTCGGTGAGGCCCTTGATGCGGATGCTGTCGCGAGCGAAGTCCTTGGGGACGAGCACTTTCCCGGCAACCGGGGCCTCGGCGCCCGCGCTGATCACGGTCTGCGCGGATTCGGGATCGATGACATAGAGCTCGGGGGGCGAGTCACCGTGATCGCCGATCACCTGTGCCCGATGAGCGACGACGACGGCCTCCACTCCCTTGATGTCACGCACGTCGTCGGCTTCGTCGCGGTCGACGGTGGTTTCGAGCGGGACAGCGATGTCGATGGGAAAACGCTGGTCGAGGCCGAAACCCATCGTTGCCTTCGTTGACATTCCGCCGACCAGAATCGTCGCCACAAGGGTGACGCCGATGATGAGTGCGGTTGCGGTCGCTGCTGTTCGCCGCCGGTTGCGCAAGGTGTTCAGGGTGGCCAGTCGACCCGGGATGCCGAAGGGGCTGAAGGCCAGGTCACCGATGGCGGCGACAATCGGGGGAATGATCATCACGGAGCACAGCACAAGGCCGAAGACGAGCAGCGCTCCCCCAAGAGCACCGCCAAGGATCCATGCCTGCGACTGTTCGATCAGATAGATCGAGGCGAGGAGGAGCACGATTCCGAGGCCGATGCTCGACCACCCGACGATGTGGCGCAGCCTGCTCTGGCGGGAGGGAGACAGCGCCTCGTCGAAGGGCTGCATCGCCTCCAGCGGCGTCACCGCGATTGCGCTGCGGGCCGGTCGGATGGTGGCGAGCACCGTGAGGAGCACCCCGACGGCAATGCCGATCAACAATGCCGACGGGGGCACACTGAGACTCAGGTAGTCGAACTCGTTGGGCCAGATCTGCTTCGCTCCTGCAGCGAGGCAGAAGCTGAAGCCTGCTCCGACGGCCACACCGATGATCGACCCGAGCAACCCCACGAACGTCCCCTCCGTGACGACAGACCCGTAGAGCTGAAGACGTGAGGCTCCCAGGCAGCGCAGCAGTGCCAGTTCGCGTCGGCGCCCGGCCACGATGACGGAGAAGGTGTTGGACACCACCAGTATCGCCACGATGACGGAGATGCCGGCGAAGGCCAGAAGCAGCCAGGTGATGACCTCGTTGCCGCCGGAGAGCCGTTCGGCTTTGACGTCGACGGCATCGGAGACGGTCATCGCCTCCAGGCTCCCCTGCAGCGCAGAGTCGTCGATCGTCGCCTGCAGACGCGGGAGAACCGCGGCCGGATCCGCACCCGCGTCAAGCGCGATCTGGATCGCAATGACGTCGCCCTGTTGAGCGAAGTACTCCTGATAGCTCGCCGAGGTTGTCATTCCTCGGTGCATGCCTGCAGTAGCGGGACCGCTGCCCATGGAGGCCAAACCGACCACGGTGAATGTCGTGTTGCTCTGGCTCGGTCCCCGGTAGACGGGCATCGAATCTTCATCAGGTCCGACGGACACCGCGTCAACGGAGAAGCGGATCTCGTCGCCGATGCCCACACCCAGATCTGTCGCAGTGGCCTCGTCCAGGACCAGGTCGGTGATCGAGTCGGGTCGTGTGCCTTCGGTGATGGAGAACGTGTCCAGGCTCGTATCCGCGGGTGCAGGAGTTAGAGCGAACGTGCTCTCAGAGAAGGAATGACCTCGACCTGTCGTCGTGGTGCGAGCATTGACGGCCGCACCGCTGACCCCGTCGACTCGTTCCAGAGGCTTCGCCAAAGGAGAGACTTCCTGCCCATTGACGAAGACGTCCTGGCCCGGAACTATGACGAGGTCCGATTCGGAGAATGTGTGCCCGACCGATTCCTTCAGGCTTGTCTGCAGTGATGAGCTGATGATCAGGGTCGAGGCGACGAATCCTGCTGCCAGCGCGATGCCGAGACCCACTGCGAGGAATCGCGCCCAGTGGATACGGATCTCCGCCAGAGCGACTGCGATCACAGATCGCTCAGCTCACCCAGCGCGGAGACCACGGATTCCCTGCTCGGCTGCTGCACTTCTCCCCCGGCTCGTCCGTCCTTGAGGAGCACGACGCGATCGGCGTGTGAGGCGGCTACAGGGTCGTGGGTGACCAAGATGATCGTCTGCCCGTAGCGGGTGGTTGCACCGTGGAGCAGGGCCAGCACCTCTGCTCCTGCCTGGGAGTCGAGGTTGCCTGTGGGCTCATCGGCGAAGATCACGTCCGGGCGAGTGAGAAGGGCGCGAGCCACGGCAACGCGCTGCTGCTGGCCACCGGAGAGTTCGTGCGGTCGGTGTTTGAGCCGGTCCCCCAGCTCAAGACGCTCAACGACTTCTGCTTTCCACTCCGGATCGATCTTCTTCCGAGCCAGGGACACCGGCAGCTCGATGTTCTGTTCAGCGGAAAGCGTGGGAACAAGATTGAATGCTTGGAAGATGAATCCGACCCGGTCTCGCCGCAGTTGGGTCAGTTCTTTGTCATTGAGACCCGTGATGTCCTGGCCGCCCATCGTGATGGTTCCGGAATCCACTCTGTCGAGTCCGGCGAGGACGTGCATGAACGTGGATTTCCCTGAGCCCGAGGGTCCCATGATCGCGCTGAACCTGCCGGCTTCGAAGTTCACCGTGATGTCATCGAGGGCTGTCACAGCGGTGTCGCCGCGGCCGAAGCTCTTTCGCACCGATTGTGCGCTGAGCACGACATCGGCGTTCGTCACATCCGCAGGAGTCGACATCAGGGCCTTCATCAGCTGGTTGAGGTTGCTTAGGAACCACCATAATCGGTGGTAGCAGAAACCGCCCACCTCAGCTGATGAGGAGGACGGTGTGTGGTGCCCGCGACAGGATTCGAACCTACGACCTTCTGCTCCGGAGGCAGACGCTCTATCCACTGAGCTACGCGGGCAACGGATGTAATGCTATCACCGACTTGTGGTGCTCCCCAAAACGAAACCGCGTGCAATCGAGTCTCGATTGCACGCGGATGTCGGCATCAGGCGCCCTTGAGGTCCTTGCGCCCTGGAACGTATTCCCAGTGCCAGAGTTCATAGGCATTGCGCTTGGCCCAATCGGGGTTCTCCCAACCGTACTTCTCACCGTTGGCGACGAGCCAGTCGTACTGCACGCCGGTTCCGTTCTGAGTTCCTGCACCGAGATCCAGCGCGATTCCCCAGCCGTGGTTGGACGTGCCGGGGCGAGCAGCGAATCCGGGCTTGCGTTCTGCAACGGAGATCTGAGATTCCAGCGACCGATACGAGTCGGTGACAGCCAGCTCCTTGCCCGTGTCCTTCTTGAACGCAGCGTTCATCTTGGCAAAGGATACCGCAGCGTCCGAACGCAGCTGGTGGTTGCCGACGCCGATATCGCACAGCCAGTCTTCGGGGACCTCACCGTTCGATACCTCGCCTTTCGGAACCTCGCCTTCGCATCCGGGAAGCACGGTTTTGGTGATGGCACGCGAAGCGGCCTCGACCTTGGTCTGCTTGGCGCTCGGGGCGCCGATGGCCATACTCGTCTTCTCGTCGTCTGCCTTGATATCGGCGGAGACGGATTCGGAATTGATGGCGCGAGTCTGGCTGTCGGCAGCAGTCTCGTCGACCTTGACTTCCTGATTGCCGCTCATGTTGCCTGCGACCATGACGGCGGCGATCGCGGTTCCTGTGACTGAGACAGTAGCCAGGGCCGAGAAGGTCGTCACACGACGTCGACGCACCGAACGCAGCAGTGAACCGTCAGATCCGCGGCTGCCCATGCGAGCGCCCACGAAGGCCGAACCGCCATGGTCGGGACGCGCCGAGGCCTCCTTGGCCATCGCGGCCCGCCGGGGAGATCCTGCGGCGGCCCTGGCTTCTGCAGCCATCGCGGCGCGACGCGGCGAAAGGGGTGCGGATGGAGTCGGGTCCGAATGCTGCGACGCCGATGTCGCGGTCTGTTTCGAAAAGACAGATGGCACAGGTGAAGATGTGTGCTGCTTGCGCAGATCGCGCCGGCGAACCAGTGGCATCTCTGCGGTCGAGGACTCACTCGACATATTACTCCGTACTGTTGTCCGTATTTCGGCCGCCATGTATCCGGGCGAACGAAAACCTTATGTCACAACACTATAACGAGGTCGTTACAGATTGTCACTTTCCGTTCATACGTGGCGTGTGACCTGGTGTTTAACGTCTTTCAACCCCCACCAGAACGTCGCAGATCGCGTATTTGCGGGCTCCGGCGGGGGCCATAAGTAACATATTGTTATAAAGGAACGGGCATTTGGATGACGCGTGTCACACATTCATCGCCGTGCCTGCGTGATGTCATGCTCAGTATTCATGCCGACCTCGCTGCATGGCGTCCTGGACTTCCCCAACGAGCTCTTCCAAGACGTCTTCGAGGAAGAGCAGTCCCAGCACGTTCCCCTCTGCAGACACGACCCTGGCGACGTGAATGCCGACCTTCTGCATCTGGGAGAGGGCCTCTTCGACTTCGTCACCCGCAGTCACCGTGAACAGGGGGCGGAATCTCTTCGTCGGAACCGGTGCACCGTATTCGAGCGTGCTGTCGGCATAGAGGACGTCTTTGATATGGAGATAGTCCTGCGGATACCCGTCCTCGTCGGTGACGAAATAGCGCGAGAACCCGGTCTTTCCGACCATGGTGACGAGCTCATCAGGAGTCACACTGGAAGAGATGGTGATCAGTTCGGACATCGGGACCATGATGTCGGCGGCTGTTTTGTCGCTGAACTCCAGTGCGCCCTTGAGGAGCCCGGTATCGTCGGTGAGCAGACCCTCGCGTTTGGACTCGGCGACGATCGACTCAACCTGCTCGATCGTGAACGCCTCGTTGACCTCGTCTCGTGCTTCGATCTTGAACAGATGCAGGATCGAGTTGGCCAGACCGTTGAGCGGTTTGATGACGAAGCCGAAGACGCGGGAGAGGAATACGAGCGGGGGCGCCAGCAGCATCACGGCGCGAGCCGAGGCTGCCAGAGCCATGTTCTTCGGCACCATCTCACCAATCACGACATGCAGATATGTGACGACGCCCAGAGACAGAATGAAGGAGATCGTCGAGGACAGCCCGGCCGGAATGCCCAATCCTTCCAGCGGCCCTGACAGGAGATGGTGGATAGCCGGCTCTGCGACGTTGCCCAACAGCAGAGAGCAGACGGTGATTCCGAGCTGGCAGATCGCCAACATCGCCGAGACATGCTCCATCGCGTAGAGAGCGGTCTTCGCCGCAGACGACCCCTCCTGAGCCCGGGGCTCGAGCTGTGATCGTTTGGCCGCGACCACCGCGAATTCGGCGGCGACGAAGAAGGCGTTGCCCAAAAGCAGGACGACGAGCCAGATAAGGCCGAACCAATCAGCGCTCATCAGAATTCACCACCCTGTTCATAGCCGGCTGCGTCGGTCGCACGAAGCAGAATGCGTAATCTCTCGACCCGGCGACCATGCATCCGCTCGACGCGGATCAGCGCGTCATCAGTTCGGATCTGGTCCCCTGGTTCTGGGATCCTCCCCAATTCTTTGAGGACGAAGCCCGCCAGAGTCTCATAATCGGAATCTTCCGGTATCTCGAGTCCGATCGTCGACGAAACTTCGTCGGGACGAAGCTGTCCCGGAACGATCCATGTGCCATCGCGGGCCGGCCGTGCCGCCACACGCATCCGGTCGTGCTCATCGGCGACCTCACCGACGAGCTCTTCGACGACATCCTCGAGCGTGACGACACCGGCGGTGCCGCCGAATTCGTCGACGACGACGGCCATCTGCAGGCCCTTGGCCCGAAGCTCCATGAGAAGCGGATCGAGCCGGAGCGTTTCAGGAATCTCTGTCACCTCGGTCATCAGTCCTCCGGCGTATGCATCGTCACGATTGGCCAGCGGAACCGCAAAGGCCTGTTTGACGTGGACGACGCCGACGATATGATCCTTATCTTCGCCGGCCACCGGGAAGCGGGAGAACCCTGTCTCTCGGGCCTGTTCGATGATCGCGCGCGCGGTCGTATCCTTGACCACCGATGACATGCGTGTGCGCGGAGTCATCACGTCCTCTGCGGTGCGCTCGGAGAAACTCAGAGTCCGTTCGAGGAGATCGGCGGTCTGCTCATCGAGCATTCCCTCTTCAGCGGAGTGACGCACCAGAGAGGTGAGCTCTTCGGGCGACCGACCGACCGAACCCTCTTCCTGAGGCTCGATGCCGAAGGACAGAAGAATCTTGTTCGCGGTGCCGTTGAGCACGCTGATCACGGGCTTGAAGACGAGGGAGAAGGCATACTGCATCGGCGCGGCAATGCGGCCAGTTGCCAACGGCACTGCGATCGCCAGATTCTTAGGCACCAGCTCGCCGAAGATCATCGACAGGAACGTGGACGCGATGAGAGCGATCGCCAGGGCGATCGGGGCTGCGAGGCCCGGACTCGCGCCCAACGATTCGAAGACTGGAGCCAAGAGTCTGCCCAAGGACGGTTCCATCAGATAACCGGTCAGCAGGGTTGTGATGGTGATGCCCACCTGGGCAGCAGACAGCTGCGTGGACAGGTGGGTCATCGAACGACGGAGCGTCTTGGCCCCGAACATGCCGTCCTCCACCGCTTTGTCTGCGGTGTGACGATCGAGCGTGAGAAGGGAGAACTCGGCAGCGACGAAGATGCCGGTGCCGCAGATGAGGATGAGGGCTAACGCAAGGTAGAACCATTCCATCAGTGACGATCCCCGCCGTTCGCGGTCAGGAGATCAGAGTAGATGATGCGATCGACCCTCAACGGGTGAGGGTCGTCGTCTGAGGCGCCGGCTTCCCGCCGGCTGGGACTGTCACTGTGCATGGCTAGATCTTACCAACTCCTGGACAGAGGGCGGCCTTCCTCATATCCTGCAGCGCTCTGAACTCCGACCGTTGCGAGTTCCGCAAATTCCCCGAGACTGCGGGCTCCTGCATAGGTGAAGGAGCTGCGTACGCCCGAAGTGATGCCGTCGAGCAGATCCTCGACACCGGGAGATTCTGGGTCAACGTACATCGTCGACGAAGAAATGCCCTCTTCGAACAGGCCCTTGCGTGCGCGGGAGAACGCAGACTCCGTCCGAGTCCTGTTCGCCACCGCCCGCGCCGAAGCCATGCCGAAGCTCTCCTTGTATTTGCGGCCTTCACCGTCAACAAGGAGATCTCCCGGGGACTCGTGGGTGCCCGCGAACCACGAGCCGACCATGACCTGTGATGCACCTGCGGCGAGAGCCAGAGCCACATCCCGGGGATAGCGCACTCCCCCGTCCGCCCACACATGTGCACCCAGCTCTCTGGCAGCCTCGGCGCATTCGCGAACAGCCGAGAACTGCGGGCGGCCGACGGCCGTCATCATGCGCGTCGTGCACATAGCACCGGGGCCGACACCGACCTTGATGATCTGAGCACCGGCCGAAACGAGGTCGCGAACTCCATCAGCGGTGACGACGTTGCCGGCGACGATGGGCACTCCCAGATCGGCGGCCGCGATCGAGCTCAAGGTGTCGAGCATCTTCACCTGATGGCCGTGGGCAGTGTCGACGACCAGCACATCGGCACCGGCTGAGACCAGCGCAGAGGCTCGCTCGACGGCGTTGCCGTTGACACCGACCGCCACGGCGATCTTCAGTCTGTTCTGATCATCGAGGTTGGGAGCGTAAATCGATGACCGCAGCAGCGACTTGGGAGTCAGGGATCCCAGCACCATGTCGCTGTCATCGACCACGGCCGCGAACGGGGTCCGGGCCTCGTTCATGGACTCGAACAGAGACTCCAACTGTGCGCCATCGGACCAGTCGATGTCCGAGGCCCGGATGACATGCGGCGAGGGTTCGAGCAGCGAAGACACCTCAGTGAACCGGTCGACGCCCTTGAGGCTCGTCGAATCGATCACCCCAGCGAGCTTGCCCGAGTCATCGACGACCACTCCGTAGCCGTGGGACCGTTTGGCCAGGACGTGCAGTGCGCTCAGCACCGTGTCCTCCGGGGAGAACCGCAGCGCCGATTCGAAGACGCGATCGCGACTCTTCACCCACTCGATCGTGTCCTGGGCAGCAGATAGGGGGATGTCCTGCGGCAGAACCGCGAGGCCACCTCGGCGAGCCATGGTCTCCGCCATCCGACGACCGGATACGGCGGTCATATTTGCGGCGACGATCGGCGTCGTGGAGCCGGTCGGATCGGTCGTCGACAGGTCGACGTCGAACCGGGAAGTCAGTGAGGACGAATTGGGAACCAGGAACACATCTGAGTAGGTCAGATCATTATTCGGGTCATTTGAGATGAAACGCATAACACTATTGTCCCCTATGCGGACATACTCGGGTACATCGCGTTAGGCTGGTCATGTCGTTAAGCAGCAATTCTTGAATCAGGAAGTAGGCGATCAACGCCGTGTCCGTCAATACTCCGAACCGCACCGTCGACGACTTCGGGTCGAATGAGTGGTTGGTCGAGGAATTGTATGAACAGTACAAGTCCGATAAGAACTCCGTCGACCAGTCATGGTGGCCGTTCTTCGACAAGTACGAAAAGAACGGGGATGGTGCAGCAGCGAAGACTGCAGACGCCAAGCCCGCAGCGAAGACCGGCACCAAGCCGGCCGCGAAGTCCAACGCGAAATCAACATCGAAGGCTCCTGCGAAGCCTGCCGACAAGTCCGCCAAGGACACCTCGGGCGCCGACTCTGTTGCGGACGACAGTCCCCGCGGAATCTCCCCGTCTTCGGCACAGTCCGAGACTCTGAAGGCCGAGACCAAGTCCGTGCCCAAGGTCGTCGTGAAGGACACTGAGCCGAAGCCGGCTCCCGAAGAGACCGTGACCCCGTTGCGCGGACCGGCGAAGCTGATCGCCAAGAACATGGACGATTCGATCGAAGTTCCCACGGCCACGTCCGTGCGGGCGCTGCCGGCAAAGGCACTCATCGACAACCGAATCGTCATCAACTCGCACCTCAAGCGGACCCGTGGTGGAAAGGTCTCCTTCACCCACCTCATCGGCTTCGCAGTCATCCGAGCTCTGCAGAACTTCCCCTCGCAGAACGTGTCCTACGATGTCCGTGACGGCAAGCCCGTCATGGTCTCCCCCGCACACGTGAACTTCGGTCTCGCGATCGATGTGCCGAAGAAGGACGGTTCGCGAACTCTTCTGGTGCCGAACGTCAAGAAGGCTGAGACTCTGACCTTCCGCCAGTTCGTCGATGCCTACGACGGTCTCGTCGACAAGGCTCGGCAGGGAAAGCTCACAGCTGACGACTTCGCGGGCACCTCGGTCTCACTGACCAACCCCGGCGGAATCGGAACTGTGCACTCCGTGCCTCGTCTGACCAAGGGGCAGGGATGCATCATCGGTGTCGGTGCACTCGACTACCCGGCAGAGTTCCAGGGTGCCAGCCAGCACACGATCAACAAACTGGCCGTGTCCAAGGTCCTGACTCTGACCTCCACCTACGATCACCGCGTGATCCAGGGTGCAGGATCCGGTGAGTTCCTCAAGCTCGTCCACAGCTACCTACTCGGTGAGGACGGCTTCTACGACGATGTCTTCGAGTCGCTGCGCCTGCCCTACGAGCCCGTGCGCTGGGTGCCTGACGTCTCGGCCGAAGACCAGGACGATGTCAACAAGACCGCCCGCGTCATCGAACTCATCGACGCCTACCGCACCCGCGGACACCTCATGGCGAACATCGATCCGCTCGTGTACCGTCAGCGCTCGCACCCGGACCTCGACATCAATCAGCACGGTCTGACCCTGTGGGATCTCGAACGCGAGTTCCCCACCGGCGGCTTCGGGGCCAAGCCGATGATGCCCTTCCGCAACATCCTCGGCCTCCTGCGCGAGAGCTACTGCCGGACCATCGGCTTCGAGTACATGCACATCGCCGATCCGCTGCAGCGCCGTTGGTTCCAGGCCAAGATCGAGGTTCCGCATCAGGAGCTGACTCGTTCTGAGCAGGGACACATCCTCGGTCGCCTCAACGCAGCCGAAGCCTTCGAGACCTTCCTGCAGACGAAGTACATCGGTCAGAAGCGCTTCAGCCTCGAGGGCGGCGAATCAGCCATCGTCCTCCTCGACGAAGTCCTCAACCAGTCGGCAGACACCGGCATGGAACAGGTCGCCATCGGCATGGCCCACCGTGGACGTCTCAACGTGCTCACGAACATCGCAGGCAAGTCCTATGCGCAGATGTTCCGTGAGTTCGACGGAACGATGTCTCCGGACAGCGTTCAGGGCTCCGGCGACGTCAAGTACCACTTGGGCACCGAGGGATCCTTCACGTCGCCAGCGGGCAATTCGACCGATGTCTACGTAGCGGCCAATCCCAGCCACCTCGAGACCGTCGATCCGATCCTCGAAGGCATCGTGCGCGCCAAGCAGGACTTCATCGACCAGGGAGAGGCCGGTTTCACCGTGCTTCCCGTCCTCGTCCACGGCGACGCGGCGTTCGCAGGTCAGGGTGTCGTGACCGAGACCCTCAACCTCTCGGAGCTGCGCGGCTACCGAACTGGTGGCACGATCCACATCATCATCAACAACCAGGTCGGCTTCACCACCCCTCCGGCCTCGGCCCGCTCGTCCTTCTACTGCACCGACGTTGCGAAGTCGATCAACGCACCAATCTTCCACGTCAACGGGGATGACCCCGAAGCCGTCGTCAGAGCAGCACGACTCGCGTTCGAATACCGTCAGGAATTCAACCGCGACGTCATAATCGACCTCGTCTGCTACCGCCGCCGCGGACACAACGAGGGCGATGATCCATCGATGACGCAACCGCTGATGTACTCCCTCATCGAGAAGAAGGGTTCGGTGCGCAAGCTCTACACCGAATCGCTTGTCGGCAGGAAGTGCATCACCGATGAGGAGGCCAGCGAAGCGCTCAAGGACTACCAGTCGAAGCTGGAATCGGCGTTCGCCGAGACCAAGGAAGCCGAGACCGGCCCCGATGTCGGCGATGCCTTCAACGCACCGCACGTGCCCAGCGACATCGAAGCATTCAACAATGCCGAGACCGCGATCAGTACGGAGACTCTGCACCACATCGGTGAGACCTTCGCCGCTGTTCCGGAGAATTTCACCATCCACAAGAAGCTGCGTGCTCTCCTTGAGAAGCGCAAGGAGATGTCGCTGTCCGGCGGAATCGACTGGGGCTTCGCTGAGCTGCTGGCCTTCGGCTCGCTGCTCATGGACGGAATTCCTGTTCGCCTCGCCGGCCAGGACTCGCGTCGCGGCACATTCGTGCAGCGCCATTCGGTGCTCATCGACGCCGTCAACGGCAACGAGTGGACGCCGCTGCAGAACCTCAGCGACGAACAGGCCCGGTTCTGGGTTTACGATTCGCTGTTGAGCGAGTATGCGGCGGTCGGCTTCGAATACGGGTATTCGGTCGAGCGCAAGGATGCCCTGGTCGCCTGGGAAGCTCAGTTCGGTGACTTCGCGCAGGGTGCCCAATCAGTCATCGACGAATTCATCTCGTCCTCTGAGCAGAAGTGGCAGCAGAACTCCGGCGTCGTCATGCTCCTGCCCCACGGATACGAGGGACAGGGCCCCGACCACTCTTCTGCTCGCATCGAGCGCTACCTGCAGCTGTGTGCTGAGTCGAACATGACGGTGGCTCTGCCATCGAACGGAGCGTCGTACTTCCACTTGCTGCGTCGCCACGCGATGACGACGAATAAGCGTCCGCTCATCGTCTTCACCCCGAAGTCGATGCTGCGGCTCAAGGCTGCGGCCAACTCTCCCGAGGACTTCACCTCGGGAACGTTCGAGGCCGTCATCGACGATGCCGTCGTCGATCCCGAGAAGGTCGACCGTGTCGTGATGGTCTCCGGAAAGCTCTACTGGGAGCTGCTGGCTCAGCGGGAGAAGCGTGAAGACACGAAGACTGCACTCGTGCGCGTCGAACAACTCTACCCGCTCGACGAGGACTCCATCACGGCTCTGCTCGACCGGTACCCTGGCAGTGCAGAGCTGATCTGGGCACAGGAAGAGCCTGAGAACCAGGGAGCCTGGCCGTTCATGGCGCTGAACATGCCACAGCTGCTGGGCGAGCGTGAGATCACCGTGATCTCTCGTCCTGCCTCCGCTGCGACTGCAACCGGACTCAAGCATGTCCACGAGGTCCAGCAGCAGGAAGTCATCGACCGGATCTTCCGCCGGTGAGCACCGTGGCTCCGACGACCGTTGCTGTGATCGGTGGCCCCCTGGTCGCCGGTCACGGCGATGGTCGTGGTCTCGGGTGGGTCGGACGCGTCACTGCCAGGACGTTGCCCAGCCTTCCCGATCTCAGGGTCTTTCCTTTGGCGGTGCCGCACGAGGACTCCTCCGGTCTGCATGCCCGCACCATCGCCGAGGCGTCCCTGAGGTACACCTCGGACGGTGACAATCGGCTGGTCCTGGCTTTGGGTTCGGGCGATCTCGATTCGGGTCGTTCCGTCGCCCGAGCGCGTCTCGATGTGGCCAATGTTCTCGACGAGGCACTGGCGCGGAAGGTTTCGGCGTTCGTCATCGGGCCTCCCCCTGAGTACAACTCCGAACGCAATCGTGGGATCGCTGAGCTCAATACGAGCTTCTCAGATGTCGCAAAACGACGCGGCATCGCCTATGTCGATACTTTCACGCCCCTGCTGGGCCATCCTGTGTGGCAGCGCGAAATCGCATCCTCGCGTGACCATCTTCCCGGACAGGAAGGCTACGGTCTCCTGGCCTGGCTGGTTCTGCACCGCGGGTGGTTCCCGTGGCTCGGTGTCCAAGATGCCATGGGCGATTCCTGATCTCCACACAGCGGTCACAGCCGCACAAGTCTGGTCTCTGGGACCTGAGTGACACTTTGCCCAGGCATAGTGGTCATGAAAGAATGAAGCATCTAGCGAAGGAGTGAAATCATGAGCAAGCGTAGCCGTAAGCGTCACGACCGCCGCCGTAACAAGGCGAACCATGGCAAGCGTCCCCTCGGCTGATTCTTTCGAATCAGCGAGGACACGCGAAGAGGGCGGGGAGAATGGATATTCTCCCCGCCCTCTTCATATTCCTGAATCAGGAGACTACGCTCCGGCTCCGGGCCAGACAGCCTGCTCGGTCGCGATCCGCAGACGAATCTTCTCTCGCAGCCCCATCGGAGCCTCTTCCCGGCTGCAGGACCTGCGCACAAGCTCCTTGAGCAGTGCCTCGATCTCATACTCGTCGTGGCATGACGGACATTGTTCGAGGTGGACAGAGATCTCTCGGATCTCCGTCGTCGTCAGCTCTCCGTCAAGATAGTGGTAGATGCGCATCAGAGATTCCGCGCGCACACTCTCGCAGCATTCGTCGCTCATTTCGCACCTCCCGCAGGTTTGGAGAAGCCGCGATCCGCAGCGTAGTCGGCCAGCCTGTCACGCAGCTGACGGCGGCCACGGTGCAAGCGTGACATCACGGTGCCGATCGGCGTATCCATGATCTCAGCGATCTCCTTGTACGGCAGACCTTCGACATCGGCGTAATAGACCACCATGCGGAAATCCTCCGGAAGCTCCGACAACGCGTCTTTGACGTCGGAGTCAGGCAGATGGTCGAGCGCTTCGAGCTCCGCCGAGCGGCCCCCGGAGGAGGAATGGCTCGCGGCCTGGGCAATCTGCCAGTCCTCGATGTCCTCACTGCCGTGTTCCAGCGGCTGGCGCTGCTTCTTCCGGTAGTTGTTGATGAATGTGTTCGTCAGAATCCGGTACAGCCATGCCTTGAGGTTGGTTCCCGGCTTGTACTGGTGGAACGCCGCGTAGGCCTTCGCGTAGGCCTCTTGGACGAGATCCTCCGCATCGGCAGGGTTTCGGGTCATCCGCAGAGCAGCTGCGTAGAGCTGATTGAGATATTCCAGAGCGTCACGCTCGAAACGGGCCGAACGCTCGGCCTTGGTCTCGGGGACTTCTTTGACTGATTCGGTCATCGTAGTCAATGGTACGCCCGTTCTCTCTAGGACGGCAGTGGCGTTCACAGACTTCTCCTTCTGCCTTTCGACTCGGCACCGGCAGGATCGCCCTCACCGGTGCGTGTTATCTCATTCAACACCGGGGCGAGCCTCCACTATTCCCGGACAACCGTTATGCTTGCCAGTGAGATGCCCGACACGTAGGAAGGACCATAGTGTCTCCAATCAGATTCCTCGCACGGCCCATGCTGGCCGCCGGCTACATCAGCAACGGGGTCGACCGTCTGCGCCGACCAGAAGCGGCAGCCGCATCGATCGGTCCGCTGCTGAACATGGCACGCAAACAGATCGACGTGCCCATCGACGCTCCTACCTTGGCACGCGCCACAGGGGCGGCTCAGGTCGCTGCGGGATCGTTGCTGGCTATCGGAAGATTCCCCCGTGTCAGCGCCACGATCCTCGTCGGCACCTACCTCCTCGACACCGTCGGTGAACGTATCGCAGCGGATAAGACGACTTCGAAGGAAGACAGACGGGCGCGCACAGAGCGCACCCTGATCCGCACCTCGATGCTCGGCGGCGCGCTGCTGGCCAGTGTCGACACAGCGGGCAAGCCAGGACTCTGGTGGCGCACGCAGCATGCCGCCGAAGATCTCTGGTCCTCTGTCGAAGACACCTCGAAACAGGCAATGAGTGCGCTTGGCGTTGACTGACACACCCGATCTCACCGCACCCGCCACCGGCGACTGGCTTGCTCCGGTCGCCGGTGGCGGCGTCACCGCGAATGTCAGCGTTCCCGGTTCGAAGTCCCTGACCAACCGCTATCTCGTCCTCGCTGCTCTGGCCGAATCCGAGTCTGTTGTGCGCGGATGGCTGCGCAGCCGTGACACGCTGCTCATGGTCGAGGCGCTGAGAGCGCTCGGGGCCGATATCGACGACGTCGACGGCAGTCTACACATCACCCCCATTGACTTCTCCGCACACTGCGAAGGTCCTCCGATCACCATCGACTGCGGTCTCGCCGGAACCGTGATGCGCTTCGTTCCTCCGCTCGCCGCCGCCACCGGACGTGAGGTCGTCCTCGATGGTGACGAGCAGGCCAGGGTCAGGCCGATGTCAGTCATCATCGACGCTCTGACCCGCCTCGGCGCCTCCATCACTGCAGAGAACAATCTGCTGCCGATGACGATCCACGCACAATCCCACCTTCGTGGTGGGCACCTTGAGATCGATGCCAGCGCCTCCAGCCAATTCGTTTCGGGAATACTCCTGACCGCCCCTGCGCTGCCCTTGGGAATCGAGCTCGTCAACCGCGGCGGTTCCGTGCCCAGCCGGGCCCACGTCGATATGACCATCGAAGTCCTCGCCGATGCTGGGGTCGACGTCACAGAGCCCGAACCCGAACGTTGGATAGTCGAGCCTGGCCTGCCGCGCGGACTCGACGTCCATGTCGAACCGGATCTGTCGAACGCGGCGGCCTTCGTCGCCGCGGCTCTGGCCACCAACGGCGATGTCACCGTTCTCGACTGGCCAGCTCATACGAGCCAGGCCGGTGACGGATTCCGAGCCATTGCCGAAGCCTTCGGCGGTACTGTGACCCTGGATCGCAATGGTCTGCGGGTTCAGGGGCCCGAAGTCCTGCGAGCAGTTGACCTCGATCTCTCTGCCATCGGTGAACTCACGCCCGTCGTAGCTGCTCTGGCAGCACTGGCCGCCGGCACGTCCAACCTGACGGGGATCGGTCATCTCCGTGGGCATGAGACCGATCGGCTCTCGGCCCTGCGCCGCGAGCTCGGTGCCATCGGTGTCGACGTCGACGAACAGCCGACGTCTCTGACGATCACCGGTTCGGCCCCGCGCCGCGGAACGTGGCATACGTACAACGATCACCGGATGGTCATGGCCGGAGCCATTCTCGGCCTGCACGTCGATGGACTGGTCATCGAGAACGCCGACACTGTGGCGAAGACACTGCCCGAATTCACCCAGCTGTGGGAAGACATGCTGAGCCGGCGCGCCTGAGATGGCACGGATCTACCGAGACGAGGATTACCGCCCTCGCCCGAGCAGACGCGGGTCCAGGCCACGGACGAAGAACAGGCCGAACCATGACGAGGCGATCGAGGGACTCGTCACTGCCGTTGACCGTGGACGATATCGAGTAGTCGTCGCCGGTGATACCGGTGACGTCCGTGATTCCCACGGGGCCGGGGCCACCACCTCGGACGTCACGGCTGTACGAGCCTCCCACCTGCGCAAAGATGCAGTGGTGCCCGGCGACATCGTCAAACTCGTCGGCGATACCTCGGGCCGCAAGGGATCGTTGGCGCGCCTGGTCGAGATCACAGCGCGGCGGTCCCTGCTGCGTCGCAGCGCCGACGACACGGATCCGACGGAACGGGTCATCGTTGCCAATGTCGACGTCATGGGCATCGTCTCAGCCACCGAGGACCCTGAGCCCTCATACGGGCTCATCGATCGGGCACTGACAGCGGCCTTCGACGCCGGCATCACTCCCCTGCTCATCGTGACCAAGACCGATCTGAAACCGGCCGATGACATCATTGAACGGTTCTCGCAGACCGGAGTGGAGATCGTGTCCTCCGGGCTCAGCCCCGACGGGACATTGACCGATGCGACGGTGTTCGATCGTCTGCAGGGCCAGATCAGCGTTTTGATCGGGCATTCGGGAGTCGGAAAGTCGACCCTGATGAATGCGCTGGTCCCCCGCGCTGAGAGAGCCACGGGCCATGTCAATGACGTCACCGGGCGCGGTCGGCACACCTCGTCTTCGGCGATCTGCCTTCGTCTTGACGGTGGCGGCTGGCTCGTCGACACACCCGGCGTCCGCAGCTTCGGGCTCGCCCACGTCGATCGGGACACGCTGATCTCAGCCTTCCCGGAACTCGTCCAAGCCACTGCCGAATGCCCACGCGGGTGCACCCATCAGGCCGATGCGCCGGGTTGTCAGCTCGATGCCTGGGTCGATGCCGGCAATGCAGGACCCGGCGGAGTCTCACGGTTGGAGTCGCTGCGCAGGCTGCTGCCCTCGACTGGATAAGGTGGAGGAATGAACGACCTCGACCTGGCAACCGAACTCGCCGACCTCGCGGACTCCATCAGCTACCGTCATTTCGTGGCCCAGGACTTCACCGTCGAGACCAAACCCGATCTGACTCCCGTCACCGAATGCGACAGGGCTGTGGAGTCCGCGATCATGGAACGCCTCCACCGCGAACGACCGGCCGACAGCGTCCTCGGCGAGGAATTCGGTTCCCACGGAAGTTCGCCGAGGCGGTGGATCATCGATCCGATCGACGGCACGAAGAACTTCGTCCGCGGCGTGCCGATCTGGGCCACTCTGATCTCGCTCTACGACGGCGAGACTCCGATCCTCGGCATGGTCTCCGCTCCCGCTCTCGGGCGCCGCTGGTGGGCCCAGGCAGGTCATGGAGCATTCACCTCGGCGCTGGGAGAGGCCGCCAAACGCGTCCACGTCTCCGATGTCGATTCCCTCGGGGATGCCTCGATGTCCTACGCTTCGCTGTCCGGCTGGAAGGCCCTCGGTGTCCTCGACGAATTCCTTGGGCTGTGTGAAAGCCTGTGGCGGACTCGAGGCTATGGCGACTTCTACTCGTACATGCTTCTGGCCGAAGGTGCGGTCGACATCGCATGCGAACCCGAACTCGAGCTCTACGACATGGGCGCGCTGGTTCCGATCGTTCTTGAAGCAGGTGGAACGTTTACGAACACGGCCGGGGTCAGCGGACCCTTCGGCGGCAATGCCCTGGCCAGTAACTCGCGCCTGCATGAACGTGCCCTGGATTCGCTGGGACGGATTGCTCCGGACACCCGTCCTCCCCACACTCAAGTGTGAGTTCTCACCGAAACCCGATCATTTCAGAGGAAGAGGAACAGATGCCCGATGTGATGCGTGCCGATCTCTGGCATTCTATGGCTGATGCAGCCGGTCTGATCAGAGCCGACGGAACAATCGGTGAAACCATCTACGGACAGATGACGGCATTGGCCGAGCGGACCGGAGCCGTCAATCTGGGGCAGGGTGCGCCGGGCACTGCCCCTTCTGCCGAGCTCATCGACGCCGCTGCTGATGCCATGCGCGAGGGATACAACCAGTACGCTCCGGGTCGGGGCTTTCCTGCTCTGCTCGAGGCTGTGGCTCAACAGCGTCGGCGGGACTTCGGCCACGAGATCTCCGCGGAGGACGTGCTGTATACGTGTGGGGCCACAGAAGGCCTCACCGCAGCCATTCTCGCGCTCCTGCCCCGTGGAGGCACCGTTCTCACATTCGAGCCGTTCTACGACGGCTACCCGGCGGCTGTCGCCGCGGCGGGAGGCTCATTGGTCACTGTGCCGATCCTGCCCACCGACAAAGGATGCTTCGAACCGGACTGGGTTCGCTTCGACGACGCTGTCGGTGATGCCGAAGCCACTCCTTCGATCATCATCGTCAACACCCCGCACAATCCCACTGGGTTCATGTTCAGCGCCGAAGACCTGGCTCGAATCGGCCATGCGGCAGTCGCCGCGGATGCCTGGGTTCTCACCGACGAGGTTTACGAGCAGCTCATCCTCGACGACGCGCCGCACGTGGCTCCGGCGGTTGCCATGGACGACAGTTCACGGGTCGTCACTGTCTCTTCGGCGGGAAAGTCATGGAACGCCACCGGCTGGAAGGTCGGATGGGTGATCGCCGAGCCCGAGGCCCTACGCGCCATCCAAGCAGTCAAACAATTCCTCACGTTCACCGCGAGCGGCCCCCTGCAGATAGGTGTGGCGCGCAGCCTGGCCGACACCTCAGACTTCATCACCGAGAACCGTGCCTCGCTGCAGCAGCGCGCAGAAGTTTTGGTGCCGGCATGTCGTGCCGTTGCCGGAGTCATCGCGTCAACGCCGGCAGCCGGGTACTTCACCGTCGTCGACTTCTCGGCCCTGACCGATCTTGACGCTTTCGAGCTCAACGACCAGTTGGCCAGGCGGTACTCGATCGTCGGGATTCCCGTTCCCGCCCTGTGCCGGACCGGGTCCCCTGCACATACGGCATACCGGTCATCCATCCGCTACTCATTCTGCAAGTCTGCAGCCGATGTCGATCGCGGGGCTCAGCTGTTCTACGACCTCGCCGCCGAGTTGGACCAGAATCCCGATGCATTGCGCAGGGAGAGCTGATTGCACTGACGCCGCTTGAGCACTGAAACAACTGCCAAGCGCAGATAGAGCAGGGGGCGGATCGCATTGCTGCGATCCGCCCCCTGCTCTATTAGCTGCGATTGCCTCAGCGTCAGAGCGTCTGTGGCAGTGTCAGGTGGTTCAGGCTTTGACGAGTTCGAGCTCGAGTTCGATCGTGATCTTGTTGGAGACGAGCAGCTCGCCACCGCCGAGAACAGCGTTGAACTCCATGCCGAAGTCCTTGCGATCGATCTTGGCGACAGCCGAGAGGCCTGCAACCTGGTTTTCGTTGGGGTCGGTGGCAACTCCGCTGAATTCGGTGGTGAAGGTGACTTCCTTGGTCACGCCGCGCATGGTGAGGTCGCCGACGAGTTCGAACTCATCGTTGGACGCAGCGTTGATACCGGTGGACTTGAAGGTCAGCTTGGGGTTGTTCTCGGCTTCGAAGAAGTCACCGCTCTTAAGGTGACCGTCACGCTGGGGATTGCGGGTGGAGATCGACTCGACATCAGCCTCGGCGGTGACCGTGCTGTCTTCGAGGGTCTCGCCGACGTTGACTGTGCCCGCGATGTCTTCGAAGTGTCCGCGGACCTTCGAGACGCCTGCGTGGCGAGCGGTGAACGTGAACTCGGAGTGCACCGGGTCGATGTTCCAGGTCCCTGCAGTGAGTCCCTGTGGAAGAGCAGTCATGATTTCTCCTATTAGTTGAAATTTGAAGTACAAGAATGACTATAGTTTAGTTTTCAACCATCTGCAAGCGCGGACCCGGACCGCCTTCAAGCTGACGGGCACAGGTGAACGGCAAGTGAACATGTGGCGGACGTCACCCGACTTCGGTTTGGCCTGCAGGAAACAGCTCGTGTAAAGTAGAGATCACGACGCGGGGTGGAGCAGTTCGGTAGCTCGCCGGGCTCATAACCCGGAGGTCGCAAGTTCAAATCTTGCCCCCGCCACGTTGTGAATGTGTCGCAGCATCGTTGACTCGATGTTGCGGCACATTTTTTGTCTCTGACTCACCTCTCCTGAGGGACTCATCTCTCCCATCCCTCCTGAGGGACTAATCTCTCCTGGAGGTCAGGCTCCACGGCCCCCAGGGAGGAAGTGCGCGAACAGCACCCGATTATGCTTCTGACTTGCGAGGACGTAGTATTTAACGAGTAGACAAACGCCGCGGGGTGGAGCAGTTCGGTAGCTCGCCGGGCTCATAACCCGGAGGTCGCAAGTTCAAATCTTGCCCCCGCCACGAAAGTGGCAGAGCCCCCAGTCAGTTCATATGACTGGGGGTTCTTCGCATTCATCCCTGCTTTGGCTCTGGTCTCACCCTTCCCCGTGGGGCAGAGGTCATTGAACTCGAACGCCCCTCTCAGGGACAGCCGAGGAGCTGCTGCGCTCCGAAGGAATCAACTTCTGCTCGGCGGCAGCCAGCTGCGTGCCGACACCCTCTACGAAGAACTCGATTCGATCGCACCCACCGTATTCTCGATTCGTCCGGGACTCCCGTGGAAGGAGAACTTCGCGCTCGTCGGCGAAGCACTGGGTATGGAGAATGAGGCCACCGACGTACTCAACGACTACACAAGAGCCACCGACGACCTCGATGAGGCAGTCGACGGCAGACCGACGATCTCGCTCGTACGTTTCATGCCCGAGAGACTGCGACTCTACGGCGACAAATCCCTGATCGGCGTCATCCTCGACGATGCCGGGCTCGCTCGCCCCGAAGCACAGGACATTGCTGAACTCGCAGTGGAGATCTCTCCGGAGAACCTCGATCGGGCCGGTGGCGACTACGTCTTCTACACCAGTTATGGCGACCCCGAGGCAACCGGTGATACCACGGCGCTCTCCGGCAACCAGTGGACGGGCCTGTCGGCCGTCGAGGATGGCAGAGCCTTCCGAGTCGATGACGACGTATGGCCCCTCGGATTGGGTCCCATCGGCGCGGGGCAGATCGTCGCGGGGCAGATCGTCGATGACCTCGACAGCTATCTGACCGACTGACTGAACGGGAAGAGCGTCTCCTTTCCCATTGCGCTGACCTTACACTGAGCACCGGCACAAGTCGGGCCCCTGGGATCCGATCGGATCCCAGGGGCCCGACTCATTCAGCGTCGACCGGTGCGGACGTCAGTTGCCTCCGCCCTGATCGGCCGGGTCACTGGCTGGAGCCGAGGCTCCGTCTTTTGTACCATCCTCGGCCAGAGACGGATCGGCTGCCACCGCATCCTCAATCGCATTCTTGAGACGATCCTGAGCCTTTCCGTACTTCTCGAAGTCACCCTCCTTGAGGGCTGCGTCGGAGTCCTCCATCGCCTTCTTGGCTTCTTCCAGCGCCTCGTTGAGGTTCTGGTCGTCAGACTTGGCACCGGAGTCGCCGCCGCTGCTGGACCCGCCCGATTCGCCGGAGCCGCTGTCCTCGGTGCCGGCGTCTCCTGCCTTGGCACCGGAGTCGCCGCCGAAGACCTGGTCGAGAGCCTCATCCAGGGTCGGAGCGAATCCGATGTCCTCGCCGAAGGCCACCAGCACGTGCTGGAGCAGCGGGTAGGACGTGTCGCCGGCGGACCGGACGTAGACGGGCTGCACGTAGAGCAGGCCACCGCCGACGGGCAGCGTCAGCAGATTGCCGTTCTGAACTTCAGACTCGCCCTGACGCAGCAGGTTAAGACTGCGCTGCACATCGGGGGCAGTGTTGAAGTTGTTCTGCGCCTGACCCGGACCGGGCACCGTCGTGTTACGCGGCAACTGCAGTAGTCGGAGCTTGCCGTAGCCATCTGCCACTTCTCCCTTGGAACTGCCGGCGTCAGCATCTGCTGACAAGAAGCCGGTCAGGTTATTCCGTGCCTGCCCTTCGGAAGAGCGCGCCGGAATGTAGGAGCTCGTGAGCGAGAACGACGGAGTCTTCTGGCCCGGCATCTGCAGAGTCATGTAGAACGGAGGCTGCGTCAGACCACTGTTGGCCTGTTTTGTCGGATCCGTCGGCAGCGTCCAGAAGTCCTGGCCAGTGTAGAACTCACTGGCCGTGGTCACGTGGTACTTCGTGAGCAGATCACGCTGCACCTTGAACAGGTCTTCCGGATACCGCACGTGGCTCATCAGATCGCCTGACATCTCTGACGACGGTTTGATGAGGTCAGGGAAGATCTTCATCCACGTCTTGAGGACGGGATCTTCCTTGTCCCACTGGAACATGTCGACCGTGCCGTCATAGGCATCGACCGTGATCTTGACGGAGTTGCGGATGTAATTGACCTCTTCATCCGGAAGTGTGGCCACTGCGTTGGGCGCAGTTGCCGTCACCGAATCCTCGGTCGCTTCCTGCAGCGGCTGAGGTGTCGAATACGGGTAGTCCTTTGCCGTCGTGTAGCCGTCAAGGATCCACTTGATCTTGCCGTCGACGACAGCAGGGTACGGATCGCCGTCGATCTTGAGGAACGGGGCAAGCTTCTGCACGCGCTCACGCGGGTGACGCTCGTACAGGATCTGCGACTCATCGTTGACTGCATCGGAGAGCAGAATCTGCTCATCCTGATACTTCAGCGCGTAGGCCAGACGGTTGAAGAGGTTGCCCAAAGTCGGACCGCCGTCGCCGGTGAACGTGTTGTTCACCTGGCCCGAACCGCTTTCCTCATCGGAGGGGTAATCAAGCTCCCGTGGTGTCGCGCCCTTCTCGCCGCCGACGATCGAGTAGTCCGGTGAGCTCTCACCGAAATACACGCGCGGCTCATATTCGGGGAACTCCCCCTTAGGCGGAATGTCGGACTCCATGAACAGCGGCTCACCATCAGGGCTGCGCTGATTGCCGTTGGCGGCAACGACACCAAACCCGTGGGTGTAGACGATCGCACGGTTGTACCAGCTCTGGTTATTCACCGAGTCCGGGGCCAACTCACGAACCGCGATCACAGTGTCGCGCATATCGCCGTCGATCTCGTAGCGATCGACGTCGAGCTGCTCTGGGAAGGAGTAGTAGGGCCTGACCTGCTGCAGCTGGCGGAACGTGTCCGAGACCAGGTTCGGGTCGAGAAGACGGATCGACGCAGCGGTATCAGCGTCTGCACGCAGAGCGCCCTTCTCACCGCTGGTGCTCGGCTCATACGGGGTCACATCGATGTCGTCGAAGTCGAAGCCATCACGAGTCGCATCGATGTTGTGCTGAATGTACTCGGATTCCAAGCTCTGCTGAGAAGGGCTGACCTGGAACTGCTGGACCATCGCGGGATAGGCGATGATCGAGATGCCGCCGAGGACGATGAGCGTCGCGGTCGCGATCAACGAGATCCGCCAGTTCCCCTTCCACGCCGTATAGACGAACAGGAACGCAACGAGCACCGCTGCGATCGCTACGATGGCCATGGCCGGCAGCGCCGCCCTGTCATCGGTGAAGGTCACACCGGGAACGATGCCGCCGGTTGACGTCAGTCGTTCGTACCTGGCCAGCCACAGACGGCCCGCCTGAATCAGGATCAGAACGCCGACGGTGATTCCCAGCTGCCACTGGGCCGTCTTCGTCAGGATGACACCCTTCTGCTCCCCTGGGCGGATGCCGCCGAAGAGATAATGCCCGACGAGTGCTGCGATGAGCGACAGCAGAACGGCCATCCCCACCTGGTCTCCGATCAGCCGCAGGCCAGGCAGAACGAAGACGAAGAACGACTTGTCCATCCCGAACTGGGCATCCTTGGAGCCGAAGGAGGTCGAGTTCATCCACTGCAGAACGGTGTTCCAGTGCGAAGAAGCGGTGATTCCGCTGAGCACGCCGACGACCGCTGGAATGGCGAATGTCGCAACTTTGCGCAGCGGTTCGATGGCTTCACGGTACCGATCGAGGTTCTCCTGGCGCGGAGTAGTCGGAGCGTACACCGGGCGATTGCGGAAGGCCAGGTGCAGGCTCACCCACACCGGGATCGCCATGACGACGAATCCGGCCGCGAATGTCAGTCCGCGGGTGAACCACATGGTGCGGAACACCTGCGAGGCATCGATCTGTTTGAACCACAGCACTTCGGTGTACACCTGCGTGAATGCGATGAAAGCAACGAGCAGTATCGCCACTGACACGAGAGTGAGCAATAGGGGCGAACGTCTGGGCCGGTTCGTCGGCATTCGTGTGGAGGTGGGTGAGGACGGAGAGCTCACTACTGCCCTTTCTCGTTGTTGTCGGCGCCGCCAGCTGAACACTTCTTAAGATCCGAAGTGTCTCCGGCTGCGTACTGCTCCACGGCATTCTGCGCATCATCGAGCGTGTCGATGCGCGCCACCGTGATCTTGGACTGATCGGCAGCCTTGATGACCTCTGCACAGTTATCTGCGGGCGAAAGGAAGAGCTTCGCCCCCTTCGCAGTCGAGGCCGCTACCTTCTGTCGGGCACCACCGATGGGGCCCACATTTCCTGCAGGATCGATCTCGCCGGTGCCTGCCACATGCTTTCCACCGGTCATAGCACCGGGTGTGAGTTCGTCGACGATCGCCAATGCGAACATGGTGCCCGCTGAGGGGCCGCCGATGCCTTCGACGTTGAAGGCCACATCGACGGGAAACTCAAAGTCCTGTTTCATGCTGATACCGATGGCTTTGCGCCCGTCGATCGTCTCTGATTTCAGCGCGACGTCGACTTTCTTCCCACCGCGTTCGACAACGAGGTCGACCGAGCCGGAGGACTGAACCGTCTCACTCATCACCTGTGCAGCTGACGGATCGGAATCCAATTTCTTCCCGTTCACGGAAATGATCCGATCGCCCTTGCGCAGTTCCGCCTCGGCGGCGAATCGGGAACGACATCACCGACGAGAAGGTGAACCTTATACGGTCTGTCGAGCTGTCCCATTGCCGCGGCAACGGCCACATCCTGGCTGGAAGACATCTCCACCGCGTTGGAAGCGGTCACGTCTTCCCGCGTCGTGTCGAGCGGATAGTAGGCCTCGGTGGGGATGACCGTCTCCTTGCCGTGGAGCAGCGCGCCCAGCGCCTGCGAAGCATAGGTATCCCGGCCCGGGCCGCCGCTCACAGCCACTGTGAGCATATCGATGCGGCCACTGGTCGGGTAGGTTTTGGCACCGGAGACGTCGATCATGGGTTTGTCCTGATAGTCACCGAGGGTGTTGAACACCGGCCCAGGCAGCTGCAGCATGTATGGCACCGGCAGCAAAACCGCAAGAGCGATGAGGATGTATGTCATGACCCCTGAAGTCGTGGTCAGACGTGGAGCGCGTCGTCGAGTGTCGCCACGCGTCGGTGCTGCGGGCACCGGCACGGCCCGAGGGGCATTAGCTGTCATGTGATCCTTTCGCTGCACCGCCCAACCAGTCTAGTTGAAACCTGACCGTGAGTTTCACAGACTCCTTTCGCCCGGTGCGAACATCATCCGAAACCTCCCGAATTGGGAAGCTTCCCACATGCGGAACCGTTAACGTATAGGACAAACCGATCCTTGGGGGCTTTGAGAAAAATGAGCGATGACAA
>NZ_JACBOT010000037.1 GCF_021532275.1 Brevibacterium sp. UCMA 11754
TTTCGAGGACAGTCTCCGAACGCGCGTTGAATGCCTTGAAGCCGATCTTCGCGTCCTTCGCCCATCCAGGGACCAACCCCCACGAAGCGGTCTCCAGTCGACGTGTCAGCTGTCCTTCGTCGTCGAGTCGTTCGACGACGATCGGCACGAAGGAGCCCGGCGGCACGTTGTACCTGGGCGTGTAGTCATAGGAGATGACGTCGAGACGGAGCTCATCGGCGAGATCTGCCGGATCGAGAGACATATTGAGTCGACCACACATGCGCTTATCTTCTCACTTCACTACACTGTCGACAATGGCGGCGGAAAAGGCATCAGCGAGCAGACTCGACCCGATCGAGGAGTCCAGGAAACAGTGGCTCGCCCACGGTTGGAACGATTCCACCGATGGAATGACGACTGTGATCTCTGTGATGAGAGTCCATCAGCTGTTCCTCGCCAAAGTCGATGCCGCACTCAAACCCTTTGCGCTGACGTTCTCACGGTACGAAGTCCTTACCCTCCTGTCCTTCACCAAGTCGGGAACACTGCCGATGTCGAAGATCTCGGCCCGCCTGCAGGTCCACGCCACATCGACGACGAACTCGGTCGATCGACTCGAGAAGGCCGGTCTCGTGAAGAGACGCAGCCACCCCGATGACCGTCGCACCACGCTCGTCGAGCTCACCGAGTCCGGCCGTGAACTCTCGTCACGGGCAACCGCCGCCCTCAATGAAGAGGTCTTCACCTCCCCCGCGCTGGCCGGGACCGATTTGGGCGGACTCCTCCCCCACCTTGAATCACTGCGCTCCGAGCTCGAAGACCACGCCTGAGGCTGCTTCTCTTCTGCTGACCGATTTTCAGGCGAACAGACTGCGCAAAATTAGTTGGACGTCCAAGTAATTTCTCCGTATCGTAGTGAACGTCATCACGAATCCGATAAGCCTCGATCGTGGATAGCCCAAACCGTGGAGGAACAATGTCCCGCAGCACAGCAGCTGCCCTGCCGTTCGGTCTCACCGAAGAACAACAGACAATCTCCGGCATGGTGCGCGAATTCGCCGATTCCGAGATCGCACGCATGCTCGCATGCTCTGGAGTGGGATGCCAACCACCACTTCCCCGTCGACGTCATCAAGAGGTCCGCCGACCTGGGCATGGGCGGAATCTACGTCAGCGAAGAAGCCGGCGGCACCGGGATGGGGCGAATGGATGCAGCCCTCATCTTCGAAGCCATGTCGACCGCCTGCCCCTCGGTCGCCGCATACATCTCCATCCACAACATGGTGGCGTGGATGATCGACAAATACGGAGATGCCGAACAGAAGGAGAAATACCTCTCGAAGCTCGTCTCGATGGATCACCTCGGCAGCTACTGCCTCACGGAACCCAATGCCGGTTCCGATGCTGCCGCTCTGCGCACCTCGGCGAGGGAGGACGTTGACTCCTATGTCCTCAACGGCGTCAAGCAGTTCATTTCCGGTGCCGGCACCAGCGAAACGTACCTGGTGATGGCGCGTACCGGCCAGGACGGATCGCGCGGAATCTCCGCATTCATCCTCGAAAAGGGCATGGAGGGTCTCTCCTTCGGCCCCAACGAACAGAAGATGGGATGGCGAGCTCAGCCGACCCGACAGGTCATCATGGAAAACGTTCGCGTGCCGAAGGAGAACCTCCTCGGCGAACCCGGTCAGGGTTTCAAGATCGCGATGTCCGGACTCGACGGAGGCCGGCTCAACATCGGAGCATGCTCGCTGGGCGGCGGGCAATCTGCGTTGGAGAAGGCCATCGACTACATGGGCGAACGACAGGCCTTCGGCACCGAGCTCTCAGCTTTCCAGGCTCTGCGATTCGAGGTCGCGGAGATGCAGACCAAGCTCGAAGCGGCTCGCTCCCTCCTGTGGCGTGCCGCCAACGCCTACGACGCAGGCGATCCCAACACCTCATTGCTCTCGGCAATGGCGAAGCTGACAGCCACAGATTCGGGCTTCGACGTCGCCAATAGGGCACTCCAGTTGCACGGCGGCTACGGCTATCTGACAGAGTATGGAATTGAGAAGCTGGTGCGTGACCTGCGCGTCCACCAGATTCTGGAAGGCACCAACGAAATCATGCGCGTGATCATTTCGCGCAAGAGCACAGGAGTGGGCTGATATGACGACAGAGACCGCGGCACCGCCGACGGAAGCATCGGTGATCACCTCGATCACCAACGGAGTGGGCCGGATAGAGCTCAACAGGCCGAAGCTGATCAACGCACTGAGCCAGCAGATGGTGGGCGCCATCGATGACGCCCTGAAGAGCTGGCGCGATGACGACGCGATCAAGGCCGTCCTTGTCACCGGACGCGGCGAACGCGGGCTGTGCGCCGGAGGCGACATCAAGGCCGTCTACAACGACATTGTCGCCGGCACCGATGAGAACGCCCGATTCTGGAATCGCGAATACAAGATGAACCATGAGATCTCCGAATTCCCCAAGCCCTATGTCGTCATCATGAACGGCATCACGATGGGCGGCGGCGTCGGAATCTCGGGCCACGGCTCCCACCGCATCGTCACCGATTCCACCAAGATCGGAATGCCGGAGACCGGGATCGGCCTGTTCCCCGACGTCGGCGGCACACATCTGCTGGCCAATGCGCCGGGCGAGCTCGGCACCCATCTGGCGCTGACCGGACTGCCGGTCGGAGCAGGAGCCGCGCTGGCCATGGGACTGGCTGACTACTACGTGCCGGACGCTGAAGTGCCGGGACTCATCGCCGACCTCGAAGCAGGCGGCGACGTGGAAACAGTGATCGACCGCTACGCCGCCGATGCTCCGGAGAACGAACTCGCCGAGGCAGCAGGCTGGATCGACGAATGCTATAGCAGGGACCGGGCAGAGGACATCGTCGCAGCGCTGACCGCGCATGCGAACCCCGATGCCAATGCCGCCGGGAAGCTGATCGGGACCAAGGCACCCACCTCGGTGAAGGTGACACTGGCCGCCGTGCGCAAAGCCCGAGACATGTCCCTGGCCGAAGTCCTCGAACAGGACTATCGCGCAGCCGTCGCGCTGACACGTCGTCCCGACCTCAAGGAGGGCATCCGCGCGCAGGTCATCGACAAGGACCGCAACCCACAGTGGTCCCCGTCCGCATTCGACGAGGTCAGCGACGAAACAGTCAACGACATCCTCACCACCGATCACGAAGAGAAGGTGTTCGCATGAGCGACTACGAAACAATCCTCACATCCGTCGACCAGGGTGTTGCCACCATCACGCTCGATCGCCCGAAGGCTCTCAACGCGTTGAACATGCAGGTTCTCACCGACGTCACCGACGCAGCCACCGCATTCGATGCCGACGATGAGGTCAAGGCGATCATCATCACCGGCAGCGGCAAGGCCTTCGCCGCGGGCGCCGACATCAAGGAGATGTCCGACCTCGACTTCGCCACCGCGTTCAAGGCCGACTGGTTCGCCGGCTGGACCCGCCTGACTGACGTGCGCAAACCGGTCATCACCGCGGTCAACGGCTTCGCACTCGGCGGCGGCTGTGAGCTGGCAATGATGGGCGACATCCTCATCGCATCGACGAAGGCGAAGTTCGGCCAGCCCGAGATCAACCTCGGCGTCCTCCCCGGTATGGGCGGATCCCAGCGTCTGACTCGCGCGATCGGCAAGGCCAAGTCCATGGACATGTGCCTGACCGGACGCATGATGGACGCAGAGGAGGCCGAACGCTCGGGCCTCGTCGCACGTATCGTCGAACCCGAGGAACTTCTTGCAACGGCCAACGAGATCGCGCAGACGATCGCGTCCAAGTCCCGCATCGCCTCGGCGATGGTGAAAGAAGCGGTCAATACCGCATTCGAAACGACGCTCGAGCAGGGACTGCGCTACGAACGTCGCCTCTTCCACTCCTCCCTGGCCACGAACGACCAGTCCGAGGGAATGGCCGCATTCGTCGAGAAGCGGGACGCGAACTTCACAGATTCCTGAATCACCGCATGACGCGGCAGCCCGCACACGGCTGCAACGATGGCGCAGGCGAGGCGAACTCGTCTGCGCCATCGGCGTATTCGGTCACATGATCACTTTTAACAATCGTTCAGTTAGAGTGGAAACGTTCATCCACCCAAAGGAGGCACAATGAATTCTTTCGCCAATCTTCTCCCCCAGCTGCGACTTCCGGTGCTCGGCTCCCCCATGTTCATCGCATCGGGCCCCGACCTGGTCAAGGCCCAGTGCCAGGCCGGCATCATCGGTTCCTTCCCCACCCTCAATGCCCGCCCGGCCTCGATGCTCACCGACTGGCTCGACGAGATCCGAGAGAGCAACGCCGCGTTCACCGCAGCGAATCCCGATCGTCCGGCGGCACCGTTCGCTGTGAACCTCATCGTTCACCGCTCGAACAACCGTTTGGAAGCCGACCTCGCCGAGGTGGTCCGCCACCAGGTGCCCATCGTGATCACGTCATTGGGCGCACGAGAAGAGGTCAACGAGGCTGTGCACTCCTACGGCGGCATCGTCCTCCATGACGTCATCAACAACAAGTTCGCGCACAAAGCCGTGGAGAAGGGCGCCGACGGTGTCATCGCCGTGGCCGCCGGTGCCGGTGGACATGCCGGAGCGCTCTCCCCATTCGCGCTGGTCCAGGAGATCCGGTCCTGGTTCGACGGCCCGGTGCTGCTCTCGGGCGCAATTGCACACGGCCGCTCGGTCCTCGCAGCACTCGCCGCCGGCGCCGACTGCGCCTATGTGGGCTCGGCCTTCCTGTCGACGGCAGAGGCCAACGTCACCGAAGACTACAAGCAGATGATCGTCGACTCCGCTGCCGAGGACGTCGTCTACTCCAGCTACTTCACCGGAGTCAAGGGCAACTACCTGCGCGGTTCCATCACTGCCTCGGGACTCGACCCCGACGATCTTCCCGAGGCTGACCCGACGAAGATGGACTTCGGCACGAAGGAGGGGTCGGACTCGAAGGCGTGGAAGGACATCTGGGGCTCGGGTCAGGGCATCGGCGTGCTCCACGAGAAGAGCACCGCTGCCGAACTCGTCGACAGTCTTACCGCGCAGTTCGAGGCCGCGAAGACGGAGCTCGACGCTCGCCTGAATACGGCTGTCGGCGTCGGCTGAGCCGCACCGAACTCTCAGATCGTGGAGATGATGCCCCGTTCGGTCAGGCGCGAAGACAGTCCTGCACCGTCCGGGGCATAGATCCACGGCACGCCCTGGCCGCGACCGTGGCGCTTCGAACGACCACCTGCCCAGACCGCTTCACCGACGGTGAGCTGGCGGATCGCGACCGCCGCGACATTGTCGGGGTGGTTGTCCACGAACTCTCCGTAGACCTCTTCGTCCTTCTGACCGTCGTCGCCGATGAGCAGCCATTTCATCCACGGGAACTCACGCGACAGGCGCTCCAGAGAGTTGCGTTTATGCTCCTTACCCGAACGGAAGACGCGAGTCGTCGTCGGCCCCCAATCGGTGAGCAGCAGAGGCCCCATCGGGTAGAGGTTGCGAGAGAGGAACCTCTTGATCGTCAGGGCCGAATTCCACGCTCCCGTCGACAGATAGACCATCGGAGAATTCGGGCGCATATAGGTGATCCGGTCATAGAGCACAGCCATTCCCGCCACAGGCGACCTGGCATGCTCGCTGAGGACGAAGGTGTTCCACGCGGCAAGAAATGGTCGCGGCAGTGAGGTGACCATGACCGTGTCATCGATATCGGAGATGATGCCGAACGTCGTGTCCTCGCCGATGATCCGCACGGCAGCGGAATCGACGAGCGAGCCATCGGTCCACAGTTCGATCTCCGTCTCACCGGGCTGAAAGTCACCGGGAATGACAGTGTCGATGATGCCGCCCCTGTCAGCGGTGACCATGTGCTCTTCGTCATTGACGCGGACCCAGGCCGTGTCGTTGGGCAGAGGCACACTGACGAAGGACTTCCATCCCCGAATGCTCGCCTGCAGGTCCGCCGCAGGCTGACCTGTGGGGGTCAGGACCAAACGTCCGAGCACTCTCACCCACCCGGTGCCGCCATAGGTGTCATAGGCGATGACTGTGCGCTGATAGGTGTGATCGGTGGCGCGGTTCTGCAGCCAGCCGTTGAGCCGGTCTTCCATCCGTGCCGCGGTGTGCAGCATGTCCGGGGTGAGGTTCAGCGGTCCCTCTTCGGGTTTCTTCTTCGCCACGGTTCTTCCTTCACACTCATCGCACGTCAGGTCGGATCGGGTTGCAGTCGGCTCAGACGAAGCCGACCTTGTCATAGACCTCTCGCAGGGTCACCTCGGCGATCTCATTGGCCTTCGCCGCACCCGAATCGAGGATGGCCTGGAGCTGCGCCCGGTCCTGCAGGAGCTCATTGGTGCGCTCTCGCACAGGGGTGAGGGCTTCGACGGCGATCTCTGCCAGATCGACCTTGAGGTGACCGTACATCTTGCCCTCGTACTCTGCGACGATGTCATCGACCGAACGCGAGGTCAGAGAGGAATAGATCGTGAGCAGGTTCGAGACTCCGGGCTTGGACTCCGGGTCGTAGGCGATCTCCTTGCCATCGTCGGTGACGGCTGACTTGATCTTCTTCGTCAGTGACTTCGCGTCGTCGAGAAGGTCGATGCGACCCAGCGGGCTGGGCAAAGATTTTGACATCTTCGACGAAGGGTTCTGCAGGTCGTAGATCTTCGCGGTGGCCTTGAGGATCTGTGCCTCAGGAACGACGAAGGTCTCTCCGAACCGATAGTTGAAGCGTTCGGCCAAGTTTCGGGTCAGCTCGAGATGCTGGCGCTGATCCTCGCCGACGGGCACCATCTGCGGATTGTAGAGGAGGATGTCGGCGGCCATCAGCGCTGGGTAGGTGAGCAGGCCCAGGGACACATGCTCCTGCTTGGCCGATTTGTCCTTGAACTGCGTCATCCGGCTGGCCTCACCCATCGACGTGGTGCATTCGAGGACCCATGACAGCTGCGGGTGTGCCGGGACCTGTGACTGGACGAAGATCGTCGACTTCTCCGGGTCGATACCCGCCGCAATGAACTGCGCAGCGGTGCGCAGGGTGCGCTCGCGCAGGTCGCTGGGGTCCTGCTCGACGGTGATCGCGTGCATGTTCGCGATGAAGTAGAAGGCATCGTGCGACTCCTGATGCGCCACGAACTGCTGCAGAGCTCCGATGTAGTTGCCCAGGTGCAGTGAGTCAGAGGTGGCCTGGATGCCGGAAACGGTGCGTGGCAGAGAAGAAGTCATCATAGAACCATAATGCCACTTCAACCCCGCGTCATCGCAGACCACCCCGTGCGAGCCGAGGACTCAGGTGATCTCAGCCACCTACGCGCCACCGGCAAACGGTATAGTGACGAAGCAGATCACATGATTCATCGAGGTATCTCACATGGTTCGATCAACAGTCTTGTTCGGCCGGTGACCGGTGGTCATGGGCAATGAATATTCGGTGCGAAGTCATCGAGCTCAACGAGGAGGAAATCTTGTCTGTCGAATACGTCAGAACCGAAGAGGGGCTGCCACCGGTGGCTGTGGTCGAGAAGCCGCGGTGGACTCCGGTGAAGATCGTCATCTGGGTGGTCATCGCGTTGGTCGCGGCCGCCGGATGGGCGATGGTTGCGTTCGTGCGCGGAGAGGAGATGTCGGCCAGCTGGTTCGTCGCCGCTGCCGTGGGCAGCTATCTCATCGCGTTCCGTTTCTATGCCAAGTTCATCGAATGGAAGATCTGCCGCCCCGACCCGAAACGGGCCACTCCTGCAGAGCTCAATGACAATGGACGCGACTTCGCACCCACTGACCGCCGAGTGCTCTTCGGCCACCACTTCGCCGCCATCTCGGGCGCCGGGCCTCTGGTCGGACCGATCCTGGCCGCGCAGATGGGCTACCTGCCCGGTACCCTGTGGATCGTTCTCGGCGTCATCGTCGCCGGCGGCGTCCAGGACTACCTGGTGCTGTTCTTCTCGATGCGCCGCAATGGCCGCTCTCTAGGTCAGATGACTCGTGATGAGCTTGGTCGCACTGGCGGAATCATCGCCTCGCTGGGCATCATCCTCATCATGGTGATCCTCATCGCTGTCCTCGGCGTCGTCATCATCAATGCACTGGCCGAGAGCCCTTGGGGTGTCTTCTCGATCGCCATGACGATTCCCATCGCCGTGTTCATGGGCATCTACATGCGCTACCTGCGTCCGGGCAAGGTCGTCGAGGTCTCGGTCATCGGCGTCGTCCTCCTGATCCTGGCCATCGTCGCCGGCGGCTGGGTTCACAACTCGCCCGTGTGGTCGGAGTTCTTCCACCTCGACAAGGTGACACTGGCCTGGTGCCTGATGATCTATGGCTTCCTCGCCGCTGTGCTGCCGGTCTGGGTGCTGCTGGCACCGCGTGACTACTTGTCGACCTTCATGAAGATCGGCACCATCATCCTCCTGGCTGTCGGCATCCTCATCGTCAACCCGAGTGTGCAGATGCCGGCCGTGACCGAGTTCGCCTTCAACTCCGAAGGCCCTGCCTTCGCCGGAGTTCTGTTCCCGTTCCTCTTCATCACCATCGCCTGCGGGGCCCTATCGGGATTCCACGCGCTCATCTCTTCAGGCACCACGCCGAAGCTGATCGAGAAGGAATCCCAGGCCCGCCTCATCGGCTACGGCGGAATGCTCATGGAGTCCTTCGTTGCGATCATGGCTCTGGTGGCCGCGATCTGCCTCGACAAAGGGCTGTACTTCGCGATGAACGCCGCCGAACCGCTCACCGGCGGAACAACACAGGGCGCCTCAGACTTCATCAACAACTCTCTTGGCATGTCCGGGGTCGAAACGAGTCCCGAGGTGCTCCAACAGGCAGCAAATAACGTCGGAGAGGAGAGCATCGTATCCCGCACCGGTGGCGCCCCGACTCTGGCGATGGGCATGGCGCAAATTCTCCACAATGTCTTCGGCGGTCCAGCATGGATGTCCTTCTGGTACCACTTCGCAGTCATGTTCGAGGCACTGTTCATCCTCACCACCATCGATGCCGGTACCCGCGCCGCGTCGCCGTTTCATGCTCAGCGACGCACTGGGCAACTTCTCGAAGAAGTTCCGAGACCCCTCGTGGACCCCGGGGGCGTGGCTGACCACAGCGATCATGGTCGCGGCATGGGGGTCGATCCTGTTGATGGGAGTCACCGACCCCCTCGGCACCCATCACCACCCCCCTCCCGCTCTTCGGCATCTCCAACCAGCAGCGTGAACATGCCGCCGAGAGGGTCGGTGACTCCCATCAACAGGATCGACCCCCATGCCGCGACCATGATCGCTGTGGTCAGCCACGCCCCCGGGGTCCACGAGGGGTCTCGGAACTTCTTCGAGAAGTTGCCCAGTGCGTCGCTGAGCATGAAACGGGCGACGCGGGTACCGGCATCGATGGTGGTGAGGATGAACAGTGCCTCGAACATGACTGCGAAGTGGTACCAGAAGGACATCCATGCTGGACCGCCGAAGACATTGTGGAGAATTGCGCCATGCCCATCGCCAGAGTCGGGGCGCCACCGGTGCGGGATACGATGCTCTCCTCTCCGACGTTATTTGCTGCCTGTTGGAGCACCTCGGGACTCGTTTCGACCCCGGACATGCCAAGAGAGTTGTTGATGAAGTCTGAGGCGCCCTGTGTTGTTCCGCCGGTGAGCGGTTCGGCGGCGTTCATCGCGAAGTACAGCCCTTTGTCGAGGCAGATCGCGGCCACCAGAGCCATGATCGCAACGAAGGACTCCATGAGCATTCCGCCGTAGCCGATGAGGCGGGCCTGGGATTCCTTCTCGATCAGCTTCGGCGTGGTGCCTGAAAGAGATGAGCGCGTGGAATCCCGATAGGGCCCCGCAGGCGATGGTGATGAAGAGGAACGGGAACAGAACTCCGGCGAAGGCAGGGCCTTCGGAGTTGAAGGCGAACTCGGTCACGGCCGGCATCTGCACACTCGGGTTGACGATGAGGATGCCGACAGCCAGGAGGATGATGGTGCCGATCTTCATGAAGGTCGACAAGTAGTCACGCGGTGCCAGCAGCACCCAGACCGGCAGCACAGCGGCGAGGAAGCCATAGATCATCAGGCACCAGGCCAGTGTCACCTTGTCGAGGTGGAAGAACTCCGACCACACGGGCGAGTTGTGAACCCAGCCGCCGGCGACGATGGCCAGGATCAGGAGGACGACGCCGATGACCGAGACCTCGACGACCTTGCCCGGACGCAGGTAGCGCATGTAGATGCCCATGAACACGGCGATGGGAATCGTCATGGCGATCGAGAAGACACCCCAAGGGCTCTCGGCCAGTGCATTGATGATGACGACGCCGAGGACAGCGATGAGGATCACCATGATGAGGATGATGCCCAGCGAGGCGATGATTCCGCCAGTGCGACCAAGCTCATCACGAGTCATCTGACCTAGAGAGCGGCCATTGCGGCGCATCGAGAAGAACAGCACCAGGTAGTCCTGGACGCCGCCGGCGACGATGACGCCGAGAACGATCCACAGGGTACCGGGCAGGTAGCCCATCTGCGCGGCCAGGATCGGTCCGACCAGAGGCCCGGCGCCCGAGATGGCGGCGAAGTGGTGGCCGAAGAGCACTCGGCGGTCAGTGGGTGCGAAGTCGCGTCCATTGTCATTGAGCTCTGCAGGAGTGGCCCGTTTCGGGTCGGGGCGGCAGATCTTCCATTCGATGAACTTGGCATAGAAACGGAACGCGATGAGATAGCTGCCCACGGCAGCGGCGACGAACCAGCTGGCCGACATCTCCTCTCCGCGCACGAACGCAACCATCGCCCATCCGGCGGCCGCGACCAACGCGATGACCACCCAGATGACGATCTTCACCGGAGTCCACCGCGGCTTCTCGACCACAGCCACCGGTGGCAGCCCCTCTTCGGTTCTGACGTATTCGACAGACAAGATTTCCTCCTCGTTGAGCTCGATGACTTCGCACCGAATATTCATTGCCCATGACCACCGGTCACCGGCCGAACAAGACTGTTGATCGAACCATGTGAGATACCTCGATGAATCATGTGATCTGCTTCGTCACTATACCGTTTGCCGGTGGCGCGTAGGTGGCTGAGATCACCTGAGTCCTCGGCTCGCACGGGGTGGTCTGCGATGACGCGGGGTTGAAGTGGCATTATGGTTCTATGATGACTTCTTCTCTGCCACGCACCGTTTCCGGCATCCAGGCCACCTCTGACTCACTGCACCTGGGCAACTACATCGGAGCTCTGCAGCAGTTCGTGGCGCATCAGGAGTCGCACGATGCCTTCTACTTCATCGCGAACATGCACGCGATCACCGTCGAGCAGGACCCCAGCGACCTGCGCGAGCGCACCCTGCGCACCGCTGCGCAGTTCATTGCGGCGGGTATCGACCCGGAGAAGTCGACGATCTTCGTCCAGTCACAGGTCCCGGCACACCCGCAGCTGTCATGGGTCCTCGAATGCACCACGTCGATGGGTGAGGCCAGCCGGATGACGCAGTTCAAGGACAAATCGGCCAAGCAGGAGCATGTGTCCCTGGGCCTGCTCACCTACCCAGCGCTGATGGCCGCCGACATCCTCCTCTACAATCCGCAGATGGTGCCCGTCGGCGAGGATCAGCGCCAGCATCTCGAGCTGACCCGAAACTTGGCCGAACGCTTCAACTATCGGTTCGGAGAGACCTTCGTCGTTCCTGAGGCACAGATCCTCAAGGCCACCGCGAAGATCTACGACCTGCAGAACCCTTCGTCGAAGATGTCAAAATCTTTGCCCAGCCCGCTGGGTCGCATCGACCTTCTCGACGACGCGAAGTCACTGACGAAGAAGATCAAGTCAGCCGTCACCGACGATGGCAAGGAGATCGCCTACGACCCGGAGTCCAAGCCCGGAGTCTCGAACCTGCTCACGATCTATTCCTCTCTGACCTCGCGTTCGGTCGATGACATCGTCGCAGAGTACGAGGGCAAGATGTACGGTCACCTCAAGGTCGATCTGGCAGAGATCGCCGTCGAAGCCCTCACCCCTGTGCGAGAGCGCACCAATGAGCTCCTGCAGGACCGGGCGCAGCTCCAGGCCATCCTCGATTCGGGTGCGGCGAAGGCCAATGAGATCGCCGAGGTGACCCTGCGAGAGGTCTATGACAAGGTCGGCTTCGTCTGAGCCGACTGCAACCCGATCCGACCTGACGTGCGATGAGTGTGAAGGAAGAACCGTGGCGAAGAAGAAACCCGAAGAGGGACCGCTGAACCTCACCCCGGACATGCTGCACACCGCGGCACGGATGGAAGACCGGCTCAACGGCTGGCTGCAGAACCGCGCCACCGATCACACCTATCAGCGCACAGTCATCGCCTATGACACCTATGGCGGCACCGGGTGGGTGAGAGTGCTCGGACGTTTGGTCCTGACCCCCACAGGTCAGCCTGCGGCGGACCTGCAGGCGAGCATTCGGGGATGGAAGTCCTTCGTCAGTGTGCCTCTGCCCAACGACACGGCCTGGGTCCGCGTCAATGACGAAGAGCACATGGTCACCGCTGACAGGGGCGGCATCATCGACACTGTCATTCCCGGTGACTTTCAGCCCGGTGAGACGGAGATCGAACTGTGGACCGATGGCTCGCTCGTCGATTCCGCTGCCGTGCGGATCATCGGCGAGGACACGACGTTCGGCATCATCTCCGATATCGATGACACGGTCATGGTCACCTCACTGCCGCGACCATTTCTTGCCGCGTGGAACACCTTCGTCCTCAGCGAGCATGCCAGGTCGCCTGTGGCGGGAATGGCTGTGCTCTATGACCGGATCACCTATATGCGCCCGAATTCTCCGATGGTCTATCTGTCGACGGGAGCGTGGAATTCGGCCCTGACGATCAAGAGGTTCCTCTCTCGCAACCTCTACCCGATGGGGCCTCTGCTGCTCACCGATTGGGGGCCGACGACGACTCGCGTCTTCCGTTCGGGTAAGGAGCATAAACGCAACTCTCTGGAGCGCCTGTCGCGTGAGTTCCCGTGGATGAAATGGCTGCTCATCGGCGACGACGGTCAGAAGGACGAAGAGGTCTACGGAGAGTTCGTGGACAACCACCCCGACAATGTCGCGGCGGTCGCGATCCGCCAGCTCACCGTCGGTGAAGCGGTCTGGGCAGGTGGTCGTTCGAAGCGCCACGGTCGCGGCCAGGGCGTGCCGTGGATCTATGCCCCGGACGGTGCAGGACTGTCTTCGCGCCTGACCGAACGGGGCATCATCTCCACGATCTGAGAGTTCGGTGCGGCTCAGCCGACGCCGACAGCCGTATTCAGGCGAGCGTCGAGCTCCGTCTTCGCGGCCTCGAACTGCGCGGTAAGACTGTCGACGAGTTCGGCAGCGGTGCTCTTCTCGTGGAGCACGCCGATGCCCTGACCCGAGCCCCAGATGTCCTTCCACGCCTTCGAGTCCGACCCCTCCTTCGTGCCGAAGTCCATCTTCGTCGGGTCAGCCTCGGGAAGATCGTCGGGGTCGAGTCCCGAGGCAGTGATGGAACCGCGCAGGTAGTTGCCCTTGACTCCGGTGAAGTAGCTGGAGTAGACGACGTCCTCGGCAGCGGAGTCGACGATCATCTGCTTGTAGTCTTCGGTGACGTTGGCCTCTGCCGTCGACAGGAAGGCCGAGCCCACATAGGCGCAGTCGGCGCCGGCGGCGAGTGCTGCGAGGACCGAGCGGCCGTGTGCAATTGCGCCCGAGAGCAGCACCGGGCCGTCGAACCAGGACCGGATCTCCTGGACCAGCGCGAATGGGGAGAGCGCTCCGGCATGTCCACCGGCACCGGCGGCCACGGCGATGACACCGTCGGCGCCCTTCTCCACGGCTTTGTGCGCGAACTTGTTGTTGATGACGTCATGGAGGACGATGCCGCCGTAGGAGTGCACAGCCTCGTTGACCTCTTCTCGTGCGCCCAATGACGTGATCACGATGGGCACCTGGTGGCGGACCACCTCGGCGAGGTCGGCTTCCAAACGGTTGTTCGAGCGGTGAACGATGAGGTTCACAGCGAACGGTGCCGCCGGACGATCGGGATTCGCTGCGGTGAACGCGGCGTTGCTCTCTCGGATCTCGTCGAGCCAGTCGGTGAGCATCGAGGCCGGGCGGGCATTGAGGGTGGGGAAGGAACCGATGATGCCGGCCTGGCACTGGGCCTTGACCAGGTCGGGGCCCGATGCGATGAACATGGGGGAGCCGAGCACCGGAAGTCGCAGCTGGGGGAGAAGATTGGCGAAAGAATTCATTGTGCCTCCTTTGGGTGGATGAACGTTTCCACTCTAACTGAACGATTGTTAAAAGTGATCATGTGACCGAATACGCCGATGGCGCAGACGAGTTCGCCTCGCCTGCGCCATCGTTGCAGCCGTGTGCGGGCTGCCGCGTCATGCGGTGATTCAGGAATCTGTGAAGTTCGCGTCCCGCTTCTCGACGAATGCGGCCATTCCCTCGGACTGGTCGTTCGTGGCCAGGGAGGAGTGGAAGAGGCGACGTTCGTAGCGCAGTCCCTGCTCGAGCGTCGTTTCGAATGCGGTATTGACCGCTTCTTTCACCATCGCCGAGGCGATGCGGGACTTGGACGCGATCGTCTGCGCGATCTCGTTGGCCGTTGCAAGAAGTTCCTCGGGTTCGACGATACGTGCGACGAGGCCCGAGCGTTCGGCCTCCTCTGCGTCCATCATGCGTCCGGTCAGGCACATGTCCATGGACTTGGCCTTGCCGATCGCGCGAGTCAGACGCTGGGATCCGCCCATACCGGGGAGGACGCCGAGGTTGATCTCGGGCTGGCCGAACTTCGCCTTCGTCGATGCGATGAGGATGTCGCCCATCATTGCCAGCTCACAGCCGCCGCCGAGTGCGAAGCCGTTGACCGCGGTGATGACCGGTTTGCGCACGTCAGTCAGGCGGGTCCAGCCGGCGAACCAGTCGGCCTTGAACGCGGTGGCGAAGTCGAGGTCGGACATCTCCTTGATGTCGGCGCCCGCGGCGAAGGCCTTGCCGCTGCCGGTGATGATGATCGCCTTGACCTCATCGTCGGCATCGAATGCGGTGGCTGCGTCGGTGACGTCGGTGAGAACCTGCATGTTTCAAACGCGTTGAGAGCCTTCGGGCGATCGAGCGTGATGGTGGCAACACCCTGGTCGACGGATGTGAGGATTGTTTCGTAGTCGCTCATGCGAACACCTTCTCTTCGTGATCGGTGGTGAGGATGTCGTTGACTGTTTCGTCGCTGACCTCGTCGAATGCGGACGGGGACCACTGTGGGTTGCGGTCCTTGTCGATGACCTGCGCGCGGATGCCCTCCTTGAGGTCGGGACGACGTGTCAGCGCGACGGCTGCGCGATAGTCCTGTTCGAGGACTTCGGCCAGGGACATGTCTCGGGCTTTGCGCACGGCGGCCAGTGTCACCTTCACCGAGGTGGGTGCCTTGGTCCCGAT
>NZ_JACBOT010000038.1 GCF_021532275.1 Brevibacterium sp. UCMA 11754
CCTCACGGAACCCAATGCCGGTTCGATGCTGCCGCTCTGCGCACCTCGGCGAGGGAGGACGTTGACTCCTATGTCCTCAACGGCGTCAAGCAGTTCATTTCCGTGCCGGCACCAGCGAAACGTACCTGGTGATGGCGCGTACCGGCCAGGACGGATCGCGCGGAATCTCCGCATTCATCCTCGAAAAGGGCATGGAGGGTCTCTCCTTCGGCCCCAACGAACAGAAGATGGGATGGCGAGCTCAGCCGACCCGACAGGTCATCATGGAAAACGTTCGCGTGCCGAAGGAGAACCTCCTCGGCGAACCCGGTCAGGGTTTCAAGATCGCGATGTCCGGACTCGACGGAGGCCGGCTCAACATCGGAGCATGCTCGCTGGGCGGCGGGCAATCTGCGTTGGAGAAGGCCATCGACTACATGGGCGAACGACAGGCCTTCGGCACCGAGCTCTCAGCTTTCCAGGCTCTGCGATTCGAGGTCGCGGAGATGCAGACCAAGCTCGAAGCGGCTCGCTCCCTCCTGTGGCGTGCCGCCAACGCCTACGACGCAGGCGATCCCAACACCTCATTGCTCTCGGCAATGGCGAAGCTGACAGCCACAGATTCGGGCTTCGACGTCGCCAATAGGGCACTCCAGTTGCACGGCGGCTACGGCTATCTGACAGAGTATGGAATTGAGAAGCTGGTGCGTGACCTGCGCGTCCACCAGATTCTGGAAGGCACCAACGAAATCATGCGCGTGATCATTTCGCGCAAGAGCACAGGAGTGGGCTGATATGACGACAGAGACCGCGGCACCGCCGACGGAAGCATCGGTGATCACCTCGATCACCAACGGAGTGGGCCGGATAGAGCTCAACAGGCCGAAGCTGATCAACGCACTGAGCCAGCAGATGGTGGGCGCCATCGATGACGCCCTGAAGAGCTGGCGCGATGACGACGCGATCAAGGCCGTCCTTGTCACCGGACGCGGCGAACGCGGGCTGTGCGCCGGAGGCGACATCAAGGCCGTCTACAACGACATTGTCGCCGGCACCGATGAGAACGCCCGATTCTGGAATCGCGAATACAAGATGAACCATGAGATCTCCGAATTCCCCAAGCCCTATGTCGTCATCATGAACGGCATCACGATGGGCGGCGGCGTCGGAATCTCGGGCCACGGCTCCCACCGCATCGTCACCGATTCCACCAAGATCGGAATGCCGGAGACCGGGATCGGCCTGTTCCCCGACGTCGGCGGCACACATCTGCTGGCCAATGCGCCGGGCGAGCTCGGCACCCATCTGGCGCTGACCGGACTGCCGGTCGGAGCAGGAGCCGCGCTGGCCATGGGACTGGCTGACTACTACGTGCCGGACGCTGAAGTGCCGGGACTCATCGCCGACCTCGAAGCAGGCGGCGACGTGGAAACAGTGATCGACCGCTACGCCGCCGATGCTCCGGAGAACGAACTCGCCGAGGCAGCAGGCTGGATCGACGAATGCTATAGCAGGGACCGGGCAGAGGACATCGTCGCAGCGCTGACCGCGCATGCGAACCCCGATGCCAATGCCGCCGGGAAGCTGATCGGGACCAAGGCACCCACCTCGGTGAAGGTGACACTGGCCGCCGTGCGCAAAGCCCGAGACATGTCCCTGGCCGAAGTCCTCGAACAGGACTATCGCGCAGCCGTCGCGCTGACACGTCGTCCCGACCTCAAGGAGGGCATCCGCGCGCAGGTCATCGACAAGGACCGCAACCCACAGTGGTCCCCGTCCGCATTCGACGAGGTCAGCGACGAAACAGTCAACGACATCCTCACCACCGATCACGAAGAGAAGGTGTTCGCATGAGCGACTACGAAACAATCCTCACATCCGTCGACCAGGGTGTTGCCACCATCACGCTCGATCGCCCGAAGGCTCTCAACGCGTTGAACATGCAGGTTCTCACCGACGTCACCGACGCAGCCACCGCATTCGATGCCGACGATGAGGTCAAGGCGATCATCATCACCGGCAGCGGCAAGGCCTTCGCCGCGGGCGCCGACATCAAGGAGATGTCCGACCTCGACTTCGCCACCGCGTTCAAGGCCGACTGGTTCGCCGGCTGGACCCGCCTGACTGACGTGCGCAAACCGGTCATCACCGCGGTCAACGGCTTCGCACTCGGCGGCGGCTGTGAGCTGGCAATGATGGGCGACATCCTCATCGCATCGACGAAGGCGAAGTTCGGCCAGCCCGAGATCAACCTCGGCGTCCTCCCCGGTATGGGCGGATCCCAGCGTCTGACTCGCGCGATCGGCAAGGCCAAGTCCATGGACATGTGCCTGACCGGACGCATGATGGACGCAGAGGAGGCCGAACGCTCGGGCCTCGTCGCACGTATCGTCGAACCCGAGGAACTTCTTGCAACGGCCAACGAGATCGCGCAGACGATCGCGTCCAAGTCCCGCATCGCCTCGGCGATGGTGAAAGAAGCGGTCAATACCGCATTCGAAACGACGCTCGAGCAGGGACTGCGCTACGAACGTCGCCTCTTCCACTCCTCCCTGGCCACGAACGACCAGTCCGAGGGAATGGCCGCATTCGTCGAGAAGCGGGACGCGAACTTCACAGATTCCTGAATCACCGCATGACGCGGCAGCCCGCACAGCACGGCTGCAACGATGGCGCAGGCGAGGCGAACTCGTCTGCGCCATCGGCGTATTCGGTCACATGATCACTTTTAACAATCGTTCAGTTAGAGTGGAAACGTTCATCCACCCAAAGGAGGCACAATGAATTCTTTCGCCAATCTTCTCCCCCAGCTGCGACTTCCGGTGCTCGGCTCCCCCATGTTCATCGCATCGGGCCCCGACCTGGTCAAGGCCCAGTGCCAGGCCGGCATCATCGGTTCCTTCCCCACCCTCAATGCCCGCCCGGCCTCGATGCTCACCGACTGGCTCGACGAGATCCGAGAGAGCAACGCCGCGTTCACCGCAGCGAATCCCGATCGTCCGGCGGCACCGTTCGCTGTGAACCTCATCGTTCACCGCTCGAACAACCGTTTGGAAGCCGACCTCGCCGAGGTGGTCCGCCACCAGGTGCCCATCGTGATCACGTCATTGGGCGCACGAGAAGAGGTCAACGAGGCTGTGCACTCCTACGGCGGCATCGTCCTCCATGACGTCATCAACAACAAGTTCGCGCACAAAGCCGTGGAGAAGGGCGCCGACGGTGTCATCGCCGTGGCCGCCGGTGCCGGTGGACATGCCGGAGCGCTCTCCCCATTCGCGCTGGTCCAGGAGATCCGGTCCTGGTTCGACGGCCCGGTGCTGCTCTCGGGCGCAATTGCACACGGCCGCTCGGTCCTCGCGCCTCGCCGCCGGCGCCGCCACTGCGCCCTATGTGGGCTCGGCCTTCCTGTCGACGGCAGAGGCCAACGTCACCGAAGACTACAAGCAGATGATCGTCGACTCCGCTGCCGAGGACGTCGTCTACTCCAGCTACTTCACCGGAGTCAAGGGCAACTACCTGCGCGGTTCCATCACTGCCTCGGGACTCGACCCCGACGATCTTCCCGAGGCTGACCCGACGAAGATGGACTTCGGCACGAAGGAGGGGTCGGACTCGAAGGCGTGGAAGGACATCTGGGGCTCGGGTCAGGGCATCGGCGTGCTCCACGAGAAGAGCACCGCTGCCGAACTCGTCGACAGTCTTACCGCGCAGTTCGAGGCCGCGAAGACGGAGCTCGACGCTCGCCTGAATACGGCTGTCGGCGTCGGCTGAGCCGCACCGAACTCTCAGATCGTGGAGATGATGCCCCGTTCGGTCAGGCGCGAAGACAGTCCTGCACCGTCCGGGGCATAGATCCACGGCACGCCCTGGCCGCGACCGTGGCGCTTCGAACGACCACCTGCCCAGACCGCTTCACCGACGGTGAGCTGGCGGATCGCGACCGCCGCGACATTGTCGGGGTGGTTGTCCACGAACTCTCCGTAGACCTCTTCGTCCTTCTGACCGTCGTCGCCGATGAGCAGCCATTTCATCCACGGGAACTCACGCGACAGGCGCTCCAGAGAGTTGCGTTTATGCTCCTTACCCGAACGGAAGACGCGAGTCGTCGTCGGCCCCCAATCGGTGAGCAGCAGAGGCCCCATCGGGTAGAGGTTGCGAGAGAGGAACCTCTTGATCGTCAGGGCCGAATTCCACGCTCCCGTCGACAGATAGACCATCGGAGAATTCGGGCGCATATAGGTGATCCGGTCATAGAGCACAGCCATTCCCGCCACAGGCGACCTGGCATGCTCGCTGAGGACGAAGGTGTTCCACGCGGCAAGAAATGGTCGCGGCAGTGAGGTGACCATGACCGTGTCATCGATATCGGAGATGATGCCGAACGTCGTGTCCTCGCCGATGATCCGCACGGCAGCGGAATCGACGAGCGAGCCATCGGTCCACAGTTCGATCTCCGTCTCACCGGGCTGAAAGTCACCGGGAATGACAGTGTCGATGATGCCGCCCCTGTCAGCGGTGACCATGTGCTCTTCGTCATTGACGCGGACCCAGGCCGTGTCGTTGGGCAGAGGCACACTGACGAAGGACTTCCATCCCCGAATGCTCGCCTGCAGGTCCGCCGCAGGCTGACCTGTGGGGGTCAGGACCAAACGTCCGAGCACTCTCACCCACCCGGTGCCGCCATAGGTGTCATAGGCGATGACTGTGCGCTGATAGGTGTGATCGGTGGCGCGGTTTCTGCAGCCAGCCGTTGAGCCGGTCTTCCATCCGTGCCGCGGTGTGCAGCATGTCCGGGGTGAGGTTCAGCGGTCCCTCTTCGGGTTTCTTCTTCGCCACGGTTCTTCCTTCACACTCATCGCACGTCAGGTCGGATCGGGTTGCAGTCGGCTCAGACGAAGCCGACCTTGTCATAGACCTCTCGCAGGGTCACCTCGGCGATCTCATTGGCCTTCGCCGCACCCGAATCGAGGATGGCCTGGAGCTGCGCCCGGTCCTGCAGGAGCTCATTGGTGCGCTCTCGCACAGGGGTGAGGGCTTCGACGGCGATCTCTGCCAGATCGACCTTGAGGTGACCGTACATCTTGCCCTCGTACTCTGCGACGATGTCATCGACCGAACGCGAGGTCAGAGAGGAATAGATCGTGAGCAGGTTCGAGACTCCGGGCTTGGACTCCGGGTCGTAGGCGATCTCCTTGCCATCGTCGGTGACGGCTGACTTGATCTTCTTCGTCAGTGACTTCGCGTCGTCGAGAAGGTCGATGCGACCCAGCGGGCTGGGCAAAGATTTTGACATCTTCGACGAAGGGTTCTGCAGGTCGTAGATCTTCGCGGTGGCCTTGAGGATCTGTGCCTCAGGAACGACGAAGGTCTCTCCGAACCGATAGTTGAAGCGTTCGGCCAAGTTTCGGGTCAGCTCGAGATGCTGGCGCTGATCCTCGCCGACGGGCACCATCTGCGGATTGTAGAGGAGGATGTCGGCGGCCATCAGCGCTGGGTAGGTGAGCAGGCCCAGGGACACATGCTCCTGCTTGGCCGATTTGTCCTTGAACTGCGTCATCCGGCTGGCCTCACCCATCGACGTGGTGCATTCGAGGACCCATGACAGCTGCGGGTGTGCCGGGACCTGTGACTGGACGAAGATCGTCGACTTCTCCGGGTCGATACCCGCCGCAATGAACTGCGCAGCGGTGCGCAGGGTGCGCTCGCGCAGGTCGCTGGGTCCTGCTCGACGGTGATCGCGTGCATGTTCGCGATGAAGTAGAAGGCATCGTGCGACTCCTGATGCGCCACGAACTGCTGCAGAGCTCCGATGTAGTTGCCCAGTGCAGTGAGTCAGAGGTGGCCTGGATGCCGGAAACGGTGCGTGGCAGAGAAGAAGTCATCATAGAACCATAATGCCACTTCAACCCCGCGTCATCGCAGACCACCCCGTGCGAGCCGAGGACTCAGGTGATCTCAGCCACCTACGCGCCCCGGCAAACGGTATAGTGACGAAGCAGATCACATGATTCATCGAGGTATCTCACATGGTTCGATCAACAGTCTTGTTCGGCCGGTGACCGGTGGTCATGGGCAATGAATATTCGGTGCGAAGTCATCGAGCTCAACGAGGAGGAAATCTTGTCTGTCGAATACGTCAGAACCGAAGAGGGGCTGCCACCGGTGGCTGTGGTCGAGAAGCCGCGGTGGACTCCGGTGAAGATCGTCATCTGGGTGGTCATCGCGTTGGTCGCGGCCGCCGGATGGGCGATGGTTGCGTTCGTGCGCGGAGAGGAGATGTCGGCCAGCTGGTTCGTCGCCGCTGCCGTGGGCAGCTATCTCATCGCGTTCCGTTTCTATGCCAAGTTCATCGAATGGAAGATCTGCCGCCCCGACCCGAAACGGGCCACTCCTGCAGAGCTCAATGACAATGGACGCGACTTCGCACCCACTGACCGCCGAGTGCTCTTCGGCCACCACTTCGCCGCCATCTCGGGCGCCGGGCCTCTGGTCGGACCGATCCTGGCCGCGCAGATGGGCTACCTGCCCGGTACCCTGTGGATCGTTCTCGGCGTCATCGTCGCCGGCGGCGTCCAGGACTACCTGGTGCTGTTCTTCTCGATGCGCCGCAATGGCCGCTCTCTAGGTCAGATGACTCGTGATGAGCTTGGTCGCACTGGCGGAATCATCGCCTCGCTGGGCATCATCCTCATCATGGTGATCCTCATCGCTGTCCTCGGCGTCGTCATCATCAATGCACTGGCCGAGAGCCCTTGGGGTGTCTTCTCGATCGCCATGACGATTCCCATCGCCGTGTTCATGGGCATCTACATGCGCTACCTGCGTCCGGGCAAGGTCGTCGAGGTCTCGGTCATCGGCGTCGTCCTCCTGATCCTGGCCATCGTCGCCGGCGGCTGGGTTCACAACTCGCCCGTGTGGTCGGAGTTCTTCCACCTCGACAAGGTGACACTGGCCTGGTGCCTGATGATCTATGGCTTCCTCGCCGCTGTGCTGCCGGTCTGGGTGCTGCTGGCACCGCGTGACTACTTGTCGACCTTCATGAAGATCGGCACCATCATCCTCCTGGCTGTCGGCATCCTCATCGTCAACCCGAGTGTGCAGATGCCGGCCGTGACCGAGTTCGCCTTCAACTCCGAAGGCCCTGCCTTCGCCGGAGTTCTGTTCCCGTTCCTCTTCATCACCATCGCCTGCGGGGCCCTATCGGGATTCCACGCGCTCATCTCTTCAGGCACCACGCCGAAGCTGATCGAGAAGGAATCCCAGGCCGCCTCATCGGCTACGGCGGAATGCTCATGGAGTCCTTCGTTGCGATCATGGCTCTGGTGGCCGCGATCTGCCTCGACAAAGGGCTGTACTTCGCGATGAACGCCGCGAACCGCTCACCGCGGAACAACACAGGGCGCCTCAGACTTCATCAACAACTCTCTTGGCATGTCCGGGGTCGAAACGAGTCCCGAGGTGCTCCAACAGCAGCAAATAACGTCGGAGAGGAGAGCATCGTATCCCGCACCGGTGGCGCCCCGACTCTGGCGATGGGCATGGCGCAAATTCTCCACAATGTCTTCGGCGGTCCAGCATGGATGTCCTTCTGTACCACTTCGCAGTCATGTTCGAGGCACTGTTCATCCTCACCACCATCGATGCCGGTACCCGCGTCGCCCGTTTCATGCTCAGCGACGCACTGGGCAACTTCTCGAAGAAGTTCCGAGACCCCTCGTGGACCCCGGGGCGTGGCTGCCACAGCGATCATGGTCGCGGCATGGGGGTCGATCCTGTTGATGGGAGTCACCGACCCTCTCGGCGGCATCAACACGCTGTTCCCGCTCTTCGGATCTCCAAGAGCGGGAACAGCGTGTTGATGCCGCCGAGAGGGTCGGTGACTCCCATCAACAGGATCGACCCCCATGCCGCGACCATGATCGCTGTGGTCAGCCACGCCCCCGGGGTCCACGAGGGGTCTCGGAACTTCTTCGAGAAGTTGCCCAGTGCGTCGCTGAGCATGAAACGGGCGACGCGGGTACCGGCATCGATGGTGGTGAGGATGAACAGTGCCTCGAACATGACTGCGAAGTGGTACCAGAAGGACATCCATGCTGGACCGCCGAAGACATTGTGGAGAATTTGCGCCATGCCCATCGCCAGAGTCGGGGCGCCACCGGTGCGGGATACGATGCTCTCCTCTCCGACGTTATTTGCTGCCTGTTGGAGCACCTCGGGACTCGTTTCGACCCGGACATGCCAAGAGAGTGTTGATGAAGTCTGAGGCGCCCTGTGTTGTTCCGCCGGTGAGCGGTTCGGCGGCGTTCATCGCGAAGTACAGCCCTTTGTCGAGGCAGATCGCGGCCACCAGAGCCATGATCGCAACGAAGGACTCCATGAGCATTCCGCCGTAGCCGATGAGGCGGGCCTGGGATTCCTTCTCGATCAGCTTCGGCGTGGTGCCTGAAGAGATGAGCGCGTGGAATCCCGATAGGGCCCCGCAGGCGATGGTGATGAAGAGGAACGGGAACAGAACTCCGGCGAAGGCAGGGCCTTCGGAGTTGAAGGCGAACTCGGTCACGGCCGGCATCTGCACACTCGGGTTGACGATGAGGATGCCGACAGCCAGGAGGATGATGGTGCCGATCTTCATGAAGGTCGACAAGTAGTCACGCGGTGCCAGCAGCACCCAGACCGGCAGCACAGCGGCGAGGAAGCCATAGATCATCAGGCACCAGGCCAGTGTCACCTTGTCGAGGTGGAAGAACTCCGACCACACGGGCGAGTTGTGAACCCAGCCGCCGGCGACGATGGCCAGGATCAGGAGGACGACGCCGATGACCGAGACCTCGACGACCTTGCCCGGAGGTAGCGCATGTAGATGCCCATGAACACGGCGATGGGAATCGTCATGGCGATCGAGAAGACACCCCAAGGGCTCTCGGCCAGTGCATTGATGATGACGACGCCGAGGACAGCGATGAGGATCACCATGATGAGGATGATGCCCAGCGAGGCGATGATTCCGCCAGTGCGACCAAGCTCATCACGAGTCATCTGACCTAGAGAGCGGCCATTGCGGCGCATCGAGAAGAACAGCACCAGGTAGTCCTGGACGCCGCCGGCGACGATGACGCCGAGAACGATCCACAGGGTACCGGGCAGGTAGCCCATCTGCGCGGCCAGGATCGGTCCGACCAGAGGCCCGGCGCCCGAGATGGCGGCGAAGTGGTGGCCGAAGAGCACTCGGCGGTCAGTGGGTGCGAAGTCGCGTCCATTGTCATTGAGCTCTGCAGGAGTGGCCCGTTTCGGGTCGGGGCGGCAGATCTTCCATTCGATGAACTTGGCATAGAAACGGAACGCGATGAGATAGCTGCCCACGGCAGCGGCGACGAACCAGCTGGCCGACATCTCCTCTCCGCGCACGAACGCAACCATCGCCCATCCGGCGGCCGCGACCAACGCGATGACCACCCAGATGACGATCTTCACCGGAGTCCACCGCGGCTTCTCGACCACAGCCACCGGTGGCAGCCCCTCTTCGGTTCTGACGTATTCGACAGACAAGATTTCCTCCTCGTTGAGCTCGATGACTTCGCACCGAATATTCATTGCCCATGACCACCGGTCACCGGCCGAACAAGACTGTTGATCGAACCATGTGAGATACCTCGATGAATCATGTGATCTGCTTCGTCACTATACCGTTTGCCGGTGGCGCGTAGGTGGCTGAGATCACCTGAGTCCTCGGCTCGCACGGGGTGGTCTGCGATGACGCGGGGTTGAAGTGGCATTATGGTTCTATGATGACTTCTTCTCTGCCACGCACCGTTTCCGGCATCCAGGCCACCTCTGACTCACTGCACCTGGGCAACTACATCGGAGCTCTGCAGCAGTTCGTGGCGCATCAGGAGTCGCACGATGCCTTCTACTTCATCGCGAACATGCACGCGATCACCGTCGAGCAGGACCCCAGCGACCTGCGCGAGCGCACCCTGCGCACCGCTGCGCAGTTCATTGCGGCGGGTATCGACCCGGAGAAGTCGACGATCTTCGTCCAGTCACAGGTCCCGGCACACCCGCAGCTGTCATGGGTCCTCGAATGCACCACGTCGATGGGTGAGGCCAGCCGGATGACGCAGTTCAAGGACAAATCGGCCAAGCAGGAGCATGTGTCCCTGGGCCTGCTCACCTACCCAGCGCTGATGGCCGCCGACATCCTCCTCTACAATCCGCAGATGGTGCCCGTCGGCGAGGATCAGCGCCAGCATCTCGAGCTGACCCGAAACTTGGCCGAACGCTTCAACTATCGGTTCGGAGAGACCTTCGTCGTTCCTGAGGCACAGATCCTCAAGGCCACCGCGAAGATCTACGACCTGCAGAACCCTTCGTCGAAGATGTCAAAATCTTTGCCCAGCCCGCTGGGTCGCATCGACCTTCTCGACGACGCGAAGTCACTGACGAAGAAGATCAAGTCAGCCGTCACCGACGATGGCAAGGAGATCGCCTACGACCCGGAGTCCAAGCCCGGAGTCTCGAACCTGCTCACGATCTATTCCTCTCTGACCTCGCGTTCGGTCGATGACATCGTCGCAGAGTACGAGGGCAAGATGTACGGTCACCTCAAGGTCGATCTGGCAGAGATCGCCGTCGAAGCCCTCACCCCTGTGCGAGAGCGCACCAATGAGCTCCTGCAGGACCGGGCGCAGCTCCAGGCCATCCTCGATTCGGGTGCGGCGAAGGCCAATGAGATCGCCGAGGTGACCCTGCGAGAGGTCTATGACAAGGTCGGCTTCGTCTGAGCCGACTGCAACCCGATCCGACCTGACGTGCGATGAGTGTGAAGGAAGAACCGTGGCGAAGAAGAAACCCGAAGAGGGACCGCTGAACCTCACCCCGGACATGCTGCACACCGCGGCACGGATGGAAGACCGGCTCAACGGCTGGCTGCAGAACCGCGCCACCGATCACACCTATCAGCGCACAGTCATCGCCTATGACACCTATGGCGGCACCGGGTGGGTGAGAGTGCTCGGACGTTTGGTCCTGACCCCCACAGGTCAGCCTGCGGCGGACCTGCAGGCGAGCATTCGGGGATGGAAGTCCTTCGTCAGTGTGCCTCTGCCCAACGACACGGCCTGGGTCCGCGTCAATGACGAAGAGCACATGGTCACCGCTGACAGGGGCGGCATCATCGACACTGTCATTCCCGGTGACTTTCAGCCCGTGAGACGGAGATCGAACTGTGGACCGATGGCTCGCTCGTCGATTCCGCTGCCGTGCGGATCATCGGCGAGGACACGACGTTCGGCATCATCTCCGATATCGATGACACGGTCATGGTCACCTCACTGCCGCGACCATTTCTTGCCGCGTGGAACACCTTCGTCCTCAGCGAGCATGCCAGGTCGCCTGTGGCGGGAATGGCTGTGCTCTATGACCGGATCACCTATATGCGCCCGAATTCTCCGATGGTCTATCTGTCGACGGGAGCGTGGAATTCGGCCCTGACGATCAAGAGGTTCCTCTCTCGCAACCTCTACCCGATGGGGCCTCTGCTGCTCACCGATTGGGGGCCGACGACGACTCGCGTCTTCCGTTCGGGTAAGGAGCATAAACGCAACTCTCTGGAGCGCCTGTCGCGTGAGTTCCCGTGGATGAAATGGCTGCTCATCGGCGACGACGGTCAGAAGGACGAAGAGGTCTACGGAGAGTTCGTGGACAACCACCCCGACAATGTCGCGGCGGTCGCGATCCGCCAGCTCACCGTCGGTGAAGCGGTCTGGGCAGGTGGTCGTTCGAAGCGCCACGGTCGCGGCCAGGGCGTGCCGTGGATCTATGCCCCGGACGGTGCAGGACTGTCTTCGCGCCTGACCGAACGGGGCATCATCTCCACGATCTGAGAGTTCGGTGCGGCTCAGCCGACGCCGACAGCCGTATTCAGGCGAGCGTCGAGCTCCGTCTTCGCGGCCTCGAACTGCGCGGTAAGACTGTCGACGAGTTCGGCAGCGGTGCTCTTCTCGTGGAGCACGCCGATGCCCTGACCCGAGCCCCAGATGTCCTTCCACGCCTTCGAGTCCGACCCCTCCTTCGTGCCGAAGTCCATCTTCGTCGGGTCAGCCTCGGAAGATCGTCGGGGTCGAGTCCCGAGGCAGTGATGGAACCGCGCAGGTAGTTGCCCTTGACTCCGGTGAAGTAGCTGGAGTAGACGACGTCCTCGGCAGCGGAGTCGACGATCATCTGCTTGTAGTCTTCGGTGACGTTGGCCTCTGCCGTCGACAGGAAGGCCGAGCCCACATAGGCGCAGTCGGCGCCGGCGGCGAGTGCTGCGAGGACCGAGCGGCCGTGTGCAATTGCGCCCGAGAGCAGCACCGGGCCGTCGAACCAGGACCGGATCTCCTGGACCAGCGCGAATGGGGAGAGCGCTCCGGCATGTCCACCGGCACCGGCGGCCACGGCGATGACACCGTCGGCGCCCTTCTCCACGGCTTTGTGCGCGAACTTGTTGTTGATGACGTCATGGAGGACGATGCCGCCGTAGGAGTGCACAGCCTCGTTGACCTCTTCTCGTGCGCCCAATGACGTGATCACGATGGGCACCTGGTGGCGGACCACCTCGGCGAGGTCGGCTTCCAAACGGTTGTTCGAGCGGTGAACGATGAGGTTCACAGCGAACGGTGCCGCCGGACGATCGGGATTCGCTGCGGTGAACGCGGCGTTGCTCTCTCGGATCTCGTCGAGCCAGTCGGTGAGCATCGAGGCCGGGCGGGCATTGAGGGTGGGGAAGGAACCGATGATGCCGGCCTGGCACTGGGCCTTGACCAGGTCGGGGCCCGATGCGATGAACATGGGGGAGCCGAGCACCGGAAGTCGCAGCTGGGGGAGAAGATTGGCGAAAGAATTCATTGTGCCTCCTTTGGGTGGATGAACGTTTCCACTCTAACTGAACGATTGTTAAAAGTGATCATGTGACCGAATACGCCGATGGCGCAGACGAGTTCGCCTCGCCTGCGCCATCGTTGCAGCCGTGTGCGGGCTGCCGCGTCATGCGGTGATTCAGGAATCTGTGAAGTTCGCGTCCCGCTTCTCGACGAATGCGGCCATTCCCTCGGACTGGTCGTTCGTGGCCAGGGAGGAGTGGAAGAGGCGACGTTCGTAGCGCAGTCCCTGCTCGAGCGTCGTTTCGAATGCGGTATTGACCGCTTCTTTCACCATCGCCGAGGCGATGCGGGACTTGGACGCGATCGTCTGCGCGATCTCGTTGGCCGTTGCAAGAAGTTCCTCGGGTTCGACGATACGTGCGACGAGGCCCGAGCGTTCGGCCTCCTCTGCGTCCATCATGCGTCCGGTCAGGCACATGTCCATGGACTTGGCCTTGCCGATCGCGCGAGTCAGACGCTGGGATCCGCCCATACCGGGGAGGACGCCGAGGTTGATCTCGGGCTGGCCGAACTTCGCCTTCGTCGATGCGATGAGGATGTCGCCCATCATTGCCAGCTCACAGCCGCCGCCGAGTGCGAAGCCGTTGACCGCGGTGATGACCGGTTTGCGCACGTCAGTCAGGCGGGTCCAGCCGGCGAACCAGTCGGCCTTGAACGCGGTGGCGAAGTCGAGGTCGGACATCTCCTTGATGTCGGCGCCCGCGGCGAAGGCCTTGCCGCTGCCGGTGATGATGATCGCCTTGACCTCATCGTCGGCATCGAATGCGGTGGCTGCGTCGGTGACGTCGGTGAGAACCTGCATGTTCAACGCGTTGAGAGCCTTCGGGCGATCGAGCGTGATGGTGGCAACACCCTGGTCGACGGATGTGAGGATTGTTTTCGTAGTCGCTCATGCGAACACCTTCTCTTCGTGATCGGTGGTGAGGATGTCGTTGACTGTTTCGTCGCTGACCTCGTCGAATGCGGACGGGGACCACTGTGGGTTGCGGTCCTTGTCGATGACCTGCGCGCGGATGCCCTCCTTGAGGTCGGGACGACGTGTCAGCGCGACGGCTGCGCGATAGTCCTGTTCGAGGACTTCGGCCAGGGACATGTCTCGGGCTTTGCGCACGGCGGCCAGTGTCACCTTCACCGAGGTGGGTGCCTTGGTCCCGATCAGCTTCCCGGCGGCATTGGCATCGGGGTTCGCATGCGCGGTCAGCGCTGCGACGATGTCCTCTGCCCGGTCCCTGCTATAGCATTCGTCGATCCAGCCTGCTGCCTCGGCGAGTTCGTTCTCCGGAGCATCGGCGGCGTAGCGGTCGATCACTGTTTCCACGTCGCCGCCTGCTTCGAGGTCGGCGATGAGTCCCGGCACTTCAGCGTCCGGCACGTAGTAGTCAGCCAGTCCCATGGCCAGCGCGGCTCCTGCTCCGACCGGCAGTCCGGTCAGCGCCAGATGGGTGCCGAGCTCGCCCGGCGCATTGGCCAGCAGATGTGTGCCGCCGACGTCGGGGAACAGGCCGATCCCGGTCTCCGGCATTCCGATCTTGGTGGAATCGGTGACGATGCGGTGGGAGCCGTGGCCCGAGATTCCGACGCCGCCGCCCATCGTGATGCCGTTCATGATGACGACATAGGGCTTGGGGAATTCGGAGATCTCATGGTTCATCTTGTATTCGCGATTCCAGAATCGGGCGTTCTCATCGGTGCCGGCGACAATGTCGTTGTAGACGGCCTTGATGTCGCCTCCGGCGCACAGCCCGCGTTCGCCGCGTCCGGTGACAAGGACGGCCTTGATCGCGTCGTCATCGCGCCAGCTCTTCAGGGCGTCATCGATGGCGCCCACCATCTGCTGGCTCAGTGCGTTGATCAGCTTCGGCCTGTTGAGCTCTATCCGGCCCACTCCGTTGGTGATCGAGGTGATCACCGATGCTTCCGTCGGCGGTGCCGCGGTCTCTGTCGTCATATCAGCCCACTCCTGTGCTCTTGCGCGAAATGATCACGCGCATGATTTCGTTGGTGCCTTCCAGAATCTGGTGGACGCGCAGGTCACGCACCAGCTTCTCAATTCCATACTCTGTCAGATAGCCGTAGCCGCCGTGCAACTGGAGTGCCCTATTGGCGACGTCGAAGCCCGAATCTGTGGCTGTCAGCTTCGCCATTGCCGAGAGCAATGAGGTGTTGGGATCGCCTGCGTCGTAGGCGTTGGCGGCACGCCACAGGAGGGAGCGAGCCGCTTCGAGCTTGGTCTGCATCTCCGCGACCTCGAATCGCAGAGCCTGGAAAGCTGAGAGCTCGGTGCCGAAGGCCTGTCGTTCGCCCATGTAGTCGATGGCCTTCTCCAACGCAGATTGCCCGCCGCCCAGCGAGCATGCTCCGATGTTGAGCCGGCCTCCGTCGAGTCCGGACATCGCGATCTTGAAACCCTGACCGGGTTCGCCGAGGAGGTTCTCCCTTCGGCACGCGAACGTTTTCCATGATGACCTGTCGGGTCGGCTGAGCTCGCCATCCCATCTTCTGTTCGTTGGGGCCGAAGGAGAGACCCTCCATGCCCTTTTCGAGGATGAATGCGGAGATTCCGCGCGATCCGTCCTGGCCGGTACGCGCCATCACCAGGTACGTTTCGCTGGTGCCGGCACCGGAAATGAACTGCTTGACGCCGTTGAGGACATAGGAGTCAACGTCCTCTCCCTCGCCGAGGTG
>NZ_JACBOT010000039.1 GCF_021532275.1 Brevibacterium sp. UCMA 11754
GTCAGGCCTAGCGGAGTATCGGTCAGCAGTGACAGCGCGATGGATCCTGCTGGTCTCGATCCCGTTCGCGGCCACGGATCCATCGCGCTGTCACTGCTGACCGATACTCCGCTAGGCCTGACCTCGATGATCGGTCTGCTCATGCTCATCGGCATCGTGGTCACCAACGCGATCGTTCTCATCGACCTGATCAACCACTTCAGAGCTCGAGGCGTTGATCTGCGAGCGGCGATCGTCCACGGTGCCAGACTGCGTTATCGTCCGATCCTTATGACCGCGGCAGCGACGATCTTCGCGCTTATACCGATGGCCCTGGGACTGACGGGTGGGGGAGTGTTCATCTCGAAGCCGCTGGCGATCGTCGTCATCGGCGGTCTCGTCAGCTCGACCCTGCTCACGCTCATCCTCGTGCCTGTCCTCTACCTCCTCCTCGAAGGAGCGAAGGAACGTCGCGGAGAGAAGAAGCACGTGAAGAACATGGCCCGCGGCCAGGTCCTCGACGTCGCCGAGGCGAGGGCTGCGCAGCGTTCGGATACGACGGATCGTGCTCGCTCAGGCACGCAGACGGAGACCACCGCAGATGCGGGGTCAGTGGCCACCGGCGGTCGCCCCGACACGGACGAGGAACCGAGGCACTGAGTCCTCGCCCACTACAGTGGGATCCATGAGAAACGAGCTCGAACCGCAGGAGAAGAAGCGCCTGTGGTTCGAGCTCGGTCTCGTTGCGGCACTCTCGCTGGGCCAATCGGCGGTCTATGCGATCGTGCGCTTAGCAGACATCACCACCCGCGGTCCGATCAGCGACGCCCAAGCGAAGCTCAACACCTCGATGTCGCCGCGACCCGGATTCGACCTCGTCTACCAGATCCTCGACATCGGGTTCACCCTCGTACCAGTGCTCTTGGCCCTCTACCTGCTGACTCGCGACTCGAATGCCCCGCCCCTGAGCACACGGCTGGGCGTGAACGGCCAGAGGGGGAAAGACCTCGGGCGCGGAACGCTCATCTTCACCATCATCGGCATCGGCACTCTGGCCGTCTACGCGGGCGGCAGGGCACTGGGGATCACTGCCGAGGTCCAGCCGGCCAACCTCGGCGATCATTGGTGGACTATTCCCGTGCTCATTCTGGCCGCGGCGAAGAACGGCATCGTCGAAGAGGTCATCATCTTCGGCTTCGGGGCCGAACGGCTCCAGCGCCTGGGCTGCGGGATGTGGCCGATCATCATCAGTCTGGCAGTCCTCCGTGCCAGCTACCACCTGTACCAGGGCATCGGGCCATTCATCGGCAACGTCGCCATGGGCATCATCTTCGGGTGGTACTTCATGCGCCGAGGCAGGCTGATGCCGCTGGTGTGGGCACATTTCATCATCGACGCCGTGGGCTTCCTGGCACCGGGAATCCTCACCCTCGTCGACATCGGCTGAACGGGTTCACGCGCAGTTCATACAACGGTAGTTCTGGGTCCAACTGACCCTGAAAGTCTCGAACTGATGAGCCCGACTCCGTTTCGCGAGGCAGGGCCGACAGACCCGATCCAAGGAGACAACCGAACCGATGGCACCCCTACGTGAACTTCTGCCCATGGCCGGACACGTCCGAGGCAAGCGCAGCCCCGTCACATGTGCGCTCAAATGCGACAACGCGTGCACCAAGGCGATCTGCAACACCTCGTCCAACAGCTACTTCCGCGACATCGTCGGGGCGCAGCTGTCCCGCAGGGCAGTGCTGGGGGCGTCGGCGGCAGGAGCACTGGCCATCGCAGTCACGACCGGACCGAGTCCGACCACACGTGCAGCCGCGGCCGCAGCAGCAGGCACAGGAAGCAGCCTCGACTTCACCGCGATCGACCCGGTCCAGCACGAGGTCGACAAGTTCATCGTCCCCGAGGGGTACTCGTGGCACCCCGTCGTGCGCTGGGGTGACCCTCTGTTTCCGGACGCTCCGAAGTTCGACCCCGAGAACCAGAGCGTCGAATCGCAGCGACGTCAGTTCGGGTACAACAACGACTTCCTCGAAATCCAGGTCGACGAGAACGGCGACGGCAACCGTGCCCTGCTGTTCGCCAACCAGGAGTACACGAACGACGCGATCATGTACCCCGACAGTATGGACAAGGCCACCCAGCGCGCCATCAGCCGCGATGCACACGGGCTGACTGTTGCGGAACTGGTCCGGACCAATGAGAAGACCCCGTGGAAGGTCGACGTCAACGGCGCCAACAACCGCCGCTTCCTCATCGATACCGAATACGAATTCACTGGGCCGGCAGCCGGCTCCGACCTGCTCCGCACCAGGGACTACCCCAACGGCGACAAGGCTCAGGGAACCCTGGGCAACTGCTCGGGAGGCCTGACTCCGTGGGGCACACTGGTCTCCGGCGAGGAGAACTTCAACTCCTACTTCAAAGCGCAGGGCACCTCGGCGGCCGACAAACGCTACGGTCTGAGCAACGAGGCCTCGGCCAATGGCTGGGAAGAAGACCTGCAGCGCTTCGACACGAACAACTCCGGCTACGCCAACGAAGCCAACCGATTCGGCTGGATCGTCGAAGTCGACCCGCGCGACCCCGAATCGACACCGCTCAAGCACACCAACCTGGGCCGCCTCAAGCACGAGGGCGCCAACATCACGATCGCCGATTCGGGTCAGGCCGTTGCCTACATGGGCGACGATGAGAAGTTCGACTACCTCTACAAGTTCGTGTCCAAGGGCAAGTACATCGAAGGCGACCTGCCCCACAACATGACCCTGCTGACCGAGGGCGATCTGTTCGTAGCGAAGTTCACGGGCAACTCCCCGAAGGGCGAGATCGACGGCAGCGGTGACGTTCCGGCCGACGGCGAGTTCGATGCAGCGGGCAGTGGCCGAGGCTGACGCAGGTCAGGAAGCACGGCAAGTGCTCGGTGACATGGCCATGTAGAAGAGGTGCTGGTCAACACTCGACTGGCGGCGGACAAGGTCGGTCCGACGAAGATGGACCGTTGTGAGGACGTCGAGCCCAACCCAGTCAACGGAAAGATCTACGTTGCGTGCACAAACAATTCGGATCGTGGCGTTGACGGCAAGGCCGTCGCCGATGAGGCGAACCCGCGCAGCGAGAACCGCGACGGACACATCGTCGAACTGACCGAACGCAACGGTGACCACACCGGCACCGAGTTCGACTGGACTCTGCTGCTGGTGTGCGGTGACCCGAAGCAAGGCGACACGACCTACTTCTCAGGCTTCCCCGAAGACCAGGTCTCACCGATCTCCTGCCCCGACAATGTCACGTTCGACTCGGCAGGCAACCTGTGGATCTCCACGGATGGTGCACCCGATGGCATCGGCTACTGCGACGGTCTGTTCAAGGTCACCATCGAAGGTGAGGAGCGCGGACGCGTCGAGCAGTTCCTCTCCGTCCCGCGTGAAGGTGAAGTCTGCGGACCGCTCGTCCACGACTCCTACAACTCGGCGTTCGTGGCTGTGCAGCACCCAGGTGAGGACGGCGAATGGTCGGATCAGCACTCGCGGTTCCCCGACTATGTCGACACCACAGATGTCGACAAGGGCGTGGCAGCGCTTCCCCGACCGACAGTGGTCCAGGTGATCAAGGGCAGCGGCGAAGAGCCCACCGACCCTCCGACAGAGGACCCAACCGACCCTCCGAACGAGGACCCGAAGGACGCAGACACCGAAGGCAACGAGGACGGCTCGTCCGACGGGTCTGACGGCGACTCGTCCGATGGCGGCGACGGCAGTTCCTCGTCCGAGGGCTCGACGAGCGGCTCCCAGGACGGTGCGAAGGATGCAGCTGCGGCGGCCGGAGCAGCGGGCGCAAGTGATGCCGGGTCGAACGGCGGATCCGGCTCCGGCGGTTCGGGTTCCGGTGGCGGCGGTGACCTGCCGCGGACCGGCAACGACAGCACTCTGCCGCTGCTCGGCGGAGGTGCCGGCCTGCTTGCCGCAGGCGGTGCCATGGCAACGGCCGCGCACATGCGCAAGAAAAAGGCAGCAGAGGGTGCCGAAGACCTCACAGAGGGCTCCGCGGAGGTCTGACTCCGCGGCCACTCCAGCTTAAGTGGACGTTTTGGGCTGACAATTCCGATTGTATTCAGCCCAAAACGTCCACTTAAGCGTGAACCGGTGGCGTAGGGCGATGCAGCTACAGCTATCACCATCCCCTCTTGGGGGCGGATCCCCATTGAGTCACGGTGTGCAGAGGACGTATAGGCGCCTCTTGCTCGCCTCGGAGGGAGATGGTTGGCTGGCATGATGAACGAGGCCGTCACCCTCCGTCCTCTGTGTGTCGGAGACGCCGCCGAGATGGCGGTCGTTCTCTCACATCCTGACCTCTACCGGTACACAGGCGGGCAACCGCCCAGCGAAGCTGACCTCAAGAGGCTCTATGGCATTCAGACTCGCGGTGGGCCTGCCGACCGGACCGAGGTGTGGCTCAATGACATCGTCACGCTCGGGGATGACCAGCAAGCTGTCGGTTTCGTCCAGGCGACCCTCCCGGCCGATCAGCGATCCGCGGAGATCTCCTGGGTGATCGGCCGCCCGTGGCAGGGGCTCGGGTACGCAGGTCGGGCCGCTCTACATCTCACCAACCGCCTTCGCACCCGCGGAGTCGAGCAGGTGATTGCTCACATCCATCCAGATCACGAGGCATCTTCGCGGATCGCCAAGCAGCTTGGCATGAAACCGTCCGAGGTTGTCATCGACGGGGGAGACACTGTGGACCGGGCTCCTCGTATGAAATGAGGGCAGCACACCGAATCGGTGTGCTGCCCTCTACGCTGTGCGACGTCAGTCGTCTGAGCCCAGCTGTCTGGCTCCGCCGGCGAATCAATTCTGCCCGGCGAATGCCGAACAGCGCCGAACGTTCCGGCCTACGGCGTCTCAGATGGTGACGAGGCCGTTCTTGGCGGTGTCGAAGCTGATCGACATGATGCCGGGGGTGCCGTGCGGCGCCGACCAGTCGATGTGGATCTCCGGGATGGGCTTGGGATCCTGGGTTCCCAACCAGTCGCGGAGTCGGTCACGATCCCCGGCGATCTGCAGGGTGTCGAGAGCGACATCGCCATTGGTCTTGTAGGACGAAGGATGCTGAGACGAGTCGGCCGCCCACTTGATGAAGAACGGAAGCTGAGGGTCGGCGATGAGCCCCTTGATTCCGATCTGTAGCCACTTGAGTTCCAGGCCTGATTCCGGGGTGCGGTTTCCGTCGACGGCTTTGCGTTCGAGACGAGTTTCCACTCCGGCGAGGTCATCGACCGAAACGCACCATCCCATCCAGCCGCCGCCGAGCTCGGAACGAGCTCGCACTGCCTGGCCGAAGGGTGTTGACAACGCGGCCGGGTGCTCCAAGGCTTCGACGACTTCGAGGTAATGACCGTTCGCGAGAGGGAAGATCAGATTTCTGGTACCGAATCGAGGATGCACACCACCGTCGTAGGGAACCACACCGAGCTTCTCCGAGATCCGCTCGGCAGTGGCTTTGTACCCGTCTGGTTCGCTGGCGAATGACACATGATCGAGTTTCATGTCTCGACAATCGCATAACCTGGCTCACACTTCTCATTAGGATCACCTAAGTAGTGGGTCGTCCCAGGGCCGGCAGCCGCTCGTCCGATGAATGCAGAGACCGCCCGGACGGCGAGGTCCGGGCGGTCTCTGATCACGGGTGAGGCGATGCTTCACACCACCTCGGTGAGGGTGAACTCAGTGAGAGTCCTTGAAGCGCTTGATCGAAGCCTCGACCTCGGCCTCAGCCTCTGCACGCCCGACCCAGCTGGAGCCCTTGACGTACTTGCCCGGCTCAAGATCCTTGTAGCGGGTGAAGAAGTGCTCGATCGAGTCGAGGGTGAACTGATCGACGTCGCCGATGTCCTGGTAGCTCTCCCAGCGGGGATCGCCGGCCGTGACGCCCAGGACCTTGTCGTCGCCGCCTGCTTCATCTTCCATCTTGAACATTCCGATGGGGCGCACATCGATGAGGACGCCGGGGAAGAGGGGTTCGGGCAGCAGTACGAGAACGTCGAGCGGGTCCCCGTCGTTGCCCAGCGTGTCCTCGAAGAAGCCGTAGTCAGCGGGGTACTGCATCGAGGTGTAGAGGTAGCGGTCGAGCTTGACTCGACCTGTCTCATGATCGACCTCGTACTTGTTGCGCGATCCGCGCGGGATCTCGATTGTGGCCAAGAGTTCCATAGTGCTCCTTCAAGCTAGGGTTGCATCACTAGAATAGAGCTTACAAGTCCCCACGAACGACAACCACAACGGCTACGGCGAGGACGATGGCAATGAGAATGAGAGCCCGCGCTTGAACCAGACCCCGGAGCGGAAGAGGCGGAAGCGGTCGAAGAAGGCTGTCGCCGGCATCACCGCAGGCAGCCTCGCCATCGTGCTGGGCGCGGTTGCGGCAGTCGACGCCTACGACGTCTTCCCCGAGCTCCCGGGAATCCTGACCACTGACCCCGCCGTCGAAGTCCAGGCGGTCCCCGCGCCTGACGCGCAGGGCAAGGACATGCCCGCCCCCGCCTCGGCGCTAGATGATTCCGCACCTGTGCCCACCAAGGTCCCCGACACGGTGGACAAGGTCCTCTCTGATGCCAAGGTCAAGGGCTTGGGGATCGAGATCCGCGACGGGCTCAGCGATGACATCCTCTACGCCCAGAACGAGAACAGACCTCGCACGCCGGCCTCGGTGACCAAGGTCCTCACGGCCTCGGCGGCACTGCTGAGCATCGGCGGCGAGAAGCGACTGAGCACGACCACAGAGTTCGACCCGTCCACCTCGACGGTGACGCTGACAGGCGGCGGAGACTCACTGCTGGGTGCGGGGGAGTCCCAGCCGGGTGCCGTGAACGGTCACGCGGGCCTGACGACGCTGGCTCAGCAGACTGCCGAATCACTCAAGAGCCAGAACGTCGCCGAGGTGGCCCTGGACTTGGACACCTCCCGGTACACGGGCAAGGACTTCAGTCCCGGATGGGAGCGTGCCGATATCGCCAAGGGCGTCATCACGCCGATCCAGCCGCTGATGATCGACACCGGGTATGTCGGCAGCAAAGACAAGGAATGGCGGGGCCGCAGCGAGCACCCGGCCAAGGACGCCTTCGCAGTCTTTGCCAAAGAGCTCAAGGCAGCCGGAGTCACAGTCACCGACAACCCTGCACCCGCCGCTGAGACGGGTGACGACGCGAAGACCGACGGAGACTCCGAAACCAGCCAGCTGGCGGGGGTGGAATCGGCCACGATCTCCGAGATCGTCGAATACGCGCTCGTGCACAGCGACAACGTCGTCGCCGAGGTCCTCGGCAACGAGGTCGCCATCGCCCAGGGTGAACCCGGAAGCCTGGAATCCGGCCCCGAAGCCGTGCTGGCGGCCCTGTCCGATTCCGTGGATCTGGGCAAGACCCACCTCGAAGACACCTCGGGCCTGTCCTATGACAACCAGATCAGTCCGCACGACCTGACGACGATCCTGCAGGCATCGGTCGTCGCCGACGATTCGCTCTCCAGCCTCATCAGCTACATGCCCGTCGGAGGACTGACCGGCACACTGACCCAACGTTTCACCAAAGACAAGGCTGCAGCCGGGACGGTGCACGCGAAGACGGGGACCCTGTCGACCGTGACCTCACTGGCAGGAGGGGTGCTCGACGCCGATGGACGCTATCTCGTCTTCACCCTGCAGATCGACGACGTGGACAAGGACAAAATATTGGAAGCCAGGAAAACCGTGGACGATATCGTCGCAGCACTCGCGGATTGCGGCTGCCGATGATCGTCGATGAGAAGTTCGCCGCCCGCACAGCCCGGGAACTCGTCCCCGCAGCGCGTATGCCCGACATCGATGAACTTGACGCGCTGGTCGCCGGGCTCAAGGACAATGCGCTGACGGCGCAGGAACTCGTCGTCGACTCGTTCCTCCTCGACCCTGCCCATGCCGATGACGTGCGCACTCGTCTGGGCGCCGGTTCCGTGCTCGTGCTCGATCAGATCGGCTGGATCAAGGCCAATGCGCAGTCGCTCAACGGCATGGTCGACGCGGACTCCCTGCCCGCCCCTGTCGGTCCGGGAGCGGCGAAAGCGGCCGCCGTGGAACTGGCAGGCGTGCTCTCGCTGCTGTCGACTCGAGTTCTGGGCCAATTCGACCCCTTTGCGGTGGACACGGGCCGGCTGATGTTCGTCGCCCCCGCTGTCCTCATCGCCGAAGAGGCGATGAACGTCAAGCCGCGCGACTTTCGCATGTGGGTGGCCCTGCACGAGGCCACGCACCAGGTGCAGTTCGCCACCGCGCCCTGGCTGCGTGAGCACATGCGCTCTCTCCTGTCTCAGGTCGTCGCGACCCCTCTCAGGGCACCTGGCATCAGCGGTCTCGCTGACGTCTTCTCCACAGTGGGCCGGATCATCAAGGGTGATGCGAGCATGGTCGATCTGATCAGGGACGAGGGGATGCGCAGCGCCCTCGACGAGGCGACGGCGATCCTCAGCCTGCTCGAAGGGCACGCCGACGTGGTCATGGACGAGGTCGGCATCGAAGTGA
>NZ_JACBOT010000040.1 GCF_021532275.1 Brevibacterium sp. UCMA 11754
CAGACTGCGTTATCGTCCGATCCTTATGACCGCGGCAGCGACGATCTTCGCGCTTATACCGATGGCCCTGGGACTGACGGTGGGGGAGTGTTTCATCTCGAAGCCGCTGGCGATCGTCGTCATCGGCGGTCTCGTCAGCTCGACCCTGCTCACGCTCATCCTCGTGCCTGTCCTCTACCTCCTCCTCGAAGGAGCGAAGGAACGTCGCGGAGAGAAGAAGCACGTGAAGAACATGGCCCGCGGCCAGGTCCTCGACGTCGCCGAGGCGAGGGCTGCGCAGCGTTCGGATACGACGGATCGTGCTCGCTCAGGCACGCAGACGGAGACCACCGCAGATGCGGGGTCAGTGGCCACCGGCGGTCGCCCCGACACGGACGAGGAACCGAGGCACTGAGTCCTCGCCCACTACAGTGGGATCCATGAGAAACGAGCTCGAACCGCAGGAGAAGAAGCGCCTGTGGTTCGAGCTCGGTCTCGTTGCGGCACTCTCGCTGGGCCAATCGGCGGTCTATGCGATCGTGCGCTTAGCAGACATCACCACCCGCGGTCCGATCAGCGACGCCCAAGCGAAGCTCAACACCTCGATGTCGCCGCGACCCGGATTCGACCTCGTCTACCAGATCCTCGACATCGGGTTCACCCTCGTACCAGTGCTCTTGGCCCTCTACCTGCTGACTCGCGACTCGAATGCCCCGCCCCTGAGCACACGGCTGGGCGTGAACGGCCAGAGGGGGAAAGACCTCGGGCGCGGAACGCTCATCTTCACCATCATCGGCATCGGCACTCTGGCCGTCTACGCGGGCGGCAGGGCACTGGGGATCACTGCCGAGGTCCAGCCGGCCAACCTCGGCGATCATTGGTGGACTATTCCCGTGCTCATTCTGGCCGCGGCGAAGAACGGCATCGTCGAAGAGGTCATCATCTTCGGCTTCGGGGCCGAACGGCTCCAGCGCCTGGGCTGCGGGATGTGGCCGATCATCATCAGTCTGGCAGTCCTCCGTGCCAGCTACCACCTGTACCAGGGCATCGGGCCATTCATCGGCAACGTCGCCATGGGCATCATCTTCGGGTGGTACTTCATGCGCCGAGGCAGGCTGATGCCGCTGGTGTGGGCACATTTCATCATCGACGCCGTGGGCTTCCTGGCACCGGGAATCCTCACCCTCGTCGACATCGGCTGAACGGGTTCACGCGCAGTTCATACAACGGTAGTTCTGGGTCCAACTGACCCTGAAAGTCTCGAACTGATGAGCCCGACTCCGTTTCGCGAGGCAGGGCCGACAGACCCGATCCAAGGAGACAACCGAACCGATGGCACCCCTACGTGAACTTCTGCCCATGGCCGGACACGTCCGAGGCAAGCGCAGCCCCGTCACATGTGCGCTCAAATGCGACAACGCGTGCACCAAGGCGATCTGCAACACCTCGTCCAACAGCTACTTCCGCGACATCGTCGGGGCGCAGCTGTCCCGCAGGGCAGTGCTGGGGGCGTCGGCGGCAGGAGCACTGGCCATCGCAGTCACGACCGGACCGAGTCCGACCACACGTGCAGCCGCGGCCGCAGCAGCAGGCACAGGAAGCAGCCTCGACTTCACCGCGATCGACCCGGTCCAGCACGAGGTCGACAAGTTCATCGTCCCCGAGGGGTACTCGTGGCACCCCGTCGTGCGCTGGGGTGACCCTCTGTTTCCGGACGCTCCGAAGTTCGACCCCGAGAACCAGAGCGTCGAATCGCAGCGACGTCAGTTCGGGTACAACAACGACTTCCTCGAAATCCAGGTCGACGAGAACGGCGACGGCAACCGTGCCCTGCTGTTCGCCAACCAGGAGTACACGAACGACGCGATCATGTACCCCGACAGTATGGACAAGGCCACCCAGCGCGCCATCAGCCGCGATGCACACGGGCTGACTGTTGCGGAACTGGTCCGGACCAATGAGAAGACCCCGTGGAAGGTCGACGTCAACGGCGCCAACAACCGCCGCTTCCTCATCGATACCGAATACGAATTCACTGGGCCGGCAGCCGGCTCCGACCTGCTCCGCACCAGGGACTACCCCAACGGCGACAAGGCTCAGGGAACCCTGGGCAACTGCTCGGGAGGCCTGACTCCGTGGGGCACACTGGTCTCCGGCGAGGAGAACTTCAACTCCTACTTCAAAGCGCAGGGCACCTCGGCGGCCGACAAACGCTACGGTCTGAGCAACGAGGCCTCGGCCAATGGCTGGGAAGAAGACCTGCAGCGCTTCGACACGAACAACTCCGGCTACGCCAACGAAGCCAACCGATTCGGCTGGATCGTCGAAGTCGACCCGCGCGACCCCGAATCGACACCGCTCAAGCACACCAACCTGGGCCGCCTCAAGCACGAGGGCGCCAACATCACGATCGCCGATTCGGGTCAGGCCGTTGCCTACATGGGCGACGATGAGAAGTTCGACTACCTCTACAAGTTCGTGTCCAAGGGCAAGTACATCGAAGGCGACCTGCCCCACAACATGACCCTGCTGACCGAGGGCGATCTGTTCGTAGCGAAGTTCACGGGCAACTCCCCGAAGGGCGAGATCGACGGCAGCGGTGACGTTCCGGCCGACGGCGAGTTCGATGGCAGCGGGCAGTGGCTGCCGCTGATCAAGGACGGCAAGTCGCAGGTCTCGGGAATGGCCATTGAAGAGGTGCTGGTCAACACTCGACTGGCGGCGGACAAGGTCGGTCCGACGAAGATGGACCGTTGTGAGGACGTCGAGCCCAACCCAGTCAACGGAAAGATCTACGTTGCGTGCACAAACAATTCGGATCGTGGCGTTGACGGCAAGGCCGTCGCCGATGAGGCGAACCCGCGCAGCGAGAACCGCGACGGACACATCGTCGAACTGACCGAACGCAACGGTGACCACACCGGCACCGAGTTCGACTGGACTCTGCTGCTGGTGTGCGGTGACCCGAAGCAAGGCGACACGACCTACTTCTCAGGCTTCCCCGAAGACCAGGTCTCACCGATCTCCTGCCCCGACAATGTCACGTTCGACTCGGCAGGCAACCTGTGGATCTCCACGGATGGTGCACCCGATGGCATCGGCTACTGCGACGGTCTGTTCAAGGTCACCATCGAAGGTGAGGAGCGCGGACGCGTCGAGCAGTTCCTCTCCGTCCCGCGTGAAGGTGAAGTCTGCGGACCGCTCGTCCACGACTCCTACAACTCGGCGTTCGTGGCTGTGCAGCACCCAGGTGAGGACGGCGAATGGTCGGATCAGCACTCGCGGTTCCCCGACTATGTCGACACCACAGATGTCGACAAGGGCGTGGCAGCGCTTCCCCGACCGACAGTGGTCCAGGTGATCAAGGGCAGCGGCGAAGAGCCCACCGACCCTCCGACAGAGGACCCAACCGACCCTCCGAACGAGGACCCGAAGGACGCAGACACCGAAGGCAACGAGGACGGCTCGTCCGACGGGTCTGACGGCGACTCGTCCGATGGCGGCGACGGCAGTTCCTCGTCCGAGGGCTCGACGAGCGGCTCCCAGGACGGTGCGAAGGATGCAGCTGCGGCGGCCGGAGCAGCGGGCGCAAGTGATGCCGGGTCGAACGGCGGATCCGGCTCCGGCGGTTCGGGTTCCGGTGGCGGCGGTGACCTGCCGCGGACCGGCAACGACAGCACTCTGCCGCTGCTCGGCGGAGGTGCCGGCCTGCTTGCCGCAGGCGGTGCCATGGCAACGGCCGCGCACATGCGCAAGAAAAAGGCAGCAGAGGGTGCCGAAGACCTCACAGAGGGCTCCGCGGAGGTCTGACTCCGCGGCCACTCCAGCTTAAGTGGACGTTTTGGGCTGACAATTCCGATTGTATTCAGCCCAAAACGTCCACTTAAGCGTGAACCGGTGGCGTAGGGCGATGCAGCTACAGCTATCACCATCCCCTCTTGGGGGCGGATCCCCATTGAGTCACGGTGTGCAGAGGACGTATAGGCGCCTCTTGCTCGCCTCGGAGGGAGATGGTTGGCTGGCATGATGAACGAGGCCGTCACCCTCCGTCCTCTGTGTGTCGGAGACGCCGCCGAGATGGCGGTCGTTCTCTCACATCCTGACCTCTACCGGTACACAGGCGGGCAACCGCCCAGCGAAGCTGACCTCAAGAGGCTCTATGGCATTCAGACTCGCGGTGGGCCTGCCGACCGGACCGAGGTGTGGCTCAATGACATCGTCACGCTCGGGGATGACCAGCAAGCTGTCGGTTTCGTCCAGGCGACCCTCCCGGCCGATCAGCGATCCGCGGAGATCTCCTGGGTGATCGGCCGCCCGTGGCAGGGGCTCGGGTACGCAGGTCGGGCCGCTCTACATCTCACCAACCGCCTTCGCACCCGCGGAGTCGAGCAGGTGATTGCTCACATCCATCCAGATCACGAGGCATCTTCGCGGATCGCCAAGCAGCTTGGCATGAAACCGTCCGAGGTTGTCATCGACGGGGGAGACACTGTGGACCGGGCTCCTCGTATGAAATGAGGGCAGCACACCGAATCGGTGTGCTGCCCTCTACGCTGTGCGACGTCAGTCGTCTGAGCCCAGCTGTCTGGCTCCGCCGGCGAATCAATTCTGCCCGGCGAATGCCGAACAGCGCCGAACGTTCCGGCCTACGGCGTCTCAGATGGTGACGAGGCCGTTCTTGGCGGTGTCGAAGCTGATCGACATGATGCCGGGGGTGCCGTGCGGCGCCGACCAGTCGATGTGGATCTCCGGGATGGGCTTGGGATCCTGGGTTCCCAACCAGTCGCGGAGTCGGTCACGATCCCCGGCGATCTGCAGGGTGTCGAGAGCGACATCGCCATTGGTCTTGTAGGACGAAGGATGCTGAGACGAGTCGGCCGCCCACTTGATGAAGAACGGAAGCTGAGGGTCGGCGATGAGCCCCTTGATTCCGATCTGTAGCCACTTGAGTTCCAGGCCTGATTCCGGGGTGCGGTTTCCGTCGACGGCTTTGCGTTCGAGACGAGTTTCCACTCCGGCGAGGTCATCGACCGAAACGCACCATCCCATCCAGCCGCCGCCGAGCTCGGAACGAGCTCGCACTGCCTGGCCGAAGGGTGTTGACAACGCGGCCGGGTGCTCCAAGGCTTCGACGACTTCGAGGTAATGACCGTTCGCGAGAGGGAAGATCAGATTTCTGGTACCGAATCGAGGATGCACACCACCGTCGTAGGGAACCACACCGAGCTTCTCCGAGATCCGCTCGGCAGTGGCTTTGTACCCGTCTGGTTCGCTGGCGAATGACACATGATCGAGTTTCATGTCTCGACAATCGCATAACCTGGCTCACACTTCTCATTAGGATCACCTAAGTAGTGGGTCGTCCCAGGGCCGGCAGCCGCTCGTCCGATGAATGCAGAGACCGCCCGGACGGCGAGGTCCGGGCGGTCTCTGATCACGGGTGAGGCGATGCTTCACACCACCTCGGTGAGGGTGAACTCAGTGAGAGTCCTTGAAGCGCTTGATCGAAGCCTCGACCTCGGCCTCAGCCTCTGCACGCCCGACCCAGCTGGAGCCCTTGACGTACTTGCCCGGCTCAAGATCCTTGTAGCGGGTGAAGAAGTGCTCGATCGAGTCGAGGGTGAACTGATCGACGTCGCCGATGTCCTGGTAGCTCTCCCAGCGGGGATCGCCGGCCGTGACGCCCAGGACCTTGTCGTCGCCGCCTGCTTCATCTTCCATCTTGAACATTCCGATGGGGCGCACATCGATGAGGACGCCGGGGAAGAGGGGTTCGGGCAGCAGTACGAGAACGTCGAGCGGGTCCCCGTCGTTGCCCAGCGTGTCCTCGAAGAAGCCGTAGTCAGCGGGGTACTGCATCGAGGTGTAGAGGTAGCGGTCGAGCTTGACTCGACCTGTCTCATGATCGACCTCGTACTTGTTGCGCGATCCGCGCGGGATCTCGATTGTGGCCAAGAGTTCCATAGTGCTCCTTCAAGCTAGGGTTGCATCACTAGAATAGAGCTTACAAGTCCCCACGAACGACAACCACAACGGCTACGGCGAGGACGATGGCAATGAGAATGAGAGCCCGCGCTTGAACCAGACCCCGGAGCGGAAGAGGCGGAAGCGGTCGAAGAAGGCTGTCGCCGGCATCACCGCAGGCAGCCTCGCCATCGTGCTGGGCGCGGTTGCGGCAGTCGACGCCTACGACGTCTTCCCCGAGCTCCCGGGAATCCTGACCACTGACCCCGCCGTCGAAGTCCAGGCGGTCCCCGCGCCTGACGCGCAGGGCAAGGACATGCCCGCCCCCGCCTCGGCGCTAGATGATTCCGCACCTGTGCCCACCAAGGTCCCCGACACGGTGGACAAGGTCCTCTCTGATGCCAAGGTCAAGGGCTTGGGGATCGAGATCCGCGACGGGCTCAGCGATGACATCCTCTACGCCCAGAACGAGAACAGACCTCGCACGCCGGCCTCGGTGACCAAGGTCCTCACGGCCTCGGCGGCACTGCTGAGCATCGGCGGCGAGAAGCGACTGAGCACGACCACAGAGTTCGACCCGTCCACCTCGACGGTGACGCTGACAGGCGGCGGAGACTCACTGCTGGGTGCGGGGGAGTCCCAGCCGGGTGCCGTGAACGGTCACGCGGGCCTGACGACGCTGGCTCAGCAGACTGCCGAATCACTCAAGAGCCAGAACGTCGCCGAGGTGGCCCTGGACTTGGACACCTCCCGGTACACGGGCAAGGACTTCAGTCCCGGATGGGAGCGTGCCGATATCGCCAAGGGCGTCATCACGCCGATCCAGCCGCTGATGATCGACACCGGGTATGTCGGCAGCAAAGACAAGGAATGGCGGGGCCGCAGCGAGCACCCGGCCAAGGACGCCTTCGCAGTCTTTGCCAAAGAGCTCAAGGCAGCCGGAGTCACAGTCACCGACAACCCTGCACCCGCCGCTGAGACGGGTGACGACGCGAAGACCGACGGAGACTCCGAAACCAGCCAGCTGGCGGGGGTGGAATCGGCCACGATCTCCGAGATCGTCGAATACGCGCTCGTGCACAGCGACAACGTCGTCGCCGAGGTCCTCGGCAACGAGGTCGCCATCGCCCAGGGTGAACCCGGAAGCCTGGAATCCGGCCCCGAAGCCGTGCTGGCGGCCCTGTCCGATTCCGTGGATCTGGGCAAGACCCACCTCGAAGACACCTCGGGCCTGTCCTATGACAACCAGATCAGTCCGCACGACCTGACGACGATCCTGCAGGCATCGGTCGTCGCCGACGATTCGCTCTCCAGCCTCATCAGCTACATGCCCGTCGGAGGACTGACCGGCACACTGACCCAACGTTTCACCAAAGACAAGGCTGCAGCCGGGACGGTGCACGCGAAGACGGGGACCCTGTCGACCGTGACCTCACTGGCAGGAGGGGTGCTCGACGCCGATGGACGCTATCTCGTCTTCACCCTGCAGATCGACGACGTGGACAAGGACAAAATATTGGAAGCCAGGAAAACCGTGGACGATATCGTCGCAGCACTCGCGGATTGCGGCTGCCGATGATCGTCGATGAGAAGTTCGCCGCCCGCACAGCCCGGGAACTCGTCCCCGCAGCGCGTATGCCCGACATCGATGAACTTGACGCGCTGGTCGCCGGGCTCAAGGACAATGCGCTGACGGCGCAGGAACTCGTCGTCGACTCGTTCCTCCTCGACCCTGCCCATGCCGATGACGTGCGCACTCGTCTGGGCGCCGGTTCCGTGCTCGTGCTCGATCAGATCGGCTGGATCAAGGCCAATGCGCAGTCGCTCAACGGCATGGTCGACGCGGACTCCCTGCCCGCCCCTGTCGGTCCGGGAGCGGCGAAAGCGGCCGCCGTGGAACTGGCAGGCGTGCTCTCGCTGCTGTCGACTCGAGTTCTGGGCCAATTCGACCCCTTTGCGGTGGACACGGGCCGGCTGATGTTCGTCGCCCCCGCTGTCCTCATCGCCGAAGAGGCGATGAACGTCAAGCCGCGCGACTTTCGCATGTGGGTGGCCCTGCACGAGGCCACGCACCAGGTGCAGTTCGCCACCGCGCCCTGGCTGCGTGAGCACATGCGCTCTCTCCTGTCTCAGGTCGTCGCGACCCCTCTCAGGGCACCTGGCATCAGCGGTCTCGCTGACGTCTTCTCCACAGTGGGCCGGATCATCAAGGGTGATGCGAGCATGGTCGATCTGATCAGGGACGAGGGGATGCGCAGCGCCCTCGACGAGGCGACGGCGATCCTCAGCCTGCTCGAAGGGCACGCCGACGTGGTCATGGACGAGGTCGGCATCGAAGTGATCCCGAGCGTGCGGAAGCTGCGACGCAAGTTCGAAGCCCGCCGCGACGCCGGACAGGGCGGATTCCTGTCGAACCTGCTGGGCATGAACCTCAAACTCGCCCAGTACCGTGACGGCGCCACGTTCGTCCGCGCCATCCGCAAGGAAGTCGGCCAGACCGGTTTCTCCGCCGTCTATGCCAAACCGGAGAACCTGCCGAGGAGCGAGGAGATCCACACCCCGAGTCTGTGGTTGGACCGTGTCCACGGCTGAGGCGCGACCACCTCGGCGACCGAGCCTCGATCCGGCCAGCGGAGCGATCCGCAGCAGTGTCCGTGAAGCGTTGGCTCAGTTGGGCAGTTCCCGGCCCAAGGTCATCGTCGCGGTCTCCGGGGGAGCGGACTCGATGGCGCTGCTGCATGCCTGCGCCTTTCTCCACCGACGTGGGGAGCTGCATGCGCAGGCCGTGACCGTCGACCATGGTCTGCAGTCCTCGACCGCCGAGGTGGCCCGCCGGGTCGTCTCGATCGCCGAATCCTGGGGTCTGTCCGCCGAGGTCGCCAGCGTCACCGTCGCAGCCGGTGACGAGGGCCTTGAAGCCGCCGCCCGCGATGCCCGCTACGGCGCACTTGAAGCCGCCCGGAAAGTGCAGGGGGCCGAGTGGGTGCTGACCGCGCACACCCGCAGTGACCAGGCGGAGACGGTGCTGCTGGGACTGATGCGTGGTTCGGGCACGAGATCCCTGGCTGGAATGGCTCTGCGCACCGGCACCGTGGTGCGTCTCCTGCTCGACATCGAACGGGCGACCACTGTCGCCTCGTGCCGGGCTCAGGGCATCGAAGTCTGGGATGACCCGATGAACGCCGACGATTCCTTCGCCCGGGTCCGTGCCCGCGCCCTGCTGGCAACCCTGGAGGCCGACCTGGGCCAGCCTGTCACCGCGAATCTGGCCCGCACCGCCGAGCTGTGCCGTGCCGATGCCGACTGCCTCGACGGGCTCGCCGAGACCTCAGCCGCCGCCGTGCGCGGACGCACCGAGGTGCCGTTGGCCGAACTGGCAGGATTGGAGGAGGCGATCCTCTCCCGCGTCGTCCGCGAGTGGCTGATCTCCCTCGACGTGCCCGCACAGAGCTTCGGCGCCGCCCGCGTGGCCCAACTGTGCGCCCAGATTCGCGAACCTGGGACCTCGGGTCGCCCACATGCTCGTCTGTCACTTCCCGGTGACACCGAAGTGATCATCACCAGGCAGCTCCTGTGCTTCCGTCGCGACGCGAAGACCGGGTGACTGCAGCCCCCGGACGTTGGGCTCAGGCCTTGCCGTGGACCAGGTGGCCGCCGGTGGCCACCAGCCCTCCGTTCTTGAAGACGTCGCGATCGGCAGGGCAGTCCATGATCGCCGAGGTGACCGTATCGGCCTCGAGCAGCATGAAGTCCGCCGGAGCACCGATGCCCAGACCGAAGCGGGCATCATCGATCAATGCGGTTCCGTCCGGTCGGGCTCCGGCCATCACCTGTGCCCCGCCTCGGGAAGCGATGTCCAAGCATGCTTCGATGTCCTCATCCAGGCGATGCCCATTCGTGAATGCCAGCTGCCAGGCCCGCCGCAGCAGGTCACCGTCACCGTAGGGACTCCAGTAGTCGCGCTGACCGTCCTCGCCAAGACCCAACGCCACCCGATTCTCACGCAGGCTGCGCTGCGGCAGGACGCCGTTCTGCGGTGCCACCGTCGTCAGAGAGATTCCCGCCTCGGCGACGAGTTCGATGATCCGTTCGACCTCTGGTGCAGGGTTGGAGCTCAGGGCGAAGGCGTGGGAGATCGTCACCTTCCCATCCATGCCGAGAGCCTTCGTGCGGTGGGCGATCTCCTCGAACGTGAACACGCCTGCGCTGCCGCGCTCATGGAGATGGATGTCGATGCCTTTGCCGTGCTTCTCCGCAAGCCCGAAGACGACGTCGAGGTGCGCGACCGGGTCGCGGTCGTATTGGAGTGGGTCGAGTCCTCCGACCAGATCAGCGCCCTCGCTCAAGGCCGCGTCGAGAAGATCTCTGACGCCCTTTTCGCGTACGATGCCGGCCTGCGGGAAGGCCACGACCTGAGAGTCGAGGACCGCAGCGTGATCGGCCAGTGCGTCCCGGACGCCGATGAAGCGCTCGAGACCGCAGTCGGCGTCGATCTGGGTATGCGAGCGGATGCGCGTACCGCCGGAGGAGACGATCTCTGCGATCACGAAGGCAGCCTGGTCACGGACGCTGCGCTCGCCCTGCCGCCAGTTCTCCCGATCGTTCATGATGAAGCCGTGCAGCGTTCCGTCAGCAGTGTGGGGACGGAAGGTCTGGCCCATCCGGTTCGAATCGAGGTGGGCATGGACGTCGCCGAGGCTGGGCAGCAGCGCTCGCCCGGCCCCATCGATGATGTCGGGCCCATCGACGTCTTCGGCGCTGGCGGGGTCGGTGCGGCCGATCGCCTGCGCCGAGGCAGCCGGCGTGAACGAGGTGAAACGTCCGTTCTCGATCCCGACATCAACAGTCTGGGCATCGGCAGTGCGGGGAAAGAGGCGAATATTTCTCAGAGTGGTCATCGTCGTCCTTGAGAGATAGGAGGGCACTTGACCTCCAAATGGTATACCTTTATGTGGCTTGGGTACGGGCCGCCGAATCGAGCGAACACAGCGTCTGAAAGGATGAGCCAATGACCTCTCAGCCCGAATACGGCCATCGTACGGGTCGGGGACTCGACGTGCTGGCGCTCGTGGGCCTCATCCTCATCGCCTGCTCCCTGCGACCGGCCGCATCGTCCTTGGGCCCCGTCCTCTCCGAAGTCCAAGGCGCCTACGCCCTGGTCGAATGGCAGACAGGCCTGCTCACAGCACTTCCCGGCCTGATCTTCGCAATCTGCGGGTTCATCGCCGTTCCCGTGCTCAAGAAGATCGGACTCTTCAGCTCGCTGGCGATGACCTGCGTGCTGATCGCGGTCGGAGTGGGCGCCCGGGTCCTCGTCGACAACTGGTTCGGCTTCGCCGGTCTGACCGTGGTCGCGCTGGCCGGAATGTCCATCGGAAACGTCATTCTGCCGGTGTACGTGAAAATGCGCTTCCCCCACCGAGCCAACCTCGGCGCCACCGCCTTCACAGTGTCCCTGGGACTGGGTGCGATGTTCCCCGCCTTCCTCACCGCACCACTCACCGGCCACTTCGACAACTGGCGGGTGGGACTGGGCATCTGGGCACTAGTGCCTGCCTGCGCACTGATCACCTGGATCATCCTCAAGCTCGTCCGATCCGTACCCCACCTGGATCGGCCCGAGCAGGACACACACGAGGCTGGCCCGCCTCGGCGACATATCTTCACCTCTGCCAAGGCCAGATACATGGCGATGTTCTTCGGTCTGCAGTCAGTCAACGCCTATGTCCAGTTCGGATGGCTGCCGCAGATCTACCGTGACGCAGGGATCGATCCGGTCCTCGCCGGACTCATGCTCACCGTCGTCACCCTTGGTGGGATCCCCGGCGGCTTCCTTGCCCCGCAGATCATCATGCGCAGCATCCTGCCCCGCTTCTTCCTCGTCAGCTTCTCCGTCAGCGCCGTGTGCGGCTACCTCGGACTGCTCCTCATGCCCACCACCGTGCCGGTGCTGTGGGCGATCCTCCTAGGCTACGGCGGCTTCGCCTTCCCTGCCGCGCTCGCGCTCATCACGGGCCGCACACAGGCCGTGTCCGTCACTGCCCGGACCTCAGCATTCGTGCAGTCCAGCGGCTATGTGCTGGCTGCGATCGGCCCCTTGGCCGTCGGCGGACTCCTCGGATTCAGCGGCGGCTGGTCGGTGCCGCTGGAGTTCATGATCGGCGTTTCGGCGCTCATGGGCGTGACCGGGTACCTTGCTGCCGCACCGGGGACAGTCGACGATGATCTGGCCGCACTTGGCACCCGCAGTGAAGCATCAGAACTTGGTGGTGGCGCCAACGACCTCCACGGTGGCACGAACGACCTCCGTGGTGGCACGCCGGGGCAGAAGTGAATCATAATGGAGACACACCCCACCCCAAGCGAGGAGATTCGACACCTGTGGACATCAACGATCTCGGCAATGACATCGAAAAAGTACTTGTCTCGGAAGAACAGATAGCCGCACGACTCGTTGAACTGGCAGCCGCCATCGATGAAGACTACAAGGGCAAGGACATCCTGCTCGTCGGCGTCCTCAAGGGTGCCGTCATGGTCATGGCGGACCTGGCTCGTGCGATCCATTCGCCGGTGACCATGGACTGGATGGCCGTCTCCTCCTACGGTTCGGGCACCAAATCCTCCGGTGTCGTCCGCATCCTCAAGGATCTCGACACCGACCTCTCAAACCGTCACGTGCTCATCGTCGAAGACATCATCGACTCGGGTCTCACCCTGTCCTGGCTGGTCCAGAACCTGCGCTCGCGTGGAGCGGCGACCGTCGAGATCTGCACGATGCTGCGCAAGCCCGAAGCAGTCAAGGTCGATATCGACGTCAAATACATCGGCTTCGACGTTCCGAACGAATTCGTCATCGGCTACGGACTCGACTATGCCGAGAAGTACCGCAACGTTCCGTTCGTCGCGACCCTGGCTCAGCACGTCTACAGCTGAGCGTTGCGCATGAACGTTCCGCGCATTGACTGAATGCCTGCCGCACCCGGGAACAAAAATGGGTGCATTCGAGCTATGTCAGTGCGAGGTATTAGGCTGTGGGGGATGTTCCCAGGCAGCCTCGGTAGCCTGAACAGGTTGCCCACATCTTTTTCCTGAGAGGACTTATGGCCGAGTCGAATAAGCGTCGCCCACTGCTCAACAAGGCGACGAAGGGCCCTTTGGTCTGGATCGTTCTGGCACTGCTCGTAGTGTCTATCGGTGCTCTGCTCTTCAGCAGAGTCGGATTCAGCCAGATTGACACCCAGCAAGGCCTCGAGCTGCTCCAGGACGACAAGGTCGAACAGGCCAAGATCGTCGACAAGGATCAGCGCGTCGACCTGACCTTGAAAGACGATCTCAAGATCGAGGGCAAGGACTTCGGCAAGAAGGTTCAGTTCTTCTACGTGGAGCAGCGTGGAGAGCAGATCGTCAAGGCCGTGGACTCGGCCGAGCCCAGCAAGGGATACACCGACGAGGTGCCCAAGCAGAGCTGGCTGATGTCCCTGCTGGGAACTCTGATTCCATTCGTCATCATCTTCGTCGTCTTCTGGTTCCTCATCTCGCAGATGTCGGGCGGGAAGATGATGAACTTCGGCAAGTCCAAGGCGAAGCTGGTCAACAAGGAGAACCCGGACGTCACGTTCAAGGACGTCGCCGGTGTCGACGAGGCTCTTGAAGAGCTCGAGGAGATCAAGGAGTTCCTGGCCGAACCGGAGAAGTTCAAGGCCGTGGGAGCCAAGATCCCCAAGGGTGTCCTCCTCTACGGTCAGCCCGGTACCGGTAAGACCCTGTTGGCGAAGGCCGTGGCCGGTGAAGCCGGTGTGCCCTTCTACTCGATCTCGGGCTCTGACTTCGTCGAGATGTACGT
>NZ_JACBOT010000041.1 GCF_021532275.1 Brevibacterium sp. UCMA 11754
TCATCATGGGTGTGGCGACCGGCCTGGTCCAAGAGTTTCAGTTCGGGTATGGCTTGGAGTGAGTATTCCCGTTTTGTCGGGGACGTCTTCGGTGCGCCGCTGGCGCTGGAGGCCCTGCTCGCGTTCTTCCTGGAGTCGACATTCCTCGGACTCTGGATCTTCGGCTGGGGCAGACTCCCTCGTGCTGTCCATCTGGGCAGCCTCTGGTGCGCGGTCATCGGGTCATGGATCTCCGCCTACTTCATCATCGTCGCCAACTCGTGGATGCAGCATCCGGTCGGCGTCGAGATGGTCGACGGCAGGCCGGTGATGACCGATGTCTGGGCAGTGCTGACGAACAACACGGCGATCGCCGCCTACACGCACGCGCTGTGCGGGGCGCTGGCTGTCGGCGGCAGCTTCCTGCTCGGAATCTCCTGGTATCACCTGTACCGCCGGCGCAAGGACGGCATTGACACCATCGGATCCGACGGAAAGGTCGTCGTCGGCTCCGCTCCCGACGTGCCCGGACGAGATGCCATCGACCACCAGGTCTGGATCCGTTCTCTGCGCATCGGCGCGGTCGTCGGCATCGTCGCCTTCGCCGTGTAGCGATCACCGGCGACATCCAGTCAAAGCTCATGTTCGAACAACAGCCCATGAAGATGGCCTCCGCTGAAGCCGCCTGCCACGATGGAACAGAGTTCTCGGTGCTCACGATCGGAGACCCCTCCTCGAACGACTGTGACGGCGTTGAGAACGTGTTCGAGATCCCCGGTCTGCTGTCCTTCCTCGCCAATGGCGACTTCAACACCCGGTCCACGGTGTGACGACTCTGCTTCCTGACTACCAGGAGAAGTACGGCACCCATCTGCCCGAGGATGAACGCTACGGCCAGCATTCCGGCGAGAAGATCGACTACCAGCCCATCATGATCGTCACCTACTGGGGCTTTCGTCTCATGATCGGATTCGGCATGATCGCAGCGGGAGTCAGCGCTCTGGCACTGTGGCTGACGCGCAAGGGCACCGTCCCCGCCTCGGCCTGGCTGATGCGCGGGGCCCTCGTGTCCATCACAGCACCCTTCATCGCGAACTCCGCCGGCTGGATCTTCACGGAGATGGGACGTCAGCCGTTCGTGGTCGCGCCGAATCCCGCACGACAGGACGCTGTGTACATGTTCACCCAGGCAGCGCTGTCACCCCAACTCACGCCGGCGATGCTGCTGTTCTCCTTGATCAGCCTCAGCCTTGTCTACGGCATTCTCATGGTTGTCGAACTGCGGCTGCTCATCGTCTACATCAGGGGAGGGGTGGCCTCGGCGATGCCTGAGGTCACGAAGACCAACCACACCCCGCGGATCACGAACGACGAAGACGACGTCCTGTCGTTCGCGTACTGAGGAGAAGACACGATGGAAATTCTCGCCACGATCTGGTTCGTCCTCATCATCGTCCTGTGGACGGGGTACCTGTTCCTCGACGGGTTCGACCTCGGCGTAGGCATGCTGATGCCGGTGCTGAGCCGTACCGAACGGCAGAAGCGGGTGCTGCTCAACACGATCGGGCCGACATGGGATGGCAATGAAGTGTGGCTGGTCACCGCGGCCGGGGCCACGTTCGCAGCCTTCCCACATTGGTATGCCTCCCTGTTCAGCGCCCTCTACATACCGCTGACGCTGTGCCTGCTGGCATTGATCTTCCGCGCCGTCGCCATCGAATATCGCGGCAAGGGACACAGTCAGGCGTGGAAGTCCTTCTGGACCTGGGCGATGGCCGTGGGGTCGGCTGGAATCGCGTTCTTCATCGGTGCCATGCTCGCCATCACCTCCAGCGGGCTGCCGCTGAATGACAACGGTGACATCGTCGGCGGGGCATTCGCCTGGATAGGGTGGCCGGCAGTCTTCGGCGGTTTGGGCGGAGTCGGCTTCGCGCTCGTCCACGGCCTCATCTTCCTCGGTCTGAAGACGCAGGGCGACATCCGAGACAAGTCTCAGCAGCGTGGGCGCGGAGGATGCTGCTGCCGTGCTCGATCGGCTTCCTCATCTGGTTCGGTCTCTCCATCACCCAGCGCCCATGGCTCATTGCTGTGGTCGTCGCAGCGGTGATCGCGCTGGGAGCGACGTACTTCGCTGTGCGGTCCGGGGCGGAGAAGGCAGCCTTCGCTCTGCACGGGTTCTACCTCGTGCTCGGACTCTTCGCCGTGTTCGCCGGGGCCTATCCCAACGTGCTGCCCTCAACACTGGACTCCGCGAACTCGTTGACAATCGCCTCGGCGTCGTCATCGGACTACACGCTCACGGTGATGCTGGTCGTGACCGTGATCTGCCTGCCGATCATCATCGGCTATCAGATCTTCAGCTATCGCATGTTCCTGGGCCGTATCGCCGAGACCCACATCCCCGAAGCCCACCGTGTGCCGGTGGCGATCAGGTCATGAGATCCCCACTGCGGATCCTGCTCGATCTGCGGGCGGTCAGCGCGGATTCTGCCTCTCCCTGTTCAGCGCCCTGGCTCGGGCCGTGGGCATCGTGCTCATCGCCGAGGCTCTGGTGCGATCATCATCATCGGTCAAGCCCCGTCGCGGTCTGGGCGGTGCTGGGGCTGCTGGGAGCGGCTCTGCGCGGAGCGAGCCTCTGGACGGATCATAGTCTGGGGACGTCTCTGGCTGCTGCGAACAAGCAGCGGCTGAGGTTCTCGATCCTACGATCGCTCCTCGCCGGGCGCGGGCAGCCGCGAATGAACACGGCAGTCACCGTCACACGCGGCATCGACGACCTCGACGACTACTTCACGACCGTAGTGCCGGCGCTGAGCGCCGCAGCGGTGGTGCCGCTGACGCTGCTGATACGGATCGTCTTCACCGATGTCCTCTCAGCGGTCATCATCGCGCTGTGCCTGCCGTTGGTGCCGGTCTTCATGATCCTCATCGGCCGGTTCACGCAGGCTTCGACAGCCGCCAGCACCACAGCACTCGAACGTCTGTCCGACCACCTCGCCGAGCTGGCCGAAGGGCTGCCCGTGCTCATCGGGCTCGGGCGATCCAGGGACCACGCGCACACCCTGCGTGCTTTGGGGGAGAAATACCACAGCGCGAACCTCGCCACGCTGCGTATCGCGTTCCTCTCGAGCCTCGCCCTCGAACTCATCGCCACGATCTCCGTGGCTCTCGTCGCCGTCGTCATCGGGCTGCGCCTCGTCTCTGGAACCATGGACCTGAGCTCCGGACTCTTCGTCCTGCTCCTGGCTCCCGAGTGCTTCACTCCGTTGCGCGAACTCGGCGCCGGATACCACGCCAGCGAGAACGGCCGCGAGGCACAGGATCGTGCCCACGCGCTGATCGCAAGCACCGACAGTGCGACGACGGAAGGGCTCGACGGCGACGATATGTCCGGTGTCGGTGCGGCAGGTTCCACTGCGGCAGGTGCCGGTGCGGCCAGTGATGCAGACACTGGCGCCCGGCACGGCGTCATCTATCCGAACGGAACGACGATCGAGTGGAACGGTGACTTCCCGACCACTCCCGGCATCACTGCGGTTCGAGGAGCCTCGGGCGCAGGAAAGTCGACGATTCTGGCAGCGCTGGCCGGTCATCTGCCGGCACGGGCCAAGACCACGATGAGACCGCGCCGAGTCGCCTTCGTCCCACAGGCTCCACGTATCTTCGGTGCGACGATCGGCGCCGAGCTCGAGGTCTACGGTCTCCCACACTCACAACTTGGGACTGCACTGCGCGGAGCCCGTCTGCCTGAGGACCCGACGATGTCGACATCAGCTCTGAGCCCTGGCCAACTTCGTCGACTCGCCTTCGTCCGGGTGCTCCACCTGGTTGACGGCGACGGGGAGACCCTCGTCCTCGACGAGCCGACTGCTCATCTCGATGATGACAACGCTCAGATCATCATCGACATGATCGCCGAGGCGGCAGTTCGTGTGCGAGTCATCCTGGCCAGCCATGACGACCGGGTCGTCGCACTCGCCGACGACGAGATCATTCCCAGGAAGCCCAGCCCGGGCACGCCCGCAGCAACGTCAGCACGGCCGCGCGCGCAGGAAACTGAATCGGATGCCGATCAGGCGCAGATCCGGGATCCGATCCGCGCAGTCATGTCCCAGCGGCCTCGCATGCCGACTCAGCCACACTCGACGACCCGGTGGTACGCACCGCCCCAACGAGGCTCACCGAGCCTACGATGCCCGCCGATGCTGTGATGCCCGCCGATCCCGCAGCGGCTGGCAGAACACAGAGAGCGGAAGCAGTGGGCGAGGACCACGGCTCGGCACATGAAAGTCGAAGAGCGGCTCTTCGTCGCCGGTTCTCGCTCCTGCGGTCGAGTATGCCTCTCTTCACCCCGAACATGATCATTGCTCTGCTCTCATCCTGCGCCTCCAGCCTGGCGGCAATCGCACTGACTGCAGTCTCCGCCTGGCTCATCGTCGAGGCGTCATACCAGCCTCCCATCATGATCCTCATGGTCGCCATCGTCGGCGTGCGGTTCTTCGGACTGAGTCGATCAGTGCTGCTCTATCTCAGTCGGCTCAAACTGCACTCGGCGATCTTCGCATCCTTGGGCAGACTGCGATCTCGTCTTTGGGAGCACTTCGAAGCAGTCGGCATGGGGGATCGGAAGCTGCTGACCTCTGATGCCGCGCTGCGCACCATGGTCTCCGATGCCGATGATGTTCGGGACCTGATTCCCCGGACTCTGTTCCCGCCTGTCGCTTCGTCGTTGGTCTTTCTCGCCGTGCTCATCGCGGCCTGGGCGCTCGACCCGGCGACGCTGCCGGTGTTCCTGGCGCTCGGAGCTCTCAACCTGGTCGTGGTGCCAGCAGCAGTGATCTGGAGTGAAAGCGCCTCGCTGGCCGAGTCCGAAAGCTCCGCAGCCGGATACTCTCCGTCCTGGCTCGGGCACTGAATGCCAAAGTATCCGCTGCGGAGCTTTCGGACTCGGCCAGCGAGGCCGCTTTCACTCCAATCACTGCTGCTGGCACCACGACCAGGTTGAGAGCTCCGAGCGCCAGGAACACCGGCAGCGTCGCCGGTCGAGCGCCCAGGCCGCGATGAGCACGGCGAGAAAGACCAACGACGAAGCGACAGGCGGGAACAGAGTCCGGGGAATCAGGTCCCGAACATCATCGGCATCGGAGACCATGGTGCGCAGCGCGGCATCAGAGGTCAGCAGCTTCCGATCCCCCATGCCGACTGCTTCGAAGTGCTCCCAAAGACGAGATCGCAGTCTGCCCAAGGATGCGAAGATCGCCGAGTGCAGTTTGAGCCGACTGAGATAGAGCAGCACTGATCGACTCAGTCCGAAGAACCGCACGCCGACGATGGCGACCATGAGGATCATGATGGGAGGCTGGTATGACGCCTCGACGATGAGCCAGGCGGAGACTGCAGTCAGTGCGATTGCCGCCAGGCTGGAGGCGCAGGATGAGAGCAGAGCAATGATCATGTTCGGGGTGAAGAGAGGCATACTCGACCGCAGGAGAGAGAACCGGCGACGAAGAGCCGCTCTTCGACTTTCATGTGCCGAGCCGTGGTCCTCGCCCACTGCTTCCGCTCTCTGTGTTCTGCCAGCCGCTGCGGGATCGGCGGGCATCACAGCATCGGGGGCATCGTATCGGGAGCCTCGGTGAGCCACGTTCGGGGGGGGGTCCATCGTCGGCTCGAGTGGGCTCGTCGGGGCGAGCTGCGGCGGATCAACGGATCGGAGATCTGCGTGATCGGCATCCGATTCAGTTTCCTGCGCGCGCGGCCGTGCTGACGTTGCTGCGGGCGTGCCCGGGCTGGGCTTGCGGGATGATCTCGTCGTCGGCGAGTGCGACGACCCGGTTCGTCTCTGGCCAGGATGACTCGCACACGAACTGCCGCTTGGCGATCATGTCGAGATGCGCATTGTCGTCATCGAGATGAGCAGTCGGTGGAGGAGGAACACTCCCCCGTCGCCGTCAACCAGGTGGAGCCGCCCGAGGCGGGGACGAAGTTGGCTTCAGAGCTGATGTCGACATCGTCGGGTCCTCAGGCAGACGGGCTCCGCGCAGTGCAGTCCCAAGTTGTGAGTGTGGGAGACCGTAGACCTCGAGCTCGGCGCCGATCGTCGCACCGAAGATACGTGGAGCCTGTGGGACGAAGGCGACTCGGCGCGGTCTCATCGTGGTCTTGGCCCGTGCCGGCAGATGACCGGCCAGCGCTGCCAGAATCGTCGACTTTCCTGCGCCCGAGGCTCCTCGAACCGCAGTGATGCCGGGAGTGGTCGGGAAGTCACCGTTCCACTCGATCGTCGTTCCGTTCGGATAGATGACGCCGTGCCGGGCGCCAGTGTCTGCATCACTGGCCGCACCGGCACCTGCCGCAGTGGAACCTGCCGCACCGACACCGGACATATCGTCGCCGTCGAGCCCTTCCGTCGTCGCACTGTCGGTGCTTGCGATCAGCGCGTGGGCACGATCCTGTGCCTCGCGGCCGTTCTCGCTGGCGTGGTATCCGGCGCCGAGTTCGCGCAACGGAGTGAAGCACTCGGGAGCCAGGAGCAGGACGAAGAGTCCGGAGCTCAGGTCCATGGTTCCAGAGACGAGGCGCAGCCCGATGACGACGGCGACGAGAGCCACGGAGATCGTGGCGATGAGTTCGAGGGCGAGGCTCGAGAGGAACGCGATACGCAGCGTGGCGAGGTTCGCGCTGTGGTATTTCTCCCCCAAAGCACGCAGGGTGTGCGCGTGGTCCCTGGATCGCCCGAGCCCGATGAGCACGGGCAGCCCTTCGGCCAGCTCGGCGAGGTGGTCGGACAGACGTTCGAGTGCTGTGGTGCTGGCGGCTGTCGAAGCCTGCGTGAACCGGCCGATGAGGATCATGAAGACCGGCACCAACGGCAGGCACAGCGCGATGATGACCGCTGAGAGGACATCGGTGAAGACGATCCGTATCAGCAGCGTCAGCGGCACCACCGCTGCGGCGCTCAGCGCCGGCACTACGGTCGTGAAGTAGTCGTCGAGGTCGTCGATGCCGCGTGTGACGGTGACTGCCGTGTTCATTCGCGGCTGCCCGCGCCCGGCGAGGAGCGATCGTAGGATCGAGAACCTCAGCCGCTGCTTGTTCGCAGCAGCCAGAGACGTCCCCAGACTATGATCCGTCCAGAGGCTCGCTCCGCGCAGAGCCGCTCCCAGCAGCCCCAGCACCGCCCAGACCGCGACGGGGCTTGACCCGATGATTGATCGCACCAGAGCCTCGGCGATGAGCACGATGCCCACGGCCCGAGCCAGGGCGCTGAACAGGGAGAGGCAGAATCCGCGCTGACCGCCCGGCAGATCGAGCAGGATCCGCAGTGGGGATCTCATGACCTGATCGCCACCGGCACACGGTGGGCTTCGGGGATGTGGGTCTCGGCGATACGGCCCAGGAACATGCGATAGCTGAAGATCTGATAGCCGATGATGATCGGCAGGCAGATCACGGTCACGACCAGCATCACCGTGAGCGTGTAGTCCGATGACGACGCCGAGGCGATTGTCAACGAGTTCGCGGAGTCCAGTGTTGAGGGCAGCACGTTGGGATAGGCCCCGGCGAACACGGCGAAGAGTCCGAGCACGAGGTAGAACCCGTGCAGAGCGAAGGCTGCCTTCTCCGCCCCGGACCGCACAGCGAAGTACGTCGCTCCCAGCGCGATCACCGCTGCGACGACCACAGCAATGAGCCATGGGCGCTGGGTGATGGAGAGACCGAACCAGATGAGGAAGCCGATCGAGCACGGCAGCAGCATCCTCCGCGCCCACCGCTGAGACTTGTCTCGGATGTCGCCCTGCGTCTTCAGACCGAGGAAGATGAGGCCGTGGACGAGCGCGAAGCCGACTCCGCCCAAACCGCCGAAGACTGCCGGCCACCCTATCCAGGCGAATGCCCCGCCGACGATGTCACCGTTGTCATTCAGCGGCAGCCCGCTGGAGGTGATGGCGAGCATGGCACCGATGAAGAACGCGATTCCAGCCGACCCCACGGCCATCGCCCAGGTCCAGAAGGACTTCCACGCCTGACTGTGTCCCTTGCCGCGATATTCGATGGCGACGGCGCGGAAGATCAATGCCAGCAGGCACAGCGTCAGCGGTATGTAGAGGGCGCTGAACAGGGAGGCATACCAATGTGGGAAGGCTGCGAACGTGGCCCCGGCCGCGGTGACCAGCCACACTTCATTGCCATCCCATGTCGGCCCGATCGTGTTGAGCAGCACCCGCTTCTGCCGTTCGGTACGGCTCAGCACCGGCATCAGCATGCCTACGCCGAGGTCGAACCCGTCGAGGAACAGGTACCCCGTCCACAGGACGATGATGAGGACGAACCAGATCGTGGCGAGAATTTCCATCGTGTCTTCTCCTCAGTACGCGAACGACAGGACGTCGTCTTCGTCGTTCGTGATCCGCGGGGTGTGGTTGGTCTTCGTGACCTCAGGCATCGCCGAGGCCACCCCTCCCCTGATGTAGACGATGAGCAGCCGCAGTTCGACAACCATGAGAATGCCGTAGACAAGGCTGAGGCTGATCAAGGAGAACAGCAGCATCGCCGGCGTGAGTTGGGGTGACAGCGCTGCCTGGGTGAACATGTACACAGCGTCCTGTCGTGCGGGATTCGGCGCGACCACGAACGGCTGACGTCCCATCTCCGTGAAGATCCAGCCGGCGGAGTTCGCGATGAAGGGTGCTGTGATGGACACGAGGGCCCCGCGCATCAGCCAGGCCGAGGCGGGGACGGTGCCCTTGCGCGTCAGCCACAGTGCCAGAGCGCTGACTCCCGCTGCGATCATGCCGAATCCGATCATGAGACGAAAGCCCCAGTAGGTGACGATCATGATGGGCTGGTAGTCGATCTTCTCGCCGGAATGCTGGCCGTAGCGTTCATCCTCGGGCAGATGGGTGCCGTACTTCTCCTGGTAGTCAGGAAGCAGAGTCGTCACACCGTGGACCGGGTGTTGAAGTCGCCATTGGCGAGGAAGGACAGCAGACCGGGGATCTCGAACACGTTCTCAACGCCGTCACAGTCGTTCGAGGAGGGGTCTCCGATCGTGAGCACCGAGAACTCTGTTCCATCGTGGCAGGCGGCTTCAGCGGAGGCCATCTTCATGGGCTGTTGTTCGAACATGAGCTTTGACTGGATGTCGCCGGTGATCGCTACACCGGCGAAGGCGACGATGCCGACGACCGCGCCGATGCGCAGAGAACGGATCCAGACCTGGTGGTCGATGGCATCTCGTCCGGGCACGTCGGGAGCGGAGCCGACGACGACCTTTCCGTCGGATCCGATGGTGTCAATGCCGTCCTTGCGCCGGCGGTACAGGTGATACCAGGAGATTCCGAGCAGGAAGCTGCCGCCGACAGCCAGCGCCCCCGCACAGCGCGTGCGTGTAGGCGGCGATCGCCGTGTTGTTCGTCAGCACTGCCCAGACATCGGTCATCACCGGCCTGCCGTCGACCATCTCGACGCCGACCGGATGCTGCATCCACGAGTTGGCGACGATGATGAAGTAGGCGGAGATCCATGACCCGATGACCGCGCACCAGAGGCTGCCCAGATGGACAGCACGAGGGAGTCTGCCCCAGCCGAAGATCCAGAGTCCGAGGAATGTCGACTCCAGGAAGAACGCGAGCAGGGCCTCCAGCGCCAGCGGCGCACCGAAGACGTCCCCGACAAAACGGGAATACTCACTCCAAGCCATACCGAACTGAAACTCTTGGACCAGGCCGGTCGCCACACCCATGATG
>NZ_JACBOT010000042.1 GCF_021532275.1 Brevibacterium sp. UCMA 11754
CATCATGGGTGTGGCGACCGGCCTGGTCAAGGAGTTTCAGGTCGGGTATGGCTTGGAGTGAGTATTCCCGTTTTGTCGGGGAACGTCTTCGGTGCGCCGCTGGCGCGCTGGAGCCCTGCTCGCGTTCTTCCTGGAGTCGACATTCCTCGGACTCTGGATCTTCGGCTGGGGCAGACTCCTCGTGCTGTCCATCTGGGCAGCCTCTGGTGCGCGGTCATCGGGTCATGGATCTCCGCCTACTTCATCATCGTCGCCAACTCGTGGATGCAGCATCCGGTCGGCGTCGAGATGGTCGACGGCAGGCCGGTGATGACCGATGTCTGGGCAGTGCTGACGAACAACACGGCGATCGCCGCCTACACGCACGCGCTGTGCGGGGCGCTGGCTGTCGGCGGCAGCTTCCTGCTCGGAATCTCCTGGTATCACCTGTACCGCCGGCGCAAGGACGGCATTGACACCATCGGATCCGACGGAAAGGTCGTCGTCGGCTCCGCTCCCGACGTGCCCGGACGAGATGCCATCGACCACCAGGTCTGGATCCGTTCTCTGCGCATCGGCGCGGTCGTCGGCATCGTCGCCTTCGCCGGTGTAGCGATCACCGGCGACATCCAGTCAAAGCTCATGTTCGAACAACAGCCCATGAAGATGGCCTCCGCTGAAGCCGCCTGCCACGATGGAACAGAGTTCTCGGTGCTCACGATCGGAGACCCCTCCTCGAACGACTGTGACGGCGTTGAGAACGTGTTCGAGATCCCCGGTCTGCTGTCCTTCCTCGCCAATGGCGACTTCAACACCCCGGTCCACGGTGTGACGACTCTGCTTTCCTGACTACCAGGAGAAGTACGGCACCCATCTGCCCGAGGATGAACGCTACGGCCAGCATTCCGGCGAGAAGATCGACTACCAGCCCATCATGATCGTCACCTACTGGGGCTTTCGTCTCATGATCGGATTCGGCATGATCGCAGCGGGAGTCAGCGCTCTGGCACTGTGGCTGACGCGCAAGGGCACCGTCCCCGCCTCGGCCTGGCTGATGCGCGGGGCCCTCGTGTCCATCACAGCACCCTTCATCGCGAACTCCGCCGGCTGGATCTTCACGGAGATGGGACGTCAGCCGTTCGTGGTCGCGCCGAATCCCGCACGACAGGACGCTGTGTACATGTTCACCCAGGCAGCGCTGTCACCCCAACTCACGCCGGCGATGCTGCTGTTCTCCTTGATCAGCCTCAGCCTTGTCTACGGCATTCTCATGGTTGTCGAACTGCGGCTGCTCATCGTCTACATCAGGGGAGGGGTGGCCTCGGCGATGCCTGAGGTCACGAAGACCAACCACACCCCGCGGATCACGAACGACGAAGACGACGTCCTGTCGTTCGCGTACTGAGGAGAAGACACGATGGAAATTCTCGCCACGATCTGGTTCGTCCTCATCATCGTCCTGTGGACGGGGTACCTGTTCCTCGACGGGTTCGACCTCGGGTAGGCATGCTGATGCCGGTGCTGAGCCGTACCGAACGGCAGAAGCGGGTGCTGCTCAACACGATCGGGCCGACATGGGATGGCAATGAAGTGTGGCTGGTCACCGCGGCCGGGGCCACGTTCGCAGCCTTCCCACATTGGTATGCCTCCCTGTTCAGCGCCCTCTACATACCGCTGACGCTGTGCCTGCTGGCATTGATCTTCCGCGCCGTCGCCATCGAATATCGCGGCAAGGGACACAGTCAGGCGTGGAAGTCCTTCTGGACCTGGGCGATGGCCGTGGGGTCGGCTGGAATCGCGTTCTTCATCGGTGCCATGCTCGCCATCACCTCCAGCGGGCTGCCGCTGAATGACAACGGTGACATCGTCGGCGGGGCATTCGCCTGGATAGGGTGGCCGGCAGTCTTCGGCGGTTTGGGCGGAGTCGGCTTCGCGCTCGTCCACGGCCTCATCTTCCTCGGTCTGAAGACGCAGGGCGACATCCGAGACAAGTCTCAGCGGTGGGCGCGGAGGATGCTGCTGCCGTGCTCGATCGGCTTCCTCATCTGGTTCGGTCTCTCCATCACCCAGCGCCCATGGCTCATTGCTGTGGTCGTCGCAGCGGTGATCGCGCTGGGAGCGACGTACTTCGCTGTGCGGTCCGGGGCGGAGAAGGCAGCCTTCGCTCTGCACGGGTTCTACCTCGTGCTCGGACTCTTCGCCGTGTTCGCCGGGGCCTATCCCAACGTGCTGCCCTCAACACTGGACTCCGCGAACTCGTTGACAATCGCCTCGGCGTCGTCATCGGACTACACGCTCACGGTGATGCTGGTCGTGACCGTGATCTGCCTGCCGATCATCATCGGCTATCAGATCTTCAGCTATCGCATGTTCCTGGGCCGTATCGCCGAGACCCACATCCCCGAAGCCCACCGTGTGCCGGTGGCGATCAGGTCATGAGATCCCCACTGCGGATCCTGCTCGATCTGCCGGGCGGTCAGCGCGGATTCTGCCTCTCCCTGTTCAGCGCCCTGGCTCGGGCCGTGGGCATCGTGCTCATCGCCGAGGCTCTGGTGCGATCAATCATCGGGTCAAGCCCCGTCGCGGTCTGGGCGGTGCTGGGGCTGCTGGGAGCGGCTCTGCGCGGAGCGAGCCTCTGGACGGATCATAGTCTGGGGACGTCTCTGGCTGCTGCGAACAAGCAGCGGCTGAGGTTCTCGATCCTACGATCGCTCCTCGCCGGGCGCGGGCAGCCGCGAATGAACACGGCAGTCACCGTCACACGCGGCATCGACGACCTCGACGACTACTTCACGACCGTAGTGCCGGCGCTGAGCGCCGCAGCGGTGGTGCCGCTGACGCTGCTGATACGGATCGTCTTCACCGATGTCCTCTCAGCGGTCATCATCGCGCTGTGCCTGCCGTTGGTGCCGGTCTTCATGATCCTCATCGGCCGGTTCACGCAGGCTTCGACAGCCGCCAGCACCACAGCACTCGAACGTCTGTCCGACCACCTCGCCGAGCTGGCCGAAGGGCTGCCCGTGCTCATCGGGCTCGGGCGATCCAGGGACCACGCGCACACCCTGCGTGCTTTGGGGGAGAAATACCACAGCGCGAACCTCGCCACGCTGCGTATCGCGTTCCTCTCGAGCCTCGCCCTCGAACTCATCGCCACGATCTCCGTGGCTCTCGTCGCCGTCGTCATCGGGCTGCGCCTCGTCTCTGGAACCATGGACCTGAGCTCCGGACTCTTCGTCCTGCTCCTGGCTCCCGAGTGCTTCACTCCGTTGCGCGAACTCGGCGCCGGATACCACGCCAGCGAGAACGGCCGCGAGGCACAGGATCGTGCCCACGCGCTGATCGCAAGCACCGACAGTGCGACGACGGAAGGGCTCGACGGCGACGATATGTCCGGTGTCGGTGCGGCAGGTTCCACTGCGGCAGGTGCCGGTGCGGCCAGTGATGCAGACACTGGCGCCCGGCACGGCGTCATCTATCCGAACGGAACGACGATCGAGTGGAACGGTGACTTCCCGACCACTCCCGGCATCACTGCGGTTCGAGGAGCCTCGGGCGCAGGAAAGTCGACGATTCTGGCAGCGCTGGCCGGTCATCTGCCGGCACGGGCCAAGACCACACGATGAGACCGCGCCGAGTCGCCTTCGTCCCACAGGCTCCACGTATCTTCGGTGCGACGATCGGCGCCGAGCTCGAGGTCTACGGTCTCCCACACTCACAACTTGGGACTGCACTGCGCGGAGCCCGTCTGCCTGAGGACCCGACGATGTCGACATCAGCTCTGAGCCCTGGCCAACTTCGTCGACTCGCCTTCGTCCGGGTGCTCCACCTGGTTGACGGCGACGGGGAGACCCTCGTCCTCGACGAGCCGACTGCTCATCTCGATGATGACAACGCTCAGATCATCATCGACATGATCGCCGAGGCGGCAGTTCGTGTGCGAGTCATCCTGGCCAGCCATGACGACCGGGTCGTCGCACTCGCCGACGACGAGATCATTCCCAGGAAGCCCAGCCCGGGCACGCCCGCAGCAACGTCAGCACGGCCGCGCGCGCAGGAAACTGAATCGGATGCCGATCAGGCGCAGATCCGGGATCCGATCCGCGCAGTCATGTCCCAGCGGCCTCGCATGCCGACTCAGCCACACTCGACGACCCGGTGGTACGCACCGCCCCAACGAGGCTCACCGAGCCTACGATGCCCGCCGATGCTGTGATGCCCGCCGATCCCGCAGCGGCTGGCAGAACACAGAGAGCGGAAGCAGTGGGCGAGGACCACGGCTCGGCACATGAAAGTCGAAGAGCGGCTCTTCGTCGCCGGTTTCTCGCTCCTGCGGTCGAGTATGCCTCTCTTCACCCCGAACATGATCATTGCTCTGCTCTCATCCTGCGCCTCCAGCCTGGCGGCAATCGCACTGACTGCAGTCTCCGCCTGGCTCATCGTCGAGGCGTCATACCAGCCTCCCATCATGATCCTCATGGTCGCCATCGTCGGCGTGCGGTTCTTCGGACTGAGTCGATCAGTGCTGCTCTATCTCAGTCGCTCAAACTGCACTCGGCGATCTTCGCATCCTTGGGCAGACTGCGATCTCGTCTTTGGGAGCACTTCGAAGCAGTCGGCATGGGGGATCGGAAGCTGCTGACCTCTGATGCCGCGCTGCGCACCATGGTCTCCGATGCCGATGATGTTCGGGACCTGATTCCCCGGACTCTGTTCCCGCCTGTCGCTTCGTCGTTGGTCTTTCTCGCCGTGCTCATCGCGGCCTGGGCGCTCGACCCGGCGACGCTGCCGGTGTTCCTGGCGCTCGGAGCTCTCACACCTGGTCGTGGTGCCAGCAGCAGTGATCTGGAGTGAAAGCGGCCTCGCTGGCCGAGTCCGAAAGCTCCGCAGCCGGATACTCTCCGTCCTGGCTCGGGCACTGAATGAGAGTATCCGGCTGCGTGAGCTTTCGGACTCGCCAGCGAGGCCGCTTTCACTCCAAATCACTGCTGCTGGCACCACGCCAGGTTGAAGCTCCGAGCGCCAGGACACCGGCAGCGTCGCCGGTCGAGCGCCCAGGCCGCGATGAGCACGGCGAGAAAGACCAACGACGAAGCGACAGGCGGGAACAGAGTCCGGGAATCAGGTCCCGAACATCATCGGCATCGGAGACCATGGTGCGCAGCGCGGCATCAGAGGTCAGCAGCTTCCGATCCCCCATGCCGACTGCTTCGAAGTGCTCCCAAAGACGAGATCGCAGTCTGCCCAAGGATGCGAAGATCGCCGAGTGCAGTTTGAGCCGACTGAGATAGAGCAGCACTGATCGACTCAGTCCGAAGAACCGCACGCCGACGATGGCGACCATGAGGATCATGATGGGAGGCTGGTATGACGCCTCGACGATGAGCCAGGCGGAGACTGCAGTCAGTGCGATTGCCGCCAGGCTGGAGGCGCAGGATGAGAGCAGAGCAATGATCATGTTCGGGGTGAAGAGAGGCATACTCGACCGCAGGAGCGAGAACCGCGACGAAGAGCCGCTCTTCGACTTTCATGTGCCGAGCCGTGGTCCTCGCCCACTGCTTCCGCTCTCTGTGTTCTGCCAGCCGCTGCGGGATCGGCGGCATCACAGCATCGGCGGGCATCGTAGGCTCGGTGAGCCTCGTTGGGGCGGTGCGTACCACCGGGTCGTCGAGTGTGGCTGAGTCGGCATGCGAGGCCGCTGGGACATGACTGCGCGGATCGGATCCCGGATCTGCGCCCTGATCGGCATCCGATTCAGTTTCCTGCGCGCGCGGCCGTGCTGACGTTGCTGCGGGCGTGCCCGGGCTGGGCTTCCTGGGAATGATCTCGTCGTCGGCGAGTGCGACGACCCGGTCGTCATGGCTGGCCAGGATGACTCGCACACGAACTGCCGCCTCGGCGATCATGTCGATGATGATCTGAGCGTTGTCATCATCGAGATGAGCAGTCGGCTCGTCGAGGACGAGGGTCTCCCCGTCGCCGTCAACCAGGTGGAGCACCCGGACGAAGGCGAGTCGACGAAGTTGGCCAGGGCTCAGAGCTGATGTCGACATCGTCGGGTCCTCAGGCAGACGGGCTCCGCGCAGTGCAGTCCCAAGTTGTGAGTGTGGGAGACCGTAGACCTCGAGCTCGGCGCCGATCGTCGCACCGAAGATACGTGGAGCCTGTGGGACGAAGGCGACTCGGCGCGGTCTCATCGTGGTCTTGGCCCGTGCCGGCAGATGACCGGCCAGCGCTGCCAGAATCGTCGACTTTCCTGCGCCCGAGGCTCCTCGAACCGCAGTGATGCCGGGAGTGGTCGGGAAGTCACCGTTCCACTCGATCGTCGTTCCGTTCGGATAGATGACGCCGTGCCGGGCGCCAGTGTCTGCATCACTGGCCGCACCGGCACCTGCCGCAGTGGAACCTGCCGCACCGACACCGGACATATCGTCGCCGTCGAGCCCTTCCGTCGTCGCACTGTCGGTGCTTGCGATCAGCGCGTGGGCACGATCCTGTGCCTCGCGGCCGTTCTCGCTGGCGTGGTATCCGGCGCCGAGTTCGCGCAACGGAGTGAAGCACTCGGGAGCCAGGAGCAGGACGAAGAGTCCGGAGCTCAGGTCCATGGTTCCAGAGACGAGGCGCAGCCCGATGACGACGGCGACGAGAGCCACGGAGATCGTGGCGATGAGTTCGAGGGCGAGGCTCGAGAGGAACGCGATACGCAGCGTGGCGAGGTTCGCGCTGTGGTATTTCTCCCCCAAAGCACGCAGGGTGTGCGCGTGGTCCCTGGATCGCCCGAGCCCGATGAGCACGGGCAGCCCTTCGGCCAGCTCGGCGAGGTGGTCGGACAGACGTTCGAGTGCTGTGGTGCTGGCGGCTGTCGAAGCCTGCGTGAACCGGCCGATGAGGATCATGAAGACCGGCACCAACGGCAGGCACAGCGCGATGATGACCGCTGAGAGGACATCGGTGAAGACGATCCGTATCAGCAGCGTCAGCGGCACCACCGCTGCGGCGCTCAGCGCCGGCACTACGGTCGTGAAGTAGTCGTCGAGGTCGTCGATGCCGCGTGTGACGGTGACTGCCGTGTTCATTCGCGGCTGCCCGCGCCCGGCGAGGAGCGATCGTAGGATCGAGAACCTCAGCCGCTGCTTGTTCGCAGCAGCCAGAGACGTCCCCAGACTATGATCCGTCCAGAGGCTCGCTCCGCGCAGAGCCGCTCCCAGCAGCCCCAGCACCGCCCAGACCGCGACGGGGCTTGACCCGATGATTGATCGCACCAGAGCCTCGGCGATGAGCACGATGCCCACGGCCCGAGCCAGGGCGCTGAACAGGGAGAGGCAGAATCCGCGCTGACCGCCCGGCAGATCGAGCAGGATCCGCAGTGGGGATCTCATGACCTGATCGCCACCGGCACACGGTGGGCTTCGGGGATGTGGTCTCGGCGATACGGCCCAGGAACATGCGATAGCTGAAGATCTGATAGCCGATGATGATCGGCAGGCAGATCACGGTCACGACCAGCATCACCGTGAGCGTGTAGTCCGATGACGACGCCGAGGCGATTGTCAACGAGTTCGCGGAGTCCAGTGTTGAGGGCAGCACGTTGGGATAGGCCCCGGCGAACACGGCGAAGAGTCCGAGCACGAGGTAGAACCCGTGCAGAGCGAAGGCTGCCTTCTCCGCCCCGGACCGCACAGCGAAGTACGTCGCTCCCAGCGCGATCACCGCTGCGACGACCACAGCAATGAGCCATGGGCGCTGGGTGATGGAGAGACCGAACCAGATGAGGAAGCCGATCGAGCACGGCAGCAGCATCCTCCGCGCCCCCCGCTGAGACTTGTCTCGGATGTCGCCCTGCGTCTTCAGACCGAGGAAGATGAGGCCGTGGACGAGCGCGAAGCCGACTCCGCCCAAACCGCCGAAGACTGCCGGCCACCCTATCCAGGCGAATGCCCCGCCGACGATGTCACCGTTGTCATTCAGCGGCAGCCCGCTGGAGGTGATGGCGAGCATGGCACCGATGAAGAACGCGATTCCAGCCGACCCCACGGCCATCGCCCAGGTCCAGAAGGACTTCCACGCCTGACTGTGTCCCTTGCCGCGATATTCGATGGCGACGGCGCGGAAGATCAATGCCAGCAGGCACAGCGTCAGCGGTATGTAGAGGGCGCTGAACAGGGAGGCATACCAATGTGGGAAGGCTGCGAACGTGGCCCCGGCCGCGGTGACCAGCCACACTTCATTGCCATCCCATGTCGGCCCGATCGTGTTGAGCAGCACCCGCTTCTGCCGTTCGGTACGGCTCAGCACCGGCATCAGCATGCCTACGCCGAGGTCGAACCCGTCGAGGAACAGGTACCCCCGTCCACAGGACGATGATGAGGACGAACCAGATCGTGGCGAGAATTTCCATCGTGTCTTCTCCTCAGTACGCGAACGACAGGACGTCGTCTTCGTCGTTCGTGATCCGCGGGGTGTGGTTGGTCTTCGTGACCTCAGGCATCGCCGAGGCCACCCCTCCCCTGATGTAGACGATGAGCAGCCGCAGTTCGACAACCATGAGAATGCCGTAGACAAGGCTGAGGCTGATCAAGGAGAACAGCAGCATCGCCGGCGTGAGTTGGGGTGACAGCGCTGCCTGGGTGAACATGTACACAGCGTCCTGTCGTGCGGGATTCGGCGCGACCACGAACGGCTGACGTCCCATCTCCGTGAAGATCCAGCCGGCGGAGTTCGCGATGAAGGGTGCTGTGATGGACACGAGGGCCCCGCGCATCAGCCAGGCCGAGGCGGGGACGGTGCCCTTGCGCGTCAGCCACAGTGCCAGAGCGCTGACTCCCGCTGCGATCATGCCGAATCCGATCATGAGACGAAAGCCCCAGTAGGTGACGATCATGATGGGCTGGTAGTCGATCTTCTCGCCGGAATGCTGGCCGTAGCGTTCATCCTCGGGCAGATGGGTGCCGTACTTCTCCTGGTAGTCAGGAAGCAGAGTCGTCACACCGTGGACCGGGGTGTTGAAGTCGCCATTGGCGAGGAAGGACAGCAGACCGGGGATCTCGAACACGTTCTCAACGCCGTCACAGTCGTTCGAGGAGGGGTCTCCGATCGTGAGCACCGAGAACTCTGTTCCATCGTGGCAGGCGGCTTCAGCGGAGGCCATCTTCATGGGCTGTTGTTCGAACATGAGCTTTGACTGGATGTCGCCGGTGATCGCTACACCGGCGAAGGCGACGATGCCGACGACCGCGCCGATGCGCAGAGAACGGATCCAGACCTGGTGGTCGATGGCATCTCGTCCGGGCACGTCGGGAGCGGAGCCGACGACGACCTTTCCGTCGGATCCGATGGTGTCAATGCCGTCCTTGCGCCGGCGGTACAGGTGATACCAGGAGATTCCGAGCAGGAAGCTGCCGCCGACAGCCAGCGCCCCGCACAGCGCGTGCGTGTAGGCGGCGATCGCCGTGTTGTTCGTCAGCACTGCCCAGACATCGGTCATCACCGGCCTGCCGTCGACCATCTCGACGCCGACCGGATGCTGCATCCACGAGTTGGCGACGATGATGAAGTAGGCGGAGATCCATGACCCGATGACCGCGCACCAGAGGCTGCCCAGATGGACAGCACGAGGGAGTCTGCCCCAGCCGAAGATCCAGAGTCCGAGGAATGTCGACTCCAGGAAGAACGCGAGCAGGGCCTCCAGCGCCAGCGGCGCACCGAAGACGTCCCCGACAAAACGGGAATACTCACTCCAAGCCATACCGAACTGAAACTCTTGGACCAGGCCGTCGCCACACCCATGATG